>NZ_JANUHA010000013.1 GCF_024753255.1 Massilia agri
GGGCATACAGGCGGGTGGCGCTGCCGAACTGCGCAAGCGCAGCGATGGCCTGATCCAGCAAATCACTACGCATGGTTAACTCGAACTCGAGGCTTTGGATATCCGGACGGACTTGCATTCGGCCGCGCCCTTGGCGCTGCCCTGGCAGACGCGCACGCGGCAGCGCTGCACTTCGGCGGCGGTGGCGTTGGTGGCGCAGCGCTTGTAGATCTCTTCGGGCGAGCCGGCTTCGGGCGCCTTGGTGTGGGCCAGCAGGGCGGCCAGGATGGCGACGTCGCTGTCGACAGCGGGTGCGGTTTTCTTGCCGGAGGCTGGCTTTTGCGCCACCTTCGGCTTGGCGGCGGGCGCACGCGCCTTCTCGGTGCGCGCGGGCTTGTCCGCCGCCGGCTTCTTCGTGCCGGCGGCCTTGCCTGGCGCGGCCTGGGCCAGCTTGAGCGCGGGGGCCGGGGCGGCGGCCGGTGCGTCGAGCAGAGTGACGAGATCGTGCTGGTCGGCCTTCGCCCCAGGGGCCGGGGAAGGCTGCGCGGTATTCGGTGCGTCGAGCGCCGCCGTCAGGTCGTCCTGGATGGTCGCCGCGGCGGGCGCCTGCGGTATGGACTCGAGCGCAGGAGCGGGAGCGCTCGTTGCGACGCCCGAGGCCTGCGCCGGGGCGGCCATGGGCGGAACACGCGCCGGCGCTTGGGCCGCAGCCAGGCTCGCGTCGGCCGACTCGTTCACGCTGCCGAATGCCAGCCACCCCAGGGTGCCGATACCGGCGAAGGCGATCGCGAACACGGCGGCGCGCACCCCGCGCTGGTGATGGTCGTGCCGGGCCGGCGCCGGCGCAGCGCGCGCGGGCGCGGAGCGGCCATCGAGCTGGCTCAGGATGCTGCGGTCCTCCTGCTTGGGGGCCTCGTTCGCTGATAGAAGACTGGGTCGACCCGCGCCGGGGCGGCGTTCGCTACTGTCGTGCAAAACACACTCCTCTGTTGAGTTGACCATAACTTTACGCTGATTGTAAAAATCGTGCCAAATAACAAGTAACCAATTGTGTGGACTTATGCGTTACTCATAATTCCAATCGTGCGGGGTCTTATCGCAAGGGAAAGTTATACTTTGCGGCAACTGCATTTCCGTAACAATTCTTAAACAAGGAAAAGTACGTGCTGTTCGTTGCTGTTGCGTTGTACTTCGCACTGGCATGCCTGATCAGCTGGATGCTGCTGTTCCCGACGGGACGCGCATTCATGCTTCAGACGCTGCTCGGCGCTGGAACACGCATTCAACGGCACTGGCAGTCGATCGCCCAGCGGCGCAAGCTGGCGCTCGCATCGACCCGCCGGTCCGGCCTCGATAGCCTGCACAGGGCCGGCCACTTCCTGCGACAGCACTATGCAATCTGCATGACGGGCCTGGTCCTGCTCGGCGCACCGGCCCTGTTCGCGCTGCTGGGCGGCGCCCACACGACACTCAATGGCTTCGAAACCGATACGCGCGAGGTCAACGGCCAGGTCGCGGCCCTGCTCGAAGGCGAGCAGCTGGTGCCGCCCCCGCCGCTACCGCCGGTGGCCTTCACCACCGCCGAAGTCGCCGAGGCGCGCCCCCTGATCGCCTCGGCCAGCCGCGACTGGGCCATGCTCGACCCCGACTTCGAACAACGCCTGCTGCTGGCTTTCCGCATCATGAAGGAGAAGCACGGCTACGAAATGGCACTGCTGGAGGGCTACCGCAGCCCGGAGCGCCAGCAGAAGCTGGCCGCCATGGGGCCGAACGTGACCAACGCCGCCGCGTTCCAGAGCTGGCACCAGTACGGCCTGGCCGCGGACAGCGCCTTCGTGCGCAATGGACGCATCGTGATCTCGGAAAAGGATCCCTGGGCCATGCGCGGCTACCAGCTGTATGGCGAAGTGGCGGAATCGGTCGGCCTCACCTGGGGCGGCCGCTGGAAGATGATGGACCTCGGGCACACGGAACTTCGCAGGCCCGGCGTCATGAAGCGGCGTTAGCAATTGGAGAACAGAATATGGCAGGCCCCTTGATCAGACTCGGCGACAAGACCTCGCACGGCGGCACCGTCGTCGAGGCCTCCTTGGTCAGCGACATTGGCGGCATCGGCATTGCACGCCTGGGCGACAAGGTGAGCTGCCCGGTGCACGGCGACCAGACCATCGCCACCGGCGACATGACCATGCTGGTCGACGGCAAGCCGGTCGCCCGCCATGGCGACGAAACCGGCTGCGGCGCCAGGCTCATCGCCGGCCAGCAAACCACGGTGGACAAGGTCTAGCATGCGCGGCTGGCTCAAAGGCGCCCTGCTCGCCTCCCTCGTGTTCTGCGGCAGCTGGATCGGCGCGGTGTCGTACTGGCGCGCCACCAACCGCATGCCGTCGACGCTCGACCTGTTCGCCTGGATGGCGGCGCTGCCGCTGGCGCTGCTGCTGGCTGTCTGGCTCGGACGCCGCATCGCGGCAGCGCGCGCGGCGGCAGCATCCCCCGCGCCCACAGACGACGCGGCCGCCGCCGCACCGGCAGCGCCGCCCGCCCTGCCCGCGCTGGCCATCCTGGCCGGCGCCGTCCATACCCCGCACGGCGCCAGCGCGGAGGAGCTGTCGCAGGCCGTCGGCGAAGGCCGCGCACGCGCCGACCTCGACCCCGAACTGGTGGACCAGGACGGTTTTCCGCTCATGAGCGCGCGCGTCCAGCTCGACGCCATCGAACTGTTCAAGGAGGAGCTGGACGCGTGGCGCAGCAGCGCCGGCCACGCGGATCCGCGCTTCAAGGACGAGCAGTGGCGCGCCCTTGCACTTGGTACCGCGGTCGCCGGCGAACTCCTGATGCAGGCGACCGGCCATCCTCTGCTGCTCGCCGGCGCCCAAGACGGGGCCGGCGCGGCGCCACTCCCGGTGCTGCGCATCCAGGCAGTACTCGCATCAAGCTGGAACGAGGAGCAGCGCGCGATCGCCGCGGCCTGGCTGGGAGCGCTCTCGGTCCGGGCCGGGTGGCCGGAAAAACGGCTGGAGGTCACAAGCCTGGCGACGCAGGCGAGCGCCGTCCTGGCCCAGCTGGCGGATGAGGCCGCACGCCCCGGAGAAACGGTATTCACGATCGTCCTCAGCTTCGGTTCGCAGATCGGTGAAACGGCCGTCGAGGAGCTGGCGATGCAGGGCGCCCTGTTCGCCGCCGCGAATCCGCAGGGCCTGATTCCAGGCGAAGCCGCCGCCGGCCTGCTGGTCGCCGATGCCGCCCAGGCAGCGCAGTGCGGCTTGCCCGCCAACGTCCTGCAGCTGGCGAGCATGCCGCGAAATGCGAAGGATGCAGGCCGCAAGCCCGACGCACGCGAGCTGCGCCAGCTCGCCGCAACGCTGCTGCCCGACGCGCAAGGCAGCGCCGGCGTCAGCGCCGTGCTGGCCGACACCAGCCACCGCAGCGCCGGCGTGCTGGAACTGATGAAGTTCAGCGGCGAAGTCCTGCCCCACCTCGACGCCGGCCAGGACGTCAGGAGCCTCGGCGGCGCCTGCGGCCATTGCGGCCATGGCGAACAGTTGCCTTTCCTGGCCGCGCTGGTCCTGGCCCACCAGCACGCAAACGAAACCGCCGGCGCCGCCCTGTGCGTCGGCAACGAAGACCCATTACAACGTACTGCCGCCCTGGTTCGCCCGGCCGCGGCACTTTCCTGAACGAGAACGACCGACGATGCAATCACTCCGGCAAACCCTGACCTCCCGACCCGCACTGAGCCTGGCCGGCCTGCTCGCCCTGGCGGCCCTGCTGTGGATCGCCACCGCCCTGCTCGGACTGCCGCCCGCCTGGGCCTGGGCCATCTTCCTGCTCGCCGTGCTGGGCGTCGGCGCAGGCTGGCTGTGGCGCCGCTACCGCGGCAAGCAGGCCGGCGTCCAGCTGGGCGACATGCTGGAACAGCAGGCATCCAGCGCCGCACCGAAGGCCAACCCGGCCCAGCGCCAGGAGCAGGAAGAAATCCGCACCCGCATGCTGGACGCGATCGCGACCATCAAGGGCTCGAAACTGGGTCAGCTGTCCGGCGACGCGGCCCTCTACGAACTGCCCTGGTACATGATCATCGGGAACCCGGCGGCCGGCAAAAGCACGGCGATCGCCAGCTCCGGCCTGCAGTTCCCTTTTGCTGACAGCAAGATCGTGCACGGCGTCGGCGGCACCCGCAACTGCGACTGGTTCTTCACCACCGACGGCATCCTGATCGACACCGCGGGCCGCTATTCGGTGCAGGAGGAAGACCGCGCCGAGTGGTTCGGCTTCCTTTCGCTGCTGAAGAAATACCGCAAGAAAGCGCCGATCAACGGCGTGATCATCGCGGCCAGCGTGGCCGAACTGACCGGCAACCGTCCGGAATTCGCCATCAACCTGGCCAAGAACCTGCGCCAGCGCGTGCAGGAGCTGACCGAGAAGCTCGAAGTGCACGCGCCGGTCTACGTGGTCTTCACCAAGGCCGACCTGATCACCGGCTTCAACGAATTCTTCCAGGACGCCGAGCGCGGCGAGCGTGACCGCATCTGGGGCGCGACGCTGCCCTACAACCCGAACGTGAGCGGCCAGCAGGTGCTGGACAGTTTCGATGCCCGCTTCGACGAGCTGTACGAAGGCCTGAAGGACATGAGCGCGGCGAACATGGCGCTGCAGTGGCGCGAGCGCATGCCGCCGGGCGTCTTCACCTTCCCGCTCGAATTCTCCAACATCAAGGGACCGCTGCGCGCTTTCATCGCCACCCTGTTCGAGGAAAATCCCTTCCAGTTCAAGCCCGTGTTCCGCGGCTTCTACTTCACCAGCGCGCTGCAGGAAGGCGAGCCGGTCTCTGTCTCCTCCGAGCGCGTGGCGCGGCGCTTCGACATCAAGCTGCAGCCGCATGAGGGAGAAGAGGTACACCAGCAGCAGGGCTACTTCCTGCTCAATCTCTTCCGCAAGGTGATCTTCGCCGACAAGGACCTGGTGGCGCAGTATGCGAGCCCCGCCAAGATCCGCATGCGCTACGCCGCCTTCATCGCCTGCGTGGCGGTGGCCGGCCTGGCCCTGGGCGGCTGGACCTGGTCGACAATGAACAACCGCCAGCTGGTGGCCAACGTCGAAGCCGACCTGGCCCAGGCGGCGCGCGTGCAGGCCAAGCGGGTCGACCTGCAGTCGCGCTTCGAGGCCCTGCAGATCCTGCAGGACCGCATCGAGCAGCTGGAACGGTATCGGGAGGACAGGCCGCTTTCCCTGAGCCTGGGCCTGTACCAGGGCGACTACCTGGAGCGCAAGCTGCGCGAGGAATACTTCAGCGGCGTACGCGAAGTCATGCTCAAACCCGTGGGCGAATCGCTGGAGGGCTTCCTCACGGAGGTCAACCGCAACGCCGCCGAGCTGCAGCCCTCGGCGCGCGCAGGCGGCGCCGACGCGGACGCCGCGAAGACCGCGGCCCAGGCCTCCCAGCAGTTCAAGGATTCCTCGCCGACCAGCAGCGAGGATGCCTACAACGCACTCAAGACCTACCTGATGCTGGCCGACCCGGCGCGCGCCGAAGGCGCCCACCTGAACGACCAGCTGACCCGCTTCTGGCGCAACTGGCTGGACGCCAACCGCGGCGCCATGCCGCGCGAAGAGATGATCCGCGGCGCCGAGCGCATCATCACCTTCTACCTGTCCCAGATCCAGGACGTGTCCTGGCCGCGCCTGGAGCCGAAGCTCGCCCTGGTCGACCAGACCCGCGACAACCTGCGCCGCGTGGTGCGCGGCATGCCGGCGCGCGAACGCGTCTACGCCGACGTCAAGGCGCGCGCCGCGACCCGCTTCCCGACCATGACGGTGGCCCGCATCGTGGGCGAGCAGGACAAGGAGCTGGTGCTGGGGAGCTATGCGATCCCCGGCACCTTCACCCGCGAAGCCTGGGAAGGCTTCGTGCAGGACGCCTTCCGCGACGCCGCCAACCGCGAACTGCAGAGCGCCGACTGGGTGCTCAAGACCGCGTCGAAGGACGACCTCACCCTGGAAGGCAGCCCGGAGCAGATCCAGAAGTCGCTGGTGGAGCTGTACAAGAACGACTACGCCAAGGAGTGGCAGCGCTTCCTGCAGGGCGTGACCATCCGCGACCTCGGCAATTTCGAAGCCGCGGCCGGCGCCATGAATCGCCTGGGCGATCCACAGACCTCCCCCATCGGCAAGCTCGTGACCACGGTCTACCAGCAGACCTCCTGGGACAATCCGACCCTGGTCGACGCCGGCCTGCAGCAGGCGCAGCGCGGCGTGATGGCCTGGTTCAAGGAGACCATCCTGCGCCAGAAACCGTCGCAGGTGAACATCAACATCCCGGCCGGCACCCCGCAGAACGCCGCCCTGCCGCTCGGCCCCGTCGGCCGCGAGTTCGCCGGCGTCGCGCGCATGGTGGTCGCCAAGGACAACAACGCTTCCCTGATGCGTGGCTATATGGACCAGATGTCCAAGCTGCGCAGCCGCTTCAACACCATCAAGAACCAGGGCGACCCGGGCCCGGGCGCCAAGCAGCTGATGCAGCAGACGCTCGACGGCAACGGCTCGGAACTGGCCGACGCCCTGAAATACGTGGACGAGCAGATGCTGACCGGGATGAGCGACAGCCAGAAGGCGGCCATCCGCCCGCTGCTGGTGCGCCCGCTGATGCAGAGCTTCGCCGTGATCGTCAAGCCGACCGAGCTCGAGATCAACAAGGTCTGGGCGGCCCAGGTGGTCCAGCCCTTCCGCCAGAACCTCGCGCCGAAATACCCCTTCTCTGTGGAGTCGCGCCTGGAGGCGAGCAACCAGGAGATCGGCGAGATCTTTGGCCCGGCCGGCGCCATCGCCAAGTTCTTCGACACGACGATCGGTCCGCTGGTGGTGCGCCGCGGCGACGTGCTGGCGGCAAAAACCTGGGCCGACATGGGCATCCATCTGGCGCCCACCGTCGTGGCCAGCTTCCCGGGCTGGATCGCTCCCTTGTCCGCCAATGGCGTGGCCAATGTGGCGGCCGTCAGCGGCGGCGAAGAGCAGACCATGTTCGACCTGCAGGCCCTGAGCGCGGTCGGCGCCACCGAATTCACCATCGAGATCGACGGCCAGGCACTGCGCTGGCGCGGCCAGGCCCAGCCCTGGGTCCACATGGCCTGGCCCAGCAACTTCGGCACGCCGGGCGCGCGCATCACGGCGATCACCCCGCAGGGCCGCAGCGTGACCCTGCTGAACGAACCTGGCCGCACAGGCCTGAAGAGCATGGTCGAAGCCTCGAGCCGCAAGAAGAAGGATGGCGGCGTGTTCGAGCTGACCTGGTCGAACGAAGGCGTGAGCGTCTCCGCCAACCTGAAAGTCATCGGCACGCGCAAGCCGGCCGCCGCGCCCGCCCCTAGCCCGGGCAACCAGGGCTTCAAGCGCCTGCGCCTGCCGGATACCGTCGTCGCGGCGCCCGCCACCGTGACCGCGGTCGCCGCGAACGGAGGTGCGCAATGAGCCGTCTCGGTACCAACGCTACGGCCGCCACCGTGGGCTACTTCGGCAAGGTGCCGAGCCGGGGCGACTTCATCAAGGGCAGCGACAATCCGGCCCTGATCAAGACCCTCGACGACTGGCTGGCGCGCGCCATGGACCTCCTGGCAAGCGACGCCCGCTGGAAGCTCAGCTACGACGCCATGGCGCCACTGCACTTCGCCATCATCGGGCCGCGCCGCCGCCACGCGATCGCGGGGCACATCGTGGCCAGCAGCGACCAGTCAAGCCGGCGCTTTCCCTTCCTCATGATGAGCACCCTCGAAGTGAGCGAGCCGGCCGAATTCGTGCCGGATGCTCCGCTGGTGCTGAACCGCCTGTGGAATCGCCTCGAGACGCTGAGCACCGGAGTGCTGAGGGCCCCCGACGCGGCGGCGCCGCTGCAGGCCGCCACCAGCCAGGTCATCGAGGTCGACCTGCGCACGTCGGCCTATGACGCGGCCTTCGCCGACTTCCTCGAGATGCAGACCATCGGCGGCCTGCAGGCCATGCTGGCGCAGGCCGGTTTCCAGGGCAGCGTGCGCCAGTTGCTGCTGGCCCTGGGCATGCTGCTGCAACCGGTACTGGCGAGCAGCTCCAGCCGCCTCGAGAAAAGCCTGCTGCTGCCGCTGCCGCGCGACCCCATGTACCGCAGCCTGGTGGCGGCCTTCTGGATGCACCTGATCACGCCTTTCCTCGCGCGCGCCGACTTCGAGCTGGCCCTGTTCCTGACCCGCATCGCGGAACGCCCCGCCCTGGTGCTGGGCTTCTCGGGCGCCTCGGCGCAGACCCTGCAGGCCATCATCGACCCGCGCGCGGGCCAGGAACGCCACATCACCTTCGACGAACTCGACTGGGTCGAAGACCAGGTGAACGACGACTATGCCGTGCGCAAGCTGTCGACCTACCTGGCGCAGGAGGAGCTCTCGCTCAAGTCCGCCCTCGATTCGCTGAACACCGCTTTTATCGGAACCTGACCATGGCACGACCTTACTACCCATTCCTGCTGGCGCTGTTGCTGGGCGCCGCCAACATGGCCCAGGCCCAGGCCCAGGCGCCGCAGCCGGGCCAGGTGCTGGCCGCCGGCACCGTTCCCGACGAAGCCACCAAGGCAGCCGTACTGGCGCGCCTGCGCGAGCTGTACGGCGCCGAGCGCGTGGTCGACCAGATCGCGATCGGCCAGGTGGCCATGCCCGCCAACTGGAACAGCTATGTGCAGAAGCTCATCTCGCCGGACCTGAAGCAGATCAGCCGCGGACAATTGAAGATCGACGGCACCACCGTGAGCCTGCGCGGCGAAGTCGCCAATGAAGGGCTGCGCCAGAAGATCGCAGGCGACGTCGCATCGAACCTGAACCCGACCTATACCGTCAACAACGGCCTGCGCGTGTCCAGCAACGAACAGGGCATCCTGGACAGCGCCCTGGCCAACCGCACCGTCGAATTCGAGAGCGGCAAGGCGACCCTGACGCCGGCCGGGCGTGCCATCCTCGACGAGATGATCGCGGCCATGCAGAAGGTCAAGGGGCGCAAGGTCGAGATCATCGGCCATACCGACAACGTCGGCCTGCGCGCCACCAACCAGGGCCTGAGCCAGGCCCGGGCCGAGGCGGTGAAGGCCTATATGGCCAGTCACGGCATCAACGGCGACCTGCTCACGGCCTCGGGCCAGGGCTCGGACCGGCCGGTGGCCAGCAACGAGACGTCGGAAGGCCGCGCGCGCAACCGCCGCATCGAATTCCGCATCGCACAGTAAGCAACAACAGAATCACAAGGACCACGCATGTTCACAGCCGAAGACCTCCTTCAGCCGATCAGCCCGGACCGCCCCGCCGGCGCCGACCTGAGTTTTTCGTCCGATATGGACGCCATCGTCCACGCCCGCAAGTTCGATGACCCTTCGCTCGACCAGGGCGAATGGGTGACCGAGCTGAAGGAAGCCGACTGGGATTTCGTCGTCAAGCGCAGCAGCGCCCTGCTCGCGGGCACCAGCAAGGACCTGCGCCTGGCAGTCTGGCTGACCGAAGCCGCCGCCAAGCGCCACTACCTGCCCGGCCTGGCCGAGGGCCTGCGCGTGGTGGGCGGCCTGGTGGAGCGCTTCTGGGACCAGGGCCTGTATCCGGAAGCCGAGGACGGCGACCAGGAGCAGCGCATCGGCAACCTGGCGTGGATCCTGGCGCGTATTCCCGGCCTGCTCAAGGAAATCCCGGTCACCGACGGCAACGGCAGCGCCTGGACCCTGCTCGACTTCGATACCGCGCGCAAGGCCAACCTGGACGACGGCCGCCGCCTGGCCGAGATGGAGGCGGCGCGGCGCGCCAGTTCCACCGCCTTCCGCAGCGGGTTTGCGCGGGATGCGCAGGCTTGCATGGACGCCCTGCTGGATCTGGAGCGCGCGGCCGATGCGCGGCTCGGCAACGAGGCGCCGGCCTTCGTGGCGGCGCGAGATGCGGTACAGGAGCTGATTCGTACGATGCCGGCGCCGGGTGAACCCGCGGCCGCAGCTCCGGCCCACGACGCTGCGCCGGCGGGCACGCAGTCCGCCGAAACGCATGCAGCGCCGATCCACGCGGGTCCGTCGGGCCCCATCACCACGCGCCATCAGGCCATCACCCAGTTGCGCGCCATCGCCGAATTCTTCCGCCGCACCGAGCCGCACAGCCCGGTGTCCTATTTTGCCGACAAGGCGGCGAATGCGGGCGAACAGGACCTGCATACCTGGCTGCGCTCGGTGGTCAAGGATTCGGCTTCGCTGGCGCACATCGAGGAGCTGCTGGGCGTGCCGCCCCAAGGCGGTTGACAGCGATTCGCGTCCAGGCATAAGCGGTGGAGAGCAACGCCGTGTACATCTACAGTCACCGCTCGGCGGACGAACTGCTGGACCTGGATGACAACACCGGCATCGCTGTGCAGGTGACCGAGTCAGACGGAGAGAAGATCTGGGCGGGGTCCACGCCGCTGGCGCTGCGCGCCCGCCACAAGGTGCGCGGGAGCTATACCATCGAGGCAGGCAGGCGCTGCGCGTGCTTCTGGAACGACGAGCGAGAACTGGTGTTCCTGACGCCGGACGGCGAGCGCTTCGTCCTCTTCCAGATTGGCGCCGACGGGCGCGTGCAGGCGCGCATGCCGGGAACCGGTGTTGATCTGGCCCCGGCAATCGACAGCGACGGGAAGCAAATCGCGGGGTTCAGCAGATCCATATTGGCTGATGGCAGCGGCCGCAGTTTCTTCGAGATCGTCTACGAGTCAATGTCCTACTTAACGCTGTTTGGGTTGAACAGCATGCTCGCCTTCGTGCCGACGAGGAGCTGTCCGACTGGGATTTCTTCGTCGCGGTCGAGCGCACGGTCGACAAACTCAGCGCCATCGCGCGCGCCTCCGAGTCCTTGTCAGCGGAGAATCCTTTCGCTGCGGCGCTGGCCGCGGGGTGGTCACCGCTGATACGGGCGCATGTTGCGGCAGGACCGGGCTATGGGCGGCGTGCCGCCGGTCCGAAGAGCGCTGCGTACGCAGCCTGGGCGAGCTGATGCCGCAAGCTGGCCGGCAGGACGATACCTGGGTATGAGTGGGACGCGTAGGGTGATCTCGCGGCTGGCAGGCCCGCCTTGTCGATGAGCTACATATGACGCGTCAGGCGCGACGTTGCGCTGCTTCTCGACGCGACATGACCGCTGTACCGCTGCCATAGCCATGGGCAGCTCAGCGCGAGCGCCACCGCAGGGATCAGGTTTTGCGTAGCGCCATCCCAGCGCGATCAAGCCAGTTTCTTGACTAATTGTTTTCCAGATGCACTTTGAAGTTCTACCATAAGTTCCGCCTGGATCTCTCGTACCTTCCTGGCTTCGCCCATCTTTTGGCCAATCAATTGGAAAACAAACGCCGTAATCACAGCACTGGGAATGCCCCATGCAAATGCGCTAAACACGGGGAAAGCCATGCGAAAATTTAATCCAATTAACATAAAGCCGACTAGCAGCACCCCGGCAACGGTTGAGAGCCTTCGCGGTAGGCCGGGGATATATAGGTCGGGCTCTAGCTTTAAGGACAGCAATACCTTCTCCCATGCAATCGTCCCCTTGACGGGGTCCAAATTTCCGAATCGCAGCCGATCGGGACGCGAGGACCAACTGCGAAGAAAGTCGCTTTTACCTTTCAAAAAATTAACCACACACAACAATAGGAGTATGCATACTACAACTGCCTTTGCATAGACTGGCAGCGAGTCCATCCAAAGTATGGGCATGAACAGGCAAAACATGATCCAAGCCAACGTAAGAAGTAGAGCAGCGCCGAACACGATTGCGAAATACAACCTGTTATGAATCATGCGGTATAGCGCGACCTGCACGAGGAAAATTAGACTCGCCCCACTGGTGCCGAGAACGATTGAACCATATCCCGCGTTATCCCCTGCCAATCTCGACGCTAGCAATGAGCTACCAACGGTGCTGAACAATAAAAGAAAAAAGGAAATAGATAGTATTGTTGTCGGCTTTTCCATCATTTTTTGCCCGCCCTTTCGAGCGAATACACTCCAGAGGCTGGCCGTCTTTACAAAAGATGCAGGCATGCACTCGCGCCTGAACGCATCAACTTTCTCGCAACGGATGCGACTGCATTCCATTGGACTGGCATCTGCTGAGGGTTCGTCTTGTTCACTTCCGAATCTTGAACACAAACCCAAGCTTTTTCTGTAAATCGTTGATAGCGCTAGCTTCTGACATACGATTTCCAACTAGCTGGAAGAAAAACGATCCGAATACTGCACACGGAACACCCCAGGCAAACGTGCTTAACACCGGATACACAGTCCGGAAATTAAGCCCTGCGAGCATTGAGATGAGTAATAGCGCCGACAATACCGAGGTGACATTTTGAGGCAGCCCAGGGATAAAGATGTTGGCATCGTATCGCAACCGTTTCTGGATCTGCTCCCAATCGATTGTGTGCAATTGCGGATTTACTCTTCCGATGACAAGTGGGTCGCCAACGCTTCGCCACCGATCAGCGAACTGGCGATAGCCTCGCCAAAGGTTCGCGATAGACAGAAAGACCAAGATTCCCGATGCAGAACACTTTGCCAGCAACGGCACCGTTTCCACCCAGAATATCGGAATGAACAGGCTGAACATGAACCAAACGAGATTCAGGCCAAGCGCGCCATAGAATACCGCGACATAAAAAAGTCGGTCTTGATTGACGAAATAAAGTGCTAGCTGAAAAACAAACGTTAGTCCTGCAATAGTCAGACATATAGCAAGCGCTTCAAATCCCGCATCCGCGCCGGCAATCTTGTAGGTTAACAGCCAGCCGAGGACACTGCCGAATGCCAACAGCGTGAGTGATAGAAACAATTTTTCTGAATTTACAGCTTCCATCAACTCGCCTAGTTTCGCGACGGGGTTCTAAATTTCGAAAGACTCGTCTGCCATATCAACCAAATATGCCGCTCCAATATATCCGACAAAGCAAATGAGGTGGAGATGTTTCGGAAAGTATGGTTTCCCGATCCAGATTCCTATTTTTTGACATACCGCCAGACTGTCAGTCCGTATGGTGAGCCAAGTTGACGCATTTCCGTACCCTGCGCATACTGCTCTCGTTCAGCAGGAATACCAACCGATTCCCACGTTCCCCCGATTGGGCATCGATCGCCGGCTTTTGCACGAATTTCTTTCGCTTGAGGCCGATTTTGCGCATCGGTCGCCGCAAGTCTCTGCTGATAGAAGTCGACGATTTCGCGCGGGTAGAATGGCTTCTCGCGATACATCGTGTCGTCGATCCCTAGGACGGCAGTGATCGCCCCGGACTCCCATGACCAATAGCCCTGAAAACGAGGAGCGCCGTGCATGCCGTGGTACGGTTCCCGGCGGCTTGCCTCGTACCAGTCATCCAGGTACTCACTCATCATTCCCGGCCGTTCAGAAGGGCCTGCATCAAAAATGCGCAAGGTTTTATAGTAGGGAAGATGACGTACGCACTCCGAGGGCGGTGGCGAGGGGCGCTCGACGAAGCGTGCCGCCAAGCGCTCCAACATGCCATCGCGGACAGGGTTCTTGTAGTCGACAATGTCCATGACACGCGGTACCAGTTCCTGCCATCCAAGCAGGATGGCGAAACAGAGCAATCGGCTGGCGCGGTGAAAGTCGACATCGGCGAGGGCCAAGTGCGGGGCCGGATTCCTACTGCCCTCAGGACTTGCGTTGTAAGCCTCGGAGTACATGGCGTACTCCTCGTAGTAAGCGAGTACATTGGGGAGGAAACCAGCCAGTTCGTCGATGCGAGCGCCAGCCGAATAGCTGAGCGAAAGCAAATCTAGCGAGTACTCCGCGCGCGCGCGCGTCAGCCGCAGTAGCGTAGCGATATCCTTGCCTTTGATCCAATCCGGATCGCTCAGCCGTTTGGCCGCTTTCGGGATACGGCTCGTCAGGTCTTCCGCTTCCACCTGATACGCCTGGTAATCCAAGAGCGGGTCCCGCCGCTCCGTCGGAAATTCTTGTTTCGTGATCAATCGAATCATGGTTATCGCTCTAGTATGTTGTCGGGTAAGTTAAGGATGACCTGTACTTCGTGCGTGCTCCCCCCCGACTGGCGGTGCTTGTGAAGCTGGCGCCCAGTCACCAGTGAGATCCAGCGGTTGTAGGGGCACTCGTCTATATCCCCATCCAACCAGTCGCGGATCAGGTTGGGCAGCCTGCTGCCCTTGGCAGTCAAGCGTTCCCTAGGGTGCGGCAAGCGCTCTTCGATCCACTTGTGACTCATCTGCGTGTGCAGGCCCGTCTCCGCATTCGGGGCAGCGAGGCCCTTCCGAAGCTCCGTGTCCTGGGTATCCGATCCGCCAACGCCTACGCGCCTGTTGGCGAGCCGGTCGCGATCCTCGCTTGCGAAAATGTTCGGCCTGTCATTGCGGGTAGGATTAGCAGCTTCGTCCGCGCGCAAAGCGTTGAACGCTTCCTGCAAATCCGCTGGCAACGCTGCCATGAGCTTGAAAGAATCGAAGATGCTGGACTTGGTCTCGCCGACGACGAATTCACGCCCTGCGGAATAATTTGCCCACAAGTGATCCAAGCCATTGTGGCCGACACTGTGTTCTTCAATTAGTTGGCCTCCATTCTTGGCTTTACGGAAGTGGATATGCTTTCGCTTGACGTAGTAGTCGGTGATGTGTTCCGCTGGAATACCAGAGCTCCAGCTCTGCTTCTTCGGTTCGGCCTTCTTCTTCGTTGCGGTATTCGTCGCGTTTGGTTGCGCTGTCGGAGCTTTTTCTTTTGCGGCGCGCTTGGCTGCCAGCCTGCGCTGCACGCGCGCCGCTGCAACCCGCTGCTGTTCCGCCAGCGCTGCCCGCGACGGTGCCTGAGGCCGGGGAGCAGGCGGGCGAACTGCAGCCGTATTGCGTGGCACTTCATGGCCGAGCATGCGGGTATGCATGATCTTCAGTTCCGCGAAGGCTTCGTCGATCATCTTGGGCGCCCGACGGCGCAAGCCCTGTAGCTCGGCGATGATGGCAGCGACTTCTTTTCGTCCGGCGAACATCTTGACCGCCCAAGAATCGAGGCCATCGATGAACGCGTCAATACACTTGAAGAACAAGCTCTTGGTTTGGGCAATCAACGCTCCCCAGTTAACGTTCTGCATGTATTTTTGCACATTGCCTCGGAGCTTAGGCGAGACAGCTTCCAGCACACGGCCAAAGCTTCTCCCCTGCTTCATCAGCTTGAAGCCGACCTTCAACGCGTCCCCAACCGCAGGCACACATCCGATCAGATTGATCACCAGGTTGACCCAGGCGCTGACGCTCATGGGGGATTTTGCAATGACGATGATGCTGATGATGACGTCGCGCGCATCCATCGCCTGTCCGACGCCGGGGACCACGCCAAGGATGCCGGTCACGATAATGTGCCCCGGCGACGAGCCAGCGCCGGTGACCAGGTCCATCAGCCAGTTGCCAATGCCGGAATCAGCCTGCTTGATGGCGCGTGCTGCAGGTGTGACCGCGCTCATGCCTGCTCTCCTTCGTCCTTGCCGTGGATGTCCCGATAGCTGCGTTCCCCGTCGCGTGCGTCCGCCGAATCTTCGTCGTCGTAGAGGTAGTCATGGACGTGGTAATCGTATTCCAGCTCGACGTCGCCTTCGCCGTCCACCGCGTTCGCCATGCGTTCGATTTCGTCCGGGAAGAAATTCGATTTGTAGTGCTCCGCTTCCTGTGCGAGATACTGCGCGATTAGCCGTTGCGCCTCGTCGTCCGTCGTCGCTTTTGCGCCGAAAACGGCGTTCGACTTGGGCTGCTTGCGCGGCACCGCTTCGCGTTCGTCCTCGCCATAGAAAACCTGTGCACGCTGCGTGGGAACGTTTTCCAAGCGGGCATGGCCATAAGCGTCAAGCTTGCCGCTGACGCTTGTACCATCATCGAACAGTACCATGTACGGCGCGCCGACCATGGGCTGTAGATCGTCCCATCGGTAGTTAAGCTCCATGAAGTTCTTGACCTGTCCCGGCTTCGGCAGCTGCGGCAGCACGGGTGTACTACTCCGCGGCCCCGTCAGCTCCTTCATGCCTGCCCTGAACGCCATCTTTCCCGGTCCGTGCACCTCGATATTGCCCCCGGTGAGTTTCAGGTAGGCGCCCTGCGCCGTCAGCAGAACGGTGTCTTTTGCTGCCACGGTCACGCTGCGGGTAACGCTGGCAACGGTAATGGTCCGGTCGGCGGTAATGCGCGTCGGGCCGGTCTGGCTTTGCGCGCTAAATTTCCCGCTGGCTGAATGCAAGCGGATGCCTGTTTCGGTATTCGGCTTGCTCGCTGCCTGCGCTTTGCCGTAAGTGAAAACGCTGATCCCGGCCTTGACGGCGTGATACAGGTTGGCTTGTGCCGCGATGTCGATGTCCTGCCCGGCCGTGATCGCCGTCGAAGCGCCGGCGGCGAGTACCGCGCTGGCAGGAGTCAACGCCGCGATGCCCATCGGACCGGCCAACTGCAACTGAGCCTCACCAAACGACGCCGCGCTGCCCATCCCGCCCTCACCTGCTACTGCCACCGCGCCGCTGCTCACCTGGATTGTGTCTAGGGAGTGCTGGACGTCGCGCACAGCGGAAAGTTCCTCGGCCTTTCCCTCGCCTGCAATCTGCGCCTTGTGCTTTTGCGCCGTCGACGCCAGGTCGGTCATCAACTCCTTGGCGCTTTCGATCTGCATCGCGGCAGGCGACGACTCCAGGTGCGCGTCGGCTCCCGACGCCACATCGGTCGCCAGCAGCATGCCCGCGCCCGCGCGCACCGCCACGGTATGCGCCGACTTCAACTCGGCGCCGAAGCCGCTCGGGCCCAGGCGCTGGTTGTCTGTCTGATGCCGCAGATGCCCCAGATTCAGCTCATCATGCCCTTCATGCGCCTTGGCATGCCGCTGCAGCGCCACCCGTGCCTGCTGCGGCGTGTCGTCGAACACCAGCTGGCTATACGCTCCGTTGCCCTGCTGGCTGGCCTGCAGCGCCTGGCTCTTCAGCCCCGACAGAACCGCCGGATGCGCATGTGCCCCACCTTCTCCCGGGAACCAGGCCGGCGCATTGCCGGTCGCCGCGCCGCCGCCCTGCACCACCTGGTTGCTTTGCGCATCAGGCTGGCCAGCACCGTTGTACACCGCGCCGATCACCACTGGCCGGTCGATATTCCCATCCAAAAAGTCGACCAGCACTTCCTGCCCGACCCGCGGCAGCGCATGGCTGCCCCAGTTCGCGCCGGCGACCGGCGCCAGCGGTGTCGCCACGCGCACCCAGGTGCCGGCGGTGTCGTCGGCGGGCGCGCCGGTGTGGCCGTCGGGCGAGGGATGCGGCAGGCGGCTATGGCTCGCGTCCCCGCGCTGCCAGTGGAACTGCACCTTGATGCGATGGTCCCGGTCGGTGTGGATCACGGAGCCTGACGGGCCGACCACGATGGCGGTCTGCTGCCCCTGCACGACCGGACGCGGATGCAGCAGCGCGCCATGACCGTCCGTGCGCCTGGCGCGGTAGGGAACGCGGCTCGGAATCGCCTCGAAGCGGTTGCGGTAGACCGGGCGCGTGCCAGGCTCCCGCCCCGCCGCATGCAGGTTTGAACCCAGCTCTTCCTCGTTCTCCTTTCGGAGCAGGCACTGCCCGAGCAGCCGCGCCAGGGCGTTGCCCGTATCGGCATCGAGGTTGTTGTGCGCCAGATGACGCACGCGCACCAGGGTGAAGGCGGCGTCCTCATTGCCATCGAAGCGGCTGTGCTCATGCAGCGTGAAGGTGGTGCCGGGAACGAAACTGCGCACGGTGCCGGCGCCGACGTGCACTTCGCGCTCGGCCTGCAAGGCCTCCAGCTGGCGGTCGGCGATGCGTTGCCCATGCGCGCGCGACGCATAGGCGTAAACGCCCGGCAGGTCGCGGCTGGGCAGCGCGATCGCGTCGAGTGCGGAGCTGGTCACGGCGCGCAGGCCGCGGCTGCGGTAATCCCAGCTCGCCAGCTCCACCGCATTGGTCTGCAGCTTCGATTCGATGCGCCAGCGGTCGACGCTGTCCTCGCGCATCACCGCTCCCGGCTGGGTGAAGCGCACGTCCGCCTTCTGGTTGGGTACGAACGCGCCGTTGTGGTCGGCGATGACCAGGGTATGACACTCGGCCCCATGCTCGAAGAAGTAGAACTGCCCCTCCTCGCTCATCAGGCGTTCGGCGAAGGCGAAATCGCTTTCCTGGTACTGGGTGGTGATGCTGCGCTTTGGGTAGACGCCCGGGTCGGCCAGCTCGAAGCGCCAGGCCGGCGCCAGCTTGCCGCGGCTGTCCCAGGACCGGAAGACGGTGTCGAGGATGTCGGGCACACTCATGTCCTGGAACACGCGGCTGTCGCGGCCCAGGGAGAGGAAACGGGTCCACGGCTCGATGACGAGGCGATAGCGGGCAAAGCCGCCGTTGGCGCCATTCAGCTCCGCGGAAGTGACGTGTCCATGGAAGTTCCGGTTCTGTCCGAAGCCGTCCGTCAGCAGTTCGAGCAGCACCGGCTGTCCGATCAGGGCTTTGAGCGGAATGGCGGCGTCGAGCGACAGCGCGGCGACCTCGAAGCGAAAACCCTCGCTCAGCCCTTCGCTGCCGCGCAGGCTTTCGGCCAGCAGGACGTCCTCGCCCAGCGGCGTCGTCAGCTTCAGGACGCGGCGGTGCTGGGCGTAGCGTCCGGCCAGGCTTTCCAGCACCGCGGACGCCAGCGAGGCGATCGGCGATGTCATGCTTTCCCTTCCACCATCTTTACAGGATGTTCCATTTTACCGATGTTTCCAAGACACATTTTTCTGAGCGTGCGCCCTCATGCGCTACGGGTAAGCGCTGCTACGCAATGCTGTAGCTGAACTTGCCGTCTTCATCGGCCGTCACCGCGATGCGCTCGATCGCGCCTCCCTCCGCCATGCGCGCCAGCACCGATTCCGCCACTTCCGGCAGCAGCGTGCCGTTCAGGATGTTGTCGACGTTGCGTGCGCCCGAATCGACTTCCGTGCAGCGCGCCAGCACCGCCTCCACCAGCGCCTCGTCGTACTCGAACGCCGCCTTGTGGTTCGCCGCGATACGCTCGCCGATGCGGCGCAGCTTCAGTTCGATGATGTTGGCCAGCACGTCGTCCGACAGCGGGTAATAGGGCACCACCTTCAGGCGGCCCAGGAAGGCCGGCTTGAACTGCTTGACCAGGTAGGGTCGGACCATCTCTTCCAGCGCATCGGGCGCCGGCAGCTCTTCCTCGCTCTTGTTCAGGCAGGCCTGCATCATCACGCTCGAAGCCACATTCGAGGTCAGGATGATGATGGTGTTGCGGAAGTCGATCTCGCGTCCCTCGGCATCGTCCATCACGCCCTTGTCGAAGACCTGGAAGAACAGCTCCATCACGTCCGGGTGGGCCTTCTCCACTTCGTCCAGCAGCACCACGCTGTAGGGGTTGCGGCGCACCGCCTCGGTCAGCACCCCGCCCTCGCCGTAGCCGACATAGCCCGGCGGCGAACCCTTCAGTCCCGAGACGCTGTGCGCCTCCTGGTATTCGCTCATATTGATGGTGATGAGTTTGCGCTCGCCGCCGTACAGCACATCGGCCAGCGCCAGCGCCGTTTCCGTCTTGCCCACGCCCGACGGTCCCACGAACAGGAAGACGCCCTTCGGCTTGTTCGGATCGTCCAGGTTGGCGCGCGCCGTGCGCACCTGCTGCGCCACGGCTTCGATGGCGTAGGGCTGGCCGATCACGCGCTCTTCCAGCATGGGCTTCAGGTTCAGCACCGTCCTGATTTCGTCCTTGACCATCTTGCCGAGCGGGATGCCGGTCCATCCGGCGACGATCTCCGCCACCACGTGGCCGTCGACCTGCACCGGGACCATCGGCGTTTCGCCCTGCAAGGTGCGCAGCTCGCCGGCTAGGGCCTGCACGTCCCTGCCCTCCGCCTCGCCGGCCTCGATGGCGCGGCGCGCCTCGACGATCTGGGTGCTCAGCGCTTTTTCGCTTTCCCAGCGGGCGGCCAAGGTGGCGCGGCGGTCCGCCAGAGTGGCCGCTTCGCGCTCCAGCTCCTCCAGGCGGGCGCCGTGCTGGCTGCCACTGGCCTGCTCGCGGCGCAGTGCTGCCGCTTCGGCTTCGATGCGCTCCAGGCGCCGCGCGGTGTCCTCGATCAGGGCCGGGGTGGCGTTCTGGCCCAGGGCCACCTTGGCGCAGGCGGTATCCAGGACGCTGATCGCCTTGTCCGGCAGCTGGCGGCCCATGATGTAGCGGTGAGAAAGGCGCACCGCCTCGGTGATCGCCTCGTCGTAGATGCGCACGCCGAAGTGCTTCTCCATCAGGGGCGCCATCCCGCGCAGCATGGCGCAGGCCAGCTCCTCGCTCGGCTCCTCGACCTTGATCACCTGGAAGCGCCGGGCCAGCGCGGCGTCCTTCTCGAAGTACTTCTTGTACTCGCCCCAGGTGGTCGCCGCGATGGTGCGCAGCTCGCCGCGCGCCAGCGCGGGTTTGAGCAGATTCGCGGCATCGTTCTGGCCGGCCTGGCCGCCCGCGCCGATCATGGTGTGGGCTTCGTCGATGAAGAGAATGATCGCGTGCGGACTCTTCTTCACTTCGTCGATGACGTTCTTCAGGCGGTTCTCGAACTCGCCCTTCACCGAAGCGCCGGCCTGCAGCAGGCCCATGTCCAGGGTATGGATCTCGACACCTTTCAATACATCCGGCACGTCGCCTTCTGCAATGCGCAGGGCCAGTCCTTCGACCACGGCGGTCTTGCCCACGCCCGCCTCCCCCGTCAGGATCGGGTTGTTCTGGCGCCGCCGCATCAGGATGTCGACCGCCTGGCGGATCTCCATGTCGCGCCCGATCACCGGATCGACCTTGCCGTCGCGTGCGCGCTGGGTCAGGTTGGTCGTGAACTGGTCGAGCGCGGGGGTCTTCGAGGCCGGGCTGGTGGTCAGCTCGCCGACCGGGTCGCTGCCCTCTTCCTGTTTCACCTCGTTGAATACCGCCTCCTGGGAACCGGCAGCCAGCCTGTCGAGATTGTGCTTGATCTGGTCGACGTCGAAGCGGTCGAACAGCTTCGAGCCGCGGTAGGCCAGCTGCGACAGCTCGGGGTCGCCCAGCAGGGCCTGCAACAGGTGGCCGCTGCGGATCGCAGCCGGGCGGCCCGCCGGGATGTCGAGCGAGGCGATCAGCCAGGCATGCTCGAACAGCTTGGGCAGGCGCGCCGAGAACACGGGCGTGCGGGTGTTGCCGGTCTTGAGGCGCGCGATCTCGGCCTGCAGGTCCGCTTCCAGCATGCCGGCGGGGATGCCGCTCTGGCGCGCGATGATGGCGAAGTCGCTTTTCGGCTGTTCGAGCAGGGCCAGGAACAGGTGTTCGAGATCGACCTCGTACTGGCCGGACGCCACGCATAGCCCGGCAGCGCGGGTGGCGGCGTTGCGGCAGGTGTCGTTCAGTTTGCCGATCAGGGTCTTTAGGTTCAGGCTCATGCAGGCTTCCCTTGTTAGTCCAAATTGTCAGGTTTGTTATAGGGTGTGGACGTCGTAGCGCACGTCGTCCCGGTCGGGCGACCCGCCATCGAGAGTCACCATGAAGCTGTCCCAGCCCAGGCGTCCGCCGCCCTCGTCGAGCGCGGTGCCGCGCACGTCCTCGCCGTGCAGCACTAGCTGGATTTCGTATTCGAGCGTCACGCCCGTCATCATGGACAGCATGCTGGAGAGCGCCCGCGCCGCCTTCCCGCCCGGCAGGAAGGCATCGAAACGGGCGCGCCGCAGCGGGCCGATCACGATGCGCATGCACAGGTCGCGCTGCCAGACCCGCGTGCCCGCCATCGCGCCCGCGCCGAGCAACGCGGCGCCGAATCCCAGGCGGCTCTGCTGCTCTTCCGGCACGTCGTACCAGCGGCCGACGAACTGCTCGGCCTTCACCTGCTCCCCGAAATACTCGGACAGCACGCGCGCGATCTGCACCGCGGACGCCGGCTTGTGGCGGATGCTGGTGCCGAAGTAGCCGATCGATTCATCGAGCAGCTCGCCATGGCTGTCGTCCACAAAACGGCGCCGCAGCGCCTGCGGTCCGAGCCCGGCCAGCGACAGCAGCAGCGGCAGGAAACCGTCGCGGCCCTCGATCTGGTACTTCAGCTCCAGCCGGTACTTGCGCCAGGCTTCGTAGAACAGGGCCAGCGATCGGTTCGAGAAGGTATCCAGGAAAGCACGTGCGCTGTCATCCTTCTCGTGCAGCACCTGGCCGGCGATGCGTTCCGTGTAGTGGGCCGGCAGCGCGCCCGATCCGCCCAGCAGGCCCATGAAGGCGGGCGTAATGCGGATGTACTGCAGGCGCGGCGCTTCTTCCGCGTCGGGCGCCGTGCGTCCCGGCGCCGCCTCCGGCGGATCGGCGCGCATCGCTTCGAGCTCGCTGGCCGGAAAGCTCAGCCGCGTCGAGTTTTCGAAACGCAGGTGGCGCGCCACGGCGCCGGCGCCGACCCGGCCATGGCGCTTGAACCACAGTTCGAGCAGGCGCACCGCCTGGAAGTACTGGAAGCGCTGCGGCTGGGCGAACAGGCGCTCGATTACAGCAGGCTCGAATCGCCGCTTCGGGGGCTGCATTTCAATAATTCTTCTCCGGTTTTGCTGGATACCACGACGAGCTGGGTGAAGCTGTTGGCATGCACATAGAGGCCCAGGAAGCGCTCGACCACATGGGCGAACGCGTGGATGCCGCTGCCCACGAAGGCTTCCTCGTCGATGGTGAGGCGCACCTCCATGCCGCGCACCAGGCTGGCGAAGGGATTCCCCGGCAGCCAGGCGTGGGTCGGTTTGTAGGCGACCGCCGCGATGCCCCCGACCTGGCGCTGCGAGGCGGGCGAACGCGGCAGGTCGTACATGGCCAGCATCTCGCGGAAGGCTTCCACGCCCCCTTCGCTGAGCGACAGGTGGTTCAGCGACAGGTGCGAGATCAGGCGCCAGTGCGCGCCCCCGCCCTGCTCGAAGCGGTGCGACAGCGTCGGTTTGCGCAAGAAGGAGATGGCGCCCACGCGCGCGCCGCCCTCCATGAACAGGTCGCCGCCGCGCTGGCCCCAGGGCAGCTGGGCCGGCAGGTCGCGGTTGGTGCAGGTGAGCTCCAGGCTCAGGGTATCGGTTTCGATCGCCGCCGGGTCGAAGTCGATGTCGACGATCGAGATCTCGGTCTCATAACCGGGGCTTTGCAGGGCCAGGTTCTCGTCGCGCCGCATCACCCAGTAGTGCCCGTTCTTCTCCGGCGTCTGGCCGTGGCGCAGCGAATAG
The DNA here is from genome assembly GCF_024753255.1 of Massilia agri. GTDB lineage: Bacteria > Pseudomonadota > Gammaproteobacteria > Burkholderiales > Burkholderiaceae_D > Telluria > Telluria agri. The sequence goes on from NZ_JANUHA010000013.1 coordinate 23,212, forward strand.
AAGGGACGGAACCGGACGATGGTCTCGCCCTGCGGCGTCTGGCGCACCAGGTTGACGGAATCGATCGACACCACCTCGTAGGCAAAGGCCCGGCGCGCATCGGCCACCACGGGATAGCTGGCGCTGGTATGGGTCAGGCGGATCGGTTCGCCGCGCTTCCTGAACAGGTTGACCACCGGGGTGCAGCCCAGGCGCAGGTTCTGCCTTGACAAGGTGCCCAGCATGCGCGCCAGGTTGGAGTCGGCGCGCACGCCGTTCACGGCCAGGTGCAGGGTCACGGCGCGGCATCCGGCCGGCAGGCGCGCCAGCAAGGCGTCCGTGTCGATGTCGACAAAATTGAACTTCTCCGGGAAGCTGAAATATTCCGTCAACAGGCGGTATGCCGCATGCGAGCGCGCCGGGAAATCGATCAGGGCGTCCTGCTCGTCGAAGCCGGCCGGATGCAGGGGCACGGCGTCGAGCTGGATCCAGCGCCCGCTATTGCCGTCCTCGGCCCAGGCGGAGACGCTGCGCATGAACAGGGCGTCGCGCAAGGCCGCGCAGAACGATGCTTCGCCGTCGAGGAAGACGCGCAGGCGCCCAAGGCCCAGCTGGCGCAGGCCGGCCTGGGGCGAGCTGCCCGACAGGGTGATGCTGATGCCGGCCCCGGCGCCGGCCGGCAGGCGCACGGCGGCGGGCGCCTCCAGGATCGGGCTGAAGGAGGCGGCACTCAAGAGCACCGGCGCCACGGTGACCGGATAGGCCGTACGGAAGTTGCAGTCGGCGCCGCGCACCTTGCGGCTGCCGAGCAGCGTGCCGCGTTCGATGCGGGTGGCGCTGGTCAGCTGGCTGGCGGCGGCCGCATAATCCATCTGCACGATCGAGCACGATGGGAAGGGCTGCAGGTAGTGCGGATACAGCACCGCGAACAGCGCTTCGGTGAATTCGGGGTAATCGTCGTCGAGACGCTTGGCCACGCGCGCGTTGAGCAGCGCGAAAGCCTGGATCATGCGTTCGATGTGCGGGTCTTCGCAGACCTCGCCGCCCATCAGGAGGCGTCCGGCGATTTTTGGATAGCGCTCCGAGAATTCGCGCGAGTAGCGGCGCAGGAATCCCAGTTCGCTTTCGTAATACGGCAACAACTCTTCCATCTAGACTCCTGCCGCGCGGCGTCCCCGGCTGATCGTGTAATGCTGGCTGGAGGGTTGCAGCACGGCGTCGAAGTTGACCGGCTCCTGGGCGGCGTGCACCACCAGCAGCGCGGTAATCGAAAAATTCAGGCAGTTGACCGCGTCATCGCGCAGCTCGAGCGAGGCCCGCACATTGCGCAGGCGCGGCTCGTGGCGCGCGATCGCCTGCTCGAGGCAGGCGCAGATATGGGCGCGGTCGTCGAAGCTGGACAGGGACCGGCCGGCGAAATCCTGAAGACCGTAGGTCACCAGCGATCGCCGGCATTCCGGGAACTGCTTCGGCAGCAGTTCCGGAATGGCGATGCGGGTGTTGAGGAGCGCTTCGAGATCGCGCGCGACCGAGTCCTTGAGTTCTTCGATCGACATGCGCAAGGGAGCGCTGCCGCGTGCCGGCCCGTCCATCAGGCGGTCCATCAGTCCCGGAACGTAGCCCTGCATGTTTCAGCTTCTCCCTTGTGCAAACGCGCCGATCAGGCGGTCTTGTTGGCCGACAGGTCCCAGCCGCCCGAGGTGTTGCCGCCCGCGCCGCCGCCGACCTTCTGCTGGGTGTACTTCCACTTGACCTTGGAGTACTTCAGCTTGACGTCTTCCGCCAGGATGTCGCCCGGGGCCACCGACGGGGCCACGCTGCTGATCAGGACGTTCTCGAGTTCGATCTCGAAGTACTTGACGCGCTCGCCCTGGCCGTCGGCGCGCAGGAATTCGAACTTCGCCTTCGGCAGGGTCTTGCCCGACGAGCAGTTCTGCAGCAGCAGCGGGGTCGACAGGTCGGCCAGCTTGGAGATCACGATGTCCTTGTGCTCGGTGCGTTCGGCGGTGTGGCCGCCACCGGTGGAGGCGGTGGCCGACTTCGGCTGCAGCACTTCCCAGTTGACGGACTTCACCTCGATCCAGTCCTTGTGGCCGGTGTCGGCGGATTCGCCCTTGATTCCGTCGATTTGGAGGTAGACGTCGATTGCCATGGTGTTCCTTTCAGTTGTGATGAACGATTACGGTTACGATTTGGTCGATGCGGGAAGCTCCGCGACCAGTCGGAGGGAAACGGACAGCTCGTCGAGCTGGAAGTGCGGACGCAGGAAGGAGACCGCACGGTACACACCCGGACGGCCCGGCACTTCCGACACCTGCACCGATGCTTCGCGCAGCGGGAACTGCGCCTTCTGCTCCTGGCTCGCGTTGTCGTCCAGCAGGACGTATTGCGCCAGCCAGCGGTTCAGGAAGTCCTCGACGTTCGACGCGGCGGCAAAGCTGCCGATCTTGTCTCGCATCATGGCTTTCATGTAGTGGGCTATGCGCGACACCGCGAAGATGTATTGCAGCTGGGACGACAGCACCGCATTGGCGTTGGCCGCGTCCGAGTTGTATTTCTTGGCCTTCTGGGCCGACTGGGCGCCGAAGAAGGCGGCGTAGTCCGTGTTCTTGCAGTGGACCAGCGAGATGAAGCCGAGGTCCGACAGCTCTTTCTCGCGGCGGTCGGTGATGGCGATCTCGGTCGGGCACTTCAGGGCAACCTCGCCCTCGTCGGTCTTGAAGGTATGGGTCGGCAGGTTCTCGACCAGGCCGCCGCCTTCCACGCCGCGGATCGCCGCGCACCAGCCGAAGTCCTCGAAGGCCGAGGTCAGCTTGGTGGCGAAGGCGTAGGCCGCGTTGCACCACAGGTATTTGTGGTGATCGGTGCCGTCGACATCCTCGACGAAGTTGAAGCCCTCGGTGGTGGCGCCGTCCAGCGGGTTGTACGGCAGGCGGCCGAGGAAGCGCGGCAGGGTCAGGCCGACGTAGCGCGCGTCTTCCGACTCGCGGAAGGACTTCCACTTGGCGTATTCGACGGTGTCGAAGACCTTGGCCAGGTCGCGCGGGCGGCCCAGGTCGGCGTAGCTCTCGAGACCGAACAGCTCGGGCGAAGCGGCCGAGATGAAGGGCGCGTGGGCGGCGGCCGCCACGTGCGACATCTGCTCGACAAAATACATGTCTTCCGGCTGGCGGGTGATCTCGTAGTCGCCGATCAGGGCGCCGAAAGGCGCACCGCCGAAGGTGCCGAATTCTTCCTCATAGACCTTCTTGAACATGGTGCTCTGGTCGAATTCGAGGGCGCTCTGGAAGTCCTTGACCAGCTCGCGCTTGGTCGCGTTGAGCATCTTGATCTTCAGGTTGGTGCCGGTGGCGCTGTTCTTGACCAGGTAGTGCAGGCCGGTCCAGCTCGATTCCAGCTTCTGGAATTCGGGCGCGTGCATGATGGTCGAGAGCTGTTCGGAGATCAGCTTGTCCAGCTCCGCCACGCGCGCATCGATGGTGGCGGCCAGGTTATTCGACACCACCACGGTGCCTTCCAGCACCTGGCTCACGAGTTCGGAGATCAGGTCCTTGGCGCGTTCGTGCTCGGTGCTCGACTTGGCCACCTTGCTCTGCTCGACGATCTGGTCGAGCAGCGCGGTCTCCTGGGTTTGGGCGCTTGTTTGCATGACTTCGGCGTTGACGCCTGGCGTGACTACGGCGGACATGATCAGTCTTCCTTCTTGACGTTGGCTTGCTGGCCCAGCTCGGCCAGTTTTTCGGTGCTGTTCAGGACATCGTTCAGGAGGTCCTCGAGCTTGTCGTTGCCGGCCATCTTGTTGCGCAGGTCGGCCAGCTTGGTGCGCGCTTCCAGCAGTTTGCGCAGGGGCTCGACCTGCTCCACCACGGCTTCCGGACGGAAGTCGTCCAGCGAGCGGAACTTCAGGTCCACGCCGATCTTCGTATCGTCCCTGGCCAGGGTGTTCTCGACCGTGAAGGCGGCGCGCGGCTCGATGCCCTTCATGACTTCGTCGAAGTTGTCGCGGTCGACGTTGACGAAGCGGCGGTCCTTGAGGCGCTTCTGCTCCACCTCCGACTTGCCGGCGAAGTCGCCGACCACGCCCATCACGAAGGGCACTTCCTTGGATTCGATGGCGTCGCCGATCTCGACGTCATAGGTCATCTGCACGCGCGGCGGACGGATCTTCTGCAGGCGCTTCTGGACACTTTCATTCTTGGACATGGTTTCCTCTTGTGGTGGAGTCGTGGGGGCAGGCTCAGTTCAGGCCCTCGAAGGGATTGGCATTGGCGCTGGCCGTCTTGCCGGCCTTGCTGCGCTTCTTGGCGGTGCGGGCCGGCGGCTCCGGGCGCTCGCGTTCGCGCACGTTTGGCGCCGGCGGCGGCACCAGCACCGTCTCGCCCAGGTTCTCGCGCAGCAGCTTGGCCAGCTCTTGCGATTCGGTCTTGAGCGATCCGGACAGGTTGTTCTGGCGACTCAGGTCACCCAGGGCGCGGGTCGACAGGCGCAGGCCGCTGATGGCGATGATGCTGTTGGCCAGCTTGTCGTTGGGGTCGCGCACCAGCACCTCGAGGGCGGCCTGGATGGCGTCGCCGTACTGGCCGGCCTCAAAGCGGGTCTGGGCGATGTGGGTCCAGGGCGCTTTCTCGGCCGGGTAGGCGGCCGCGCCCTGCTTCCACAGCGTGACGGCCTGCTCCTTGTTGCCGCTGGCGGCTGCCTGGCTGGCCTGGGACAGCAGCTCGTCCAGCTTCGGGGGACCGGCAGGAACGGTCGGGGTGGAACTGCAGGCGCCCAGCAGGAGGGCGAGGCTAGCGGCGGCGCCGAGGCGCTTGAAGGAGCCGGAGAGTGCGGGGGTACAGAAGGTCATGCCTATCCTTTACGGGTAACTAAAGGTTATTACTTTTGTTAAATACTGCACGTTCGGCGGCACAATACCAGAAACTAAAAATTCCCTATTTTCAATTGAAACTCACAAATTCTCACAACGCGCAACCCGCGCACGATTGAAAACATGTGTCACCCGAGAAATGGGGAAATGTTACTATCAGCCCAATTTTTGCAGGCCGCAGTAAGCCGGCCCAGAGGGAAAACGATCGGATGACGAGCAAAGTCTTATGGGGCGAGGGGTTGCTCCTACGCCCACAACACTTCCAGCAGCAGGACCAGTACCATGAGCGGCGCCTGCATGAGAGCCTCCAACTGACCCATCCTTATGCATGGGGGGTAAAATTACTAAAAGTCGATACTGAGGCGCTGGCAAGCAATGTACTGAGAGTCATAGCGCTGTCTTTACGCTTCCAGGACGGCGAACTCGTCGATGCCCCCGCGAATGACGCCCTGCCGGACAGCGTCGACCTCTCGACCCTGCTGCAGAACCAGCAGAGCGTGACCTTCTACGCCGCCCTGCCCGCCTTCAAACCTTTTGGGGGCAACTTCGCCCAGCCCGGCCAACCCCAGGACAGCGCGCGCTACCTGCAGGACAACCGCGAGACGCCAGACCTCTACACCCAGGCCGCCCACGCCCAGCTGGCCTACCTGAAGAAAACGGTGCGCCTGGTGCCCGAGCACGAGCCGCGCGATTCCTACACCAGCTTCGCCCTGCTGCGCCTGCGCCGCGTGGCGACCGGCGGCTTCGAGCTGGACCCGGACTTCGTGCCGCCCAGCGTGGCGGTGCAGAGCGCCCCAGTGCTGGCTCACCAGTTGCGCCGCCTGCTCGACGCCCTGCAGGCCAAGGTCAGCGCCCTCTACGGCCACCACCGCGAGCCGAGCCGCAACGTCATCGAATACCGTTCCGGCGACATGTCCTCGTTCTGGCTGCTGCATACGGCCAGCACGGCCTATGCCTCGCTGACCCACTACTTCCACCACCCGGCCCTGCATCCGGAGCGCCTGTTCGAGCAGCTGCTCGGCCTGGCCGGCTCCTTGATGACGTTTTCGAAGAGCTGGCAGCTTTCCGACCTGCCGTCCTACCAGCACGCCGACCCGGGCCCGGGCTTCGCCAGGCTGTACGCGATCATCCGCGAGCTGATCGATACCGTGATCTCCTCGAAGTACTTCTCGATCGCGCTGGAAGAGGTGAAGCCGTCCTACTACCTCGGCAAGCTCGACTCGGGCAAGATCGACGAGAAGACCGCCTTCTACCTGGCGGTGACGAGCGGCATGCCGGTGGTCGAACTGGTGAACGCGGTTCCGCTGCGCCTGAAAGTGGGCGCGCCCGACGACGTCGACAAGTTCGTGCTAGCCGCGATGCCGGGCGTGCGCCTGCAGCACGCGCCCCAGGTGCCGGCCGCGGTGCCGGTGCGCCCGGACACCGTCTACTTCCTGGTCGACGCCAAGGGCCAGATGTATGAACGCATGCTGCAGGCCCAGTCGGTGTCGGTGTTCGTCCCCTCGAGCATGAACGACCTGCGCCTGGAACTCGTCGCCGTCACCGCTTAAACCGACCACGCCATGAACACCATGACCGCCCCTTCCCTGATCGGCGCCGCGCCGGCGCCGGCCCTTGACAGCAATGCGCCGCAGTCCTTGCTCGACCTGATGTACGACGGCTTCTACGCCCTCTTCATGCTCAAGAACGGCAACGCGCCCAAGAACGACGGGGAGTTCGCCCAGCGCATGACGCAGTTCCTCGACGAATTCGGACGCGCGGCCAAGAAACAGGGCGCCTCGAGCGAGGACATCGACGCCTCCAAATACGCCTTCTGCGCGGCGGTGGACGAGATCATCCTGCGCAGCCGCTTCACGATCGCCGACCGCTGGGCCACCAATCCGCTGCAGTTGACCCTGTACGGCGACCAGCTCGCCGGCGAGAACTTCTTCAACCGCCTGGAAGCGCTGCGCGCGCGCGGCAGCGCCCATCTCGAGGCGCTGGAAGTCTTCCATATGTGCCTGCTGCTGGGCTTCCAGGGACGCTATGCGCTGGAGGGCACGGAGAAGCTGAACTACTTCACCTCGCGCCTGGGCGAGGAGATCGCGCGCATGAAGGGCAAGCGCGGCGGCTTCGCCCCGCACGCGGAGCGCCCCGACCAGGTGGTGCACAAGCTGAGGAACGACCTGCCGATGTGGGTGCTGTTCACCGTCTTCGCCCTGATCTGCGCCCTCGGCTACATCGGCCTGCGCACGACGCTGGCCGGCAATACCGAGCAGCGCATGGCGGCGCACAACGACGTGGTCAAGATGGCGCCGCGCCAGGCCAACCTGACGATCACGCTACCCTGATGGAACCGTTCGACCTGCTCGCCGCGGCAGGCCAGGCGCTTGGCCGCTTCGGCACCAAACTGTCCCAGCATGCGCGCCTGGTTACGCTGGCGAGCAGCCAGGACGGCGCCCTGCCCGAAGCCCTGATGGCCGAGCGCCTGCGCGGGCGCGAAGCGGTGAACGAGCTGTATGCCTTCGAAGTCGACGCGCTCAGCACCTCGACCGACCTCGAGCTCGAGGGGTTCATCGGCGAGGAGCTGACCGTCACCCTGCTCCAGCCTGACGGTTCGCGCCGCGCCTGGCACGGCCTGTGCACGGCGGCCGAGTGGCTGGGCGCGGACGGCGGCGTGGCGCGCTACCGCCTGCTGCTGGAACCTGCGCTTGCCCTCTTGCGCCTGCGCCGCGACAGCTACATCTTCCAGGACAGGAACGTCCAGGACATCGTTACCGAACTGTTCGCCGACTATCCGCAGCTGCGCTTCGAGTTCGACGTCTCCCAAGAGCTGGCGGCGCGGCCGATCAGCACCCAGTACCGCGAGAGCGACTACGATTTTTTTGTCCGCCTGATGGTGTCCGAGGGCCTGTCCTGGCGCTTCGAGCACGACCAGGCGCCAGACTCCGGCGACGGGCAGTCGCGCCACAAACTCGTGATCTTCGACCGCCAGGCCGAAGCGCCCGACACGCCAGGGAACCCGGCGCTGCGCTTTCACGGCGTGCGCGCTACCGATGTAGATGACGCCATCGACCATTTCGGCGCACGGCGCCAGGCGGCGCCGAATGCGGTGACCATCAGCAGTTGGGACCCGGCGCAGCTGCTGGCGCCAAACGCGGAACTGGCTTCCACGCTGGATACCGGCGAACTGCCGCCCTTGCCCGTGTACGACGGCAGCGGCGAGCGCATCGCCAGTAGCGGCGCCGACGACCACGCCCAGCTGATGTTGCACGCACTGGAGCTGGACAACAAGGTGTTCGAGGGCCAGGGCGCGGTGCGCCGCCTGGCGCCGGGCTACCGTTTCGAACTCGCACAGCACGAGCGCTATCCCATAGGGGAAAACGCCTTCAAGACCCTGTGGGTCGAGCACGAGGCGCGCAACAACATCGACGCCGGCATCGCCACCGCGGACCGCGCGGGCTGGATCGAGCCCGGCACCTACCGCAACCGCTTCGGTTGCGTGCGCGACGCCGTCGTGATCGTGCCGCGCGCCACCGCCCTGCCACATCCTCACACGGCGCTCGGTCCGCAGACGGCGCTGGTGGTGGGTGTACAGGACGCGACCGCGACCACCGTGCGCGACCACCAGGTGCGCGTGCAGTTCGCCTGGCAGCGCGGTCAGGGAAGCAACCAGGGAGGGCTGGCGCACGACGTCGACGAACAGGGATCAGCCCCTGGCGACGAACGTTCCGGCACCTGGGTGCGCGTGGCCGAAGCGCTGGCCGGGCCGAACTGGGGCTCGCAGTTCACGCCACGCATCGGCACCGAGGTGCTGGTGGATTTCATCGAGAACGACATCGACCGGCCGCTGGTCGTGGCCCAGCTCTACACCGGGGCCGACGCGCCGCCCTTCCCGGCCGGCGTCGATTCCACCGCCAACCACGCGGGCACCATCTCGGGCATCCACACGCGCGGCTTCGACGGCGGCGGCTACAACCAGTGGCAGCTGGACGACACCCGCGGCCAGCTGCGCATGCGCCTGGCCAGCAGCAGCGCGAACTCCCAGCTGAACCTCGGCTACCTGGTCCAGCAATCGCCCGGCAACGCCCAGCGCGGCGCCTACCGCGGCAGCGGCTTCGAGCTGCGGACCGATGCCTGGGCCGTGGTGCGCGGCGCGGAGGGCGTGCTGCTGACGACGCATGCGCGCGCGGCCCAGGGCTCCGGTGTGACGTCGACCCAGATGGATGCCAGCGAAAGCCTGGCTGCGCTCAAGGCGGCGCGGGAGCTCGACACCACCCTGCTCGATGCCGCCACCGCCCAGCATGCCCTCAGCAGCAAAGCTGCACGTGAGGCGCAGCAGGCCTTCATGCTTGATATCGATCCGAAAGAAAAAGGCAAGTACGAAGGCGCCGTCAACGGCCAGGATGCGCTCAAGGGCAAGACCGGTGCGCGCGAGCTCGATGCCGCTTCGCCGGTAGAGCGCTTCGCCGCGCCGCACGTGCTGCTGGATTCGGCGGCCAGCATCAACTGGGCGACGCCTGCGTCGACCGTGGTGTTCGCCGGGCAGCAGCTGCACTGGACCACCCAGGGCGATACGCACATGAGCGCGGCGTACACGGTGTCGTCGGTGGCGGCCGAAGCGGCGAACCTATATGCGCATGAAGGTGGCATCCAGGCGATTGCCGGTAATGGGCCGGTGTCGCTGCAGGCGCATACGGATCAGCTGGAGATATTGGCGGACAAGGAAGTTGTCGTCATCTCGGTGAACGACAGCACCGAGATCAAGGCCAAGCAGAAGATCGTGCTGCAGGCGGGCCAGTCGTCGATCACGCTGGAGGGGGCGAATATCACCTTTGCTTGTCCGGGCGAGTTTTCGGTCAAGGGTGGGCAGCACATCTTCGATTCGGGCGCGTCCAGCCCCGCCCTGCTTCCGGGTTTGCCGACGCAGCTGACGACAGTTCCCATGATTACGGCCGAAAGACCAGGTCCGCACGCGATTACTGTCATGGCCTTCAGTGCAGAAGGTAAGGCTCTGGCGGACGCCAAGGTCAGCTTCTTCGATCCGGTGGCGAAGACGGAGTTTGCTAAAGAAACCATTGGCGGTGGCGGCGAAACCGCCGAGGTGAGCGCGGACCGCAACCAGCCATATCACGCGCTCGTGGGCTATGAAGGCTGGAGCGCGCATTTCGAGGAGGTCCGGGGCCAGGATGACGACGAGGACCTGAGCTTCGACCCTGGAGACCTCGACGAAGACCGCGACACCGAACATTTGTGAGGCCCTGATGCGCAATTACGAAGTTAAAAAAGGCGACACCTTATGGAAGATCGGCAGGAAGCATGGCTTCACCGTCCAACAGCTCGCCGACGCCAACAAGCTCAAAGGTAAGCAGATCCATCGTATCCGCGAGGGACAGAACCTGCTGTTACCCGATAATAAAAACAGTGAGCCCGATACAAGGCTGTCAATCCAGTTTCGCGGACTCGACCACAGCCGATTCACGCCGGCGAAGGTAAAGGTTCAGCACGACGATAATGTCGTCGAGCGTGAGATGGACGCCGACGGCGTTCTTTCGCTTGGCATCTTCGACCATGCGCGTGGCCTCAAGGTCTGGATCGAAGACCTGTCCGCGCAGTTCGTCGAGGTACTCGACCGCTCTATCCTTCCAGTAGGCGAATGGAAGCTTTCGATCGATTCGCGCCAGGTGGCTGCGAAGGGCAATCTGGCGCCAAAAAAGGGGGCTGCCGCCAGCAGTGCGTCGGCAGTCAAGGACGGGACCACGCACAATGCCAGAATCGCCGACGGTGACACTGCCCGAGTCCAGACCCGTATCGAAGCCGGTAAGCCAGTGCACGCGATTGCGTCGATCTACACCGAGGAAAATCTGCGCCTCTCGCCTGGCAACGAGCGCTATCGCAAGTACATCATTGCCGCTGCAAAGAAACACGGGTTAACGCCGCAGTCGCTGGCAGCGCTGATCGACGCGGAGGCGGCAAAGGACAAACAAGGCGTCTGGCAGGAGAAATCGAATTCAACCAAGCCGGACAAGGCACAGGGCCTGGCGCAATTCTTCGCACCCGCCTGGGCGGATGTCTTCCAGTACAACAAATCGCTCCTGCACGAGCGCTGCCAGGGCCAGTCAAAAACCGCACTGCTGGCCAGGCGCCTGGAGGCGGAATATGCAATCGACGGCGCGGCCGCCTATGCAGTACTTAACCTGCGCTCCTTTTCAAAGAGATCCGGTTTCGACGCACAAGCCCTGCCGGCTGAGGACAAGGCCAAGATGGCCTACCTGCTGCACCACGAGGGTCTGGGTGGCACCCTCCGCATTCTTGGCTTGGAGAATGCGTTTACCGATGCGCAGGCGACCAAAATCTTGCGCCAGCAGCTCGGGAGTGCGGAAAAAACCGAGCAGATGATCGCACGATATGACGACGATCCGGTCAAGGCGTACAAAGGATGGCTATTCGGTTACATCGACGCAAAGATCAACGTCAACAACTTTATCGTCAAGGACAAGAGCCACCTGGCGGTCCAACCGCGCGACATCGCTGTGATCGTCAGAAGCATGTCGAAGACTCCGGAACCTGGAAAACCGGCACCGCGTCCCAAGCCGGCGACCAATCCTGCACCCGCCAGGCCGGCTGCCACGACCGCGCCCGCAGGTGCGCTTGGTGCATCCTCCGGATGGCGTGATCCATTAGACGTCTGCACCCTCCGCACTGGCAAGTTGGCAAGCAAGAACTCGGCCAAATTCGGAATGACACGATCTGGCGGCAAGCGCGCGCACCAAGGCATCGACCTCGTGGCGATCCCGGGCACGACCATTTACGCCGTGGCCGATGGAGTCGTCTATACTGCGCCGTCGAAGGATCCCTCGTATCCATACGGCCATACTCTCGTACTTGAAGTCGATGTCGCCGACCTTCCACCGCAACAGGCAGCGCTCGCCAAGCGCTTCAATCCTGGCGAAAAGACCATCGGCTTCTTCTATGCGCACCTCAATGAGTTTTCTGTCCCCTCAGGCCAACCGGTCGACGCAGGCACGCCCATCGGCAAGACCGGCGACAGCGGCAATGCCAAAGGCATGCGTACTGTCGCATCCGGCGCCCACCTGCATTTCGAGGTCAGGAAGAAGGCCCGGCTGCGATCAACTGGCCTGAGCAATCGACTCGATCCCCTTCCATTCATCGTCAATTGCACCAATCGCTAGATATGAACCGCTTTCTCATCTTAACCGCCCTTCTGCTCAATATCGCAGCCTGCGATGCCAGCAACACGCTTCCTGTAGCGCAAAAATCATCAAGCCAATCGGGCCATCCGAAATGCACCAGCACCCCCTGCGGAAATACGGTGAGCGGCAAGGACCCGCAACAGGAAAGGCTCGAGGCAGGCGAGCGCCTCGAGAACGCACTGAGGGCCTCGGACGAGGACCGCCAGCGCTGGAGCATTCCGATCTATTCCACATCCGAGCGTCCCGAAGACCTGACACTGGAAGTCGTCCGCAGCGCCAGGATGGACTTACGCCTGCTGCCGGACCAGGGGCACCTCGCTATCTCCACGCCATCGTCGAGGCACGTGTTCGCGATCGCGCGACCCCGGGGATCCGGTGATGTCTGTCCAGTTTATAACCTGCACGTGATCGACGCCTCCGATGAGCACATTCTGCTCAAGCGGATTTGCCGAAAATTCGAATACAGGCCCGGCAGGTTTGCACGCAGCGTCGCGTATTACCTGTACGACAAGCCAACCGGCACGATGCGCGATATCTGGAAAGCCGGCGCGAGCGGCAAAGACGATCCCTCGCCGGACGCAAAGCCTGTTCCCGTCGTTAAACGGATCGCAAACGGGTACCAGTTCGACTGGTCCGGCGTCGTGCCCGGTAACGCCGCTGGGCAGCCAGTAGAGATCCATAACCGTTTCACGCGCGTGGCCGAGGGCGCCGGGCGCACGCTCAGCTGCGCCAATGTATCGGCCGGGGCAGGGCGCGGAGATGCGTCGGCCTGCGAGGGCGAGTACCTGGAACGCATAGGGCAACAGTCCGCACGATGAGTCCCATACGTATCCTGTGTACCCTGTTTGCGTTCGATTCGTCTGCCCATGTAGGCAGCGCAGCGAATGTCACTCCAATGAAACAGGGACTTCACGAGTGGCCTGTCATGGACGGTAAATTGGTATTGGGCGTGGGCACTTACAAGGATACGACGAGCTTCCGACGCAGCTATAGTTTCTTACTTCAAGCAGGCGCGGGACGACGCTTGGAACCATGTTCCGGTCTTCCAAAAGAATGGCAAAGCGGCGTTACCCTGGGAAAGCGCGAGCAGTGGTGAGCTGACGCTCTCCAACGGTATCGTCGTGCAACGTTCCAGCTCGATTTATTTCGTCGTCGGCCATAAGCGGATCGCAAGTAGCAGCAGCTATGTCGACAAGGGCGACATTACCGCCACATGGAACAAATTGAACACTACGGGGACGATCAACCGGATGGTCCCACTTACCTCATGCAGCCGGTCTTCACGCGCAAGTACCCTGCGTCTGTACTGTCTGTCGAAGACATGCTCGCGCGCGAAGCGAAACTTAAGCCGGCCAGATGAAGTGCTGAATAGCGAACGTATCTACACAATGATCTCAGCAATGCGAAGACTGGGCGCCGTCGCCGGAACGATAGCCGTATATTCGCTCGCACACGCCGGTTCCCCGGGAGGCCTAAGCATCCTTGTCATTCCAACAGGCGCCGCGCAGGCACACGTCGCGCCAATCGGGGCCGACTTCGACTTGAGGTACCCTGACTTTTTCGGACACTTCCGATTGATAAAATCGTCGGAAGGAGCGAACACATGAAATTGAAAACATATACACCTGAGTTCAGGGCCGAAGCAGTGAAGCTGGTGCTGGAACAGGGCTTGTCGCAGGAACAGGCTGCCCAGCGGATCGCAGTGCCGAAAGGGACGCTGGCCAACTGGGTGAGCGCGGCGAAGCGCAGCACAGACCCGGCGGCACCACCGGGCAGCCGAAGCGTCGCGGAACTGGAAGCCGAGTTGGCAAAGTTGCGTAAAGAGCTGGCCGTGGAGCGGATGGAAAAGGAAGTGCTAAAAAAGGCCACCGCGTACTTTGCCAGGGAATCGCTGCCCGGTACGCGTTCATAAAGTCGGTGCGACTCGAGTACCCGCTTGGCCTGTTGTGCCGTGTCTTTGACGTCTCGCGCAGCGGCTATTACGCTGCGCTGGATCGTCCAGCATCGCAGCGTACACAGGACGACGAGAAGCTGAAGATCGCCATCAAGGCTGCTCATGTGCAAACTCGCCAGACGTATGGACCATTGCGCTTGCAGCCGGAACTGGCCGCGCAAGGCTTTGAGGCGGGACATGATCGGATCGTGCGGCTGCGGCGTGAGCTTGGCCTGCGTTGCAAGCAAAAGCGCAGATTCAAGGCAACGACGAACTCGAAACACGCCTATCCGGTCGCACCGAATCTGTTGGAACAGACGTTCGCGCCGATAGGGCCAAACGAAGCCTGGGTCAGCGACATCACCTATGTCGCTACCGACGAAGGCTGGCTCTACTTGGCGGGTAGAAATCTTCTATAACCGCCAGCGGCGCCATTCGCGTCTCGGGTACTTATCGCCAGCATCGTTTGCCGAAGAATTCAGCAGACAGTCGCTGGCTGCTTGAAACGGACGTGTCCACTATTGACAGTACACCTCACAGCTAGACGGCTTTCATCTCGAAGGCGGTTGGGAGCAGATCGTTTTCAATATCGAACGCGGAGACGTGCGCCACGACAGCGTTATCTATTATCCGATCAAAGCGAACGGGAGTCTCGGCAAACCTATCTCGCAGAACCAGGTAAATGCGATGACGGCGGGCATGAATGAGAACCAGAAAACCCTCTTTTTTGAAGAATACTTGGGGGTGCGCGAAAAGATCAACCACCCGAACATCAGCGGCCCATTTGAGACCGGATGGGGCTATGATGATTTCGATGGTGCAGGCCTTTACAGCAAGATCGGCCTGCCAGCCTTACCCGGACAAACGAAAACGATCAATCCGTAAATGAAGACGTCTATTCAACCCGCCATTCTCTCACCTTGGCAAGCCGCGCAAGCGGCAATGCTCTATCACTACGCATCGATCGAACGACTCAGACAGCTTCATCTAATAATTACACAACTCATCAACGGCGTTGTCGATCCTCTGCTGGATCTTGCGAAACAACAGGGTCGTGACCGACATCTTGTGGACGAACGCTGGGGTAACCGTAATACCAGTGAGAACTGGGCAAATAACGCTTGGCCTTTTTTAAAAGATCTGCAAAAAGGCCTTGCTGGCAACATTGCCCTGCGGTCACAAGGTGAGTATCGTGAAACCGGCACTGATCACTACTTGCGAGGTGCTGATCAGTTCTCCATGATGTGGGCAAGCGACGAGGAAGCAGCACGTTTTGAAGCTGCAGCAAATTTAATCAGTCGTTATGCTGGATTGATCGACGACACCCTTGCTCATCCGCAGAATCGGTGGGACGACTATGCACTGATGTATTACTTTCCAGATTTCGTTTCCGAAAATCCTACGCGTCCAATGTTTAAAGTGAGAATGGATATCGTAAGTGAAACAGGTGAAATGCCGCCACAAGCAGGAGTCTACGTTTCCGCTGATGATCCGTTTGCGGCTTTGCAGTTTGCATGGCCTGGCCCGAAAGGTTGTCCATTGCGCTACGCAAACACCTTTAATTCCTTAGGACTGGCTGCCCTGCGTCAAGTTGGACGTAGCAGACTCTGGGTTGATGAAGCGAGAATGTTTGATTTTGCAACGAGGTCGGAATTCGCAAACGAGTTAAGGCCGCGGCTCGAAGTGCTCGGCACGGTATATCCGACAATTGCTCCGTCAGCCGTCGCTCGTGCCGCGTTCGAGCAGAAGCCTTCGAAGTGGTACTTTGTCGAGCAGTTGGATGAGCCACGGGTCGCGACGAAGCTCGAATGGAACGACAGTGATGACGACAAGGATGCCGTCCGACCAGCCGCTGGGGAGATCGCCTCCGTCAGTGGTTATTACTATTCTCCATCACGCCAGAACTCGAGACGCTTCATTGCTGCAGGCGAGGTCGCACCAGATTTTGGCAACGATTATGGAACAACAATCTGGCAACTCGAGAAAAGGTGACACGTCACTCTATGGAATGGGGCGGATTGTGGTGATAGCTGCTATTTCACCTTTCCTCCTCTGCTTGGACTGGAGCCAAAGACTACCGAGATTCTCTTCTGGGAGCTTATATGAAATATTTGAAAGCCCTACTTCTGTTGGCAGTCTTACCTGTCATTAGCCATGCCGGCACGCTTTCCTCAGCCAGAGACACTCTCACGAATTGGGGACTTGCTTATTGCATTAACGCTGTCAGCAATGATAAGGTGATCAATATTGAAGCCCAGTACACTATGGGAGCATACTTTCAGCGAGGTGCACATGATAGTGAAGAAGCGTACGATAAAGTGCGGAAGTATTTTTCTCGCCAGCTTCCCAGTAAGCACCTCGTCGACAGGGATACCGGTAAAGTCAGGCCATTTGTTACCTGTATGGAGCTTCTACAGACTGCAGAGTTCAAACGACTCATCATCAAACAAGATAAGCACGTTCATCCTGATCAAGATGAGAAATAGCATCTCGAAAATGCGCTCGAAGGGAAACCGACGATTCCCTGCATCGTCCGGATGACGATCTACCTTTCACAGCCCTACTACACAAACCCGATGCATGTGCCAGTCCAACAAATCCTGGCTGCTATGCCGACGGAGCCAAGGTAAACTACAGGTCGCGCTTTGCTGATATGCGCGGCCCCCTTCGATATCATCAACAGGGAACTTCATGACGCGCTTTTTCTTACGCGGCTTTCCTCATTCAGTGCTTGCGGCTTGCATCCTCGGCGGCCTCTTTCTAGGCCGCACCGAATCAGCGATCGCCGCGAGCGATGCCGTCGTGCGGACGACGCAGCAAGGTATGCATTCCTGGAAAACGGCAGCGGGCAGGCTGTTCATGGTGGCTGGAACTTACCAGGACACGACCGCTTACCGGCGCAGCGTCTCGTTTTGCTTCCAGGAGAATGATCAAGGCGATTGGCTGCAGGTGCCCATAGTCGAAAGCAAGGTCGACCTGACGAACGAATGGACCACCGCCTCCCTCGGCGAAACGACCCTGCGGGATGCGGCGGTTGTCCCACTCGGAAAAGACGTCTATCTCATCATCGCCAACCGCCACACCGACAGTCCGACGATTGTTGTAAAACGCTACAGGTTGTCGGCGGCTGGAAACGATTATCCGGACGGACCCGCGATGCTTTTTGTCCCAGTATCGACCGCGACTTATCAGGTCGCGAAGCTGAAGTCCGTTGAAGCTGTCCTCGACCGGGAGCTTGCAGCACCAAGTTTGTCCTCGGCTGCCAATCGCGCAATGCCGCGCCAGCGAGAACCGAAGGACAGACAATGACTGACGAGGTGTCCTGACATGCTCCTTGCAATGCAAAGAATCGTTTTGACCTTGTCACTCTTGTCGAGCGTCTTTCTGCTGGGGTGTACAGTTGAGGAATCGAAGAAAAACGTATCTTCCAACACCGATGAGTTGCGGAAAATTGTGGAGATGCCGTTTTCGGTGCAATCCGTTCGCTGGGAAGTTTTCGGTATCCCGGAATACCACGACGGCGTCCCCGGACCGACCGATTTCATTACGCTGGTTGCTGAACTCGAGCACGTCGATAAAGAATCGCTTGGCCACCGCTTGGAGGAACAAGGCGAGGAGTTTATTGTACCGGGCGCTGCGAGGCCTTGGCTCGATCACTCCTTCCACGCCCTGCTCCGGAACAACGAGAACAGCATGCTGGCGCTGCCTGGCACCCACAACTGTCACCGCCACACATCACGGTTGAAGAAGACCTCGAAGCCGGTAAAAGGCTTCATTTGCGGCGACGCCGATCGTGCTCTAGTCTATCTGACCTTGTCTGCCGCAAACTGAACCGAGGAATTTGGCGGCGAGTTCAAACGCGATAGGCCCTGCGGAAGCCGCGCAATGCTGGCTTCAAGCGGCATGATCTTGAACCAGGCTTACATCGACGACCGCCGTTGATCCGTTCACTGGGCGACGTCGACACTCACCTGCTGGTAGCGCGTCAGGCGCGGCGTGCCATGACGCGCGGCTTGTCCGCGGCTTGCGCCGCACACAGCGCGCTGAAAGACGCGAGCGCCGTCAGCACGAGAGCGCGCAGGGAATGCTGGAACGTGGGCATGGAGAGCCTCCTCATTTGGCCGGCGCCGGCGCTTGCGCCCTGCGCAGCCGCGCGGCGAAATCATACAAGAAGGCTTCACGCCAGCGGCTGACGGTCCTGGCACCCTGGTTCGGACCCTCGGCTGTGCGCGGCTCGGGGTCGTCGGTCCACCAGTTGGGGTAGCGGCTGGAGGGCTGTTGCGCGCGTTCCGGCGCGGGGTCGGTCGACGTGAAGCCGCCCACCTGCCCGTCCAGGCCCGGATGGTTGCTGGCGATGCGGTAGGTCCAGGTCTTGGCTTCCTTGGGCGAGAACAGGAACTGCCAGGAGCCGTCCGGCTGCGGGAAGCAGGGGAACTCCTGCTTGTCGACGACCAGCGTGGCGCGCGGTGCGGCGGGCGCCTTGCCTGCGGGTCGGTAGCGCAACTCCATGATGGCGAAGGTTTCGACATTGGTGCCAGCAGGCGGCGCGCCGTCGAACACCAGACGCGGCCTGCCCCATGCGCGCACGAACTGGCCGCCCCAATTCGCGATCCGTGGATCCTCCGGGTTCGGACCAAACAGATAGGTCAGCGACGGTGTGTCGCCCATCTTGATCTTCGGCGCGATACCGGCGAAGTAGTCGCCGAGCGCACCCGCGCCCTTGACGTGGCGTTCCACGAAGGCCGCGTTGCCGAGGTCACCGGACTGGTCGCCGCCGGCGAACCAGCCCCGATAGGTCGAGTTGTTCTCGATGACCCAGAGATCCGGATGCTCGCGCGCCAGGTAGTCGTAGGCGGCGTTCGACCACTTCTTGTTCGGCCCGCCGATCATGTAAACGCGTAGTTTCGGCTTGATGTCCGGGGCGTCGTGAAGGGCTTGCGCCAGGTCCTCGAAGCCGCCCCACAGCAGCACCCACAGCGGCCGCGCATCCTTGATCCGCGCGCGCTCGATGATCCAGTTCGAGCCTTCGGTCGCCTTCGTCCAGCCCGGCGGCGGGGCGAGGTCGGAACCGCCCTGTTTGGAGATGCCGCGCAGGTAGGCGGGCGTCGGGTAAGCCGGGGACCAGGTCTTCAACTTCGGATAATCCTTCTCGTAGGCGTCGATGATCGCGAGCAGGTGGCGCTTGCGGTCGCGCCCTTCGCCCCAGGGCGAGGCGAGCAGGCCTTCGAGTTCGACCATGTCCGCGTAGAGCAGCAGGTGGACCAGGGACTGGAAGTCGTCGAAGTCGGTGCCGCCGATGTCGGTGGAAACGATCACGCGCGGCTTCGCATCGGCGGACAGCGCCGGAACGGCTGCTTGCAGCGCCTTCAGCACGATGGGCGCGACGATCTCCGCTCCTCGCGCATTCAGGTGGGTCAGGTCGGGGCCTTTGGCATCCGGCTTGGGCGGCGGCCCCAGGGTGACGGCCTGCGCCTCGCCCAGGCCGGCGAAGGCGGCCATCGTGGCGGCATGCACATTGACGACCGCGAGGCCCTGCCCGGCCGCCGCAAGGCGCGTCGCGGCGGCCCAGGGCGCGAGGGTATCGACCAGCTTGCCGGATTCGAAGGTGCGGCGCGCCAGCGGCGTGGCGAGAATGGGCAGCGCGCCGGCGGCCCGGGCCTCGCTGGCGTAGCGGCCCATGTTTGCGGGGAACTCGGTCTTCAGGTCAGTCGAGCGTCCGGGCTTGCCCGGCTGGTCGTTGTGGCCGAAGCCGATCATGACCCAGGTCTGGCTGTAGCGGCGATTGTCCTCGAACAGCCTGCGCACGGTGTCCCAGTAGCCTTTGGCGCGGTAGCTGCTGGTACTGCGGCCGGCACGGCCCTGGTTGACGCAGACGACGGCGGGCGCGAGGCGCCGGCACAGGGCATCGCCATAACCGCCGTTCGGGGCCATGGTGGAGTCGCCCACCAGGATGAGGCGTGCCTGTTTCGCTCCCGCGGACCAGGTGGCATGCTGCGCGATCGCTTTCGCCGGCGTGGTGCCGAACCAGGCATAGCCGTTGCGGCGCTCCGCCTGCAGTTCGTTGACGTCATCATGGATGGTGCCGTCGCGGTCGCCGAACACCGGTTTCAAGGTGCGCGCGTCGTAGTAGCGCGCCCAGAGTTCGGGAGCGCCCGGCGCCGGCAGCAGTTTCCTGCCTTCCGGCGTCATCTTCCACGCCACGTCGCGCAGCGCCGCCGCGCGCAGCCAGGCCACGCCGCCGTCCACGGAAGCGCGCACCTCCGGCGAGGGATCGGGCAGGCGCATCAGGAACTGCAGCACCGCTGCAGTTTCAAGGCTGGCGAGGGCGGCCGGCTCGAACTTGCGCGCGCCGGCCAACGCCAGCGTCAAGGCGTCGTACTGCTGTCCCCAACCGCTCAAGGACGCGCCGCTTCTCTGCTGCGTCGCCAGGAACAGCGCGACGGCCTGCTCCACCGCGGCACGCGTCTCCCGCAGCTGTGCAGCCGGCACGAAGGCGAAGTCACCCTGCCCTTCCATGACGTCAGCCAGCAGCGTCACCACGCGCACCATGGCGTTGTCGTTCAGGGTCACGGCATCGTGGTAGCCGCCTTGCAGCGGATAGACCTGCGGGAAGCCGCCGTTCGGGTATTGCGCGTTCAGGACGTAGCGCAGGCCCTTCAGGAAGGCGGCGCGGTAGGGTTCGCCCTGCGCGCCCGGCAGTTGCGCCTGGACGCGCGCGAGGAAGCGCAGCTCGTTGGTGGTGGCGCCGTTGTCGAAGGTGCCGACATAGCTCCAGGAAGCCTTGCGCTGCCCGGCATCGAGGGGCACCCAGGGTTCGCCTGGCCGGCGCGGCGGGCCGGACCTGTCGATGTTCTTGCCCCAGCCGCCCGCTGGGGTCTGGAAGCTGAGGATGTTGCCTGCTATGTGCAGCGCCTCCGGCTTGCCGTACCAGGCGGCCGCCTGGCGCAGCGGCATGCCGCCGTCCTGTGGACCGCCGTGCGGGCGCGGCGTGGTGTCAAGCGGCCCTTCCGCTTGCAGCGCCGCCTTGTCCGCGGCCATCAGTTGGCGTGAGCGCGCCAGGTAGTCGCGCCATGGTCCCTGTTGTGCGGGCGGCAGAGCGGCGATCCGGGTCTCGCTCAAGGGCTGGGCCGGAGTCATGGTCGACAGTGTGGCCGCCTGGCTGAGGATGGGCGGGGCCAGGCACAGGATGGCCAGGAGAGGCAGGAGGATGCGCATGATCGGTACGTCAAAATAAAAACGGGTCCCCGGACGGGGACCCGGCAGCGGGCGGCGCAGAGCGCCGCCCTCCAGGAGACGGCAGGACACCGCTTAGAACTTGTACTCCACCGAGAGGCGGTAGACACGGCCCATCATGTCGGCCAGGCTGGTCAGGTAGCCGCCGCTGTAGATGGTGTTGGCGGTGATCGGCGGCCATTCTTCGGTGATGTTGTTGACGCCGAACTGCACGGTGGTGTTCTTGATGCCCGTGTAGCGCACGTTCAGGTTGAACTGGCTGTACTCGTCCACCTCGGTCAGGGTCGACCCGGCGCGCGGCGTCAGGTCGGTCAGGCCGGTGTTGAAGCGCTGCGACAGCGTGGTCTTCCAGTCGCCGTAGCTGTAGGTGACCGCCGCGGTGTACTTCCAGCGCGGATTCACCTGCGGCATGCCGGCCAGGCCGGCGTTCGGGCCCGCGCTGCCGAAGCGGCCGTCGTTGGTGATGATGCCGACGTTGCTGCTCCAGACGCCTCCACGCTCGCTCTGGAACTCGTACTTGTGGTACCAGGTCGCATCGAGCTTGGCGTCGAAGGTGCCGAAGCTGGTCTTCGGCAAGCGGTAACTGGCCGAGATGTCGGCGCCACGGATGCGGGTCTGGCCGCGGTTCGCCTGGCTCGCCACGATGTAGTCGATGGTGCCGTCGGCGCGGCGGTTGATGAAGTTCGCGTACTTGTCCGGGTTCTGCTGGATTTCGGCGATCGAGACCGCGCCCAGCACGTCCTTCAGCTTCAGGCCCCAGTAGTCGACGGTGATCGACAGGTCCTTGATCGGCTCGAGGCCGACGCCGAAGTTGAAGCCGCGCGACTTCTCGGGCTTGAGGTGGGTGTTGTTGGGTGACTTGGTCCAGTACGTGGTCAGCACGTCGCAGACCTGGTCGGCCGTGTAGCCCGGGGATGGGGTGCCGGTGCCCGGCTCCAGCGGCTGCGGGCCGCGGCACAGGACCGGGTCGTCCATCTGCAGGGTGCGCACTTCCGGCGTCGGATTCTGGATGTCCATGATCGACGGCGCGCGGAAGCCGCTCGACACCGAGGCGCGCACCAGCAGCTTGTCGTTCGGGGTCCAGCGGGTCGCCAGCGCCGGGTTCACGGTGGTCTGCTTCAGGTCGTCGTAGTGGTCGGCGCGCACCGAACCGTTGACCGTGAAGGTCCTGGTGATCGGGGCATCGGCTTCCAGCAC
Source organism: Massilia agri (assembly GCF_024753255.1). Lineage (GTDB taxonomy): Bacteria > Pseudomonadota > Gammaproteobacteria > Burkholderiales > Burkholderiaceae_D > Telluria > Telluria agri. Next base: position 45,614 of record NZ_JANUHA010000013.1, read on the forward strand.
CAGCGAGGAGATCTTGCGCTTGAGTTTCTTGGCCACGCCCTGCGGCACTTCGCCGATCAGGTCGGTCTGCCTGACGTTGCCGGAAGCGTCGATGTTGTAGCTGCCGTTCGCGTTCTTGAGCACGTAGTCGAGCGGCGCGTCGAAGGTGCGCGCCGAATCCTCGCGCAGCTCGCCGGATATCGCCACGACCAGGTCGCCGCCGCCCAGTTCCCACACCGGCTTGGTGACGGTCAGGTCGACGCTCTTGTTGAAGGCCTTGTTCAGGCGGTAGGTATAGTCCTCGGCCTGGATGCTGCGCAGGTACTCGAGCCCGGCCGCATCCTGCGGGCCGAAGGGGTTCAGGATGCCCTTGTCGAAGCCTTCCTGGGCCTTCGAATACAGGATGTAGCCCTCGCCCACGCGGGTGTCGCGCTTGGAGCGGCCGTAGTTCAGGCCGGCGCGGTAGTCCCAGCCCAGCACTTCGCCCTCGGCCGAGAGCACGATGCGGTCATTGCCCTGTTCGTCGTTGCGGTAGGCCGGACCCAGTTCGCCAGGGCCCCACTGGAAGTAGATGGTGCGGCCGTTCATGTTGAGGGGAGCCGGCGTGCCCGGCGTCTTCGACGGGTCGATGTACATGGCCGGGCTGGTGGTGCCGTTGTTGCTGCCCACGACCTGTGGTAGCGGCGTGATGCCGTTGCCCGGGTAAAAGCGACTGCTCGGCGACATCGAATACGTGGTGAAGGGCTGGTTCGAGCCCGGCACCTGCATGCCGCGGAACTTCTGCACCGTGAATTCGGAATGCAGCAGATCGAGATCGATCTTGTGGCCGCCGGCCAGGTTCCAGCTGGCGCGCGCGCTGACGGTGGTGATCTCGCTGCCGTCGGTGACGTGGTTCCAGAACAGGTTGTTGCGGGTGCAGCCGGGCGCATAGGTCGGCGGCGTGTTCTGGCTGGCGTTGCCCAGGGTCGGCAGCGACCAGGGCGACTCGCATCCGGTGGCGAAGGCCGGGTTGTAGTTCGAATTCGCATTGCGCGCGAAGCCGAAGTTGGCCAGCGGGTTGGGGTTGCGCGCGTCCGGCGTCAGGCCCAGGCCCAGGGTGCGCAGCACGTCGCGGTCATGCTGTTCCGGACGGTCTTTCTGGAACAGCGCGTCCTTCTTCTGGTGGTCGACGGCGATATAGGCATTGAAGCCGTCCTGGCCCAGGTTGCCCCAGCCGGCGATGGCGCCGATGCTCTTGGTGGTGCCGCCGCCGCTCATTTCGGGGCGCGCGTACTCGGCCTTGATCGAGGCGCCCTGGTAGCCGCGCTTGGTCCAGTAGTTCTGCACGCCGCCGATGGCGTCCGCGCCGTAGATCGAGGCGCCGCCCCCGTTCAGGGTCTCGACGCGGTCGAGCGCCATGCGCGGGATCACGTTGACCGAGATGTACTGGTCCTGCAGCGGCTCGTTCGCCAGGCGGCGGCCGTTCAGCAGGGACAGGGTGCGCATCGGGCCGAGGCCGCGCAGGTTGGTGACGGGACCGGCCGCGCCGGAGTTGGTGCCGAGCGAGAGCGACTGCGGCTGCTCGAGCACGAAGTCCTTCAGTTCGGTGTGGCCGCGCGCTTCGAGTTCCTGCGCCTTGACGGTGACGACGGGGTTGGTGCCCTCGTCGGCGACGCGGCGGATCAGCGAACCGGTCACGACCACCGCCTGTGCGACGGGGGTGTCGGCCGGCGGCTCGGAGGTCTGGGCCTGCGCCTGCCCTGCCAGCTGGAACAGCGCGAGGCTGACCGCGGTGGCGAGCGTGGCGCGGCGTGGGGTGGGTACAAAGTACGGCTTCATTCAGTCTCCTTGATATTTTTGTAAGAATTGATATGACCACACTTCTATCTGGTCAGGCCACTACCACAGACCCCGACCTCAACTCCTGACCTTTCTGCGAAGGCATCTGAAGAATTGATATGACCACATCATAAACTGGTCTGTCCACTTTGTTGAAAAAAAATGTTGAAATGTTCCTTTGATACATCACGCAAACGATTGCACACCCTGATTTGATCCTCAGCGGGTAGTCTGGACGATCCGTCTCGGACGGATTGCAAACGAGCCGCTGCAGGCCCCGACGGCGACTGGGCACCGATTACGGCAGTCCAGCCAATCTACTAATTGGTCTTGCCAATTCCACCGGTTCACGCCAACATAGAACTGACCGGCCTTTCGGGTTCGGCCCATTACAACAAGTTTGGAGACGGATATGAGTGAAAAGAACGTTGAGGGAATCGATCGTCGCACGGTACTGAAGACGGCCGGCGCGGCAGGCCTCTTGGCGGCGACCGGCGCCTGGGCGGCCACGCCGCGCAAGCGCTACGCGGTCGTCGGCGTGGGTTCGCGGGCGCGCATGTTCACCAATGCGATGACGGGCAAGTTCCGCGATACCTCCGAGATCGTCGGGGTCTGCGACCGCAACGCCGGGCGCCTGGCGCGCGCCGTCAAGACGATTGCCGACACCGGCGCCAGCCAGCCCCGCCCTTATGCCGCGGCGGACTTCGACCGCATGCTGCGCGAAACGAAACCGCAATTCGTGATCGTGACCACCACCGACGCCAGCCACGACGACTACATCGTGCGCGCTCTCGATGCCGGCTGCGACGTGATCACCGAGAAGCCGATGACGACCACCGCCGAGAAGGCGCAGCGCATCATCGACGCGGTCAAGCGCAGCGGCCGGAGCGTGCGTGTCACCTTCAACTACCGCTACTCGCCGCCGCGCACCCAGATCAAGGAGCTCCTGATGTCGGGCGAGATCGGCGACGTGATCTCGGTCGACTTCACCTGGCTGCTCAATACCGTGCATGGCGCCGACTACTTCCGCCGCTGGCACGCGAACAAGGCCAACTCGGGCGGCCTGATGGTGCACAAGTCGACCCACCACTTCGACCTCGTCAACTGGTGGCTGGGCGCACAGCCGGAAACCGTGCACGCCTTTGGTTCGCGCCAGTTCTACACGCCGGAAACCGCGCGCCGCATGGGTCTCTCGGGTCCGCACGAGCGCTGCCTGACCTGCCCGGAAAAGCAGAAGTGCAACTTCTACTTCGACCTGGCCGCCGACCCGGGCCTGAAAGCCCTCTACCTCGACAACGAACAATACGACGGCTATTACCGCGACCAGTGCGTCTGGCGCCCGGGCATCGACATCGAGGACACGATGAACGTGATGGTCCGCTACGACAACGGCGCCCACCTGAACTACGCGCTGTCGGCCTATGACGCCTGGGAGGGCTACCACATCGCCTTCAACGGCACCAAGGGCCGCATCGAGCACCGCATCGTCGAATCGGGCGGCGCGGCCGGCGCGGCCAAGGTGCAAAGCGGCAGCGAAAGCGTGTCGATCCGCGTGATCCCGATGCGCGGCCAGCCGCGCGACATCGAACCGATCATCGGCAAGGGCAGCCATGGCGGCGGCGACGACGTCATGCTGACCGAGATCTTCGGCGAAGGTCCGGCAGACAAGTACAAGCGCGCCTCGGACGAACGCGCCGGCGCCTGGTCGGCCCTGGTCGGCATCGCGGCCAACAAATGCTTCGAGACCGGCCGGACGGTGCGCATCGCCGACCTGGTCACCGACCTCACGCCGCCCGAGCGCGCGCCGATGCCGGACCGCCGCGCACCGATGCCGATGCCGATCCGGATCAAGATTCCCTGATCCGCCGCCGCTAGGCCTCCTGGAAGTGCCGGGCGTAGCCGCGCGCTTCGGCGTCGGCGACGACGTGGTCCACGAATACGCGGACCTTGGCCGGCAGCAGCTTGCGGCTCGCGTAGTAGATGCACAGCGGCTTCGCTGCCGCATACCAGCCGGGCAGCAGGCGCACCAGCTCGCCCGACTCCAGCAGCGGCAGCGCATGCGGCATCGGCAGCATGGCGACGCCGAGCCCGCAGGCGGCGGCGCGGGCCAGCGCTTCCGGGTCGTCGAACACGGCTACCGGACGCACAGTGGCCACCACTTCGTCCCCTGCGCCGTTCCCGAGAATCCAGGGCGTCAGGCGGCCCGTCATGATGTGACGGCGCAGCAGGCCGGCATGCTGGGCCAGGTCCGCCGGTTCGGCGGGGGCCGGATGGTGGTCGAGGTAGCCAGGCGAGGCGACCGGCACGATCCGCACCCGCGCCAGCTCCCTTGCGACCAGCCCTTCGGTCAGTTCCATGCCCCCGCCGATGGCCACGTCGAAGCCTTCGCGCACCAGGTCGACCTGGCGGTTCTCGAAGCGCAGGTCCGGCTGGATGTCCGGGTAGCGCCGCAGGAAGTCGTCCAGCAGCGGCACGATGTAATTGCGACCGACCGTCGGCGCCAGGGAAATCTTGAGCGCGCCGGCCGGCTTGCCCGCGCCCCCACGCGACTCCGCCAGCGCATCGCCGATCTCCGCCCAGGGCAGGCGTACCTGCCGGTAGAGGCGCTCGCCCTCCTCCGTCAGGCGCAGGCTGCGGGTGCTGCGCTGGAACAGCCGCACGCCCAGGCCCGTTTCCAGCCGCGCCACACTCTTGCTGACCGCGGCCGGGGTCAGGCCCAGGCGCCTGGCGGCGGCGGAGAAGCTGGCGCCGTCGGCCGCGGCCACGAAGGCGTCGAGGTGAATGGTGAGGTCGGTCTGCATGATCACGCGGCGGGAGTCCGCCTTCAGTTTATACCATTGGTTGAAACTGATAGTGCTTATCTGTGACTAGTGCGACAAAGCGCAGGGAAGGATACTGCTTCCACCCCCTCCCCCACTCTGAAAGGAATCACCATGAACACCAGCCTCAACGGGAAAGTCGCCTTCATCAACGGCGGTTCGCGCGGCATCGGCGCCGCCACTGCGCGCCGCCTTGCGCAAGACGGCGCGACCGTCGTGATCGGCTACGCAAACTCGGCCGCCGCCGCCCAGGCCCTCGCCGCCGACATCGAAGCGCAAGGCGGCAAGGCGTATCCCGTACATGCGGACGCCTCGGATGCCACGGCCTTGCGGCGCGCGATCGACGGCACGGCAGAGCGTTTCGGCCGCCTCGACATCCTGGTCAACAGCGCGGGCGTGCTGGTCCTGAATCCGGTCGACACCTTTTCCCTCGAGGACTTCGACCGCACCGTCGCCGTCAATGTGCGCTCCGTGTTCGTCGCGGCGCAAGCGGCGGCGGTCCATATGCGCGGAGGCGGACGCATCATCAATATCGGCAGCACGAATGCCGGGCGCATGCCCTTCGCCGGCGGCGCGGTCTATGCGATGAGCAAATCGGCCCTGACCGGCCTGGCCAAAGGGCTGGCGCGCGACCTGGGCGGACGCGGCATCACCGTCAACAACGTCAATCCCGGCCCGGTCGATACCGACATGAATCCCGCCGACAGCGACTTCGCCGCCGGCCTGCACGGCCTGATGGCCCTGCCGCGCCATGGCCGTCCCGAGGAAGTCGCCGGCATGGTCGCCTACCTCGCGAGCGAGGAGGCCGCCTTTGTCACCGGGGCCGACCTGCTGATCGACGGCGGCTTCGCCGCCTGATCCCGATGGCTGGGCGCTAGAGGTCGACCGACAGGTAGGCTTGAACGAGCCGGCCGTTGATGACGTCGTAAGCCCCGGCCCCGCGCAGCTCCAGGCCGAAGGTATCGAACAGGTTGCTGACCGCGACCCGCAGCGATGCCGGACGCTCGAGCAAGGTAAAGCGGTAGCGGCCTGCGAGCGAGACCAGGGTGCGCGCGGGCAGCGCGACCCGGTTGTCGACGGTGGCCGTGATCGCGCCCGTATGCGAGGCCGTCATGTCCAGCGACAGCCCATCCAGCCAGGGCGTGCGCCAGTCGAGATTGAGTTCGGCGCTGCGCCGGCTCATGCCGACCGGCCGCGCTCCTACCCGTCCCAGGCGCACGCCCTCGCCGGTCGCGCGCGGGCGCGACAGCACCGCGCCCGCCACCATGTTCAGGCGCGGGCCGAGACGCCCGGCCAGCGACACTTCCAGGCCCCGGTTCTGCACGTCGCCCAGCTGGGCATAGCGGTTGCCCGCATCGAAGTTGAAGTAGGGCTTGCGCAGGTCGAACACGGTGGCCACCAGCTTCATGTCGGGCCACAAGGCGTAGCGCAGGCCGATATCGCCCTGGGTGGTGCGGATCGCCGGCAGCAGTTCGTTGCGGTTCAGCGCATTGCTGGGCGCGACGCCGCTCTCTTCCAGGCCCCGCGTGAAGCTGCCAAAGGCAACCAGGTCCCGGCCCAGATGGGCGGCCGCCGTCGCGTTGTACAGCCAGGGCTTGTCCTCGGCGGTGGCGAGCGGCAGGCCGGGCTTTTGAAGGCGCTTGCGGTAGTCGGTCTTCTGCAGGCTGAAACCGATCTCGCCGACGTTCCTCCAGCGTCCGTCATAGGCCACGCCGCCGGTCCACTGGCGCGTGCGGTCGCGGGTCTGTTCGCCGAAGACGAAGTCCGGCTGCGGCGCATCATAGCGTGCGTCGATCGGGGTGCGTCCGAGGTCGAAGGATTGCGAGCCGTCGTAGCGGCGCTGCCTGTCGCGCGCGCGCACGCTGAGGTGGACCTTGTGCAGGCGCGGGCCTTCAGCAATGGTACGGGTGGCGCGCAACTCGCCGCTGGTCGAACTGTTTTCGGCCGGCGGATCGACGATCAGGCGCCGGTTGCCAGTGCGGTCGGGCGTCACGTCCGTCAACAGGTGGGTGAAGGCGCGGTGGTCCGCATACAGCGAACGGAAGATCCCGCCGCTTACCGTCCAGCCCTGCCCCGCACGCAGCGTTGCGAGCAGGCCGCCGTTCATCGCGGTGGTGCGGTAGTCGGCCCATTCCGGCCCGTTGAAGCGGCGCCGCTCGATGCGCGGCGGGAGCGCGCTGCCGCGCGGCAGGTAGCTGGGCGCCTTCTCGTCGTCGTAGGTCTCGGAGCGGTGCCAGAACGGGACCAGCTCGAGCGCCGCGACAGGCTGCCAGCGCAGGCTGAGCGCCGCGTTGCGGTAGCGCGAATCGGTCCCGTTCGGATATTCGTTGGTGCCAGCCGCACCGCCAAAGCCCAGGCTCAGGCTGCGCGACAGCGGCGCTTCGCCATCCAGCTCGGCATAGGCGGCGCCGTAGCTGTCGCCGCCCGTCACCAGCGCCAGCCGTGCGGTATCGCCGGGTTTGCGGAAGCTGTAGTCGACGATGCCGGTGGGCGCCGGGAAGGGATAACCCTGGGCCGAGATGCCGACCCGGATATTGGTCGAGCGCCGGATGCGCGAGGTCAAGCCCCACACCTGGTCGAAGTACAGGCCTTCGATGCGCGCATTGCCGGCGGCGATCGGCGAGAAGCCGCGCACGCTCGACGAGTTGTACAGGCCGATGGTCTCGCGCCCGACGCTGGTGCCGAAGGCATCCTCGGCCTGGCGCATCGCGTTCTCCTCGCTGCGGCCCTGGACCGCCGGCTGGTCTGCAGCGGGAGCGGTGGTCTGCGCCCAGCCCGGGGCCACGCTGATTGCAAGAAGGATGGCCGGGCTCAGAGTTTTCAGCATGGAAGATTGCACACGAATCGGAAAGACAGCGATTATCGGGTATTGATAGAGTATTATCAACGGGAAACAAACTCCGAATCGCGCGATGAAACAGTTCACCCTTCCGCAAAACTCCTTCCTGCTCCTGCTGGGGATCGTGACCCTGGCCTTCTTCTGGATCCTGCTGCCCTTCTCCGGCGCCGTGTTCTGGGGCATGGTGCTGGCCATCGTGTTCGCCCCCATGCACGACCGCATCCTGCGCGAGCTCGGCAACCGGCCCAATACGGCGGCCCTGATCTCCCTGATGCTGATCGTGCTGATGGTGATCCTGCCGGTGACCCTGATTTCCGCGGCGCTGGTCGACCAGGCGCTTGGCCTGTACGCCATGGTCAGCGGCGGCCAGCTCGACTTCAATGCGATGCTGCGCCGGATCGTGACCGGCCTGCCGGATTGGGCGGGCTCGATGTACGAGCGCTACTACCCGACCGTCCTCTCGACGATCCAGGAGAAGCTCGCCGCCGGCGTGGCCCAGGCCAGCCAGCTGGCGGCGCGTTATGCGGTGAACGTCGGCTCGAGCGCGCTCAACTTCCTGGTCAGCATGACGGTGATGCTCTACCTGCTGTTCTTCCTGTTCCGCGACGGGCGCACCATCGCGGCCCGCATCAAGCGCGCGGTGCCGCTGAGCTCACGCTACAAGAAGCCCCTGTTCGACAATTTCACGACCGTGATCCGCGCCACCGTGAAGGGCAATGTGCTGGTCGCGCTGGCGCAGGGCGCCCTCGGCGGCCTGATCTTCTGGTTCCTCGACGTGCCGGGGCCGGTGCTGTGGGGTGTGGTGATGGCCTTCCTGTCCCTGCTGCCCGCGGTCGGCGCGGCCATCATCTGGGGTCCGGTGGCGGCCTGGTTCCTGTTCACGGGTTCGGTGTGGCAGGGCGCGGTGCTGGCCCTGTATGGCGTGCTGGTGATCGGGCTGGTCGACAACCTGCTGCGTCCCATCCTGGTGGGCAAGGACACCAAGCTGCCGGACTACCTGGTGCTGCTGTCGACCATCGGCGGGATGGCCTTGTTCGGCCTGAACGGCTTCGTGATCGGGCCGGTGATCGCGGCCCTGTTCATCGCGGCCTGGAGCCTGTTCGCAAGCTCCGAGGAGTTCCACGGGGAGTAAGCCGCGATGCGGGCGGATCAGGAACGGGACCTGGTCCCGCGCCTGGTCCTGCGTGCGTGGCTGCGGCTCCTGCGCCGCGACGCCGAACGGTGTGCCGGCTTGCGCTTCGCCTTGGTTTCGCCGGCGGCGCTGCGCTGCTTGTTGACGATGCGGGCCGCGACCTCCTCCTCGCGCCCCTTGTAGCGCTTCTCTTTCTTGAACTTGCGTTCCAGTTTCTTCGATTCGCGCTCTCGCCTCGGGCTGGCTCCTCTTGGCATGTCGTTCTCCTGTAGGCTCTGGAACCTGCATGGTAAGGAGACGCGCCCCGGGACGGCGCACGGATCGGCTCGCGTGCGCCGGCGAACGAAGCCTGCCTCAGAACGTCAGCGTGACACTGCGCGGGCAGTGGTCGCTGGCCTCGAGGCGCTGGTTCGGCACCTGCACGACGGCGGTCTTGCGCGACACCAGTCCCGGCGCCTGGCGCGCCGCCAGTGGGCCGCTCAGCACGATGTGGTCGAGTCCCGTGAAGCCGCGGCATGCGGAATCGGCCTGCAGCGGCACCTGCGTCAGCGGGCGGCCCGCGTCGGCCAGTTCCTGCCAGAGGTAGCGCGTCGCCACCTTGCCCGTCGCATCCTCCTTCGGTGCGCCGAGCGGATTGCTGCCGTCGATGCGCACCTGCTCCGGCTTGATGGCGGCGGCGGCTTCCTCGTCGATGCGGCGGTTGAAGTCGCCCAGCAGCACGTACTCGGGGCTCTGCTTGCCCACGCTGTCCAGCCAGCGTTCGAGCGGCGCGACCTGGCGGTTCAGGACCGTGCACGCGGTGGCGGGATCGTCCAGCAGGCGTGCCTGGTAGATCGGGGTCGGCACGATGTTGGCGCAACCGGACTTCAGGTGCACGTTCAGGAAGCTCACGCGCCGTCCCGGCAGCTGCAGTTCGAGCGCCAGGCCCGGGCGCACCTTGCGCGCCTTCGGGTCGCCGGGGTTGTCGACCACCGCCAGTTCGCGGTTGACGCTGCAGCGGCCCGCTTCCTTGCTCAGGCTGCGGTCCCAGGCGAAGGCCACGGTCTGGAAGCCCTCGTGCGGCGCGTCGCAGACATCGAAGCGGTCGGCATAGCGGCCCAGCAGGGTCTTGACCACCTCGGCCGAGCGCACTTCCTGGAAGGCGAGCACGCGCACGCCCTGGGTCTCGATCAGCTTGTCGACGGTCGCCTGCAGGCCGGCCAGCTTGGCGGCGTAGTCGACGGCGGTCGGCGGCGTTTCCCTGTTGCGGCCCAGGTAGGCGTTACATGGCGCCATCATCGAGGCCTGCTCCGGCCCTCCGGCCAGGCGCTCGGTGTCGGCGACGCATTGGGCCGCGACCTTCACCGCCTGGTCATCCGGACGCATGCCGCCGGGGCCGCGCTTGGGGCGCGTGTCGCACCAGGACACGGCGCTGCAGACGGCGGCGTGGCGCTCGAAGTCCTTTTGCGAGCCGGCCCAGGCCAGGTTGAAGGAGGCGACGCCGATCTGCACGGGTGCGCCTGGTGCGGCGGGTTCGGCGGCGTGGATCGCGGGAGTGGCGAGCAGCGCTGCCAGCAGGGCAATGCGCGTCGGGGTAAAAGTCGGCATGGGGCGTTTCTTCACAGGGGCGCCTGTCGGCGGGCCGACCGGCTGAATCAATGGGCGATCGGTCGAAGCGATCGGATGGCGCTGGGATTATCGCGGAGTTCGGCGGCCGCAGCAATGTGCCGGCAATCTTGGCTTGACTCCAAACCTACCAGTAGGTAGGATGAACGCATGAAGAAGACATCCACGACCGCCGACGACATCCTGGCCTGCGCCCGCTCCCTGGTCATCGCAGGCGGCTACAACGGGTTCAGCTATGCCGACATCGCCGAGACCGTCGGCATCCGCAAGCCCAGCATCCACCACCATTTCCCCAGCAAGGCGGAACTGGTGACCACGCTCGTCAGCCGCTACCGCCAGGACGCGGAAGACGGCATCGCCAATCTCGGGCATGCCATTCCGGCGCCACTCGAGCAGTTGCGCGCCTACATCGGCTACTGGAAGGCCTGCATCGGCGACGCGAGCGCGCCCTTCTGCGTATGCGCCCTGCTGGCCAACGAACTGCCGGTATTGCCCGACACCGTCGCCCACGAGATCCGCGCCTATTTCCGCTTCCTGTCCGGCTGGCTCACCTCGGTCTTCGAGCGCGGCGCGACGCAGGGAAGCATCGTCCTGAAGGAGTCCCCGCGCATCGAGGCGGAGACCTTCATGGCGACCGTCCACGGCGCCATGCTCTCCGCCCGGGCCTACGGCGACACGGGAACGTTCGCCACCATCATGGATCCGCAACTGGCGCGCCTCACCGCCGGCGCCTGAATCCGACAGCACGGTCCGTACGGGTACAGCGCAGCCTGCCGGACCGCAATCCATTTGCGCCCACGATCTACCAACTAGTAGGTATATTATGAAGAACGACATGGCCTTGCCGGCCGCCCCCGCCACCTCCGCCACCCAGGAGGGCTGGCTCAAGACGTACTACTTCACCAGGGCGGGGTTCTCGATCGCCTGGATCGCCCTCGCGACCATCTTTGGTGCAGGATTCCCGGCCATTGCAGCGGCCTTGCTGATCGTCTATCCGGCCTGGGATGCGCTCGCCAACCTGGCCGACGGCCAGCGCAGCGGCGGCATCCTGTCGAACCGGCCCCAGGCCATCAACGTGGTCGTCAGCCTGGCGGTGACCGCCGCCATCGCCGCCGCCCTCCCCGACATGCACCGCGTGCTCGCGGTATTCGGCGCCTGGGCGATCCTCTCGGGACTGCTCCAGCTGGCGGCCGCCCTGCGGCGCTGGAAGCACAGCGGCGCCCAGTGGGCGATGATCCTGAGCGGCGCCCAGTCCGCGCTGGCCGGCGCCGTCTTCATCCACCAGGCGGGCGGACAGGCCACGCCCTCGATCGCCACCGTGATCGGCTATGCCGGCTTCGGGGCCTTCTATTTCCTGGTATCGGCGCTGGCGCTCGGCATCAAGGCCCTGCGCGCGCGCCGCGGCTGAGAACTCCCAGGGACGCTTCGCACGCGCCGCGGAACACCCTGCACGTCGCGCTGCGGCCCACGAGCGATACCGGACGTCGAACTATTCCTTGAACCTTGCCGTGGCGCGTTCCCGCGGTCGCGCAAGCGAAGCCCGCAGCGCCAGGCTGACCGGGAATTCGCGCACCACCGGACGCCGGCCGCCGTCGCACAGATTGAGCAGCTCGGCAACGGCGCTGGCCGTCATCTCGCGCCACGGTATGCGCACGGACGTCAGGGGCGGCGCCGAATAGGCGGCGCTGGGCGCATCGTCGTAGCCGATCACGGAGACATCGTTCGGCACGCGCAGGCCCGCTTCGTAGAAACAGGAAATCGCGCCGAGGGCCATTTCGTCGTTGGCGCAGAACAGGGCCGTGAAGCTGGTGTTCGAGGCCAGCAGCTCGTGGGCGGCCGACCAGCCCGCGCTGGAGGAAAAGTCGGCCTCGCTCACCCACATGGCGCCGGTGTCGATGCCGGCGGCTTCCAGCTCGCACATGAAGCCTTCGATGCGCTCGACGTTGTCCTGCACCGCCCAGGGACCGGCCAGCACGGCGATCTCGCGGTGCCCGTGCTCGAGCAGCGCCCGCGCCGCCAGGCGCCCTCCCAGCACGTGGTCCACCGTGAAGCACTGCCCGGGGATGCTCTTGACGTCGTAGTTCAGCGCGACCAGGCGGCGGCGCCGCTCGCCGAACAGCGCCAGGTCTTCTTCCTGCAGGGGACTGGTGAGCACGATCACCCCGTCGCAGCCGCGCTCGAGCAGCAGGTTCACGCCGTCGACCGCTTCGCGCCGAGCCTCGCCCTTGCCGGTGCCGAAGCCGATCATCATGTGCAGGCCGGCGCCGCGCAGCTCGGCGTCGATGATCTTCAGGATGGCGGTATAGAAGGTCCCCGACAGCATCGGGATGTACACCCCGATCATGCGCGAGCGCCCGTACAGCAGCGAGCGCGCCGTGTGCGAGGGCCGGTAGCCCAGCGCGTCGATGGCCTGCCTGACCCGCTCCAGCTTGTCGGGCGACACCGAGCCCTTGCCGCGCACCACGCGCGACGCGGTCCCGGTCCCCACCCCCGCCATGCGGGCCACATCCTTGATCGTCGCCACGGTCCTCCCCTGCTTCTTCTCCGGTTAACGTAGCACAGTCTGGATGGCGCGGGCCGGAATGTCCACCGCCACCTCGGCGCCATCGACCTGCAGCCGATAGCGCTGCGCCCCGTCGGTCCGGTTCATCACCACGATCGCCAGGGCGCCGTCCGGATTGCGGAAGGCCACCGTGTCCAGCGTGCTGCGGCTGGTGGTGGCGCCCACGCGCCTCGCCCCCGGCTTGATGTAGCGGGTGAAGTGGCCCATGTAGGCGTAGCTCGGCGTGTAGACCAGCTGGCCGTCGTCGCTCGCGTGCAGCAGCGCGAAGCAGTAGTTGCCCACGTGGTTGGGTCCGCCGCGGCTGTCGAGCAGCATGTTCCAGTCGATCCACCCTGCCGCCCCGGCGTTCAGGTCGGCCATGATCTCGCTGCCGTAGCGCTCGCCGTTGGCCCAGTCCTGCAACCTCGCCGGATCGAACTTCTCGACGGTCGCCTCGGTCATCAGGAGCGGCACGTCGGGATACGCCGCGTGCACGGCGGCGACGTTGCGGTGCATAGGCTGGCCCTTGGCCCAGGTCTCGTACCAGTGGAAACCGATGCCCCAGACGTAGGGCCGCGCCTTCGGGTCCGACAGGATGTGGGCGGCACGCTGCGGCAGCAGGTCGCGGTTGTGGTCCCAGACGATGATCTTCTTGTCCTTCATCCCGGCCCGCGTGAGCGCCGGCCCGAGGTGGTCGCCCAGGAAACGCGTCTCTTCCTCGGCGGTGTAGATCATCGATTCCCAGCGCTGCCTGGCCATCGGTTCGTTCTGCACCGACAGGCCCCACAAGGGAATGCCCGCCTTTTCGTAGGCCTGGACGAACTTGACGATGTAGTTCGCCCACAGGTCACGGTTCTCCGGCAGCAGGCTGCCGCCCTGCAGCATGTTCTTGTTCGACTTCATCCAGGCCGGCGCGCTCCAGGGGCTGGCGAAGACGCGCATCTGCGTTCCCTGCGCCCTGGCGGCGGCCAGGGAGGCGCGCAGCAGCGGCACGCGGTGGCACATGTCGTGCTCGATGCTGAAGGAAGCCAGGCTGCGGTCGCCGTCCTTGACGTAGGTGTAGCTGCCGCTGCTGAAGTCCGAACTGTGGATCGTCGTTCTCAGCACGTTGTAGCCCAGGCCTTCGCGCGGGTCGAAGTAGGCCTTCAGGTAGGCCTGCTGCGCGGCTGGAGTGAGCTTCGCATAGACCTCGGCCACCGCATCGGTCACGGCGCCGCCGAAGCCGAACACTTCCTGGTAGCGCTGGCGCGTATCGACAAACACCGCGGTCTCGGTTTCCATCGGCTGCCCGGCCGGGCGCGGCGCGCCGAGCGCCTGCACGGCGAAGCGCTGGCCGCCGCCCTGCGCGGTGGTCACCACCTGCCAGGTGGCGCTGGTCCCCTGCGCACCCGCCGCCGCTCCCATCATCGTCAGGGCCATCCCGCACACCACGCGCATCGCGTTTCGTCTGGTCGTCATTCGCTCTCCTTTTACAGTTTATAGTTCACGCCGAACAGGACCTGGCGACCGTAGGTCGTGTAGCGCTCGGGCGCATAGGCGCCGCTGGCGAAGGGGCTGCCCTGCTTGGTCTGGTAAGGTTCGTTGCCCAGGTTGTTCACCTGCAGCATGAGGGACAGGTTCTTCCATGGGCCGCTCTGGAACTCGTAGCCCAGCTGGATGTCGATCTGGTCCTCCGCCATGATCTCGCTGAAGGCGCGCTGGGCGAACAGGCCCGTGACCTCGCCGCGGAAGGCGGAGCGGTAGCGCTGGGCCACGCGCGCCGAAAAGCCGTGCTTCTCGTAGAACAGCGTGATGTTGCGGACCACGCCGGACAGGCCCGGCAGCTTTTCCGTGGTGCCCGGTCCGTTCGGGCTGATCGAGCTCTCGGTGCCGGAGACGCTGGCCTGCACGCCGAAGCCGTCCAGGGGCTGCCACAGCATGCCGAACTGCAGGGATCCGCTGAGTTCGACGCCACGCACGAAACCGCCCTGCCCGTTGGCCGGCTGGTTGATGGTGCCGATGTTCGTCAGCGGCACCACGGCGCTCGAGTTCGGGAAGCCGGTGAAGTCAAAGGGGCGCTGCTGGTTGTAGATGTAGCTCTTGAGGTCCTTGAAGAAGTAGGCGGCCGATACATAGCTGCCCTTGCCCAGGTAGTGCTCGAGCGAGAGGTCGAAGGAGTTCGCGCGCCACGGCTCCAGCTGCGGATTGCCGCCGCTGCCGTTCCACATGCGCGTGGTCTGGTCGACGCCGGCCGACACGCCGGCGCGCATGTCGGACATGCGGGGCCGCGCGACGGTCTTGGCCACGCCCATGCGCATATAGGTGTCGTGCAGGTAGTGGCCGAGGTCGAAGTTCAGGTTCACGCTCGGCAGGACGTCGTTGTAGGAGTGGTCGTCGGAGAGCGGCGTGATCACGTTGTTGCTCACCGCCTTGCCCTGCGCATCCTGGTTCACGTGGACGTACTGCACGCCGATGTTCCCGCGCAGCGGCACGTTGCCCAGGTCGGTGTCGATGCCGAGGCGCAGGTAGCCGATGGCCTGCTTCTCGCTCACCGCCCAGTCCTGCTGGGCCACGTCGGTATCGACCGGTCGCTTGACGTAGAAGCGGTCGATCGCGGCGCGCGGGTCGAAGGAGAGCACGCCGGGAATGCCGGCCCAGGCCAGCGAGGTGGTCGGCTGGATGATGTCGGCCGGGACGGTCGTCAACGCCCGGTCGTTCTTCAGCCAATAGGTCTGCGAGACGTCTTCGTGCGACTTGTCGCGCTTGGAGTAGCTCAGGCCCGCCTGCACATTGCTGAAGAAGCCGTCGAGCTCCCCGCGCACGTTCAGCTTAGCCGCGCCCAGGCGGTCTTCGACACGCGGGTGGTGCATGGTGGCGTCGTGGCCCCAGCCGCCGACGTCGGTCAGCCTGATGATGCCGGGGTTGGTGAAGTCGATGCTCGGCGTGAACTGCGGCAGGCCGGCGCCGACCGGGATGCGGAATTTGAAATCGTTGTCGGTGACGCCTGAATTGGCCGGTCCCAGGCCGGCATAGGTCTCCGAGGTCGTTTCGCGGCGCTTGGCCGTGGACCAGGACAGGTCGCCGTCGACCGACCAGCGATCGTTGAGGCGCAGCTTCGTATTCCAGCCCAGGGCGCCCATCTCGTCGCGCCGCTCGTTGTAGTCGTTGCGCACGATCGGTTCCAGGTTGACCAGGCTGCCGCCGGTGAGCAGGCGCACGCCGCCGATGGTCTCGACCTGGGGATCGCGGTAGGTGACCGCGCTCCACTGGTGCGAGTTCCACATCATGCCGCGCATGACCTCTTCCTGGTCGAACTGCGAGTAGTACAGGTCGAGGGTGGAACGCAGGTCGCGGCTCGGCTTCCAGTCGACGACCGCCATCAGGCCGTCGCGCACCTGCTTGCGCGAGGTCGAGGTGACTTCGGCGCCCTTCAGCGCGACCACGTCCTCCATCCCGGCCGGGAGATTGTTCTCGGTGCCCCACCACCAGGACTTGTATTCCTTCTGCTGGCCCGGCGTGTCGAGGTGGGCGTAGCCGATGGCCAGGCCCAGGGTGTTGTTCAGGTACTGGTCGATGTAGGACACCGAGACGCGCTTGCCGCGGGTCGACCAGCCGCTATTGAGTTCGCCATTGCTGTTATGCTCGCCACGCACATTGACGGCGATGGTACGGCCCTTGCGGTCGAGCGGACGCACGGTGCGCAGGTCGATGGTGCCGGACAGGCCGGCCGCCGTCATGTTGGCGTCGGGCGTCTTGTAGACCACCACGCCGCTGAGCAGCTCGGACGGGTACTGGTCGAATTCGGCGCTGCGATCGTTGCTGGTGCTGGTCTGTTCGCGGCCGTTGAGCAGGGTGACGCCGAAGTCCGGCGCCAGGCCGCGCAGGGAGATCACCTGGGCGCGGCCGGCCACGCGCTGCGCGGTCAGGCCGGGCAGGCGCGCGATCGATTCCGCGATCGACTGGTCCGGCAGCTTGCCGATGTCTTCGGCGGTGATCGCTTCGACGATCGAGTCCGATTCCTTCTTGATCGCGATCGACGTTTCGATACTGCCGCGGATCCCGGTCACGACCACCTGGGACGGGACGCCTTCCTGCGATGGGGCCTGGGACTGGGCTTGCGCCGATGCGCTCCACAGGCAGAGTGCGCAGGCGGCGGCGATGGGGCGCAAGCGGATTGCATGGGTGACGGCCGCATCGGCGCCACGGGCGTTGCGAATTCGAGTCATGTGGGTCTCCTGAATTGTTATTCTGTGTCTTGTTTTGGAAACGCTGCCAAACGAGGACGCTATCTGGGAACGTCTTGCTGCCTGGTTTCACTGCACACCTGCCGGCGGGGATGGAAACGTTGCCAACCTGCTGGAAAATTTTTTGGAAACGTTGCCAACCTGCCGAGCTCATTATTGCGCCGCTGTGAATACGATGTCAATGCAATTCACACCGGCTGTCGCGTTTCAGGGTTTGCCGCCCCAGGCGAAAGTGGCGACGCTCATGCCCGGCAAGGTATAGCGGAAGCTCTGCCCTTTCATGCGGACCGAGAAGGTCTGTTCCTGTGGCGCGCCATTGGCCACGACGAGGGCGAGCGAGCCGTCGCGGTTGCGGAAGGCGACGTTCGACAGCTCCCCTGCTGCTTCGCTCGACTGGACCCGCTGCGCGCCCGGCAGCACGAAGCGGCTGGCGTGGGCAAGCGCGTAGTACTCCACGTTGCGCGTCACTTCGCCGGTGCGCGAATCGATGGTCACGACGCCGCGGCAGTCCTTGCAGCCGCCCAGGTGCGGGCCGTCCTTCTCGTCCAGCGCCAGGTTCCACAGCAGGACGCCGCGCGCCCAGCCGCGCGTGGTGTCGATGACGAGGGTGCGGGTGAAGAACATCAGGTTCTTGGCCCAGTCCATGGCCCAGCGTCCGCCCGAGCACTCCGTGAACCAGGTGTCCTTGTCCGGGAAACGCGCGTGCACCTGGGCCTGCACGGCCACATTGCCCGCATAGCAGTGCCAGGCGACCCCGCTGACATACCTGGCGGCGGCCGGATCGGCCAGCACGGCCGTCGGCGACTGGGGTTCGTCCCAGTTGTGGTCCCAGTCGAAGACCGTGGTGCCGGGGTGCTCGCGCGCCAGCAAGGGGCCGAGGTGGCCGCCGATGAAAGCGGCGCGGCTCGGCGGATCGACGCGCATGCCCGGGTAGTCGGCAGGCTCGAAGTGCGGCTCGTTCTGCAGCGTCAGCGCGAAGATCGGCACCCCCTCCTTCTGCATGGCGCCCACGTAGCGGCCCAGGTAGCGGGCGAAGGCGTCGTAGGCTTCCGGCTTGAGCGAGCCCTTGATCAGGCTGTCGCTGCTCTTCATCCAGCCCGGCGCGCTCCAGGGCGAAGCCATCACCTTCAGTTGCGGATTGATCGCCAGCGCCTGTTTCACGGTCGGCAGCACGGTAGCCCGGTGCGGGTCGATGGAGAAGCGTTTCAATTCCGGATCACGCTCGCCTGCCGGCATGTCGTCGAAGCTGTAATGGCTCTGCGAGAAATCCGAGGCGCCGATGGTCAGGCGGGTGAAGGACATGCCGAGGCCGGGATTGCGGCCGAACAGCTCGCGCATCAGCTTGTCGCGCTGCGCCGGCTTCATGCGCTGCTGGATGAGAAAGGCCGAGGCGTCGGTGATCGAGGCGCCGAAGCCTTGTATTTCCTGGAAGCGCTTGGCGGGATCGATGTCGATCACGGTGGCTGCCGGCGCGGCGCGGCTGAACTTCGCGTCAGGGGCGCGTGCCATCAGCTTGGCCTGGTCGCCGGTGGTCAGCCAGGCCTGCACGGCGCCGGCTGCTTCCCCGGCCATGGCATGGGAATGGATGGCGCCCAGCAGTACCGTCAACACGGCGCTGCGGAGCATCAGCATGGGTTTATACATTGTCGTGGGTCTCCTCTCATTGGAACGCAACCGAAATTGGAAACGTTGCCAAATCAATATAGCACGCTTGAGTAGACACGTGGAAATCAAAAAACCGCATTCGCGCGGCTGTGATAAGTTCGTTTCCACCTACCCGCTCACGTCACTTACAGGAGAGACGCAGGATGAATCGTTTCAGGGAAAAGACCGTACTTGTCACTGGCGCCGCTTCCGGCATCGGACTTGCCTGCGCCCGCCGCTTCCTCGACGAGGGTGCGCGCGTTGTCATGCTCGATATCGACGAAGCCACGCTTCGCAAGGCGGTCGCCGGGCTTGCCCAGGACCGTGTCCTGGTGCAGGTCGGCGATACGGCCGACAAGGCGACCGCCGTCGCCGCGGTCAAGGCGGCTGTCGACTCCTTCGGCAGGCTGGATATCCTCATTAACAATGCCGGCATGGCGACCGAAGGCGACATCATGCACACGAGCGAAGACGACTTCGCACGCGTCATGGCAGTCAACGTGGCCGGCTACTTCCACATGGCCAAGGCGGCGATGCCCGAACTCGTCAAGACGCGCGGCTCGATCGTGATGACCTCCTCGGTGTCGGGACTGGGCGGAGACTGGGAGCTGTTCGCCTACAACACCTCGAAGGGCGCCGTCAGCAATATGGTGCGCGCGATGGCGATGGATGCGGCGAAGGATGGCGTGCGGGTCAACGCGGTCAATCCGAGCTTCACGGTATCCCGGATGACCGAGGACATGGTGAGCGATCCCGAGCTGGTCGCCGAATTCAGGAAGCGGATGCCGCTCGGCGCGCCGGAAGATCCGGAAGGTGTCGCGGCGGCGATGGCCTTCCTGGCGAGCGAGGATGCGCGCCTCATCACCGGGGTGAACCTGCCGGTGGATAACGGACTGATGGCCTCCAACGGGCAGCCGCACCAGTAAAGCCATCCCGCCGCCAGGATTGCTGCTCTTTCCATTTTCCGAAATAATGCAGAGCGATGGAACCGGCGTGTGATGCTGGTGACGCTTTCGCATGGAGAAATGGGTGGACCAGGTTCATTTGATGAGCGTATTCGTCGCGGTCGGCGAAGAAGAGGGTTTTGCCGCGGCGGCGCGCCGTCTCGACCTGTCCCCGGCAGCGGTGACGCGCGCGATCGCCGCGCTGGAAGAAAAGCTCGGCGTCAAGCTGCTGCTGCGCACCACCCGCAACGTGCGCCTGACCGAGGCCGGCCGCCGCTACCTGGACGATAGCCGCAACATCCTGTCCAGCATCGCGGAAGCCAACGAGGCCGCGGCCGGCGTCAACTCGGCCCCGAAGGGCAATCTGTCGGTCACGGCTCCGGTCCTGTTCGGCAAGACCTTCGTGATGCCCGGCATCGTGCGCTACCTGAAAGCGTACCCGGAGGTCGAGGTCTCGGCGCTGTTCCTCGACCGCGTCGTCAACCTGGTGGAGGAAGGCATCGACGTGGCGGTGCGCATCGGCCACCTGCCCGACTCCAGCCTGAAGGCCGTGCGGGTGGGCCAGGTGCGGCGCGTGCTGTGCGCCTCGCCCGAATACCTGGCCAGGCACGGCGTGCCGCGGCATCCGGACGAGCTGCTGCGCCACACCATCGTCGCGGCGAGCGGCGTCACGCCCCGGGTCGAGTGGAAGTTCGGGGCGGACGACGACCCCACCATGGTGCGCCTGCGGCCGCGACTGACGGTCACCAGCAACGACGCCGCCATCGCGGCCGCCGTCATGGGCCTTGGCATCTGCCGGCTGCTGTCTTACCAGATCGCGGACGAGCTGGCGGCGGGCCGCCTGAAGATCGTGCTGGCCGATCACGAGGAGGCGCCGTGGCCGGTGCACCTGGTGCACCGCGAGAGCAAATTCGGCTCGTCCAAGGTGCGCAATTTCATCGACCTGCTTGCCGGGGAACTCAAGGCCCACCCCCACCTCGACTGAGGCCCGCCATCGTTCACAGCCCGAGATCGGACAGGCCCGGATGGTCGTCCGGGCGGCGGCCGAGCGGCCAGCGGAACTTGCGCTCCTCTTCCTTGATCGGCATATCGTTGATGCATGCGTAACGGTTGACCATCAGGCCGTCCGGTCCGAACTCCCAGTTCTCGTTGCCGTAGGAACGGTACCAGTTGCCCGAGTCGTCGCGGCTCTCGTAGGCGTAGCGCACGGCGATGCGGTTGTCGGTGAAGGCCCACAGCTCCTTGATCAGGCGGTACTCGAGCTCCTTCTTCCATTTGCGTTCGAGGAAGGCGCGCGCTTCGTCGCGGCCATTGCAGAACTCGGCGCGGTTGCGCCAGTGGGTGTCGAGGCTGTAGGCCAGCGCCACCCTGGCGGCATCGCGGGTGTTCCAGCCGTCTTCGGCCAGGCGCACTTTCTCGATGGCGGATGCACGGGTGAAGGGTGGGAGCGGAGGACGGACTTCGGCGCTTGACGTCATGGGATACCTCTTTCAGTGGTGGCTTACAAATCGAGTTCGAGTTCGGGCGTGGCGGCCCAGGACACGCACGGGGTCATCCCCTGCGCGCGCTGGGCGGGCGTGAGGCAGACGTCGCGGTGCAGGGGCGCGCCGGAGACCACGCCGGCGTAGCAGTTGCCGCATTCGCCGCGCTTGCACTCATAGGAGACGAACACGTCGGCATCGATCATGGCGTCCAGGATCGAGGCGCCGGGCGCGACGTCGAGGGTCATGCCGCTCTGGAGCAGGTGCACGCGCAGCGGCCTGTCCTGGGCCTGGGCGCGCGCGCCGAAGCTTTCGAAGCGGATGTGCCGCTGCGGCCAGCCCTGCGCCGTGGCGGCGGCGCGGATCGCTTCCAGCAGCGCCACCGGGCCGCAGGCATGCAGCTCGCAGCCTTCCCGCCAGGGGCCGACCAGGGCTTGCAGGTCGGGACGGCCGTCCACGCCGGTGGCGTAGGTGCGTACGCGCCCTGCGCCGAGCGCCTGCCAGTCCCCGGCCAGCACCAGGCGCTCGCGGTCGTGCGCCAGGTAATGCAATGCATAGTCGGCGCCGGCGGCGTCCAGCGCGCGCGCCATCGGCAGGATCGGCGTGATGCCGATGCCGCCGGCGATCAGCACGGTGCGGACGGCGCCCGGGTGCAGCCTGAAGCTGTCGCGCGGCGCGCCGACCTCCAGCTCCATGCCCGGCGCGAACTCGTCGTGCAGCACGCGTGAACCGCCACGGCCGCGCTCCTCGCGCTGCACCGCGATGCGCAGCCTGCCGTCCACCTCGCCCACCACGGAGTAGGCGTTGGCGTGGCCGGCGCCGCTGCGCGCTTCGAAGCGCAGCTCCACGTGGGCGCCGGGCTGCCAGGGCGGCAGCGCGGCGCCGCCGAGCGGGGCGAGGCGGAATTCCTTCACGGCCGGGCCGTGCGGGATGATGGCGTCGATCAGGTAGCGCATGGTCATGCCTCCGCGGTGGCCGGATTGAAGGGCGATGCATCGAGGTATTCCCACTCGAGCCGGCGCGGGGTGCGGCGCAGCAGCCAGCGCTCGACCTCGATCTCCCAGAAGCGCCCGGTGCCGCCGGTGAGGCCAAGCGGATCGTCCTGGCCGTGCAGGATGCGCGCCCGGCCGCTGATCTGCAGCAGCCGCTGCCCGTCGAAATCGGGAATGCACAGGCCGACGCGCGGATCCAGCACCAGGTTGCCGAAGGTGTTGAACAGGCTGTTGCCGGCGTAATCCGGCATGCGCAGCAGGCCGTCCCCGGGCACCTGGACGAAGCCGGGATTGCCGCCGCGGTGCGAGGCGTCGGCCCCGGTCCGCGGGTGGTTGCTGGCCACGAACAGGGTGTCGGCGCGGCGCACGATGTCGCGCACCTCGCCGTCCAGCGTCCTGCCCTCGCCCAGCAGGGCCGGCAGCGTGGCGCCGTCCATGCCGCGCAGCTGGCGGCGCTGGATGTACTTGGGGCAGTTCGGATAGGCTTCGCGCACCGCCACCTCGAAGCCCCCGGCGTCCAGGCGCGTCAGGTCGCCGTTGATGCGGTAGCGGCGGCGCGATCCCAGTTCGATGAACAGCATGCCGAGCGCCGGGTTGGCGGCGACGTTGGTCCAGAACGGGTCGAGCGGGTCGCGCCGCTCCTCCGGCACGTCGATCGCGATCGCGGCGGCGCTGTCGGCGTGGATGAAGCCGGATTCGCCGAACAGCAGCGTGGCCCAGGGCGCGCCGGCGGCGTCGACGCTGGCCAGCACCGCCATCGACTGCTTCTGCAGGAAGGGCCGGGCGCCGCCGAGAATGGTGTTCGCGATGACCGTGCCGTTGCGCTCGGCGATGGCGACCTCGCCGGCGGATTGTTGCACGCTGCGTTCGCCTTCGTGGTAGACCGATGTCGTCGTCATGCCGCCCTCTCCCGTGTGCCGGCCGGCCTGCGGGCCTTGCCTGGTTGTCGTGAGATGCATTCTGTCGAATCGGACGGCCCTGTGGAATGATGCAGGCCGCAATTCATTATTTCGCACGAAGGAACGCCGGCCGGTCCGTCTGCAGCAGGGCGCCGGGCTTCCCGCCGCGCTCCAGCGCGGCGGGGTCGTCGAGATCGATGCGGATTTCAGTTCGCCGCCGGGAAGTCGACGATGGTGTCGTTGACCCGGTTCAGCAGGTTGGTGAAGGTGATGCTGGCCACCGCCAGTAACGTGTCGACCACCTGCGCATCGCTGTAGCCGGCCGCCTTGACCTCGTCCAGCACCGCGGCCGGGACCGTGCCCACCGTGCGTACCAGGCGCCGCGCGAAGGCCGCGAGGGCGTCGATGGCGGCGTCGCCGGTCGGGCTGGCGGTGCGGATGGCGCGGATCGCCTCGACACTCAGGCCGGCGTGCTTGCCCATCAGCGAGTGGGCGGCCAGGCAGTAGTCGCATTCGGCGACGGCGCTGACGGCCAGCTTGACGACTTCGATCTGCTTCTGCGACAGGCTGCCCTTGCGCAGGGCGCCGTCGAGGTTCAGCGCCGCTTCGAGGGCGACCGTGCTGTTCGAGCCGATCGTGACGTAGGCGTTCGGGACCATGCCGATCGAGGATTTGATGGCGCCGAACAGTTGGGCGGCGTGGCCGGTGGCCTGGTCGATCCGGACGGTATGCAGACGGGACATGATGGTTTCCTTTCAGTGTTTGTCGTTGGCTGCCAGCCTTTTTGTTCGCTGGCATGGAAACCAGTGTAGGACTGGCGACCTGGAAGATGAATGCCCGAAACACGCCGAAAACTGCTCGATCGTCTCACCCTCACACGCATCGCTGACCGATGCGTAGTGAAGTCACCCGAAGCCCGGGATGGGCATGATGTCGCACGCCCTGCTTCCCATTTAGAATGGTCGTCTCTGCCGTGTACCGCGCTGTCGACAGCGCCCGGGCCATGGCAATCCCATTTTCATCTTCATGCACATGGATACGCTGAGCCGCCTGCTTTCCCTGTTTTCGCTGCATACCTCGCTGGACATCCGCTGCAGCCTGGCCGCTCCCTGGGTCCTGGAGGAAGCCGCCGCGGCGCCCGGCTCGGCGCCCTATCACCTGATCATCGACGGCGCCGCCTCGGTCGACCTGCCGGACGGGGAGCGCCTCGAGCTTTCAACCGGCGACATCATCGTCTTTCCCCACGGCGGCGCACATCGCCTGCATGCCGGGCCGCCCGCGCAGGCAAGCACGCCGCACGATGTTCCCGGCCCGGACCTGGTCCGCTGGAAAGCGAACGAGGGCGACGGCCCCTTGACCGGCATCCTGTGCGGGCGCTTCGTGTTCGACGACAACGCACGGCGCGTGCTGCAGCGCGCCTTGCCGCCGGTGATCGTGGTGCGCACCGCGAACCGGCCGGACTTCTCCGGCCTGCATGCGCTCATGATGATGCTGCGAAGCGAAACGGACCAGGCGCGCCCCGGTTCGTCCACCGTCGTCTCGCACCTGTCCTCCGCGCTGTTCGCACTCCTGATGAGGGCGTGGCTCGACGACAATGCGGTCATGCCCGGACTGCTGGCACTGCTGGCCGACCGGCGCCTCGGCGCGGCGATGCAGCGCATGCTGCAGTCTCCGGGCCGGCCCTGGCTGGTCGAGGATCTCGCGGCGGCATGCTTCATGTCGCGCGCCACCTTCGCGCGCGTGTTCCGCCAGGTGGCGGGGCAGACGCCCGCCGCGGTGCTGACCGAACTGCGCATGGCGCAGGCGGCGATCGCGCTGGCACGCGACACGGTGTCCATCGGCGAGATCGCCGAAACCGTCGGCTACCAGTCGGAAGCGGCCTTCCACCGGGTCTTCAAGCGCAGTCATGGCATCGGGCCCGGCGAATACCGCCGCAAAGGCGCGTCCGCATGGTCGGGCAAGTCCACGTAGAATCCCTCGACGACTCACTCGCAGGAGCAGGCATGCAACAATACTCGGTAGGACTCATCGGCTTCGGCCTGGGCGGCTCCATCTTTCACGCACCGATGATCGCCGCCGTTCCCGGCCTGCGGCTGGCGCGGATCGCCAGCCGCAGCGCGCAGGCCGAGGCGCTCGGCGCCTATCCCGGCGTGCGGCTGGACGACACGCCGCAAGCCATGCTGGACGACCCCGCCATTGCGCTGGTCGTCGTGTGCACGCCGAATGCGAGCCACCACGCCCTGGCCAAGGCCGCGCTGCAGGCCGGCAAGCACGTGGTGGTGGACAAGCCCTTCGTGCTGTCTTGCGCCGAAGGCGAAGAACTGCTCGCACTGGCGCGCCAGCGGGGCCTGCGGCTCAGCGTCTACCAGAACCGCCGTTGGGACGGCGATTTCCTCACCCTGCGCCGCACGGTGGAATCGGGCGAGCTGGGCGCGATCCATACCTTCCGCGCCCACTTCGACCGCTATGCGCCGCAGGTGAAGGCGCGCTGGAAGGAAGAAGCGCAGCCGGGCGCCGGCGTGCTGTGGGACCTCGGTCCGCACCTGATCGACCAGGCGCTGCAGCTGTTCGGCGTGCCGCGCTCGGTCACGGCCCACCTCGCGGTCCAGCGCCAGGGCGCCCGGGTCGAAGACGCCTTCGAATTGGTCCTGGACCACGGCGCCACCACATCCGTACTGCATGCCGGTGCGCTGGTGCGTGCCCCCGGTCCGCGCTACCAGGTGCATGGAGCGCACGGCAGCTTCGTCAAGTACGGCATCGACCCTCAGGAAAACGCACTGAAACTGGGCCAGCGGCCGGGCGACCCCGGCTTCGGCCACGATGCGCCGGCCGACTGGGCGACCGTCACGCCGGCTATTGGTGCGCCCCGGACCGTCGAGACCCTCCCGGGCGACTACCTGGCCTTCTATCGCGGCATGTACGAGGCGATCGCCCATGACGCGCAGGTGCCCGTGCTGCCGGAAGATGCGCTCGACGTGGTGCGGGTGATCGAACTGGCGCTGCGCAGCGGGGACGAAAGGCGGACTGTCGATGTCGATCCGGCCCCGACTATTTCAGCTGGCGAAATAATGTATTGAAAGCTGCATGGTTTTTCTCCCCAGGCGGCATGCCTAGAATGGATTCATCCGCTGCGCGAAGCGACGGACCAAACAAATCCACAAGGAGAACAAGCATGAAAGCAGCCATTATCATCCTGTCCGACCCGAAAGCCGGCGAAGAAGCCCTGGGCCGCATGTTCAACGGCCTGGCCGCCGCCTACGACTTCAAGCAGCAGGACGTCGAAGTCGGCATCTACTTCCAGGGCACCGGCACCCGCTGGCCGGGGGTGCTGGCCAACGCCGCGCATCCGATCCATGCGCTGTACAAGGCGGTCGAAGACCGCGTGGTGGGCGTGTCCTGCGGCTGCGCCGACGTGTTCGGGGCGCGCGAGGAAGTGGAAAAGGCGGGCTTCGACCTGATCACCGACAACAGCGTGCCGGGCACCTCGGGCCTGCCCAGCATCGCCCGCATCGCCGCCGACGGCTACAGCGTCTTCACTTTTTGATCACGGAGCCTGCCGGCCGGGCGCCCGAGAACCTGGGCGAGCCCGTCTTGAACGGCTGCGACAGCATCGTATCGGCGATGTCGAGCATCGCGCGCAGGCGGTCCATATGTCGCAGGTCGTGGTGATATCCCACCCAGATATCCCGCCCCGGAGGCTGGTCCGGCATGTCGATGCGTTGCAATCCGGAGGTCGCGTCACCCAATGGCCTCGGCAGTACTGCAATGCCCATGCCGCGCAGGCACATTTGGGCCTGGACGGCCCGGCTGGTGCTCGTGAAGACACGGCGCGACGACGGGAACCTGTCGAGCAGCCAGGCCACATCCGGGAAGTGGGACTGCGCCGTATTCATGAGGATCAGCCCGACGGACGCCGGATCGTCTTCCATCGCCCGCGCGCTCTCGGCTGAACCATACAGGCCATAGGAAATGCTCATCAGCCGGCGCTGGACGATGTCCGGTTCGGTGAAAGGCACGAGGCGAAAGGCCACGTCGGCCTCGCGGCGCGCCAGGTTGAGCAGCCGGTAGCTTCCGATCACCTCCGGCACGACGGCCGGATGGCGGCGCGCCAGTTCAGCCAGGACGGGCGCAAGAACATAGCCGGCAAACCATTCTGCAGATGAGATGCGCAGGATGCCTTCCAGGCGTTCGTGGTTACCCGCCAGACGCCTTTCCATGGCGAGCGCGGAATTCTCCATGGATTCCGCCAGGGCCAGCACGGTGTCGCCGGCATCCGTCAGCACCAGGCCCTCCCTGGTCCTGCGAAACAGCGCCTGCTCTGCCTCGTCTTCCAGCGCCTTGATGCGGCGCCCCACCGTCGGGTGGCTCACACCGAGGGTACGCGCAGCCTCGCCGTACGATCCGCCGCGCACCACGGCCAGGAATATCCGGACGTCGCTCCACTCCATCATTCCCCCGTTCAAAAATGTTCACCAAATGTACATGCATGTCAGTTCCTAAACAAGATTGTACGGCGCACCATGGCGTCTTTCGTCGTGCCGGCAAATCTTGCGCCGGCCCTTACCTGGAGTTTGAAAACATGAACAAGTTAAAAGACAAAGTCGCGATCGTCACGGGCGCTTCCAAAGGGATCGGCGCGGGCATTGCCCGCCAGCTCGCCGCCGACGGCGCCAGGGTGGTCGTCAACTATGCCGCGAACCAGCATGCCGCGGACCGGGTGGTCGCCGACATCGAAGCCGCCGGCGGGGTTGCCATGGCGGTGGGCGCGGACATCACCCGCAGGACGGAAGTCGAAGCGCTGGTCCATGCGGCCATCCGCGCCTTCGGGCGCCTGGACATCGTGGTCAACAACGCCGGCATCTACCAGTTCGCCAGGATCGAAGAGACGACCGAAGAACGCTATCGCCAGCAGTTCGACATCAACGTCCTCGGCCCGCTGCTGGTCGCCGGCGTCGCCGCTGCGCACCTGGGAAAGGGCGCCAGCATCATCAACATCGGTTCCAACGTCACGCGTGTCTTCCCGGCCGAGAGCGCCATCTATACCGGCAGCAAGGGCGCGATCGACGCCATCACCGGCGTGCTCGCGCGCGAGCTCGGCCCGCGCGGCATCCGGGTCAATGCCGTGAATCCCGGCCTGATCGACACCGAAGGCACCCAGGCCGCCGGGGTGATCGGTTCCGACTTCCATGCCTGGTACGAACAGCAGTCGCCGCTGGGCCGCATCGGCCAGGTGCAGGACATCGCGCCGATCGTCTCCTACCTGGCATCGGATGACGCCAGGTGGGTGACGGGCGAGATCATCCTGGGTTCGGGAGGCATGCGCTAGCAGGCCGCACGCCTTCCCGGCTGAAGTGAATTTTTCTCTACTCAGGAAGCAATCGATTACCGAGGCAAGCCCGTCATGTCATCACATCATCCCACTCCCGAGCCGCGCCGCTGGGCGATGTTCATCGTCCTGCTGGCCGGATCCTTCCTGCCGCCGCTCGACTTCTTCATCGTCAACGTCGCGCTCCCGTCGATCCGGGCCGAACTGGGCGCCTCGTCCTCGGCCGGACAGCTGGTGATTTCCTCCTATGCCGCGCTGTATGCGGTGACCCTGATCACCGGCGGGCGCATGGGCGACCTGTACGGGCGCGGGCGCATGTTCTTCATCGGGCTGGCCGGCTTCACCGCGGCGTCGTTGCTGTGCGGCCTGGCGTGGTCGCCGTGGAGCCTGGTCGCCGGCCGCGCCCTGCAGGGGGTGACGGCGGCGATCATGGCGCCGCAGGCGCTGGCCTCGGTCCAGGCCATCTTCCCGGAAGCCGAGAAGCCGCGCGCGCTCAGCCTGTACGGCGCAGTGTTCGGGCTTGCCGCCGTGATCGGGCAGGCGCTGGGCGGCATCCTCATCGCGCTCGACCTGTTCGGCATGGGCTGGCGCATGGTCTTCCTGGCCAACCTGCCGGTGGCCGTGCTGGTCACGGCATTCGGGGTTCCGCTCCTGAAAAACGTGGGCGAACGGCGCAGCGGCCGGCTGGACCTGGGCGGCACGGCGTTGTCGATGCTCGCGCTCGCCCTCTTGATCGTGCCCCTGATCGAAGGCCGCGAAGCCGGCTGGCCGCTCTGGTGCTGGCTGTCGCTGGCGGCGGCGCCGGTGGCGGCATGGGTGTTCTGGCGCCACGAGCACCGGCTTGCCCGCGCCGGCGGCGCGCCGCTGCTGGACCCGGCGGCGCTGCGCGCGCCGGGCCTTGGCCGGGCCCTCCTGGTCGCGCTGTCCTTCTATTCGATCGGCTCCTTCTTCCTGCTGTTCTCGGTCTACCTGCAGGACGCGCTGCACACGAGCGCCCTGGACGCCGGCCTGGTCTTCCTGCCCTTCGGCCTGGGTTTCCTGCTGGGACCACTCGTCACGCCGGCCTGCAGGCGCCTGCTCGGCGACTGGGTCAATCCGACCGGCATGGCGCTGGAGAGCGCCGGACTGCTCGGCCTGGCCTGGCTGGTCGATGCCGGTCCGGCCGGCCTGGCGCCGCAGTCGGCGCCGCTGGCCGCCGTGCTGTTCGCCATCGGCTTCGGGCAGGGACTCGGATTGCCGACGCTGATGCGCATGATCACGGGCCGTGTCTCCCCTGCCCTGTCGGGAATGATCGCCGGCGTTGCGAGCTCCACCCTGCAGGTGAGCACCGCGCTCAGCGTGGCCGTGATCGGCGGCGTGTTCTACGGCGTCCTCGGCGCACGCGACGATCCGGCGGCGCTCGCCCATGCCTTCACCGTCGCCGCCCTGTGCATCGCCGGCTGCCTGGCCGCCGGCGCCGTCCTGGGCGCCACGCTGGCCGGGCGCGCCGGCGCCGCGCAGCGTGTCAGCGCCCCTGCCGGCCCCGGTTGACGCCCGCCACCGGCTGCCCGAAGTCGGGCGTCCCATCCGCCCGCCAGGTGATCACCTGTGCCCGCGTATGGCGGTTCGGATCATGCAGCGGATCCCCCTTGATGTCGCGGTAGCCGCGGGCGTGGTACACCAGGATGTCCGTCTTGCCATCGGGGCTGGTGGTGAACGCATTGTGGCCCGGACCATACTGACCGGTCGCGGCGCTGCTCTGGAACACGGGCAGCGGCGACTTGGTCCATGCGGCCGGATCGGTCAGGTCGGCGGAGGCCGCCGCGCTCAGCATGCCGAGGCAGTAGCTGGCATCGGTGGCGCTCGCCGAATAGGTCAGGAACACCCGGCCGTGCCGGACCAGGGCCGCGGGAGCCTCGTTGACGTGCTGTCCTTCCTTCTCCCAGGGATATTCGGGCGTGGTCAGCATGGTGGCCGGGCCCGTGATCGAGAGCGGCGAGTCCATGCGGGCAATGTACACCGCCGTCATGTGGCGCGTGGCCGTCGGCGGACGCTGGGTCCATGCCAGGTAGCGCTGTCCATTCACCGCGACGGTGGTCGCGTCCAGCGCGAACGACTCCCAGCCCGTCTTCAGCTGTCCCCGTTCGATCCACTGCCCTTCTAGCGGATTGGCCGCTGCATTCTCGAGCACGTAGAGGCGGATGTCGAACGGCGCGTCGGCGCGACCGGCCGTGAAATACAGATACCATTTGCCGTCGATGTGATGCAGTTCCGGCGCCCAGATATGGCTGCTCATCGGTCCGCTGGCGTGTTTGCGCCAGACCACCTTCGCCTCGGCCTTGCCCAGGACGTTCAGGTCGCGGGTGCGGCGCAGCTCGATGCGGTCGTATTCGGGAACGGTGGCCGTGTAGTAGTAATAGCCGTCCGCGTGCAGGGTGACGTGCGGATCGGCGCGCTGCAGCACGAGCGGATTGGCGAAGCCGGGGGCGGCCGAAGCGGGCAAGGCCAGGGCAAGCGCCAGGGCAAGGATGAACCGGAAAACTCTCGTCATGTGCGGGTCCGTGGATAGCATGGATTGCCCATGATACGGCGCCACGCCGGCACCGAACCAATCACTTTTTTGGCGCGAACGATACCGCTTCAGTAGATCTCGGAAGCCGCCAGCCTCACCTGCTTGAGCAGCAGCTCGGCGCCCGGCGACAGCAGGTGCTCCTGTTGGCGGATGATGCCGAAGGCATCCATCGTACAGGGCAGTTCGATCGGCAGGACGCGCATCACGTTCAGCGACGCATAGTACTGCGCCACCTCCAGCGGCATCACGTGCAGCGAGTCGGTCTGCTGCAGCAGTGTCGTGATGAGCAGCAGCGCCGTGGTGTCGACCACGTTCGCGGGCGGCTGCAGGCCGGCGCGGCGGAACATCATGTCGAAGCGGTGGCGCAGGATGCTGCCGGGCGGCGGCAAAATCCACGGCCGGTCGACGATGTCCTCCAGGCGCAGGTCCTTCGCCTCGAGCAGCGCATGGCCGGGGCGCACCACGGCGCAGGCGGGTTCCTCGGTCAGCTCCTCGTACACCAGGCCGCTCGAATCTTCCTTTTCCAGGATGCGGCCGATCATGAAGTCGAGCGTGCCGCGCTGCAGCTTGTCGAGCAGGACGTTGCTGGGCTCCAGGTGCACGCCGATGCGCAGCAGCGGCGCCTGCTCCTTGATGCGCGCGATCGCACGCGGCAGCAGCGCCATCGCGGGCGACATGATGACGCCCACCTCGACCTGCCCGGACAGGCCGGCCTTGAGCGCCACCAGGTCGTCGTGCGCCAGTGCGAGGCTGGTGAGCGCCATGCGCGCATGGCGGATCATGGTCTCGCCGTAGATGGTCGGCTCCATCCCGCGCGGCAGGCGCTCGAACAGGCGCACGTCCAGCATCTCTTCCAGATCCTTGATCTGCTTGGACGCCGCCGGCTGCGTCATGTGGAGTTCCTCGGCCGCGCGGTGGATGTTGCGGTAGTCGTCCAGCGCGATCAGGAGGAGCAGCTGGCGCGTCTTGAGGCGCGCCTTCAGGAACCAGTTCGGGTTTGTTGTATCCATCAGAAAATAATATCAGTATCGATATCACTTCGATAGAAAAAACTGTTCAGCAGCTATCACTTGCAGCCCGGTGACGGGTTGGCGGCCGGCCCTTCAGCCGTTTGCGCGACCGGCAGGATCTTCCCGTCCGGGGCATAACGCAGTTCCTCGACCGCCACGGAGCGGCGGTATTCGCCACCGGTCGGCAGCTTGCCGTTATGGTAGAAGATGTAGGACTTGCCATTGAACTCGACGATGGCCTGGTGGATCGTGTTCACGTTGCTGTTCTTCTCCATGATCACCCCGCCCCACGACCAGGGGCCGGTGGCCGTCGGGCCGCTCATCACCACGGTCTCTTCGGGGAATTTGTGCGAGTACGAGAGGTAGTAGGTTCCCTTGTGCTTGTGCAGGTAGGCCGCCTCGACGAAGTTGTCCAGGCCCACGGTATGGATCGGACCGTCGATCTCGATCATGTTGGGCTTGAGCTTCGCGTATTTCATAACCGTGTTGCCCCAGTAGAGATAGGCCTGGCCGTCGTCGTCGATGAAGACGGCCGGATCGATGTCGTCCCAGGGAATCGGGCTTTCCTTCGTCATGTCGTTGGTGACCAGCGCGGTGCCGCGCGCGTCGACGAAAGGCCCGGTCGGGCTGCTTGATACGGCCACGCCGATCGCCTTGCTCTTGAGGGTGGCGTGGTCCACGGTCGAATAGAAGTAGTACTTGCCGTTGCGCTTGACGATGTCGGATGCCCAGGCGTCGCGGCCTGCCCACTTGAAGGTGCTGTAGCGCAGCGGCGAGCCGTGGTCGACCCACTTCTTCATGTCGCAGCTGGAGTACACGCGCCACTCGTTCATCACGTATTCCTTGCCGCCGACCGGCGCCTCGTCCTTGCCGACGTAGACGTAGACGCGGCCCTTGTCGACCAGCGCAGCCGGGTCGGCCGTGAAGATGTCCTTCACGATGGGGTTGGAAGCCAGGGCCATGGGCGCAGCCAATGCAGCGGCCAGTCCGGCCACGAGTGCGGACATCTTGTTCATCACGTCTCCTTGTTTATTTATCAGTTTTGCTTCTGGCGGAAGCCCATCAGGCGCTGCACCACGCAGAACACGAACAGCAGCGCGCCGATCACGATCTTGGTCCACCACGAACTCAGGGTGCCGTCGAAGGCGATCAGGGTCTGGATGGTGCCGAGCACCAGCACGCCCGACAGCGCACCCAGTACATACCCATAGCCGCCGGTGAGCAGGGTGCCGCCGATGACCACCGCCGCGATGGCATCCAGTTCGGTGCCCTGCGCATGCAGCCCATACCCCGACAGCATGTAGAACGAGAACAGCAAGCCGCCCAGCGCCGCGCAGAAGCCGCTGAAGGCATAAACCAGCACTTTGGTGCGTCCCACGGCCAGGCCCATCATCGCGGCCGACTGCTCGTTGCCGCCGATGGCGTAGACCGCGCGCCCGAAGGACGAGTAATGCGCCATCCACACGGCCAGGACCAGCATGCCGATCGCGACCAGGGCGCCAGGGGACAGGAAACCGCCGAGGAAGGGCAGCTGGGTCTGCGACATCGCGACGAACAGCGGATCCTCGATGGTGATCGACTCGATGCTGATCAGGTAGCACAGGCCACGCGCCAGGAACATGCCGGCCAGCGTGACGATGAAGGGCTGCAGGCGGAACAAATGGATGATGGCGCCCATGCAGCCCCCGAAAGCCGCGCCCCCCAGCAGCACCACCGCGATCACGGCAAGCGGCGGCCACTGCGCCACCTGCAGCAGCCAGGCCGCCACCATGGTCGACAGCGCCAGCACCGCGCCCACCGAAAGGTCGATGCCGCCGGAGAGAATCACGACGCCCATGCCGATGGCGAGCACCAGGAGGAAGGCGTTGTCGATCAGGAGATTGAGCATCACCTGCAGCGACAGGAAGCCGTCGTAGGCCTGGCCGCCGGCCAGCAGCATGGCCACCAGCAGGACCACGGTGGCCGCCGAGGTGAACCAGGGAGCATTGGTGACATGCTTCATGCCGCCCTCCTCTTTCCCAGGCTCTTGAACTGGTCGGACTGCGAGATGCAGACCAGGAACACCACGACCGACTTGACGACCATATTGACCTCGGGCGGGACGCCCAGCGAATAGATGGTATAGGTGAGCGTCTGGATGATCAGCGCCCCGATGATGCTGCCCACCAGCGAGAACTTGCCGCCCGCGAGCGAGGTGCCGCCCAGCGTCACCGCCAGGATGGCGTCCAGCTCCAGCAGCAGGCCGGCGTTGTTGGCATCGGCGCTCTTCACGTTCGAGCTGATCATCAATCCCGCCATGCCCGCGCAGGCCGCACTGAACACGTAGACGAAGACGATCAGGGCCGCGGTGCGGATGCCGCTCAGTCTCGCCGCCACGGGGTTGATGCCGACCGCCTGGATGAACAGGCCGAGCGCCGTGTGGCGCAGCAGCAGGCTGGTCACGGCGAACACCGCCACCACCACGAACAGCGCGAAGGGCAAGCCGAGGAGATAGCCGCTGCCCAGGAAGAAGAAGGGCTGGTAGTAGACGGTGACGATCTGGCCGTCGGTGAGCAGCTGGGCCAGGCCGCGTCCGGCCACCATCAGGATCAGGGTGGCGACGATCGGCTGCAGGCCCAGGCCGGCGACGAGCGCCCCGTTCCATAGGCCGCACAGCAGGGCCGCCCCCATGGCTGCCAGCAGCGCCAGCCCCATCGGCGTCTGCGCCACGTACTCGGGCACGCCGTTGTTGATCACCATGGTGCCGCCGATGAGCATGGAGGCCACCGTCCCGGACAGGGCCACCACGGCGCCCACCGAGATGTCGATGCCCCGCGTGGCAATGACGAGGGTCATGCCGATCGCCGCCAGCATCAGCGGGGCGGCGCGGTTGACGATGTCGACCAGGCTGCCGTACAGGTGGCCGTCCTTGATCTCCAGGCGGAAGAAGCCGGGAATCAGGAGAAAGTCGATCAGGAGCAGCAGGGCCAGCGCAGCAAGGGGACGGAACAGCGGATGCTGGAAGACCGACGGCCTGGCCGGCCTGGCCTTCTCAAGCACCGCTTCCTTGACGGCGGCGTTCATGCGCAGCCCTCCCCGGCAATCACGTGCAGCACGGTGCTGTCGTCCAGCTCACCGCGGCCGTACTCGCCACAGGCCTTGCGGTCGCGCATGACGACGATGCGGTCGCTCACGCGCAGCACCTCGGGCAGCTCGGACGAGATGAACAGAATCGACATGCCCTTGCGGCACAGGGTGGTAACGTAATCCATGATTTCCTGCTTGGCGCGCACGTCGATGCCGCGCGTCGGTTCGTCGAGGATCATCAGCTTCGGCTCGGTAGCCAGCCAGCGCGCCAGCAAGACCTTTTGCTGGTTGCCGCCGGACAGCGTGCCGATCGGCGTCTCGATGCTCGCCGTCTTGATCCCCAGTTGTTTGACATAGTGGGCCGCGAGCTCCTGCTGGCGCCGCATCGGGATCGCGCGCAGCAGTCCCTGGCGCGCCTGCAGCGCCAGGATCAGGTTCTCGCGCACGGACAGGGCCAGGATCGCCCCTTCGTGCTTGCGGTCTTCCGAACAGAAGCCGATGCCCTCTTGAATAGCGTCGCGCGGCGTGGAGAACACGTGGCTGCGGCCGTCGATCTCGATGGCGCCGCTGTCGGCCTTGTCCGCTCCGAACAGCAGGCGCGCCGTCTCGGTGCGGCCGGAACCGAGCAGGCCGGCAAGGCCGAGCAGCTCGCCCTTGCGGATCTCGAGGTCGATCGGGTTCAGCACGCCCTTGCGCGCCAGTGCCTTTGTGCGCAGGAAGGTGTCAAGGTGCGTTCCTGCTTCGGCACAGGCGCTGCCGGCTTCCTCTTGCGCTTCGGCCGGCGCCCCGATCATCTTGTTGACCAGGGCCAGGCGCGACAGCTCGCTGCACAGGTACTCGCCTTCGCGCTCGCCGTTGCGCATCACGGTGATGCGGTCCGAGATCGCATAGGTCTGGTCGAGGAAGTGGGTGACGAACAGGATCGCCATGCCCTGTTCGCGCAGGCCGCGCAGCACCGAGAACAGCAGCTGGACTTCATTCTCGTCCAGGCTGGAGGTGGGCTCGTCGAGGATCAGGACCT
Organism: Massilia agri; assembly: GCF_024753255.1. GTDB lineage: Bacteria > Pseudomonadota > Gammaproteobacteria > Burkholderiales > Burkholderiaceae_D > Telluria > Telluria agri. Next base: position 81,505 of record NZ_JANUHA010000013.1, read on the forward strand.
TGCTCGAGATGTTCAGCGCGCGCGCGATCGCCACCATCTGCTGGATCGCCAGCGGATAGCTTGCCAAAGGCTTGGCGACGTCGACGTCGATCTGCAGGCGCTTCAGCAGTTCAGCGGCCTGGCGGCGCATGCCACGCCAGTCGATCATGCCAAAGCGGCGCGGATAGCGTCCAATGAAGATGTTCTCGGCGACGGACAGGTTCGGGCACAGGTTCACCTCCTGGTAGACCGTGCTGATGCCGAGTTCCTGGGCGTCCTGGGTGGAAGTAGGCGCGATCGCGCGGCCATCGAGATGGATGCTGCCGCGCTCGGGCTGGTAGACGCCGGTGAGGACCTTGATGAGGGTCGACTTGCCGGCGCCGTTCTGGCCCATCAGCGTGTGGACTTCGCCGGGGAACAGGCGCAGGCCCGCATCCGACAGCGCCTTCACGCCCGGGAATTGCTTGTGGATGCCGGTCACTTCCAGGACCGGCGCCACGGTGGTCGAGGCGAGCATGGCCGCCTCAGTATTTACGGTTCGGGAATTCCTTGGCCGCGACTTCAGCTGGGAACACACCCTCGTTCACGGTAATACGCTTCGGCACCGGCTTGCCCGCCTTGACCATCTGGGCGGTCTGGATCAGCTGCGGCCCGAGCAGCGGGTTGCACTCCACGGTGACGTTGAGCTTACCCTGCAACATGGCCTCGAACGCCCCGCGCACGCCATCGATCGACACCACCAGGATGTCCTTGCCCGGCTTCAGGCCCGCTTCCTCGATGGCCTGGATCGCGCCGATGGCCATGTCGTCGTTGTGCGCGTAGAGCACGGTGATGTTCTTGCCTTCGGATTTCAGGAAGGCTTCCATCACCTCCTTGCCCTTGGCGCGGGTGAAGTCGCCGGTCTGGGAGCGGATGATCTTCAGCTTCGGGTTGTCCTTGATGACCTCGAGGAAGCCCGCCTTGCGGTCGATCGCCGGCGCCGAGCCGACGGTGCCCTGCAGCTCGACGATGTTGTAGCTGCGGTTCGGGTTCTTCTTCTGGTGCTCGACAAGCCAGCGCGCGGCGCGGCGGCCCTCTTCCACGAAGTCCGAGCCGATGAAGCTCACGTACAGCGAGGGATCGCTGACCTTGACCGAGCGGTCGGTCAGGATGACCGGGATCTTGGCGGCCTTGGCTTCGCGCAGCACGGTGTCCCAGCCGGATTCGACGACCGGCGAAAAGGCGATCACGTCGACGCGCTGGGCGATGAAGGAGCGGATGGCCTTGACCTGGTTCTCCTGGCGCTGCTGGGCGTCGGCGAACTTCAGGTTGACGCCGGCCGCCTTGGCGGCGTTCTTGATCGAGGTGGTGTTGGCGGTGCGCCATTCGCTTTCGGCGCCGACCTGGGAGAAGCCGATGGTGAGGGGTTTGGCGGCGTGGGCAGGCATCGCGACAGCGATTGCACAGGCCGCGACGCTACCCAGGAGGGTTCTGCGAGTGATGGTCATTACCTTGTCTCCGGTATTGTTGTAACGCAATCGTAAGACAAAGTGCGATGCTGATCCAATCATATTTATGTCTGATCGGATATCTAATTCGATATCGCTCTCGTCACACCTTAGCGCAGCAAGCGTAATCCGTACAGTCCGCCGGCTGTCGAGCCTGGCTTGGCCACAAAGCGGACCGACAGCGCTTGCGGCTTTGCCTGCACGATGGAATCCGGCATCGGGTAGTCGACGGTATAGAACTCTGCGTTGCCGTCGCCCGCGAGCGCGACCTCCGCCACCAGCACGCCGTTGACCTCGATATCGAAGCGCCGCCCGGCGTCAGCCTTGGCGAATGTCAGCCGCAGCAGCTTCGCCTCCCCTTTCGGATCCTTCAGCTCGTAGCTGAACCACTTGCTGGCATGACGCCAGTGCCGCCCGCCATTCACCCCGGCCTCGGTACCCTCGCCCTTGAAGAAGTGATCCGACTCCGGCTGCTGCTCGCCCGGCGCCACCTGGTCGATGGTGCGGGCGTCCAGCGCCAGCCGGTCCGCTTCCCGCGCCGTGTTCTCAGCCCGCATGCGCTCGAAATTCGCTGGCGTCGCATGCTGCCAGTACATCGTGTAGCGCGATTCGTGCAGGCGAAAGAAGGGAATGAACTCGGTCGCGCTGCCTGCAGCGCCATGGACCAGCCCCCGCGCCGTGAAGGTCAGCGGCTTGCCCTTGACCGGCTTGAAGCGGCGCAGGAACGCAAGCGAATCGCTGACCAGCATCGGCGCGGCCTCCAGCGGACACACCGGCCCGCCCGCGATATGGCCCATGCGCGACTCGTCGGCAAGGAAGTTCAGCTGCTCGTCGCCGAACAGGCGCGTCTTCGCCGCCAGCACGATCGGGCCGTGCAGCACGGCGTAGTAGTTCGACTTGTCCGGCATCTGTTCCAGGCGCGTGGTCATCGGCAACTGCACGTCGACCCGGTCGCCCTTCTTCCACGCGCGCGCCACGCTCACGTAGCCGCCCGGCGCCGCGTCGGGCTTGACCGCCCTGCCGTTGACCTTCACGACCATCTTGCCCGCCGCGACCCAGGCCGGATAGCGGATCTTCATGGTGAACTCCCCCGGCGCATCGACGGTCAGCCGCGTGCTGCTCTCGTCCGGGAAGCGCGTCGACTGGGTAATCCGTACGCCTTTCTCGCGCCAGTGCAGCGTCGAGGGAATGAACAGGTTCACGAACAGCGCATCGCCCTCGTACGCGTAGATGAACTCTCCATACTTGGCGTGACTCTCGATGCCCGAGCCGACGCAGCACCACATGCCCTTGTCCACCTGAGAGTAGACGCGATAGTGGTTCGGCCGCATCGGCGTGAAGTAGACGAAGCCGCCGCCCGGGCGTTGCGAGGACAGGATGTGGTTGTACAGCGCGCGCTCGTAGTAGTCGCCGTAGCCGCCCTTCTGCTCCGTCTGGAACAGCATGCCCGTGAGCTTGAGCATGTTGTAGGTGTTGCAGGTCTCCGGCCCCTCGACCTCGCCGATCATCGCGCCGAAGTCCTGGGTGTCGTGGAAGTGCTCCTTGACGCTGTTGCCGCCGATTGCCACGGAGCGGCGGTCGACCACGGTCTGCCAAAAGAACTCCGCGGCTTTGCCCAGGTCCTGCCGCCCGGTCATGTCGGCGATGCGCTTGAAGCCGATCACCTTCGGAATCTGGGTATTGGCGTGCAGGCCGGTCAACTTGTCCTGCCCCTGCGCCAGCGGCTGCAGCACTGCCTGGTGCGAGAAGCGCAGCGCCAGGTCGAGGTATTTGCGCTCGCCCGTGATCTCCGCCACGTCGGCGAAGATCTCGTTCATGCCGCCATGCTCGGCGCGCAGCATCTGCTGCATCTGCTCCTCGCTCAAGTGGGCGCTCAGCCGCAGCGCCCAGTCGGACAGCGCGACCAGCATCGCGCGCGCGTCACGGTTGCCGGCATAGCGGTGCGCGTCGCGCAGGCCCGCATAGACCTTGTGCAGGTTGTACCAGGGGACCCACTTGCCGTTGACCGAGAAGTTGTCGGCCTCCAGCTTGCCGGCCGCGATGTCGCGCCAGGCCTGACGGCCGCCGGGAATGCCGCCCAGGTAGCCGTCGCCGTTCGCCTCCTGCGCGCGCTTGAGCTCCGCCACGAAGTAGTTCAGGCGGCGCAGTACTTCCGCGTCGCCGGTCGCGGCATGCATCAACGCCAGCGCGGACAGGTAGTGGCCGCCCATGTGCCCGTCCAGCCCCGTCGACTCCCAGTTGCCGTAGCCCGGCTGGCGCGTCGCCAGGCCGGCTTCGCGCAGGAATGGCGCCAGCAGCCGGTCCGGCTCCATCGCCATCATGTAGTTCAGGTCGGTGGTCTGGGCGTCGAGGAAGGGGCCGGGTGTCAAGCGCACGTCGGCCAGGGGGAAGAGCTCGGCCGCCTGCGCCCAGGCCGACGTCAGGAGCATCGCAAGTGCGGCGAGCCGGGGCTTCATGGCAGTCGGACGCTCTGGTAACGGTTGAGATCAGCCTGGTCGAGAACTGGCCAGCCCTCGCCATCCCACTTCATCTCCAGCACCTTCAGCTTCTGCTTGTAGCGGTCGGCGCTCTCGTAGGCGTGCAGCACCATGACATCCTTGCCCTCGAAGGTGTAGGCGCTGTTGTGGCCGAGGCCCTTCCAATCGCGGTCGCCCTGGATGACGATCGAGCCGCCGCCCTTGGCCATGTCCACGCCTCGGCGGTCGAGGTAGGGACCCGTCACGGACTTCGCGCGGCCAACCACTACCTTGTAGGTGCTGTCCTTGCCCTTGCAGCACAGGTCCCAGGATGCGAACAGGTAGTACCAACCGTTCTTCCTGAAGATGAAGGGGGCTTCGATATGTCCGGAGCCTGGTTCGATGTCGGCTTCGAAGGCCGAACGGTCGCGGCGCGCGATGGTGTGCCATTCCTGCGGTTCGGCCAGCCTGGTGCGGCTGGCGTCGAGCTTGACGAGCTTCAGTCCGGACCAGAAGGAGCCGAAGGACATCCATGGGGTGCCCTGTTCGTCGTCGATCACGTGCGAGTCGATCGCGTTCCACAGGTCGCGGCCGGGGATCGACTGCAGGACCATGCCCTGGTCTTCCCATTTGTAGTTCGGCGCGCGCGGGTCGAGCGTGGTGTTGGTGGTCACGCCGATGCCGGAGGTGTTCTTGCCGAAGCCGGACACCGAGTAGTACAGGTAGTATTTTCCCTTGTGGTGGTAGATGTCCGGCGCCCAGATGTGGTCGTTGAAGGTGGGCGCCGCTTGCCTAGCCCAGGTGGGTTCGCCGGCGAATACGCGGCCCTCGGGCTTCCAGGAACTCATGTCGCTCGAGCTGTAGAAGGTGATGCCGGGGCCGGTGCTGAAGAGGTAGTACTTGTTGCCCTCCTTGGCCATCACGGGGTCGTGGACTTCGACCTGGGCGGCGAAGGCGGGCAGCGCCGCGGCGAGGGCCAGTACACAGGCGCAGAAGCGGGAGAATAGAGACATTGTGGACTCCTGAATAGTCGAGGTCCGTAGGGTGGACGGGTTCTCCCGTCCACGCGTTCAACCACAGTATGCGGGCCCAAAATCTGGCGCGTGGCCCGACGCGTGATTTGAACGCGCGGACGGCGGAGCCGTCCACCCTACGTATTACGATTCGACTGCGACGACGACCACCGACTTGGCCGGCACCTTCAAGGTCAGCTTGCCGTTCACCGCCTTCGCGCTGTACGGCGCCGGCTTGATGGCCTGCGGCTTGTCGAAGGTGTTGTGCGCATCCATCGCCTCGGCGGTCAGCACCTGCCCCGTCGCGCTCGATGCGGCCTGGCCCTTCAGGTCGATGCTGACGTCGCTGGGCTGGCGCGGGTTGGTGTTCACCAGGGCCACGTAGATCTTGCCGTCCTTGCCACGCGCGCTCGAGGCGCTGATGCCTGGGATGCTCTTGTTGTCCACCGAGTAGGCGACGTCGTTGTTCACCGCCGTCGGCAGCGACGTCGCATCCTGGAACGGGATGTACATCTTGTAGGTGTGGTAGGTCGGGGTCAAGAGCATCTTCTCCTTGTCGGTGATGATCATCGCCTGCAGCACGTTGACCATCTGCGCGATCATCGTCATGCGCACGCGCTCGGCGTGGGCATGGAAGATGTTGAAGTTCAGCGCCGCCACGACCGCGTCGCGCAGGGTGTTACGCTGGAACAGGAAGCCCGGATTGGTGCCCGGTTCGACGTCGTACCAGGTGCCCCACTCGTCCACATAGAAGCCGAGCTTCTTCTCCGGGTCGTTCTTGTCGAGGATGGCGACGTTGCGGCGGATGTGGCCATCCATGCGCAGGGTCTGCTGCATGGTCGAGAACCATTCGTTTTCCGCGAAGCCGGTGGCGGCGCCCTTTTTTTCCCAGACGCCGGTCGGCAGCGTGTAGAAGTGGAAGCTGATGCCGTCGGTGCCCCTGGCGGCCTCGCGGCTCAATACCTCGGTCCAGCGGGTGTCGTCGTCGTTGCCGCCGCTGGCGATCATCTTCGGACGCGCGTTCGGCGGGGTCTTGAGGAAGGTGGCGTAGTGGTTGTACAGGTTGGCGTAGTACTCCGGCTTCATGTTGCCGCCGCAGCCCCAGGCTTCGTTGCCGATGCCGAAGAAGGCCACCTTGTACGGCTCCTTGCGGCCGTTCTTGCGGCGCTGCTCGGCCAGGGTCGACTTGGTGTCCGACGTCATGTACTCGAGCCACTCGGCCATCTCCTGCGGCGTGCCGGAGCCGAGGTTGCCGTTGACGTAGGCTTCGGTGCCGAGGATCTCGACCAGGTCGAAGAACTCGTGGGTGCCGACGGCGTTGTCCTCGGCCACGCCGCCCCAGTGGGTGTTGACCTTCACCGGGCGCTTGTTGCGCGGGCCGATGCCGTCGCGCCAGTGGTACTCGTCGGCGAAGCAGCCGCCCGGCCAGCGCACCAGCGGCACCTTCAGCTCCTTCAGCGCGCCGACCACGTCATTGCGCCAGCCGCGGGTGTTCGGGATCTTCGAATCCGGGCCGACCCACAGCCCCTCGTAGATGCCGGTGCCGAGGTGCTCGGCGAACTGGCCGTACACGTTCTTGTTGATGACCGGGCCCGGTTTGGTGGCGTCGATGCTGACGTTCACCTGGGCGAAGGCCGGTGCGGCCAGGATGGCCAGGGCAAGGATGGTGGGTTGCAATGCTTTCACTGTGGAGTCTCCTGTTATTGTGGCGGTATGCGTGAAAGTGCCTGTCGCACCGGCCGGCGCCGGGGTGACGGAACAAGGGAAATGGGTGGTGCCTCGGCCGGCGGCGTCCAGCCGCTGCCGCTCAGGTCCAGCCTGCGTCGACGACGAAGTCCTGCGCCGTGCACATCCTGCTGTCGTCGGCGCCGAGGAAGAGCACCATGGCGGCGATATCGTCCGGCATCAGCTTGCCGGGCAGGCACTGGGCCTTCTTGATTTCGAGCTCGGCAGCCTCGTCGACCCACAGGTCGATCTGGCGCTGGGTCATGACCCAGCCGGGGGTGACCGTGTTGACGCGCACGCCGAAGGGGCCGAGGTCGCGCGCCAGGCTGCGCGTGAGCCCAATGACCGCCGCCTTGGTGGTGGCATAGACCGGATAGCCGGCGCCCTTGGCGTGCCAGGACATGGAAGAGAAATTGATGATGGAGCCACCGCCCATCTTCTTCATGCCTGGCAGGACTGCCTGCGCGGTGAAGAACATGGGACGCTGGTTGATGGCGATGCGCTCGTTCCAGTAGTCGAGCGTGACCTTTTCGATATCGTGGCGCTGGTCGTTGGCCGCATTGTTGACGAGCACCTCGAAGTCGCCCAGCTGTTCGGCCAGTTCCGCCATCGTGCGCTGCAGCGCGGGGATGTCGGTGATGTCGCAGTAGCGGAACACCGGTGCGCGGTGACCAGCAGCCGCAAGGTTCGCACACAGGGCTTCGCTGGCTTCCTTCGCAATGTCGACGAAGGCCACCACCGCGCCCTGCTCCACGAAGGCCTTCACGATCGCTTCGCCGATGCCGGTGCCGCCGCCCGTCACGAATACCCGCCTGCCCTGCAGGCTGGGGTAGCTTGCCAACTTCTTCATGCTTGTCTCCATCCGTTCTTATTGTGATGCGCACTTACTCTTTGGTCAATGCGCCGTCCCTGCGGCGCCAGATCCCGCGCGGGTTCCCGTCACGCAGCGCCTCCGGCAGCAGTTCCTGGGGCAGGTTCTGGTAGCACACCGGCCGCAGGAAGCGGTTGACGGCGCCGGTGCCCACCGAGGTGCTGCGCCCGTCGGCCGTGGCCGGGAAGGGTCCGCCATGGACCATCGCGGTCGAGACCTCGACGCCGGTCGGGAAGCCGTTGGCGAGGATACGGCCGACCTTGCGCTCCAGCAGCGGCAGCAAGGCGCCGGCTTCCGTATGGTCTTCCGGATCCATCTGCAGCGTGGCCGTGAGCTGGCCTTCCAGCACCTCGACGACCGCGCGCATCTGGGCGGCGTCGCGGCACACGACCACCAGCGAGGCCGGGCCGAAGACTTCCTCGTGCAGTTCGTGGCGCTGCAGGAACTCGTCCGCGTTCACGCGGAACAGGGCGGCCGCGCCCCTGCCCTCGCCGTGTTCCAGGCGCGCCAGCGTGCTTACCGCCGCGTTGCCGGCCAGGGCGTCGACGCCCTTGCGGTAGCTGTCCGCGATGTTCTGGTTCAGCATCACGGCCGCTTCGGTCGCGTCCAGTGCCTCCTGCGCGGTCTTGCAGAAGGTCGCAAGGCCTGGCCCCTCGACCGCCAGCACCAGGCCTGGATTGGTGCAGAACTGGCCCACGCCCAGCACCAGCGAGGCGGCAAAACCCTTGCCGATTTCTTCGGCACGGTGCTCCAGCGCGTGCGGCATCAGGAATACCGGGTTGATGCTGCTCATCTCGGCATACACGGGAATCGGTTGCTTGCGCGCCGCGGCGACCGCCATCAAGGCCGTGCCGCCGCCACGCGAGCCGGTGAAGCCGACAGCCTGGATGGCCGGGTGGCCGACCAGGGCCTGGCCGATGCGGCTGCCGGTGCCGGTCAGGAGCGAGAACACGCCAGCCGGCAGTTCGCACTGCTGCACGGCCCTGGTGACGGCGCGCGCCACCAGTTCCGAGGTGCCCGGGTGCGAGGAATGCGCTTTCAGCACCACCGGGCAGCCGGCTGCGAAGGCGGATGCGGTGTCGCCGCCGGCCACCGAGAAGGCCAGCGGGAAGTTCGATGCGGCGAACACGGCCACCGGACCGACGCCGATCAGGTGGTAGCGCAGGTCGGGACGCGGCGGGGTGCGCTCGGGCAGCGGCGTGTCCAGGCGCGCATCACGCCAGGAGCCCTCGCGCAGGAGCTCGGCGAACATGCGCAGCTGATTGCAGGTGCGTCCGCGCTCGCCTTCCAGGCGCACGCGCGGCAGGCCGGACTCAAGCATCGCGCGTTCGATCAGCTCGTCGCCCAGCAGCATGATCTGTTCCGCCACCGTATCGAGGAAATGTGCGCGCTGCTCGTCGGTGGTGGCGCGAAAGACGTCGAAGGCCTCGCCCGCCAGCCGGCAGGCGCGGTCGATCTGGTCTGCATCGACCATGTGGAAGCTGGGTTCCAGGTAGTCGCGCCCCGTCGGGTCCCAGGCCTTGAACGACCCGGCGGTGCCGCGCTCGTGCGCGCCGCCGATGATGGCTTCGCCGCTGATGTTCATAGCGCCTCCACCTTCGCAAAGCTGGTTTCCAGCACGGCCAGGCGGTTGCGCAGGGCCGGGCCGAACTGCGGCGACTCCACTTCGAAGGTCTCGCCCGGCGCGACCTGGATGCTGTCGGCGAAGCTCAGGGTGGCGGTGCCGAAGAAGTGGATGTGCACGTCGCCCGGACGGTTGAACAGGCCGTACTTGAAGTGGTGGTACTCGAGGTTCTCGATGGTGTGCGACATGTTCTGCTCGCCGCTGACGAAGGCCTTCTCCCAGCGGACCTGGCCGTCCTTGTCGAGGATGCGCGAGGTGCCCGACACGTGGCCAGGCAGCTCGCCCACCAGCAGCGCGGGGCCGACGCCGCAGTTGCGCAGCTTCGAGTGGGCCAGGTAGAGGTAGTTCTGGCGTTCGGTGACGTGGTCGGAGAACTCGTTGCCGATGGCGAAACCGAGGCGGTAAGGCCGGCCGTCGTCGCCGATCAGGTAGAGGCCCGCGATCTCCGGCTCTTCGCCGCCGTCGAGCGCGAAGTCCGGCATCTCGATCTCCTGGCCGGTTGCGCGCACGATCGAGCCGTCGCCCTTGTAGAACCACTCCGGCTGCACGCCGGCCGTACCGGGCGCCGGCTTGCCGCCTTCGACGCCCATGCGGAACATCTTCATCGAGTCGCTCAACGTATCGACGTCGCCGCCGATCTTCTTGTGCATGGCGTCGCGGGTGTCGGCGCTGCCCAGGTGGGTCAGGCCGGTGCCGGTGACGTAGCAGTGGGCGGCGTCCGGATGGTCGAGCGGCGCCAGGATGCGGCCCGCGCGCGCCACCTCGTCGTACTGGTGGTGCTCGCTGGTCGCGGCGCTGTCGGCCAGTTGCGCGAGGCCCGTGCCGGCGGCGATGGCGGCGCGGGCCAGCTCGAGGGTGGTGGCGAAGCCGCCCACGACGCGGATGGTGTTGTCGTGCAGGATGCCGATGCGGCGTTCCTGGGATTCGTTGATGAATTGTACGAGCAGCATGGCCCGGTCTCCCAATTATTAATGTTCGAATAGCGGTGCAAGGATTCGAGCACCGGTTGAACGCGTGGGCGGAGGACTCGCGGGGCCGCCCAGGCCCACCCTACGTAGGGTGGACGGCTTTGCCGTCCGCGCGTCCAGCTCCCGCGCGATCAGTGAGAATGCTTGGGCACAGCCGACCCACGGCAGCCGACCAGGAAGTCGAAGTCGCACCCTTCGTCCGCCTGCAGCACGTGGTCGAGATAGAGCCGCTGGTAGCCGCTGTGCTGGACCGGCTTGTTGTTCTCGGCGCGGTCCGCCAGTCGCTGGCGGATCTCCTCGTCCGACAGCTCGATGTTGAGGCCACCGCCGGCGCAGTCCAGCTGGATCCAGTCGCCGTCCCGCACGATGCCGAGCGGGCCGCCGGCCATCGCTTCCGGCGCCACGTGCAGCACGACGGTCCCGTAGGCGGTGCCGCTCATGCGCGCATCCGAGATGCGCACCATGTCGGTGATGCCCTGGGCCAGCAGCTTGGGCGGCAGGCCCATATTGCCCACTTCCGCCATGCCCGGGTAGCCTTTCGGGCCGCAGTTCTTCATCACCAGGATGGAGTTGGCGTCCACGTCCAGGTCAGGGTCGACAATGCGCTGCTTGTAGTGGTCGAAATCCTCGAACACGACGGCGCGGCCGCGGTGCTGCATCAGGTGCGGGGAAGCCGCCGACGGCTTGAGCACGGCGCCGCGCGGCGCCAGGTTGCCGCGCAGGATGCGGATGCCGCCGTCCTCGATCAATGGGGTGTCGAGTTTGCGGATGACTTCGTCGTTGTAGATCGGCGCGTCCTGGCAGTTTTCCCACAGGGTCTTGCCGTTGACGGTGAGCGCATCCTTGTGCTTCAGGAGGCCGCCCTCGCCCAGTCGGCGGATCACACCCGGCAGGCCACCGGCATAGTAGAACTCTTCCATCAGGTATTTACCCGACGGGAGCAGGTCGACGATGGTCGGGGTGCCCTTGCCGATGGCGGTCCAGTCTTCCAGCTCCAGCGGTACACCGACGCGGCCGGCGATGGCCTTCAGGTGGATCACGGCGTTGGTCGAGCCGCCGATGGCCGCGTTCACGCGGATCGCGTTCTCGAAATTCTCGCGCTTGAGGATCTTCGACAGGCGCAGGTCTTCGTGCACCATCTCGACGATGCGGATGCCCGACATGTGGGCCAGCACGTAGCGGCGCGCATCGACCGCCGGAATGGCGGCATTGTGCGGCAGCGAGGTGCCCAGCGACTCGGCCATGCAGGCCATCGTGGACGCGGTGCCCATGGTGTTGCAGGTGCCGGCCGAACGCGAGTGGCCGGCTTCGGCGGACAGGAAATCGTGCATCGTGATCTGGCCTGCCTTGGCCTGCTCATGCAGCTGCCAGACGGCGGTGCCGGAGCCGATGTCCTTGCCGTTCAGCTTACCGTTGAGCATGGGGCCGCCGGTGACGACGATGGTCGGCAGGTCGACGCTGGCTGCGCCCATCAGGAGGGCCGGCGTGGTCTTGTCGCAGCCCACCAGCAGCACGACGGCGTCCATCGGATTGCCGCGGATGGACTCTTCGACGTCCATGCTCGCCAGGTTACGGGTCAGCATGGCGGTCGGACGCAGGTTCGATTCGCCGTTCGAGAACACCGGGAACTCGACGGGGAAGCCGCCCGCCTCCAGGATGCCGCGCTTGACGTGTTCGGCCAGCTTGCGGAAATGGGCGTTGCAGGGAGTCAGTTCGGACCAGGTGTTGCAGATGCCGATGATCGGCTTGCCCTGGAATTCATGGTCGGGAATGCCCTGGTTCTTCATCCAGCTCCGGTACATGAAGCCGTTCTTGTCCTGGGTCCCGAACCACGCCGCCGAGCGCAGCGTGGTCTTCTTTTTCGTCTCGGACATGCATTCTCCTCGTCTCGTTGGCTTCGCCGCGGAAGGCTTTGGGCCTTCTCTCGAATGGGTTGCGCAGCGTTTTGTTGTTCAGCAATAAGACAAGTCTAAAATCCTGCCAGATAACTTTCCAATCAATTATTTCGCGATATTGATATCGGAATCGTTATCGAATCACGGAAGGAGGAAGCGCGATTCGGGCAGGCCGCGCACGTCGAGGTCCTGGTGGAACAGCGCCCCCGACAAGGGCGCGCCGGCGCGGTCGCCGGCGCTCATGCCCAGGAAGGCGCTGGTCGCATATAGCGTGGACAGCCCGGCCCCGCCGAAGGCGGGACAACTCGGCTGCGGCGCACCGAGTGCCAGCACGCGCTCAAGCCGGCCGTCGGGCGCGAAGCGCATGATTTGTCCCGCGCCCCAGCGCGTGCTCCACAGATAGCCGTCCGCATCGATGCAGGAGCCGTCCGGCTCACCCGGGGCCGCATCGGCGCCGACGAAGACCCGCGAGGCGCCGAGCCGGCCGCCTGGCTCGTAGTCGCAGCAATGGATCGCGCGCGTGCTTGAATCGGCGTAGTACATGCGCCGGCCGTCCGGGCTGAAGCAGATGCTGTTGGCAATAGCCGCGGTCCCGATGGGCAGGCGTTCGAGGCTCAGGTCGGCGTTCAGGCGGTAGAAGCCGCCCAGCGGCCGCTTCGGCGCGTCTTCCTGGTTGAACATGCCGAACACGAAGCGGCCCTGGCGGTCGCAGCGTCCGTCGTTGATCCGCGTGGCTGGAATCCCGGGCTCGACGTCGGCGATGCGCTCCACCATCCCGCTCGAAAAACGGAAGAAGGCCAGGCCTGAGGCCAGTCCCAGCAGCAGGCAGTCGTCGTTCGTCGTCAGGGCGAAGGAACAAAGCCGCTCCGGCATCGGCCAGTGCATGCTGCGGCCGGTCGATGGCGAATACGACCACAACCGGCATGCCGGGATGTCGGTCCAGAGCAGGCGCTCCGTGCGCTCGCACCACAAGACGCATTCGCCCAGTTCGTGCCGGTTGTCGAGGAAGGCTTGCATCATCCGTTCAGCCCCCGCCCTGCACCGAGAAGCGGAAGCGCGATTCGGTCTCGTACACCTGTCCCGGGCGCAGGATCACGTTGGGAAAGCGCGGGCGGTTCGGCGAATCCGGAAAGTGCTGCGGCTCCAGGCAGAAGCCGCTCCGGTGGCCAAAGCTGCGGCCCTTGCCGGCGAGTGAACCGTCGAGGAAGTTCCCGCTGTAGAACTGCAGGCCGGGTTCCTCGGTGAACAGCTCGAGCACCCGCCCAGAGCCGGGGTCGAGCACGTGGGCGGCGCGCGTCATCGCTTTTCCGTCGGGCTTGTTGAGCACGAAGTTGTGGTCGTAGCCGCGGCCATGGCGCAGCTGCTTGTCCGGCTGGCCGACGCGTTCGCCGATGGGGCGCGGCGTGCGGAAGTCGAAGGGCGTGCCGGTCACCGGCGACAGCATCCCCAGGGGGATCGCGCCGGCGTCGATCGGCACGAAGGTGTCGGCGTCGATGGTCAGCAGGTGATCCAGGATATCCCCCTCGCCGCACAGGTTGAAGTAGCTGTGCTGGGTGAGGTTGACCGGCGTCGGCTTGTCGGTGACGGCACGCAGGCGCATCACCAGCTCGTTGTCGTCGCTCAGCGTATAGCTTGCCACCACATCGAGGTTGCCGGGGTAGCCCTGCTCGCCGTCCACGCTGCGGTAGGCCAGGACCAGGCTGTCGCCCTCCACGCTGGCCTGCCACTTCACCTTGTGGAAGCCCCCTGCCCCGCCATGCAGGTGGTTGTCGCCGTCGTTCGCCGGCAGCACGTATTCCCGGCCGTCGAGCGTGAAGCGGCTGCCCGCGATGCGGTTGCCGTAGCGGCCGATCAGGGCGCCGAAGTAGGGGCTGTCGCCCTCGTAGGCATCCAGTGTGTCGAAGCCCAGCACCACATCGGCCAGGTGACCTTCGCGGTCGGGTGCATGCAGCGCGGTGATGATGCCGCCGAAATCGATGATCTTCGCGGTCAGGCCATTCGCATTGCTCAAGGTGAACTGGGTAATGGCCGTGCCGTCTTCCAGAAGGCCGAAGGGTGCTTGCGTGATGGGATGTGGCACCGTGTTCCTCAGAGGGTGGATGGCCGGCCGAACACCGGCATGCCCTGCTCGTCCCAACGCAGGGGCTTGACGAAGGTATGGCGGTCGGGATTCCAGAGCGGATCGCCGACGATCTCGGTGTAGGTGCGGGCGTGGTACACCAGCATGACGGTCTCGCCGTCTTCGGCATAGGTGAAGCTGTTGTGGCCCGGCCCGTAGATGCCGTGCTCGTAACAGGTGCGCAGCACCGGCTCGCGCGACTTGGTCCAGGAGGTCGGGTCGAGCAGGTCGGCCTCCTCGTCGGCCCACAGCAGGCCCATCGCGTAGTTCTCGTCGGTGGCGCTGGCCGAGTAGCTGATGAAGATCCTGCCGTCGCGGCGCACGACGGACGGGCCTTCGTTGACCCAGAAGCCGCGCGTCTCCCAGTCGAATTCCGGCTTGCTCAGCATGACCGGCCGGCCCTCGATCTGCCACGGGGTCTTCATGGGGGCGATGTAGAGGTTCGAATTGCCTTCGATGGCGACGTCCTTCTGCGCCCACAGGTAGTACAGGCGCCCCTTGTGGGTGAAGGTGGTGGCGTCCAGGCAGAAGCTGTCGATGCCGGTGTCGACCTGGCCCATGAACTCCCACTCCCCTTCGAGCGGATTGGCGTTCCGGTTGCGGATCGCGTACATGCGGTGCTGGAACAGCTTGTCCTTGATCTCGCGGCTCGGGGCGGCGGCGAAGTAGATGTACCAGGCGCCCTCGTTGAAGTGGATCTCCGGGGCCCACACCAGTTCGCAGTAAGGGCCGGTGTCGGGCTTGGTCCACACGTCGACGGTCTCTGCGCCGGCAAGTGCGGCGATACTCGAAGCGCGGCGCAGTTCGATGCGATCGTATTGCGGCACCGAGGCCGTGAAGTAGTAGTAGCCGTCAGTGTGCCTGTAGATATAGGGGTCGGCGCGCTGTTCGATCAGTGGCTTGAGGACGGTTTCTTGCATGCTTGCTTCTCGTTGGTTCATCGTGTTCCTTCTTATCCGGCGGCGTAGCCGCGGGTCGCCATGTCGGCCTTGACGCTGTCGTAGTACTGGTCGCTGATGCGGTACTTGAACATCAGGACGCCCATCAGGAAGTGGAAGAAGCCCGGGATCACCGACAGCATCAGGGCGATGCCCTGCAGCGCCAGCGCCGACTGTTCCTGGTTGGGCTGGTAGTGGAAGTAGTCCAGCAGGATGCCGACCATGCCGCCCGCGATCGCCATGCCGGCCTTCTGGCAGACCGAAATGCCGCCGAAGGCGAAGCCCGACACCCGCTTGCCGGTCTTGACCTGGCCATAGTCGATGGTCTCGGCGATCGCCGACCAGAACACCGGGGCGTGCAGGTCCACCACCAGGGACAGCATGAAGTACAGGACGAAGGCCAGCACGATGTCGCCCGGCTGCACCAGGAAGTAGATCATCAGGCTGATGACGGCGACCAGGATCTGCGAATTGCGGAACAGCTTGACCTTGCAGTAGAACTTGGTGGTCCAGGTGGACACCACCATCGCCAGGATCGCCGCCGCCACGCCGGTGGACAGGAAGGCCGAGACGGTGGCGGTGTCGCCGCCGAGGTAGTACTTGGCGTAGTAGATCGCGACCGAGCCGCGGATCACGTAGCCGATGGTGCCGGTCACGCACACGGCGCACAGGATCAGCCACTGGTCATTGCGCATCAGGACGCGCACCTGGTCCATCAGCGGCTGTTTCTCGACCTTGTGGATGACGCGCTCGGTGGTGGTGAAGAAGCACAGCAGGAACAGCAGCACGCCCATCGCGGCCATCACCGCCATCGCGGCCTGGTAGCCGGTGGCCGGGTTGCCGGCATCCCACCAGCTGGCGAGCAGCGGAACGATGATGGTCACCATGAAGGCGCCGATCTTGGCGAAGAACAGGCGGTAGCCGTTGGCCGACAGGCGCTCCTGCGGATCGGAGGTGAGGCCGCTGATCAGGGAGATGTAGGGGATGCCGACGCCCGCCGTCATCAGGGTCATCAGGATGTAGGTCGAGTAGGCCCAGACCAGCTTGGCGTCATAGCCCCAGTCGGGCGTGGTGAAGACCAGGAAGACGCTCAGGCCGTAGGGCACGGCGAGCAGCAGCAGCCAGGGCCGGTAGCGCCCCCAGCGCGTCAGCACGGCGTCGGTCACCTGGCCCATCGCCAGGTCGGCGACGGCGCCGACGACCTTGACGGCCACGAACAGCGCCGCCAGGTCGGCCGTGTGGATGCCGTAGATGTCGGTGTAGAAGAAGGTGATGATCAGCATCATCGACGAGATCACCACATTGAGCGCCATGTCGCCTGCGCCGAAGCCCGCTTTTTCGAGGGTGGAGAGTTTTTGCGTGTGCTGCGCCAAAGCGCGGCCGGATGGGGGGCTTGTCATACGTCTCCTGTGCTTGCTTTTATACATTTTTGACTTTGATAGTAGGCGCTGGACTGAGATCAATCCAATCAATTTTTTGAGCGTTCCGATATCGTTTTACACATCAGTATCGGGTCTCTGCCGATACCGTTCCGGATATCGGCCGATGCTTATATGTGATTGGAAAAAACACAAGAAACTCTTCAACCTGTGCATGCCGTCCATACGCCAGCCGGACCATGTTCCGCGCCACGGCCATTACAACTACGGAGACATGCAATGAACATCACACTCGCACGATGGGGGATGGGGGCGCTCCTGGCCTCGTCCCTGCTATCCCAGAATGCCGCCGCCCAGGCCGGATTTACCCCGATCACCTTCAGGAACGCCTCGGTCCATGATCCTTCCGTGATCAAGACGAACGATGGCTGGTACGTGTTCGGCTCCCACCTCGCCGCCGCCAAAAGCGCCGACCTGATGAACTGGCAGCAGATCGCCAGCGGCGTCAGCGCCACCAATCCCCTGTTCCTGCGCGGCTCGGCGAACGTGCTCACCGAGCTGGCCGAAACTTTCAGCTGGGCGCAATCGGACACCTTGTGGGCAGCGGACGTGAAGCAGCTTGCCGACGGCAGGTTCTACATGTACTACAACGCCTGCAAGGGCGACTCTCCCCGCTCGGCGCTGGGGATCGCGGTGGCCGACCGCGTCGAGGGCCCGTATGTCGACAAGGGCGTCATCCTGCGCTCCGGCATGTGGGGACAGGCCAGCCACGACGGTACGATCTACGATGCGATGAAGCATCCGAACACGGTCGACCCGCACGTGTTTTCCGACAATGCCGGGCGCCTGTGGATGATCTACGGCTCCTACTCGGGCGGCATCTTCATCATGCAGATGAACCCCAGCAACGGCATGCCCCTGCCCGGCCAGGGATACGGCAAGCGCCTGATGGGCGGCAACCATAGCCGCATCGAAGGCGCCTACGTGATGTACAGCCCCGCCACCTCGCACTACTACCTGTTCACCTCCTTCGGCGGCCTGGACGCCAATGGTGGCTACAATATGCGTGTGGCGCGTTCGCTCAGGCCGGACGGTCCCTATCTCGACGCCCAGGGCAAGGACATGGCCGAGGTCAGGTCGGATCCGGCCAGGCCGCTGTTCGACGACGCCTCGATCGCACCGCACGGCGTCAAGCTGATGGGGAACTTCCTGTTCGACCGCAAGCTGGGCGAGCCGGGCACCGGCATCGGCACCGGCTATGTGTCGCCCGGCCACAATTCGGCCTGGTACGACGCCGCCACCGGCCAGTACTTCCTGATCTTCCATACGCGCTTTCCCGAGCGCGGCGAGCAGCACGAGATCCGCGTGCACCAGATGTTCATGAATGCCGACGGCTGGCCGGTCGTCGCGCCCTACCGCTATGCGAAGGAAAAGGCGGCGGCCGTGCGCCGCGAGTTCGTCGTCGGCGACTACCTGTACGTCAACCACGGCAAGGACATCTCGGCCGCGGTCAAGAAATCGCAGTCGATCACGCTGGGAAATGATGGCAGGATCACAGGGGCGGTGACGGGGAGCTGGCGGCTGGCCGGGGCCAACAACGTCGAGCTGTTCTTGAACGGCGCCGCATCGCCGTACAAGGGCGTGTTCCTGAACCAGTGGAACGAAACGTTGCAGAGCTATGCCATGACCTTCTCGGCCCTGTCGCGCGAAGGGGTGGCGGTGTTCGGCAGCCGGCTGGTGCCGCGCACCGATGCGCAGGTAGTCAATGCGATTCATGCGGAACTCAGCCTGGGCAACACCGCTGCGGTGAGCGCCAACCTGAACCTGCCGACCTCGGCGACGCGCGGCGCCGTCATCGCCTGGACCTCTTCGAACCCGGCCGTCGTCAGCAATACCGGCGTCGTCACCCCGGCCGCCAATGACGTCACCCTGACCCTGAGCGCGCGCATCAGCAAGGGCACGGCCAGCGCCACCAAGACCTTCACCGTCACGGTGCGCAAGGCCGGCGGCCTGCTGGCGCACTACGGCTTCGAAGGCAACCTGCTCGACAGCAGCGGCCTTTCCGGGCCGGGCGCGGTGGTCGGCAGCCGCATCGACAGCGCCGGCGGCAGCATCGCTTTCGAGGCGGGCGTCCGGGGCAATGCCGCCGTCTTCAACGGCGCCAGTGGCATCCGCCTGCCGAACGGTCTCATCTCGAGCAACAACTACACGGTGTCGCTCTGGCTCAAGCCCGCGCAGCTGACGGCGCTCACGACCACCTTCTTCGGCGCAAGGACGCTTGACTCCTGGATCAGTCTGCTGCCGAAAGGGCATGACTTCGTTGGCGGCGCCTCGATGCTGTGGTCGGGAACGGCCTGGTATGACGCAGGGCTGGGCATGAACATCCCGGTGGGCCGCTGGTCGCACCTGGCGTTCACGGTGCGCAATGGCGCCGTCAATGTCTACGTGGATGGAACCAAGCGCTTCAGCGGCGGCAACTTCCCCAACGTGTTCACCACCACGAACAGCGTCTTCGCCCTCGGCGTGAACTGGTGGGATACGCCCTACAAGGGCTCCATGGACGAGCTGCGGATCTACGGCACGGCCCTGAGCGACGCCGAAGTGACTGCCCTCGCCCGCTGATCGAACGACGACTACAGGATACGAACATGAAGAATTTAGTGTTTTCACTTTCGCTGCTGCTTGCCTCGGCGGGCGCCTCCGCCGGTGTGATCGGCTTCGATGACCTGCCAGGCCTGGAAACCGAGCCGATCGCCAATGGCTACGCGGGCTTCGACTGGGACGGCTTGGGCGCGATCCGGGCCGATGCCTATCCCGGCAGCGGCTATGCGGCCGGCACGGTATCGTTCGCCAATGCAGCGTTCAACCACGACGGCGGCACCGCCGCGATCTCCAGGGCCGGTGGATTCAATTTCGTCGGCGCGTTTTTCACCTCCGCCTGGCTCGAGCAGGAACTCGCCTTCGAGGGCTGGCGCGACGGCGTGCTGGTGTATGCCAGCCCCGCATCGTACGTGATCGATACCGCCACGCCGCTGTGGATCGGCCTCGGCTGGTCGGGTATCGATACCCTGCTGATCTACAACAGCAGCGGCACGCAATGGGCCATGGATGAGTTCACGGTTCCGGAGCCCGCGTCGCTGTCCCTGCTCGGCGCCGCGCTGGCGGGGATGGCGCTGTCGCGCAGGCGCAGGCCGCTCGCAGGCGCCGGACCCGCACCGTAATTCGCGGGGCGGTTTGAAAAAGAGGAAAGCGCGGTGGATACCCAGGCGCGGCAAGAACGCGCCTCGTGTTTGCGCGGGCAAGGGCCTGCGCTGCCGCCTTCCTCGCGCAGCGTGAGGAAGGCCTGAGAAAACCTCCTATTTGCCCTGAGAGCAACAAGCCCGTACACTGAACCGTTCCAGCGGTCTGTTTTCGGCCATGCGCGGCCACCGGAAGCTCAAGGTTGAATCATTAGCGGAAGTAATCCAAATACTTTTCTACAAGACAGACAAAGCAAAACTGCCTTGAACGGCAACTTCTAACGATTGCTTAGTATGGCGCAACTCGACTTCTTTGGTCTCGACGAAGATTTCTACAGCTTGATGCAGTTTGTGTTTTCGGAGACGGACCTGATTGTCTATGAAGCCTATTCTCGGATTGACCACGAAATTAGAAAACTAAGCTCCGTCGACGATTTGCGATCAATTGCGCATGAGCGCAAAGGTGGATGTTTCCTGCTTAGGTCATGGTCTCCGACCGTGACAAATTCCCCCATCTTCCGAACTTTCGCGCTCCGCCCAGAAATTGGCGGTCATCGAACCTCACTGGAAGGATCAGGTCTCATGCAATTCGCGCAAGGGCGCATTGAGAGTGGACTCCTTCATTCTTCGAGCTTCAGCCACTGGAATGAGGCGGGCGCGCTGCAGCGCAGCGCTTTACCAACCGAAGACATTGATTGGCACGCCATGCGCTTGATTTCAGGAAGAATTCACCGGCATGTGAGGAACAAGCTGGCAGTTGCCAAGCTCTACTCCGCGTCAGTTCTACCTGGCGCCTATGAGGCACTCGGCCCTGGTCTCGGTATTTGGTACGGCGCCGAAGAGCATCGGCGAGATTCAGAGTCCATGATCGAGAGGCCTAACAGCTCACCCAAGCCAAGGCCGCTTCGCAACCCAACTTGATTCAGGTGCGGCATGGCCCCTCTCACAAACCACGAACTCCCGCCATGGGTCGGTCGCGGCCCTTTGCATAAGACTGTTTGCGGCCAGAAGCAAAAGTAGGTGGCCCAAAGACATTCAGATATTGGACTCATCGGAATATTGTATGAATGAAGCTCAACCACTTCTCTGTGCAGCTGCCAACGCGGAAGTCCCGGCTTACCTCGTTCTCTGCCAGAAAGCGTATACCGTTACGGCACCGGTAAACGACGGCTGGTATGCTGAGAAAGACGGCATGCGTTTTCGGGCCGAAAGCTTGATTGAGCTGCTTGGACTTGTCAGCATGCATGAGGCACGTGGTAACAATTGGACAGCAGCGGATCAGGAGATTGATGACTTTTTGGCGAAATACAATCGTTGAATTGTCCGCTTTGGGTTGGGGAGCGTACGTGCGCGGGGCCGGTTTATTCTGCGACGGCTTCGCAAGTATGGCCAGACATGGCGCCCACCCGGCTGTGCATCGTGAAGCAATTGCTGGGCATCCCGCTCAGAGTCTTCAATAGATAGCGCTGACAGCTCCAATGAAAACGGGCGTTGCCGGTCTGAACCGGGCAACGCCCTTCTTGCTACGCGATGTATTCGAGCGTCGGAGACTACATCTTCCAGCGCATGGCAACCGAGACCGAGCGTCCAACCTGGACCGTACCGAAATTGGTCAGCTGCTCATTGCCCGCATTGCCGAAGTGGTAGTACTGCCGCTGCATTTCGTTCGTCAGGTTGATGGCGCCGACATCGACCGACATCCTGTCGTTGACCTTGTACGAGATCTGCATGTCCACGCTCTTTTCCGGCTGACGCCAGATACCGATCGGGTTGGCAAACAGGGCGGCTTCGTTAGCAGCCAGGAATGCGGAACGCCAGACGTAGGACAGGCGCGCGCTGACCGGGCCCTTTTCGTACGCCAGGGTGGCGTTGTAGGAGCGGTCGGAGACGCCGAAGAACGGTGTCTCGAGCTGGGCGATGATCTCGCCGGCGTTATTGGCCTCTGGTACGTTCTGCGACGAGCTGAGTCGGGTAAAGCTGCCCTGGAAGCCCAGGCCTTCCAGCGGGCGCGGCAACCACTTCGGGAAGTAGATCAGGCCGAGTTCGATGCCTTTGATCGTGCCGTCGGAGGCGTTGACCGGCGAGTTGATGACGTAGTCATAGCCGTTCGTATGGTCGCCGCCCGAGGTAGAGTCGCGGAACGGGTCGTCCGCCGGGTCGACGTGGATCCTGCGACGCAGAGGCACGACCAGGCCGTCGATCTTGCGCTTGAACACAGTGCCGTAGAGTGCGCTGTCCTTCTGGAAATACCACTCGCCCGTCAGGTCGAAGTTCGTCGAGAGCGTCGGCTTCAGGTCTGGATTGCCGCCAGTGCCCGAGCCATACCCCACCCGCGACACGTCGTCGGCGAGTTGCAGGACGGGATTCAGATCGCCGAAGTTCGGGCGGCGCAGGGTTTTACCAAAGTTGAAGCGCGTGACGACGTCCTTGGCCGCGTCGTAAGTCAGCGTCAGGCTGGGCAGGAATTTCTTGGTCGACTTGTCGGCGCCCGAGGCCGTGACCGCCTTGGTGGTGGCATCGACCTTGTAGAAGACCATGTCGGTATCGACTTTGGTGTAGCGCACGCCGACATTGGCGCGCAGGCGATTGCCGAACAGCTCGCTCTGGAAATTGCCCATCAGGTAGAGATTGCTCGTCTTTTCCTCGATCTCGAAGGTCTTCTGCAGCCGCAGTTGGTCCGTGGTCAGGAAGTTGCTGTTGACCGAGTTATACAGCTTGCGCCAGTCGTCGATGTGGTCGCGGATGTAGTAGGCATTGGGCTCCACCCATGCGCGCGGAACGTCCGAGATGTCCTTGCCGAAGTTCGCATTGGTAATGGAATACTCCGGCCCCAGCGAGGCGAGGTTGCGGCCCAGGAAGGCCGATTGCGTCCGGTTGGCCTCCGACGCCTTGCGCACGTCGTGGCGCATGCCGAACTGGAGCGTCTGCAGCGCACCCCAGCCGGCATCGAAGACGCCCGACAGGCTGGCCGTCGCGGCGCTGCCCTTGTTGCGGTTGGCGTTATCGTAGAACTCCGCAACATTCCACTTGCTCGGGTCGGTGAGGTCGGCATTGTTATTGAAGCTGAACGCGGTATCGCCGCCGGCATTGAAGTCGACATTGATGGACGGTGCGACGCGATCGATCCGGGTGGCCGTGAATTGCGTGTCGAACTCGCTCGTCTGGTACGACAGATCGCCGTCCAGCTTCAAGCGGTCGCCGATGTCCCACTTGCCGTTCAGGGCATACACGAAGGTATCGGTTTTCGACGTGGTGTAGTCGCCGCTGTTGAAGCCATAGACGTTATTGACCGTACGGGTCTTGATGACGTTGGTTCCCGGGAAGGTCGTGATCGTCCCCGCGGGGTTGCTGCCGAGATCGCCCCACCAGTCGACGAAGCTGAACAGCAGCTGGTTGAACGCCTTGTCGCGATAACCGTTGTACATCGTTTCGAAGGTGTAGACCGCGTCGCTGTTCGGCTTCCACTGCAGGGCGATATTCGCGGCGGGACGCTCGCGTTCACCCTGGACGTCGCTCTGGAAGATGGCGTCGCGCGCCAGGTAATACGGATATGCCTGGCCGTTGAAATTCAAGGTCGAACCAGCGGCCATCGGCAGGCCGGTACGGGTACCAGCTGGCCAGATATTGTTGTCGGTGATGCGCTGCAAAGGCGTATAACCTGGCGGAACCTCGGCCGCATTCGGGCTGGTAAACGGGACCATGGCGCCCGGCGTCACGCTTTCATTGCGGTATTTCGTCTTGGTGCCCGCCAGATTGAGCAGGGCGCCGACCTCGCCGATGCCGGTTTCCCAGCGATTGCTGAACATGGCGCTGACTTGCGGGTTCCACTTCTCCGCAGGATCCAGGTAGGTCCCGCGCGCCGTGAGCGACACCTGCGGCCCCTTGAAATCGAAGGGCCGAAGCGACTTGACGTCAATCTGGCCTGCGATGCCGGTTTCCAGCTGGCTGGCGTCGCGCGTCTTGTAGACGTCGATCTGGCGCACCAGGGTCGAGGGAATGTCCTGGAGCGCGACCTGCGTGCCCGAGGCGGTGAAAATGTTGCGGCCGTTCCAGGTGGTCTGGACATCGGGCAGGCCGCGGATGGACAAGGCGCCGACCTCGCCGCCGGCGCGATTGGTAACCTGGATGCCCGTCACGCGCTGCAGCGCTTCGACGACGTTGTTATCGGGTAGCTTGCCGATGTCTTCGGCGACAACCGATTCCACGACCTGGTCATTGATGCGCTTGACCGCCAGGCTCTTGATGAGCGATGCCTTGACGCCGGTGACGACCACGGTCTGGGCTTCACCCGGCTCCGTCGTCGTCTCTGCGGCTGCTTGTGCCCACACCGAGGCGCTGCTGAGCAGACCGGCGCCCATCAGCGCTGTGACAGTCCGCTTCAAGGCTAATGGACGTGCTGATGCTTGCGATTTCATACGTCTCCTGTATTTTTTAGTTATGAGTAATTTAGTTCTTAAACTGGAATTGCTATAGATCATGTTAGAGACCCAACAATGATCGAGCTAATGACTTTTTCTGGGTTTCCAATATCGGTTTCGATATCGGCCTGGTCTTTTAGCTAGCAAAAGCGGAGGCGGCATCCAGATGCCCGTGCCGTTCCGGACACGAAGCGCCGCGCGGTCGCAGCGAAGAACCCGGCAAAAAACGGAAGGCGCAGGCGCGCAGGAAGTCCAGGCATGGATGAGACAGGTGTGCGGCTTTGCCGGGCGCACCAACGCAAACGGGCCCCGAATGGGACCCGTTCTGATTTGGAGGCGAGGACAGGAATCGAACCTGTCTCGGCGGCTTTGCAGGCCGCTGCATAACCTCTTTGCTACCTCGCCAGAACCTATCTTAGGCCACTGGCCGCATGAGCTTATGCGCTGCCGCAAGCCTTGCACATCTGTCATGAATGCAATTGCACGGACCCGGGTTGGAAAAGCAACGGGCCCCGAAGGGCCCGCGCTAGATACGTTCTGGAGGCGAGGACGGGAGTCGAACCCGTCTAGACGGCTTTGCAGGCCGCTGCATAACCGCTTTGCTACCTCGCCAGAGGTGATCTTGGGAGAGTTGACCCGGCCGGTTATGTGCCGTGTCAACCGAGAAGGAAAATCTTCTCAAGAATTCTGGAGCGGGAGAAGAGTCTCGAACTCTCGACCTCAACCTTGGCAAGGTTGCGCTCTACCAACTGAGCTACTCCCGCATTGGAGTTCATCTTTGTCGTAAAACCTGTGGAGCGGGAGAAGAGTCTCGAACTCTCGACCTCAACCTTGGCAAGGTTGCGCTCTACCAACTGAGCTACTCCCGCATTGGAGTCTTACTACCTGTTACGCCTGTCGCGCCAACTCACCGTGAGGCAAACTGGAGCGGGAGAAGAGTCTCGAACTCTCGACCTCAACCTTGGCAAGGTTGCGCTCTACCAACTGAGCTACTCCCGCGTTCAGGACAATCATTATTACAGAACTTTGACATTTTTTCAAGATTGCCTATCGTGCAGAGCACTGATCATCTTGAAACTTTGGAGCGGGAGAAGAGTCTCGAACTCTCGACCTCAACCTTGGCAAGGTTGCGCTCTACCAACTGAGCTACTCCCGCTTCGTCTTTCATTCTGCAACGATGTCGTCGCAACAGGCAGGCATTATAGAGATTCTATTCCGTACGTCAAGGATGACACCGAACATTTCTTATTTCTCATTAGGGCCGTTAAAGCGAACCTGCCTTCTCCTTGATCAGCGGCCAGGCCTTGCGCAGGTAGTAGAACATCGACCACACGGTCAGCACGCCGGCCAGCCACAGGAAGTACTCGCCCCAGTAGTGGGTGTCGATGCCGGCAATGACATCGTGGAAGAGCAGCATCGGGATCGCGGTCATCTGGGCGGCGGTCTTGATCTTGCCGAGCGAACTGACGGCCACCGACTTGGTCGCGCCGATCTGCGCCATCCATTCACGCAGCGCCGAGATGGTGATCTCGCGGCCGATGATGATGAAGGCGATGATGGCGTTGACCCGGTCCAGCTGCACCAGCACCAGCAGCGCGCCGGCCACCATCAGTTTATCCGCCACCGGATCGAGGAAGGCCCCGAAGGCCGAGGTCTGGTTCCAGCGCCTGGCCAAAAAGCCGTCGAACCAGTCGGTAATGGCGGCGATCACGAACACAAGCGTGGCCGCCAGGTTGCGGTCGGCCAGCGGGAGCCAGTGGGCGGGGAGGTAGAAGACACCGACAACGAGGGGAATCAGCGCGACGCGTAACCAGGTCAGGAGAATCGGGATGTTGAAAGGCATGGAAAAAGCACTGATTACGGGAATGAAAGTGTGGGCGTTAGTCTACATGGGTATTGCAAATTGGACTAGGTGACTCGTCTGTATGTGAACGCCCAAAAGAAAACCGGGGCATGGCCCCGGTCGGAATCAGTGCAGCTGGCGGTAGATCTCTTCCGCCAGCGTACTCGAGATGCCCTCCACCGACATCAGGTCTTCCACGCTGGCGTCGATCACGCCACGCAGCCCGCCGAAGCGCGCCAGCAGGCGCTGGCGGCGCTTGGCGCCGATGCCTTCGATCTCCTCCAGGCGCGAAGCTTGTCTCGCCTTGGCGCGCTTGGCGCGCATGCCGGTGATCGCGAAGCGGTGGGCCTCGTCGCGGATCATCGCCACCAGCATCAGGGCAGCCGATTCCTTGCCCAGCTCCTGCGGCGCGCGGCCGTCGGCGAAGATCAGGGTCTCCAGGCCCACGCGGCGGCCCTCCCCTTTCGCCACGCCGACGATCATCGAGATGGGCAGACCCAGCTCCTCGAAGACCTGGCGCGCCATCTCGACCTGGCCCTTGCCGCCGTCGACCAGCACGATGTCGGGCATGACGCCCTCCCCATTGGCCACCTTCTCGTAGCGGCGCTGCAGCACCTGGCGCATGGCGGCGTAGTCGTCGCCCGGCGTGATGCCGTTGATGTTGAAGCGGCGGTACTCGCCGTTCTGCATCTGGTGGTGGTGGAAGACCACGCAGGAGGCTTGCGTCGCCTCGCCCGCCGTGTGGCTGATGTCGAAGCACTCGATGCGCAGCTCATCCAGGGTGTCCTGGTCGAGCTGCAGCACATCGGCCAGCGCGCGGGTGCGCGCCTGCTGCGAGCCCTGCTCGGACAGCAGGCGCGCCAGCGCGATCTCGGCGCCCTTGCAGGCCATCTCCAGCCACTGGCGGCGCTGGCCTTGCGGCTGGAAGATCAGGTTGATACGGTGTCCGCACTGCTCGCTCAAGGCCACGATCAGCTCCGGCTGGTCGAACTCGATGTTCAGGATCAGCGTGCCCGGGATGAACTGGCCCGCATAGTGCTGGGCCAGGAAGGCACACAGCACCTCGACCTCGATCGGACATTCCCCGAGCGACTCGCCCACATGCGTGGGGAAATAGGCGCGGTCGCCCAGGTGGCGCCCGCCGCGCACCATGGCCAGGTTCACGCAGGCGCGGCCGCCCTGCACCACCACGGCGATCACGTCGACGTCGGCGTCGCCCACCGTCTCCATGCTCTGCGCGTGCAGCACCTTCGACAAGGCCTGGATCTGGTTGCGGATGCTGGCGGCCTGCTCGAACTTGAGCTCCATCGCGTAGGCCTGCATCTTCTCCTCGAGGTCCGCCAGCACCTCGGTCTGGCGGCCGCGCAGGAAGCGCGCCGCGTTGTCGACGTCGCGCGCGTAGTCTTCGGGCGTGATCAGGTCGACGCAGGGCGCGCTGCAGCGGCCGATCTGGTGCAGCAGGCAGGGACGCGTGCGGTTGCTGTAGACGCTGTCCTCGCAGGTGCGCAGCAGGAAGACCCGCTGCAGCAGCTGGATCGATTCCTTGGCCGCCCAGGCGGATGGGAAAGGACCGAAGTACTGGTTCTTCTTGTCGAGCGCGCCGCGGTAGTAGCCCAGGCGCGGCGCTTCTCCGCCGGTGATGCGGATGTAGGGGTACGATTTATCGTCGCGGAACAGGATGTTGTAGCGCGGCTTGAGCGTCTTGATCAGGTTGTTTTCCAGGATCAGCGCTTCCGCCTCGCTGCTCGTCACCGTCGTTTCCAGGTGCGCGATCTGCGACACCATCATGGCGATGCGCGGGCTCGAGAGGTTCTTCTGGAAGTAGCTCGAGACGCGGTTCTTGAGGTTGCGCGCCTTGCCCACGTAGAGCACGTTCTGGTTGGCGTCGAAGTAGCGGTAGACGCCCGGCAGACCAGGCAGTTTCGCCACCGTGGCGAGCACCTGTTCGCGCGCCGCTTCGCTCGGCTGCACCGGTTGCGCGGCGTCGCCCTTCAATGTCGCTTTCAATTCTTCTTTCATGGCCTGCCAACTGTCCGGCCGCACCCGTGGCGCGACCGACTCCTGTTTCCTGATCCTGGGTCTGGCGGCGCCGATGCGCGCCGGTTTTGCTGCCGGCGCCGGCATCGCCGCCCCGCCGCTCGCCACATGGGCGACCGCCTCTTGCGCGGAGCCCTGCTCTTCCTTGCTCACGTCCTGCTCACTTCTACCTTATGCGGCCACGTCCTTGGTCACGATCACGAAAGCCACGGCATAATCCGCCTCGTCGCTGATCGACACCTGCGCGCTCAAGCCATTCGCGCGCATGAATTCCGCCAATGCCCCGCTGCACACGATGGTCGGCTTGCCGCCGGGCGCGTTGAACATCTGGGCCGAGCGCCAGGTCATGGGCATGCGCATGCCCAGCCCGATCGCCTTCGAAAACGCTTCCTTGGCCGAGAAGCGCGTGGCCAGGAAACGCAGTCCCCGCACCGCATGTTTCGCGCTGCGTGCATGGTACTTCACCAGTTCCTCGGGGCCGAGGATCTTCTCGGCGAAGCGCGGCCCGCTCCGTAGAAGGGCCGCCTCGACACGCGAGATCTGGACGATGTCGGTGCCGATCCCGTAGATCATTTACGCACCCTGCCCGTACCGCACGCCCAGGCGCGCGGCGACCATGATCGCCTTCATCTCGCGCACCGCGTTCTCCCAGCCAGCGAACAGGGCATGGGCGACGATGGCGTGGCCGATGTTCAGCTCGTGGATGTCGGGGATGGCCGCGATCGGCTGGACGTTCGTGTAGTGCAGGCCGTGGCCGGCGTTCACGCGCAGGCCGCGCGAAGCGCCCGCATGCACGCCCGCCTTGATGCGCTCGATCTCGCGCAGCGCTTCCTCGCCTTCCGCTTCCGCATAGCGGCCCGTATGCAGCTCGATCACGGTCGCGCCCACGTTCTTCGCCGCCTCGATCTGGGCTTCGTCCGCATCGATGAAGAGCGAGACGCGGATGCCCTCTTCCTTCAGCTGCTTCACCGCGGCTTCCACTTCCTTGTAGTAGCGGATCACGTCCAGGCCGCCCTCGGTGGTCACCTCTTCGCGGCGCTCGGGCACCAGGCACACGTCCTGGGGCTTCACGCGGCAGGCGAAGTCGATCATCTCGGTGGTGACGGCCGCCTCCAGGTTCATGCGGGTGGCCAGCTGCGGGCGCAGGGCCAGCACGTCCGCATCCTTGATGTGGCGGCGGTCTTCACGCAGGTGCAGGGTGATCAGGTCGGCGCCGGCCTGCTCGGCCAGCAGCGCGGCGCGGATCGGGTCCGGATAGCTGGTGCCGCGGGCGTTACGCACGGTGGCGATGTGGTCGATGTTGACGCCCAGGTCGATGACGGGGCCTGCGGGTTGGAGGAAGCTCATGTCGGTTCTATCGTTAATTAAAGCTGGCTGAGGTCGATCAATATCTGGCGCGTGTTCAGCGGCGCGCCGTTCAGGTGGTGGGCCAGCAGGAAGCGCATCAGCTGCTTGCTCTGCGCCTGGGTGGCCGGGTCGCTGTAGTCCTCGCCCTCCATGTCGAGCAGGGTCTTGCCGCTCACGACAGGCCAGACGTCGGCGGGCAGTGCCTCGCGCGCGCCCTTCTCGGGGTCGACCACATAGTCGCAGGCCGGGTCCACGGGCCCACGCGTCGTCGTGCAGCGCCCCAGGTCGGCGGCGACGCCCGTTTCCTTAAGTAGGGCCCGTTCGAACTTTCGCAAGACGATGGGCGGCGGCTCGCCATGGGCCAGCTGGTTCAAGGTCGAGACATAGTGGTCGAACAGGGCCGGATGCTTGTCATCGCGGGCCAGCAGCTTCACCAGCAGCTCGTTGAGATAAAAGCCGCACAGCAGCGCGGTCCGCTCCAGCGGCAGCATGCCGCCCACCCACTCGGCGTCGATCAGGGTGCGCAGTTCCGACTTGCCGCTGAAGGAGAGCGAGAGCGGCTGGAAGGTCTGCAGCACGCCGCGCAGTTTGGAGAGCGGCCGCTTGGCGCCCTTCGCGACCACGCCCACGCGGCCGAAGTCGCGCGTGAACATGTCCACGATGAGGCTGGTTTCCTTGTAGGGGTAGCTGTGCAGGACGAAGCCGGGCTGGCCCGTCACGCGGGTGTCGCGTACGGGTGGGCGGCTGCGTTTTGCAGTCGCCGGAACAGCCTGTTCCGGCGTGTCGATGAGGTCGTCTGTGCTGGGCATGCGCTCTAGAACGGCCTCCAGGGATTACTCGTAACCGTAGGCGCGCAGGCCGGCTTCGTTGTCGGCCCACCCTGATTTTACCTTGACCCAGATTTCCAGGTACACCGGGCCACCGAACAGCTTTTCCATGTCCAGGCGCGACTGGGTCGAGATCTCTTTCAGGCGCGCTCCCTTGTTCCCAATGATCATGGACTTGTGGGTATCGCGCTCGACCAGGATGGCGCAGAAGATGCGGCGCAGATTGCCCTCCTGCTGGAACTGTTCGACCAGCACGGTGCTCGTGTAGGGCAGCTCGTCGCCCAGCAGGCGGAACACTTTTTCGCGCACGATCTCGGCGGCGAGGAATTTTTCGCTGCGGTCGGTGATGTCGTCCGGGCCGAAGACCGGCGGGTTTTCCGGCAGGTGGCGCTTGATCTCGGCTTCCAGGGCATCGACCTGGAAACGCATCTTGGCCGACACCGGCACGATGGCGGCGAAGTCGCGCAGGGCCGCAACCTTCTGCGCAAACGGCATCAGGACGGCCTTGTCCTTCATGCGGTCCGATTTATTGATGACCAGCACCACCGGCACGTTCTTCGGCAGCAGGTCCAGCACCTGCTGGTCGGCCGGGCCGAAGGTGCCCGCCTCGACCAGGAACAGGATCACGTCCGAAGAAGTGAGCGTGTTCGAGACGGTCTTGTTCAGCGTCTTGTTCAGCGCATTCGCATGGCGGGTCTGGAAGCCCGGCGTGTCGACGTAGATGTACTGGGCGTCGTCACGGGTCTGGATGCCGGTGATGCGGTGGCGCGTGGTCTGGGCCTTGCGCGAGGTGATCGACACCTTGGCGCCGATCAGCACGTTCATCAGGGTCGACTTGCCGACGTTCGGGCGGCCGACGATGGCGATATAGCCGCAGCGGAATTGTTCTGGGGTGGTGCTCATGCTGGTGTATTTCCTGGTTGTTCCGTTGGCGCCGAAGCCGTATCGCCCTGGATGGTGCCGATGCCCAGTTTCAGCTGGGCAGCGCGCGGTTTGCTCTTGCGGCTGGACGGCGACTTGGTCAGGGCCGCCTGGGCGGCCTCGAGTGCCAGCCGGGCGGCGGCCTGCTCGCCGGCGCGGCGGCTGCCGCCACGGCCGAAGACCTGCACGTTCAGCTTGGGCACCAGGCATTCGACCTCGAATTCCTGGCTGTGGGCGGCGCCATGGGTCGCCACCACGTTATAGGTCGGCAGCGAGATCTTCTTGCTCTGCAGGAATTCCTGCAGCAGGGTCTTGGCATCCTTGCCCAGGGTGGCCGGATCGACGGTATCCAGCAGCGGAATGATGAAGGCGCGGATCACGTCGCGCGCGGCATCGAAACCGGTGTCGAGGAAGATCGCGCCCAGCAGGGCTTCCAGGGTGTCGGCCAGGATCGAGGGACGGCGGAAGCCGCCCGATTTCAGCTCGCCCTCGCCCAGGCGCAGGAACTGCGAGAGCTCGAGCTTCTGGGCGATCTCGAACAGCGACTGCTGCTTGACCAGGTTGGCGCGCAGGCGCGACAGGTCGCCCTCGTCCAGGTTGGTGAAACGTTCGTACAGGATCGAGGCGACCACGCAGTTCAGGATCGAGTCGCCGAGGAATTCCAGGCGTTCGTTATGCACCGCGCTATGGCTACGGTGGGTCAGGGCTTGCTGGAGCAGGCCCGTGTCCCGGAAGGTGTAAGCCAGGCGCGTTTGCAATAACTGTAGATTCATCGTGTCTCTTGATAGCACCCGGCTGCCCGGGCGCGGTTTTACTGTCCGCCTTCTGCGGGAGCGTCCTTGGCGGCCACCTCGCCGCTCGGATCGGTGGTGCCTTCGTAGTCGATCACCAGGCTGACATTGCCCATCAGCGATACCCGCTTCTCGTAGGCGAAGCTGAGCTGCGGTTCGCCGTTGTCGCGGGTGATGACGAGGTCGGCGCCACGGATGGCGGTGACGTTGTTCATGTCGGCGTTCTTGTCGAAGGCTACCTGCATTTCGCGGTTCGTGCCGCCGGTTTCCTTCGCGCGCTGCATTGCTCCCTTGATCGCACTGTACTCCATATAGGTCGGAATCAGCTTCATGGCGAACACGGCGGCGACGCCGAGCACGGCCAGGACGAAGATCAGTCCGGTCAGCGAAATGCCGGCCTGGCGCGAGAAGGATTGCGGTTGACGCGAAGTGAACATTGGTTTTCTCCGTTGTTACTGGATGCCGCCAATCCGTTTCGGATTGCCGAAGTTCATCCAGACGACGATCGCCTTGCCAACAATGTTCTTGTCCGGTACGAAGCCCCAATAGCGGCTGTCGGCACTGTTGTCGCGGTTATCGCCCATCATGAAATAGTTGCCCTCCGGTACGATACAGGTAAATTTATCGTAGGTGTACTCGCAGGCTTCACGATGCGGGAAATTCTCGACAGCGCCGAGGTCGAGCGTGCGCTTGTTGTCCGTGTTCAGGATACGATGCGGTACGCCCGCCAGATTCTCCATGAACTGCTTGTGGTAGATCGGATGCTGGTCGTCCAGGTAGTCGTCCAGCGGGGTGTATTCCACCGGCTTGCCGTTCACGGTCAGGCGCTTGTTTTCGTAGGTAATCTTATCACCCGGCACGCCAACGACACGCTTGATGTAGTCCTGGCTCATGTCCTTCGGATACTTGAACACCATCACGTCGCCGCGCTGCGGGTCACCGATCTCGATGATCTTCTGGTTCACGATCGGCAGGCGGATGCCGTAGGCGTACTTGTTCACGAGGATGAAGTCGCCCACCAGCAGGGTCGGCACCATCGACGAGGACGGGATCTTGAACGGCTCCCACAGGAAGGAGCGCAGCACGAAGACCAGGGCGATCACCGGGAAGAAGCTGCCCGAGTACTCGATCCAGACCGGCTGGCGGAGAATGCCCTGCT
This sequence comes from Massilia agri, assembly GCF_024753255.1. GTDB lineage: Bacteria > Pseudomonadota > Gammaproteobacteria > Burkholderiales > Burkholderiaceae_D > Telluria > Telluria agri. Next base: position 114,541 of record NZ_JANUHA010000013.1, read on the forward strand.
CGATCTCGGCGCGCTTGCTCGTATCGGGCTTGATGCCCTCGGCCTGCAGCTTGGCGTTACGCGCATCGTATTCGCGCAGGGCCGCGTCGGCAGCGCGGCGGCGCTGCTTGGCGAGAACGAACACATCCAGGCACCAGATGACGCCCGTGATGACCATCAAGACGAACAGGATCAGGGCGAAGTTGCCCAGAATGGGTTGCAAGTTCATTATTTTTCTTCCACCTGGAGGATGGCGAGGAAGGCTTCCTGCGGAATCTCCACGGAACCGACCTGTTTCATGCGCTTCTTGCCAGCCTTCTGCTTCTCCAGCAGCTTCTTCTTGCGCGAGATGTCGCCGCCATAGCACTTGGCCAGCACGTTCTTGCGCAGCGCCTTGACGTTCTCGCGCGAGATGATGGTGGCGCCGATCGCGGCCTGGATCGCCACGTCGAACATCTGGCGCGGGATCAGTTCGCGCATCTTGGCCGCTACCTGGCGTCCGCGGTAAGGCGCGTTGGCGCGGTGCACGATGATCGCCAGCGCATCGACCTTCTCGCTGTTGATCAGCATGTCGACCTTGACGACGTCGGCGGCGCGGTATTCCTTGAACTCGTAGTCCATCGAGGCGTAGCCGCGCGAGGTCGACTTCAGGCGGTCGAAGAAGTCCAGCACGATTTCCGCCATCGGGATCTCGTAGTGCAGCTTGACCTGGCGGCCGTGGTAGGCCATGTCCATCTGGACGCCGCGCTTGCCGTTACACAGGGTCATGACCGCGCCAACATACTCTTGCGGCATGTACAGGTTGACGTCGACGATCGGCTCGCGCACCTCGTTGATCTTGGACGGCTCCGGCATCTTCGACGGGTTGTCGACGCGGACCATGGTGCCATCGCGCATCTCGACCTCGTACACCACGGTCGGCGCGGTGGTGATCAGGTCCATGTCGAACTCGCGCTCGAGGCGCTCCTGCACGATCTCCATGTGCAGCAGGCCCAGGAAGCCGCAGCGGAAGCCGAAGCCCAGCGCCTGCGACACTTCCGGCTCGTACATCAGGGCGGCGTCGTTCAGCTTCAGCTTTTCCAGCGAGTCGCGCAGCGCGTCGTACTGGTTGGCTTCGACCGGGAACAGGCCGGCGAAGACCTGCGGCTGGACTTCCTTGAAGCCCGGCAGCGGTTCCGGCGCAGGCTTGGCTGCCAGGGTGACGGTGTCGCCCACCTTGGCGGCGGTCAGTTCCTTGATGCCGGCGATGATGAAGCCCACCTGCCCTGCCGACAGTTCTTGCAGCGACACCGAACGCGGCGTGAACACGCCGACGCTCTCGACCAGGTTCACGGAACCGGTTGCCATCAGGAGGATCTTCTCTTTCGGGCGCAGGGTGCCATTGACCACGCGCACCAGCATCACGACACCGACATAGGGGTCGTACCAGGAATCGACGATCAGGGCCTGCAGCGGCGCATCCTTGTCGCCCGTGGGCGGCGGAACCTTCGCGATCAGGGTTTCCAGCACGTCTTCCACGCCCAGGCCGGTCTTGGCCGAGCAGGTGGTGGCGTCGGACGCGTCGATGCCGATCACGTCCTCGATTTCCTTCTTGGCGTTGTCCGGATCGGCGTGCGGCAGGTCGATCTTGTTCAGGATCGGCACCACTTCCACGCCCAGGTCGAGGGCGGTGTAGCAGTTGGCGACGGTCTGGGCTTCCACGCCCTGGGAGGCATCGACCACCAGCAGCGCGCCTTCGCAGGCCGACAGCGAGCGCGAGACTTCGTAGGAGAAGTCGACGTGGCCCGGGGTGTCGATCAGGTTCAGGTTATAGGTCTGGCCATCGCGCGCCTTGTACTGCAGCGCCGCGGTCTGGGCCTTGATGGTGATGCCGCGCTCGCGCTCCAGGTCCATCGAGTCGAGCACCTGCGCATCCATTTCGCGTTCCGACAGCCCGCCGCACAGCTGGATGATGCGGTCGGCCAGGGTCGATTTGCCGTGGTCGATGTGGGCGATGATGGAAAAGTTACGTATGTTGTTCATTAACAAGCTCAAAACCAAAAGGGCCGCGATTGGGGCGGCGACGGTACGACGGATACGGTCGACTAAGGCAACCGGACAATGCAAAAAAGCGCTCCGTGGGGGCATGCCGGCCCCGGCCGAAGCGCCTTGATGGTGCTGGGAACAGCCCGAAGATCAGCGCGGGCTTTTCCGACCCGGCATTTTACCGGATTCCGGGCGGGAAAGCCCGGTTTTGACCCTGGAGAGGGGCAGAAAGCGCCGTTTTTGCGTGTCGGCAAGGAGAATATGCGGCGCTGGAGGGGCGGATTCAAGCCGCGGCGACGGTGCGGGCGTCCGCCCAGCCGCGCGCAGCGGCCGCGTCGAGGAAGTAATGACACAGTTCGGCACCCGCCGGGTCGCCGTACAGGACCGGCACCAGTTCGTCGAAGCGGGCGACGAGCGCCGGGTCAGCGTCGACGTCGACGACCTGTACCTCGAAGCGCTCGCCCTGCTGCTGCAAGGCCAGCAAGGCCTGCAGCATGTCTTCGCAGAGGTGGCAGTAGCTGCGCGAATACAGCGTGAAGGGAACCACCCGGGTCGGCTGCGACATTATTGGCGCGGCTTCACGACGACGTATTGCGACACGTTCTCGCGACGTACCAGCAGGGCCACCGGCTTCTTCGGATCGAGCTTGGCGACCAGGGCATTGAACTGGGCCGCGTTCGCCACCGCCGTATTGCCGACCTGCGAGATCACGTCGCCCGGACGGATGCCGGCCGTCGCCGCGCTGCCGTCGGCGTTCTCGACCAGCACGCCGCCGTCCACACCCAGTTCGCCGCGCTGGGCCGGGCTGATGTCGGTGACGACCAGGCCGAGCGCATTCGGGGCAGCGCCAGGGCTTGGCTTCTTCGGCGTCGGACGGGCGGTCGGGCTGCGCTCTTCCTGCAGTTCGACGATGGTCACCGGCACGTCGAGCTGGGCGCCGCGGCGCCAGACGGTGACGGTGGCGCGGGTGCCGACCTTGGTCGCGCCCACCAGGCGCGGCAGGTCGCGGGTGGTCTCGATCGGCTGGCCATTGAACTTCAGGATGATGTCGCCGACCTTGATGCCGCCCTTCTCCGCCGGCCCGCCGGCTTCGACCATCGAGACTTCGGCGCCGCGCGCCTTGCCCAGGCCGAGCGACTCGGCGACGTCCTTGGTGACTTCGCTGATCTGCACGCCCAGGCGGCCGCGGGTGACCTTGCCGGTGGTCTTGAGCTGGTCGGCGACGCGCATCACCTCGTCGATCGGTACGGCGAAGGAAATGCCGTTGTAGGCGCCGGACAGCGTGGCGATCTGCGAGTTGATGCCGATGACCTCCCCGCGCATATTGATGAGCGGGCCGCCGGAGTTGCCGGGGTTGACGGCGACGTCGGACTGGATCAGCGGCAGGTATTCGCCGGTATCGCGCGACTTGGCCGAGATGATGCCGGCGGTGACGGTATTATCGAGGTTGAAGGGCGAACCGATCGCCACCACCCACTCGCCAACCCGGATCTTGCTCGAGTCGCCGGTGCGCAGGTAAGGCAGGTTGTTGGCGGCCAGCTTCAGCAGGGCGACGTCGGAGCGGCGGTCGGCGCCCAGCACCTTGGCCTTGAACTCGCGGCGGTCGGTGAGGGTCACGGTGACCTCGTCGGCGCCCTCCACCACGTGGGCATTGGTCAGCACGAAGCCGTCCTGCGAGATGATGAAGCCGGAGCCGACGCCGCGCGCCACCTGTTCTTCCTGCCCGCCCTGCCCAGGGGGCGCCCGGCGCCCGCGCGGTGTCGGCATCTGGCCGCCGAAGAAGCGGCGCAGGAACTCCTGCATCTCTTCCTCTCCCGGGGCGCCCTGGCCGCGGGTGACGCGCTCGGTGGTGCGGATGTTGACGACGGCCGGCCCGACCTTGTCGATCAGGTTCGAGAAGTCGGGCAGGCCGGTGACGAGCGTCGGCGTGGCGGGCACGGGTTGCGCGGCGGCGGCATTGGCAACTTCGGCGGCATGGGCAGTGAGCGACAGGCCGGACAGCAGCGCGGCCGAAAGGAACAGACGGGCAAGTGGTCGGGACATGGATTGGCGATATCAAGGCTGAGATTGACTTTATGGTAAGCCAAAATCGCCACTTTGTCGCGCGCCCCGGCCTTATCCCGTGCCCCCACCGGATGGGGGACTCCTTTGGCCAGAAGGAATGGAAATAGCCCTATGGATACTTGCGCGGCAAGCTAGGTCAATCGTTTCCGCGATTCCTTGGCCGGCCCGTCCAGCGGGGCCAGCGTGGTCACGGGCTGCGCCTCCTCGCCGGCGCCATCGACCGGATCCGCGCCCACCACCACGCCGGGTGCGATCTTGGCCAGCGCATCGGTGGGGAGCGGCGCCCTGCCCGCTCCGCGCCGCAGGGGCGTGGGCTCGGCCGCCAGCCGCGCCGCCAGGCGTTCGGCGAAGCCGGGCGACAGGCTCGGCGCGGCCGGCTCGGCGCGCAGGGCGTCGCTGATCTCGTGGTAGAGCCGCCAGGCTTCGCGGCCGTCGGCCTCGCGCAGGGCCGCCAGGGCCAGTTCGAGGTCGGCGTCCGGCAGCTCGCCGTCCGCAAAGGCGGATATGTAGTCGCGCATTTTCTTGTTCGTGTCCATCTTCTTGCCCGTCGCCATCGTCGGTATGTTCAATTTGCCGTTCCCATCTACGATCCCGCCACCTAGCGACGTTTGTCAACCGGGTAATCGAGCAATGGGCGCAATTTCTCGGCGATTACCTCACGTGCACGGAAAATTCGGCTGCGCACGGTGCCAATCGGACACGACATCACTTCGGAAATTTCTTCGTAGCTCAATCCTTCAATTTCACGCAAGACGATTGCGGTTCGCAATTCCAGCGGCAGGGCTTCCATCGCCGCATTCACCGTGTGCGCAATCTGCTTGCTCGCCAGCACCGACTCCGGCGTGTTGATATCCCTGAGGCTGTCCGCGTCCTCGAAGCCCTCGGCCCGCTCGGCATCGGCCTCGGTGGAGGTCGGCGCCCTGCGGCCCTGGGTGACGAGAAAATTCTTCGCCGTGTTGATTCCGATGCGGTACAGCCAGGTGTAGAAGGCTGAATCGCCGCGGAAATGACGCAGTGCGCGGAAAGCCTTGATGAAGGTTTCCTGGACCACGTCCTCGGCTTCGGCCGGATCGTGGACGAGGCGCGACACCAGGCGCATCAGGCGGCGCTGGTATTTGGCCACGAGCAGGTCGAACGCCTGCCGGTCCCCGGCCTGGACGCGCTCCACCAACACTTGATCACCCTCGCGTTCTGTCGTCACGGACCATGCCCCGTCGGCAGCGAGCGGTCCTCCTGCAATAAGAGTTGGCTCGCTGCAATAAGTTCAACCTATTTCGCGTTCGTTTACCACCACGGCGCCCAGCCCGGCCACGGCGCCGAGCGCCACCGCAAGGGCACGGAAGGCGTCCGGCGCCACGCTGTCGGGGAAAACGACAACGCAGCACCCTCGGCCCGCCCTGCCGCCGGCGGCATCCACGGGTGCGAGGCGCAGCAGCATCAGCTGCGGCCACAGCGTCGAACCCGGCAAAAGCGCCACCTGCATGCCGCCAGGCGCGTCGGGCCGCAGATCTTGTTGTACCGTCAGGCGTAGCCGACCGACTCCAGAAATATCAATGCGATGCACCATTGCAGGACGCAGCGCAGCATGCAGCAGGCATAGGCCGGCGAACAGCAGCGTGGCCGCGACAAGGGTTCCCGCAGGTGTGTGGACAGGCGACAGCAGACCCGCGGCGAGCGCCGCTGCGGCGAGGGATGCGCCGAATCCGGCGGCGAGCATGCGCAGCCGACGCGAAGGCGCAACGACGACGGTCATCGCGATCGACATGGTGTGTTTGGAGGTACGGCGGGCGCCACGGGCCGGGGCCAGGGGCGGGAGGACTTGCGGGGAAAAGCGCAGGACCGGACGGTCGAGGCTGGCAGGCGCCCATCCCGGTTAGACCGGGACGGGCGGAGTCAGTTCAAGCGAATGCTCAGACTTTTGCGAACACCAGGGTACCATTGGTACCGCCGAAGCCGAAGGAGTTCTTCACCGCGTAATCGATGCGCATGTCGCGCGCCGTGTTGGCGACGAAGTCCAGGTCGCACTCCGGATCCTGGTTGAAGATGTTGATCGTCGGCGGCGAGACCTGATTGTGGATCGCCAGCACGGTGAACACCGATTCCAGGCCGCCCGCGCCACCCAGCAGGTGACCGGTCATCGACTTGGTGGAGTTCACGACGAGGCCACCCTTGGCGTGGTCGCCGAAGACGCGCTTGATGCCGCGCACTTCCGCCACGTCGCCCAGCGGCGTCGAGGTGCCGTGCGCGTTGACGTACTGGACTTCGCTGGCATTGATGCCGGCGTTGTGCAGTGCCGCCACCATGCAACGGGCTGCGCCGCTGCCATCCTCGACCGGCGAGGTGATGTGGTTGGCGTCCGCGCTCATGCCGAAGCCGATGACTTCCGCATAGATCTTCGCGCCGCGCGCGACCGCGTGTTCGTACTCTTCGAGCACCATCACGCCGGCGCCCTCGCCCAGCACGAAGCCGTCGCGGTCCTTGTCCCACGGACGCGACGCGGTGGTCGGGTCGTCGTTGCGGGTGGACAGCGCGCGTGCCGAGGCGAAGCCGCCCAGGCCCAGCGGCGAGACGGTCGACTCGGCGCCGCCGGCGATCATCACGTCCGCGTCGCCGTATTCGATCAGGCGGGCGGCCGCGCCGATGCAGTGCAGGCCGGTGGTGCAGGCGGTGACGATCGCCAGGTTCGGGCCACGCAGGCCGAATTTGATCGAGAGATCGCCCGAGATCATGTTGATGATCGATGCCGGGACGAAGAACGGCGAGATCCGGCGCGGACCCTTGGCCGTGTATTCTTCCTTGGTGGCTTCGATCATCGGCAGGCCACCGATGCCCGAACCGATGGTCACACCGATGCGGTCCGCGTTTTCCTCGGTCACGACCAGGCCCGAATCCTGCAGGGCCTGGATGCCGGCGGCCATGCCGTAATGGATAAAGCTATCCATATGACGGCCTTCCTTGCCCGGCAGGTATTCCTCGACATTGAAGTTCTTCACTTCGCCGGCGAAACGGGTCGTGAACTGCGAGGCATCGAACTTGGTAATGTTGGCAATGCCCGACTTACCAGCCAGCGCCGCGTCCCACGCCTCGGCAATGGTGTTGCCGATTGGTGAAATGCAGCCCAGGCCGGTAACGACGACACGGCGGTTGCGTGAACGGCTCAAGCGATTCTCCCAGAAACTTTTAAAGCGACAGCTACAGCTTAGGCCTTGACGTGCGCGGTTGCGTAGTCGATGGCTTGCTTGACGGTGGTGATCTTCTCAGCCTGCTCGTCAGGGATTTCCATTTCGAACTCGTCTTCCAGTGCCATCACCAGTTCCACGGTGTCCAGCGAGTCAGCGCCGAGGTCGTCAACGAACGAGGATTCGATTTTGATGTCTGCTTCTGCAACGCCCAGTTGCTCAGCGACGATTTTTTTAACGCGTTGTTCGATATCCGACATGTTATGGCTCCATTAAGGTATGTGTTGCGGAAAGTGCGCGCATTTTATCAGGTTTGCGCGATGAAAAACTACTTTCGGCGATTGCGACTATTTCCACCGAAATTACTGCTAAAAGAGGCGTACACGCCGGATTTTCTTCCGCAATGCTGCGTCCATCCGGCGTTTCGCCTCTATTAAACCTCTTAATTCATGTACATGCCGCCATTCACATGCAGCTCGGTGCCGGTGATATATGCGGCCTGTGGGCCGGAAAGGAAGGCCACCGCATGGGCGATGTCTTCCGGCTGGCCCAGGCGGCCCAGCGGGATCTGGGTGAGCAGCGCTTCGTGCTGGCCTTCGCCCAGGGCGCGGGTCATGTCGGTATCGATGAAGCCCGGCGCCACGCAGTTGACGGTGATGTTGCGGCTGCCGATCTCGCGCGCCAGGGCGCGGGTCATGCCGGCCACGCCGGCCTTGGCGGCGGCGTAGTTCATCTGGCCCGGATTGCCCGAGGCGCCCACCACCGAGGTGATGTTGATGATGCGGCCGTGCTTGGCCTTCATCATCCCGCGCAGCACCAGGCGCGACAGGCGGCCGACGGCGGTCAGGTTGGTCAGAATGACCGAATCCCACTCCTCGTCCTTCATGCGCATGGCCAGGTTGTCCTGGGTGATGCCGGCATTGTTGACGAGGATGGACAGGCTGCCGAAGGACTTCTGCACGTCGCCGACCACGGCTTCGCAGTTCGCGGCATCGGTCACGTTCAGGACCAGGCCCTTGCCGCCGAATTCCTTCAGGTATTCGGTGATGGCCGCCGCGCCGGATTCGCTGGTGGCGGTGCCGACGACCTTGGCGCCCTGGCGGGCCAGTTCCAGTGCGATGGCCTTGCCGATGCCGCGCGATGCGCCGGTGACGAGGGCGACTTGGTTTTCCAGATTCATGCTGTTCCTCTTCTTATGTGTTTGTTCAGGCGGCCTTGACGGCGGCCAGCACGCGCTCGAGCGAGGCCTGGTCGACCAGGGCTTCGCCGACCAGGACCGGGTCGATGCGCTTGGCCATGCCGATCAGGGTCTTGCTCGGTGCGCACTCGATGACCTGGGTCACACCGCTTGCCGCCACCTTCTGCATGGTCTCGACCCAGCGCACCGGACCGGCGGCCTGGCGCACCAGGGCATCCTTGATCGCAGCCGGATCGTGCAGGATAGCGACGTCCACGTTGTTGATCAAGTCGATCTGCGGTGCGGAGAATTCGATGTTTTCCATGTACTCGCGCAAGCGGTCGGATGCGGGTTTGAGCAAGGACGAGTGGAAAGGCGCCGACACCGCCAGCTTCATGGCGCGCTTGGCGCCCTTGGCCTTGGCGATCTCGCAGGCGCGGTCGATCGCGGCGGCGTGGCCGGCGATGACGATCTGGGTCGGTTCGTTGAAGTTCACGGCCTCGACCACTTCGCCCTGCGCGGCCTCGGTGCAGACGGCGCGCACGTCGTCGGCCTGCAGGCCCAGCACGACGGCCATGCCGCCCTGCCCCACCGGCACCGCGTCCTGCATCGACTGGGCGCGGAAGCGCACCAGCGGCACCGCGTCCTTGAACTTGATCACGCCGGCGGCGACCAGGGCCGAGTATTCGCCCAGGCTGTGGCCGGCCACCAGGTTCGGCACCGGGCCGCCGGCGGCGATCCAGGCGCGGTACACCGCCACGGCTGCGGTCAGCATGACCGGCTGGGTGTTGGTAGTGAGGTCGAGGTCTTCCTTCGGGCCTTCGGCGATCAGCTTGCCGAGGTCGAAGCCGAGGGCTTCCGAGGCCTCGAGCACGGTCTGTTCGACGACCGGGTTGCCGGCGAAGCCGTTCAGCATGCCGACGGCCTGGGCGCCCTGGCCCGTAAACAGGAATGCGAATTTGCTCATGTTCTTGTTCTCTCTGTTCGGAAATGTCGTGGTTCACCGTAGGGTGGTCGGCTTCGCCGACCGCGCGTCCAACTCACGGATGCGCCGTGGTCACGCTTGTACTGGCTGAACGCGCGGTCGGCAGAGCCGACCACCCTACGAATCGCCGCAGTGCATATGCCGCGGCATGAAACAAATTACATGCGGGCGAGGATCGCGCCCCAGGTGAAGCCGCCGCCGACGCCTTCCATCAGCACATTCTGGCCCTTCCGGATGCGGCCATCGCGCACGGCTGCGTCCAGCGCCAGCGGGATCGAGGCGGCCGAAGTGTTGCCGTGCTGGTCGACGGTGACGACCATCTTTTCCATCGGCAGGCCCAGCTTCTTGGCCGTGCCCTTCATGATACGCAGGTTGGCCTGGTGCGGGATCAGCCAGTCGACGTCCGACGGCTGCATCTTAGCGTGTTCGAGCGCTTCCTTGGCGACTTCTTCCAGCACGGTGACGGCCAGCTTGAAGACCGCCGGCCCGTCCATGTAGAGGAAGCCGCTGCCGGCCACGGCGCCGCCGGCCAGGTTGCCCGGGATCGACAGGATGTCGGCGTGGCTGCCGTCGGCGTGCAGCTTGGTGGCCAGCACGCCTGGTTCTTCGGATGCTTCCAGGACGACGGCGCCGGCGCCGTCGCCGAACAGGACGCAGGTGGTGCGGTCATTGAAGTCAAGGATGCGCGAGAACACTTCCGCACCGATCACGAGCACGCGCTTGTACACGCCGGCGCGGATGAAGGCGTCGGCGGTCGAGACCGCGTAGACGAAGCCGCTGCACACGGCCTGCACGTCGAACGCGGCGCTGTTGTTGGCCATGCCCAGCTTGGTCTGCACGATGCAGGCGGTGCTCGGGAAGCTGCCGTGGAAGTCGGGGGTGGAGCTGGCGACGATGACGAGGTCGATGTCGCTCGGGCTCTTGCCGGCGCTTTCCAGCGCCTTGCGCGCGGCGTGCACGGCCAGGTCGGACGCGTTTTCGTCGGCGGCCGCATAGTGGCGGCTCGAAATGCCGCTGCGGGTCACGATCCATTCGTCGGAGGTCTCGATGCCCTTCTCGGCCAGCTGGGCCGCGAGTTCATCGTTGGTGACGCGCTTGGCCGGCAGGTAGCTGCCGGTACCGGTGATCTTGCTGTAGACAGTCATCTCTCCACCATCCTGCTAGGTTTGCTTACGCCTGGCTTGCCTGCTCGCCGGGCGACGTCGGCATCAGTTCGGCGATCAGGGCCGACAGCTGCTCTTGTACATCGTATTTTGCTGCGTCAAAGGCGCGCTGGAGCGCCCATTCGAAGGCATAGGCGTTCGCCCCGCCGTGGCTCTTGAACACCAGACCCTTCAGGCCCAGCAGGCTGGCGCCGTTGTAGCGTTCCGGGTTCAGTTTTTTCAACGACTTGCGCGCCAGCAGCGCGCCGGCCATCGACAGGATGTTCTCGGTGAACACCGACTTGACGAAGCGCGACAGGCCTTCGACCGCCTTCAGCGTGACGTTGCCGACGAAGCCGTCGCAGACGACCACGTCAACCGTGCCCTTGAAGATGTCGTTGCCTTCGACGTTGCCGTAGAAATTCAGTTTACCGCGTTCGTGGTCGGCTTTCAGGATCTGGCCGGTGGCTTTCACCACGTCATTGCCCTTGATCTCTTCGGTGCCGACGTTCAGCAGGCCGATGGTCGGGCGCGGATTGCGCTCCATGGCCGAGCACAGCACCGAACCCATGATGGCGAACTGGTGCAGGTGATGCGGCTCGCAGTCGACGTTGGCGCCGAGGTCGAGCATATAGGTCGGTCCGCCTTTCTGGTTCGGCATGATCGAGCAGATCGCCGGGCGGTCGACGCCGGCCATGGTCTTGAGCACATAGCGCGAGACGGCCATCAGGGCGCCGGTATTGCCGGCGGAAACGCTGGCATTGGCGCTGCCGTCCTTGACCAGCTCGACGGCCACGCGCATGGACGAATCCTTCTTCTTGCGCAGGGCGATCTCGACGGGGTCGTCCATGGTGACGACTTCGGTGGCGTTCTTGACGGTGAGTCGGGGATGCGCTTCCGCGCGATGTTTCTTGAGTTCTGCGCGCAGCGTCTCTTCCAGGCCCACCAGGATCAGGTGAACGTCGGATTGTTTTTTCAGGAAGGAGATGGCTGCCGGAATGGTAACTGAGGGGCCGTGGTCGCCGCCCATGCAGTCAATGGAAATTGTGATTGTCATTTGCTGGGGGATGCCGGCTCACGCAAAGCGGGCGGCAAGATGGGATCGGGGCGTGGCTCGTGGCCCGCCGGGTTCCGCGCAATTCAAAATGACGGAGTGCAAGCTAGATTTGCAGCCGCAAAAAACGAAAATGCGAAAGAAAAAGCGGTGCGACGCAGAAATCATACGTTGCACCGCTTTCATGGTACTAAAGGACAAGACGTCGATTACTCGTCGTTCTTGGTCTTCAGGACTTTGCGACCACGGTAGAAACCGTTCGGGCTGATGTGGTGACGCAGGTGGGTTTCGCCGGTGGTCGGCTCGACTGCCAGGTTCGGTGCGGTCAGGAAATCGTGCGAACGGTGCATGCCGCGCTTCGACGGGGACTTCTTATTCTGCTGAACTGCCATGATGACTCCTAATACATAAGTTCTAAAATTCTAACACATTCGACTTGCAAATACTTGCAGATCGAGTATCCCAGCGGCAATTTCTTGTTCATCCATTGCCGACATGTTTTAACGCTGCCTACATCAACTGCCTACTGCCATACTCGACTACTGCACGCGTTTGACACGTTCTTTCAGTCGTACTGCCGGTACTGCGGTACTACCAAATTCTTTGCTGCTTTATTCGGGCTTGAGATTTTTCAGTGCCGCGAACGGCGAGACTTTTTCAGTCTTCAGGGCGTCCAGGAGCTTGGTGTCCGGACATACCTCGTGTTTCGGTGCCTGCGGCAGGGCCAGCAGGGCTTCGTCTTCCAGCAGCTGGCGGATATCGCACTCGCGGCTGCCGACGATCACGTCGATGCTCTCGTCGTCGAGGATTTCCTCGATCGCATCGGCGTCTTCATCATCCTTGCCGAGCACGAGCATGGTCGACGAATCGATCTCGTAGTCCATCGGCGTCAGGCAACGCTGGCACACCAGCTTCACGGGACCGGCGACCGCCAGGGTCATCGATGGATAACCCTGCTTGGTCAGGCCGCCTTCGATCGACCAGCGAATCTCTCCAGATGTTTCGCCGGTTTTGTCGGCGCACTCTGCCGCCAGGCGGCTCATCTCGGCGACAGGCGTCACGCCCTCGCGGTGTCCGCTATTCCGGCAAAACTCGAAGGCGTCAATGACAAAAGCGCTCATTTGGAAAACTTCCCCGGAAAACCTGCGATAATAACAGGCTTCTCCCCGCAGAGTCAAAGACTTACGGCGTTTTGGGGCCGCTGGCGTTGCAGGATGTCGGCAATTATAAGATTTGCTTGCCGAACTGCATATTCTATCGGCTTTGCTTATAGTTTTGATTCTTTGATAGCCCACTATGATACCAAGTTCCGCGTCCCCGCGTCCGGCGCATGCGCGCCTCATCCTCGCATCCAGCTCCGCCTACCGTCGCGAACTCCTGTCGCGCCTGCGCCTGCCCTTCGAGGCCATTGCCCCCAGCATCGACGAGACCCCGCAGCCCGGCGAGGCGCCGCAGGACACCGCCCTGCGCCTGGCGCGCGAGAAGGCGCAAGCCGTGGCGCGCCAGGCACCCGGCGCCCTGGTGATCGGTTCGGACCAGGTCGCCACACTCGACGGCCTGCAGATCGGCAAGCCCGGTGACCATGCGCGGGCATTGGAACAGTTGCAGCTGATGCGCGGCCGCCGCGTCGTCTTTCATACCGCCTTGTGCCTGTGGGATGGACGCATCGAAGATCCCGCCCAGGCTGCCCAGGTGGAAAACGTGCAGGTCTTCGTCGACTTCCGCGACCTGCCGGACGCGGAGCTGGACGCCTACCTGCGCATCGAACAACCCTATGACTGCGCCGGCAGCGCCAAGAACGAGGGCCTGGGCATTGCCCTGCTCGAACGCATCGAATCAAGCGACCCGACCGCCCTCACCGGCCTGCCCCTGATTGCCTTGACCGGCATGCTGCGCCGCGCCGGCGTGCGCTTTTTCGACAATGAATAAATAGAAACAAGATGCCTGGAACCCTGTACCTGATCCCCAACACCCTCGGCCCCACCACCGCCGCGCCCGGCGCCCTGTCGGCGCTGCTTCCTACCCAGGTGCAAGCGCTGACTTCCCGCCTCGACTATTTCGTGGCCGAGAACGCCAAGACCGCGCGCGCCTTCCTGAAGCTGGTCGCCCTCGACCATCCGCTGGCCAAGCCGCTGCAGGAAATCGAGATCGCCGAACTGAACGTGAACACGCCGCCGGCCGCGCTGGCCCAGCTGCTGGCTCCGCTGCTGGCGGGGCGCGATGCCGGCCTGGTGTCGGAAGCGGGCGTGCCGGCCGTGGCCGATCCGGGCGCCGACCTGGTGCGCCTGGCCCACCAGCACGGGATCGCCGTGCGGCCGCTGGTCGGCCCGTCCTCCCTGCTGCTGGCCGTGATGGCGAGCGGGCTGAACGGCCAAAGCTTCGCCTTCAACGGTTACCTGCCGACCGACGCGGCGCAGCGGACCAAGCGCATCGGCCAGCTCGAGGGACGTTCGCGCGTGGAGAAGCAGACCCAGCTCCTGATCGAGACGCCCTACCGCAACGGGCAGATGCTGGAAGCGCTGGTGGCAGGCTGCCAGCCGGGCACCCTGATTTGCGTGGCGACGGACCTGTCGCTGGAAACCGAGTCGGTCAAGACCTTGACCGCAGCAAAATGGAAAACGGCTCTGGCCGCCGGCAAAGGGCCCGACTTCCACAAGAAGCCGACGGTTTTCCTCTTCCTGGCCCAGTAAGCCGGTTTTACTGCGCACGGCGGCGCTCAACGCGCCTCGTGCGTCAGCTCCCTCACCCAGTCGAAGGCCGCCAGCTCCAGCTCGCGCATCTGCTTGACGCTCAGGCCCAGCTTGCGCAGCGCCTCCGCCAGCCTGCAGCCGCCTTCGGCCGCCTCCAGCAGCTCGACCACGCGCAACATGGTGCCGAACTCCCCCTCCCGGTGCAGCAGCGCCATGCGCACGTCCTGCGCGACCTCGACATTGTCGAGGATGTCCGGCATCGGGATCGAGAACAGCGCGTCGGCCAGCGACATGATGCCCACCGTGAAGGCGCGATCGGCGCCGGCCGCGTCGTCGGGCCGGCGCGCCAGGGTCATCAGCTCCAGCAGCTTGCCGCGGGTGGTGGCCAGCTGCAGCAGCGGCGAGGCCAGTTCGACGCCGCCGGCCGTGGTGTAGAGCAGGATCTGCAGCCAGCGCTGCAGCTGGCGGCGCCCGAGCTGGCTTAGGGCCTGGGACAGCGATTCGATCTGCGGCCCCGGCGCGGCGCGGCTGTTTACCAGGCGCAGCAGGTTCAGGCTGATCAGGGCGTCGCGCTTGACGGCGGTTTCGATCACCTGGGCGTCCGCATCGGAACTCACCAGCTCCAGCAGGCGCAGGATGGCCATTTCGGAGGGCGTAATCTTCTTGCCCGACAAAATCACCGGACGGGCAAAGTAATAGCCCTGGAAGTATTCGAAACCCAGGTCCATGCACAGCTTGAACTCGTCGAGGGTCTCGACCTTTTCCGCCAACAAAGTCTTGCCAGTGGCCTTCAAGGAGGCGACCAGCTTCGTCAGTTCATCGCGCGGCACCAGCTTGACGTCGACCTTGATCACGTCTACCAGGCCGACCAGGCGGTCGAGCTCGGGGGAATGTTCGATGACGTCGTCGACCGCGAACTTGAAACCGAGTTCCTTCAGCTCCGCGACCCGCGCCAACAGCGCCTGAGTCGGCTTGACGGTTTCCAGGATTTCGAGGATAACTTTGTGTGGGGGCAGGAAGCGCACGAAGTCGCTCATCAACACGACCTCGTCCACATTGACGAAGGCCATCTGCTCTCCCACGACGTGTTCCATGCCGAGCTGGGATGCATGCGAGATGACAGCCGCCGTCGCCGCGGCGTTGTCGGTCAGCTTCGCGTCGTCGTCCTCGCCGGCCGCACGGAACAGCAGCTCGAATGCCACGAGATGCTGGTCCCGGCCGAGGATGGGCTGACGCGCGAGGAAAAAATCGTTGGACGGCACGGATGCCGCTGCCGTTGCTTCGGCATGCATCTGGAAAACTCCTGGGAAACTGTTTCGGCACGCACGAGCGTGCCAGGCAGGCGCGCAGGCCTGCCTCGAAGACTATACTACAAAAACGCTAACCTTAGCATTTTTACATCGAATCGCGCCTCAGCGCTTGCCGCCGCTGCCCGAGCGCGGGCCGCCGGGGCGTGGTCCGGCGCTGCGTGCCGGACGCTCGCCGGCTGTGGCCGGACGTTTACCCTGGGAGCGGGCTTCTGGAGCGGCGCCCTGTGGCTTGGCGCCGGCGCTGCCGTCCGGATGCCAGGCACGGCGTGGTTTCGGCGCCGGCGCGGCCGGCTTGTCCTTGGCTTCCTCGCGCACCATGCTCTGGCCCGGCAGGCGCAGGCTGCCCTTGCCCGACAGCGGACTGGCGCGGCGCGCATTGCCAACCGGCGCACGCGGACCGGCGCCCGTGTCGCGCAGGCCGGCCGCACCAAGCACCTGGGTGCCGGTCTCGATCGTGAAGCGCGCGCCGCTGTCCTTGCCGAGTACCTGCACCAGATAAGGCATGGTTTCGCGCAGCATCTTTTCCAAGGTATAGGGTGGGTTCAGGATGAACATGCCGCTGCTGTGCAGGCCGATGCCGTCCGGGCCCGGGGTCGAGACCGTGAGCGTGACGTTCAGCCACTCCTTGGCCGGCAGGCGCTTGAGCTTGTCCGGGAACTGGCGCGATTCCATGCGCTGCAGCACCGGATACCAGACCGCGTACATGCCGCTCGCGAAACGGCCCAGGGCATCGTTGAGGGCGTCGCGCACCTTCTGGTAATCGTCCTTCACCTCGTAAGGCGGGTCGACCAGCACCAGGGCGCGGCGCGAAGGCGGCGGCAGCAGTTTCTTCAGGCTCTGGAAGCCGTCGCCATGCTCGACGATCACGCGCTTGCCGCGCGCCCGCTCGCCCTGCTCCGCCTTGTGCGCCTCGGCCTTGCGCACGTTCTCGCTCAGGATCTTGACGTCGGCCGGATGCAGCTCGAACAGACGCAGGCGGTCTTCCAGGCGCGACATCTGGTCCGCCACATAGGGCGAGCCCGGGTAATAGCGCATCTTGCCGCTGGGGTTCATCGACTTGACCAGGTCCAGGTAGGGCTGCAAGGCCTCCGGCACCTCGGTCGCGTTCCACAGCGGACCGATGCCGGTGTCGAATTCGGCGGTCTTGGTTGCCTGGAAACTGTCGAGCGCATAGACGCCGGCGCCCGAGTGGGTGTCGATATAAGTGTAGGCCACGTCCTTCTGGTTCATGTACAGGTGCAGCTGGACCTGGACAAAGTGCTTGAGGACATCGGCGTGGTTACCCGCGTGGAAGGCGTGGCGGTAGCTCAACATAAGCTGGAATTCCTGAGAAGAGAGTCGGTGCCGGGCATGCAAGCCGGCGAAATTGCCGCCATTATCCACTACATCGCGCTGTTGTAGGGTGGACGGCTCTGCCGTCCGCGCGTTCAAACAGTGCAGGAATGGCCAGGACGCGTCAATTCATCGGGACGTTGAACGCGCGTTCGGCGAAGCCGAACACCCTACGAAAAAAGCCGCAGGCCCTTGCGGGCACTGCGGCAAATTCCGGGAGGATGAGAAGCGCTGGCTGCTTACGCGACCTTCTTCTCGTCGAAGAACTGCTCGTCTTCCGTCGAACCATGGAGGGCCGTGGTCGAGCTCTGGTTCTGCTGGATGGTCTGGGTCACGGCGTCGAAGTAGCCGGTGCCGACTTCGCGCTGGTGCTTCACGGCGGTGAAGCCCTTTTCGGCGGCGGCGAATTCCGCTTCCTGCAGTTCCACGAAGGCCGACATGCCGCGGCGCGCATAGCCGTGGGCCAGATTGAACATGCCGTAGTTCAGGGCGTGGAAGCCGGCCAGGGTGATGAACTGGAACTTGTAGCCCATGGCGCCCAGCTCCTTCTGGAACTTGGCGATGGTGGCGTCGTCCAGGTTCTTCTTCCAGTTGAAGGACGGCGAGCAGTTATAGGCCAGCATCTTGCCCGGGAATTTCGCATGGATCGCCTCGGCGAACTGCTTGGCGAAGTTCAGGTCCGGCTTGCCGGTCTCGCACCACACGAGGTCGGCGAAGGGCGCATAGGCCAGGCCGCGCGAGATGGCCTGCTCGATGCCCGGCTTGACCTTGAAGAAGCCTTCCACGGTGCGCTCGCCGGTGCAGAAGGGCTTGTCGTTGTCGTCCACGTCCGAGGTGAGGAGGTCCGCCGCTTCGGCGTCGGTGCGGGCGATGACCAGGGTCGGGGTGCCCATCACGTCGGCGGCCAGGCGCGCCGCATTGAGCTTCTCGACGGCCTCGCGGGTCGGCACCAGCACCTTGCCGCCCATGTGGCCGCATTTCTTGACCGAGGCCAGCTGGTCTTCGAAGTGCACGCCGGCCGCGCCCGCGTCGATCATGGCTTTCATCAGTTCGAAGGCATTCAACACGCCGCCGAAGCCGGCTTCCGCGTCGGCCACGATCGGGGCGAAGTAGTCGATGTCGTCCTTGCCTTCGGACCATTGGATCTGGTCGGCGCGCTGGAAGGTGTTGTTGATGCGGCGCACCACCTGCGGCACCGAGTTGGCCGGATACAGCGACTGGTCCGGATACATCTCACCGGCAACGTTGGCGTCGCCCGCCACCTGCCAGCCCGACAGGTAGATGGTCTTCAGGCCAGCCTTCACCTGCTGCATCGCCTGGTTGCCGGTCAGGGCGCCCAGGGCGTTGACGTAGGGCTCGTTGTTGACCAGGTCCCACAGCTTCTCGGCGCCGCGCTTGGCCAGGGTGTGTTCGATCTGGACCGAGCCGCGCAGGCGCACCACGTCGGCCGCGGTGTAGTTGCGCGTCACGCCCTGCCAGCGCGGATTGCTCTCCCAGTCTTGCTGGAGTTGGGTGATCTGTTGTTCACGAGTTGCCATGCTGTTTCTCCTGGATGAAATAAACAATTGCGAGGGAAGCTGTTGGAATCATCATAGTCCAGTTTGTGCACGGCACAACAACTCTTATATAAGACATCAAAAGATTTTTTATTCCTTTTCTTTCAAAGACTTGCAATGGTCGTTTCATGATGTGACATGAAGTTTCTCACGATGAGAATCGAAGCGCACCCAGGATTGCTGCGTATTTCGTAATGCGGAGGCCTCATTCCGGGATGTGAAATTTACCCCTTCCGAAGCCCGTCTTGTTGTAATCACCCATCGCGTTTTGTGTATTTAATGGAAATAATTGTTAATAAAATGAATTTAAATTGACGAGTGGAATGAAGAATGCGAAGCTAGTCGGATCGGCATTTTCATCAAATAAATTTCACTTCCATGAATCGCGTCCTCCGCACCGCCCTGCTTCCCGTCCTCCTCGCTGCCGCAAGCAGCGCCTCGGCGGGTGTCATCCCCCTGAATGGCGTGGTGTTCACCACGAGCTATACGGGCAATGTCCTGACCCTGAAAATCGATGCGGCCAACCCCACCGGCGGATGGGCGAATGCGGTCGCGATCGATGCGCTCGGCATCAAGACGGTGGGCAGTTTCGACAGCGTGAGTGCGACGAACTCGCTGGGCGCCGCATGGACGCTGTCGGGCGCTGAACTGAGCGCCAACGGGTGCAACGGCAAGGGGAATGGAAATGCGGGCAAGATCTGCTACAAAGGCGGCAAGATCGACCTGGCCGACAATATGGTCTTCACCTTTACTTTCGAGGGCAGCCCGACGCTGGGTGCGCCGCACCTGAAAGTTCACTTCCTCACCGCCGACGGCCGCAAGGCCGGCAGCCTGCTGTCGGAGGATTTCGCTCTGGACGCCGAGACACCCGCCTCCTCCGGCGGCACGGAGCAGGGCGAAGACAAGGACAGCGGCGAGACGCCCGGCAGCCTCGACCCGGTCCTGATGCCTGACACGGAACAGGGTAATGCGGGCGGCGGCGAAAGCGCCGGCGGCCCTGTGATCCCGCCCTCCGGCATCGGTGCCGGCGACGTCCCGGAACCCGCGACCCTGGCCATCCTCGGCGCCGGCCTTGCAGGCTTTACCCTGGCGCGCCGCCGCAAGCGCCCGCAGGCCTGAGCCCGCCCTACCCCTCGAACGGACCGCCGGCGCGGTCCGTTTTGCTTTCCACCGCTAACTCAGCCATTGGTTAGACGCCTAACGGAGAGCGCCACCCGAAGCGCATAGTCTCGACTCGCGTGCTCAACGGTACGCAGGACCGGGCCGTTCGCCGACGCGAAGGCCCGGTCCTTCAACTTTTCGAGGAGACCAAGTTGAAGACGATTCTGCGCAATGCGGCAGCCCTGCTGCTGTCCGCCGGCCTTGCCGCTTCCGCCCATGCGGGCACCCTCACCTACCAGGGCGTGACCTTCACGACATCCTGGTCGGGCAATCTGCTGACCCTGGAAATCGATGCCGCCAACCCGCTTGGTGACTGGTCCACGGCGACCAGCATCGGCGCCCTGCAACTGAAAGACCTGGGCAGCTTCTCGGACGTGACCCTGGTATCGGCGCCCGGCGCGGCGACCGGCTGGACCCTGTCCTCGAACGAGCTCAATGCCAACGGCTGCGGCGGCGGTTCGCACGCGGGCATGAGCCTGTGCTATTCGGGCGCGCACGTGGCGCTCGCCGACGACCTGGTCTTCCAGTTCCGCCTCGATGGTGGCGCACCTAACCTGGATGCGCCCCACCTGAAGGTCAACTTCTTCGGAGACGGGGACCGCAAGGTGGGCAGCCTGCTGTCGCAGACCATCGCGCCGGTGCCGGAACCGCAGACCTATGCCCTCTTCCTCGGCGGCCTGGGCGTGATGGGATGGATGGCGCGCCGTCGCCGCAAGCAGGCTTGAATCGCTTGACGACATAAAAACGGCGCGTGCCTTGCGGGACGCGCCGTTTTGTCATCCAGGGCCGGATTACTTGGCCAGCTCGACCTGCTCGCCGAACACCAGCTGGCCGCCGCGCACCCGCACGGGGATCGTGTCCTTCGGCCCGAACCTGCCGGCCAGGATGGCCTTCGAGAGCGGGTTCTCGATCTGCTGCTGGATCGCGCGCTTGAGCGGACGCGCCCCGTACACCGGGTCGAAGCCGGCTTCCGCGATCTTCTGCAGGGCCTCGTCGTCGATGTCGAGCTGCATCTCCATCTTGGCCAGGCGCTCTTCCAGGCCGTGCAGCTGGATCTTGGCGATGGCGCCGATGTTCTTCTCGTCGAGGGCGTGGAAGACCACGATCTCGTCGATGCGGTTGATGAACTCGGGGCGGAAGTGTCCGCGCACCTCGGCCATCACGGCCAGCTTCACCACCGCCGGATCGTCGCTGTCCATCGACTGGATCTTGTGCGAACCCAGGTTCGAGGTCATCACGATCACCGTGTTCTTGAAGTCCACGGTGCGGCCCTGGCCGTCGGTCATGCGGCCGTCGTCCAGCGCCTGCAGCAGCACATTGAACACGTCCGGGTGCGCCTTCTCGATCTCGTCGAGCAGGATCACGCTGTAGGGCTTGCGGCGCACGGCTTCGGTGAGATAACCGCCCTCTTCGTAGCCGACATAGCCCGGCGGCGCGCCAATCAGGCGGGCGACCGAATGCTTCTCCATGAATTCGCTCATGTCGATGCGGATCAAGGACTCCTCGGTGTCGAAGAGGAAGGCGGCCAGGGCCTTGCACAGCTCGGTCTTGCCGACGCCGGTCGGGCCGAGGAACATGAAGGACCCATACGGCTTGTTCGGATCCGACAGCCCGGCCCGCGAGCGGCGGATCGCATCCGACACCGCCTCGATCGCCTCGTCCTGGCCCACCACCCGCTTGTGCAGCTCGTCCTCGATGTGCAGCAGCTTGTCGCGCTCGCCCTGCATCATGCGCGCCACGGGAATGCCGGTGGCGCGCGCCACCACTTCGGCGATTTCCTCGGCGCCGACCTGGGTGCGCAGGAGCTTCGGTTTGGTCGCCTCGCCATCTCCTGCATTCGCGGCCTCCTCCGCCTTCTTCAGCTGGGCCTCCAGTTCCGGCAGGCGGCCATACGACAGCTCGGACATGCGGCTGTAGTCGCTCTGGCGCTTCGCTTCCTCGATCTGGTGGCGGACCCGCTCGATCTCTTCCTTGATGTGCGCGGTGCCCTGCACGGCAGCCTTCTCGGCCTTGAGGATTTCCTCGTAGTCGTTGTACTCGCGCTCCAGGCGTGCGATCTCCTCGCCGATCAGCTCGAGGCGGCGCAGCGAGGCTTCGTCGGTTTCCTTGCGCACCGCTTCGCGCTCGATCTTCAGCTGGATCAGGCGGCGCTCGAGCTTGTCCATCACCTCGGGCTTGGAGTCGATCTCGATCTTGATCTTGGAAGCGGCTTCGTCGATCAGGTCGATCGCCTTGTCCGGCAGGAAGCGGTCGCTGATGTAGCGGTGCGAGAGCTCGGCCGCGGCGATGATGGCCGGGTCGGTGATCTCGACCTTGTGGTGCAGCTCGTACTTCTCCTGCAGGCCGCGCAGGATGGCGATGGTCGCCTCCACGCTCGGCTCGTCGACCATGATCTTCTGGAAGCGGCGCTCCAGCGCGGCGTCCTTCTCGACGTACTTGCGGTACTCGTCCAGCGTGGTCGCGCCCACGCAGTGCAGTTCGCCGCGCGCCAGCGCGGGTTTGAGCATATTGCCCGCATCCATCGCGCCCTCGGCCTTGCCGGCGCCCACCATGGTGTGGATCTCGTCGATGAAGACGATGGTCTGGCCCTCGTCCTGGGCCAGTTCCTTCAGCACGGACTTGAGGCGCTCCTCGAACTCGCCGCGGTACTTGGCGCCCGCCAGCAGGGCCGCCATGTCGAGCGAGAGCACGCGCTTGCCCTTGAGGGAATCGGGCACCTCGCCGTTCACGATGCGCTGGGCCAGGCCCTCGACGATGGCGGTCTTGCCCACGCCGGGTTCGCCGATCAGCACCGGGTTGTTCTTCGAGCGGCGCTGCAGCACCTGGATGGCGCGGCGGATCTCGTCGTCGCGGCCGATCACCGGGTCGAGCTTGCCCATGCGAGCGCGCTCGGTCAGGTCGAGGGTGTATTTCTTCAGCGCTTCACGCTGGCCTTCGGCATCCTGCGAGTTCACCGACTCCCCGCCGCGCACCGCGGAAATGGCCGACTCCAGCGCCTTTCGAGCCAGGCCGTTCTCGCGCGCCAGGCGGCCGGCGTCGGACTTGTCCTCGGCGAGGGCCAGCAGCACCATTTCCGATGAGAGGAACTGGTCGCCACGCTTCTGCGATTCGCGGTCCGCGAGGTTGAGCAGCGCAACGAGCTCGCGCCCCGCAAGCACCTCGCCGCCGGTGCCGGAGACCTTGGGCAGGCGCTCCAGCGCGGACTTGAGGGCATTCGAGAGGCCGCCGACATTGACGCCGGCGCGCTGCAGGAGGGAACGGGCCCCGCCGTCGTCCTGGTTCAACAGGGCGACGAGCAGGTGCACCGCTTCGATGTACTGGTTATCGTTACCGACCGCCAGGCTCTGGGCATCCGCCAGCGCTTCCTGGAGCTTGGTCGTCAGTTTGTCTTGCCGCATGGTCTTGCTCCCTAGTGGTGTTCTTAACTGAGGAGCAAAATTGGGATGGCAATCCGCTTTTCAAGATGTGCAATGCTCAGCAAGCCGATTCAGGCGACGTCGGGCTTGGGCTCGGCGCCTTCAGGCCGGCCAGGTCACGCACGTTTTTCTGGACAGCAACGACGGCGAACAGGCTGAGGGTGAAGGACATGGCGTAGAAACCCTTCTCGCTGGGCGCCAGGGTTGCGTTCCACAGGCCGACCGTGAGCAGCAGGATGGCGGCCATCAGGGAGATCCAGCACAGTCCCGAGTAAATGCCGGTGACCGGCAGTCCCTCGCTGCGGTCGCGCACGGTTTTCTGCAGCGACACCGCGGCGAACAGGCCGTAGAGCAGCAGGGTCAGGTAGTAGCCTTTTTCATTGAGCTGCATCTGGGCATTCCACAAACCGATCAGGTAAGCACTGGCGCCGATCAGCAGTGCGCCCCACGAAGCGCCCACGAAGGCGGGGGTCGGGCGTTGAATGGCTTGCATGGCAGGTCCTTGGCAGTAGTTGAAGGAGCCGCCAAGGTAGCACGGTCATCCCGGTACTGACTTGCGCCAATCCACTGGTATTGGAAGATGATACCGTCAGCCGCGCAGGGCGCGCCATGTCGCGAAACCGGCCGCGCAGCACAGCAGCGAGCCGAACAGGTGCAGGGCCGTATGCGCCAGCGCCCAGCCATATTGCCCGCGCTGGAGCAGCATCACCGATTCGCCCGAGAAGCTGGAAAACGTCGTCAGGCCGCCGAGGAAGCCGGTGATGGCGAACAGCCGCCATTCTGGAGCGATCGCGGGATGCGCCGTGAAGAAGGCCAGCGCCAGCCCGACCAGGTAGCCGCCGACCAGGTTGGCGGCCAGGGTGCCGATCTGCACGTAGGCATGCAGGCTGCCCAGCAGGATGCCCAGCCGCCAGCGCAGCCAGGCGCCCAGCGCCGCCCCCGCTCCTACCGCCAGCCAGCTCAACGCCCGCTACCCATCGTGGTCCACTTGGCTTTGGCCGAATCGTCGCTGGCGCGGGCGTCGACCCAGCGCGCGCCCTGCGGCGTCTGCTCCTTCTTCCAGAATGGCGCGTCCGTCTTGAGGTAGTCCATGATGAACTCGCAGGCCGCGAAGGCTTCGCCCCGGTGCGCCGAGGCGCAGGCCACCAGCACGATCTGGTCCAGCGGTTTCAAGGGGCCGACCCGGTGCAGGACGGTGATGCCGAACAGGGTCCAACGCGCCCGTGCCTGGGCCACGATGTCTTCCAGGGCCTTTTCCGTCATGCCGGGATAGTGCTCCAACTCCATTTCAGAGACAGCAGAGCCCTCGTTCAGGTCGCGTACCGTGCCCACGAAGCTGACCACGGCGCCGACCCGGCCGTCGCCTTCGCGCAGGCGGGCGACTTCCCGCGACAGGTCGAAGTCGGCCTGCTGCACCCGGATCTCGGTCCTGGCCTCGGGCGCCTTGACGTCCAGCGCGTTCACCGGCCATCCTTCGCGTGGCGCAGCAGGAGCTGCTCGATGCGGGTCTCGGTGCGGGCGTCGGCCAGGGCCGGCAGGCCCAGGAGCTCGCGCAGGCCGGCCGCCTGCGTGCCCGGCTTCTGGCCCGACTTCAGCGAGCTTTGCAGCACTTCGACCTGCAGCTTGAGGCGCTCGCGCGCGAACTCGGCGCCGCTGTCGATGCCGGCCGCGATCTCGAGGCGCAGCAGCTCGTGCAGCAGTTGTTCGCGGTTCGCTTCGAGCTGGCGCGCATAGGCTTCACGGCCCTTGTCGAGTGCGGCCAGGGCGGCGTCGAAACGGCCCCGCAGGATCGTCTCGTAGCCGCCTTCGAGCGGCAGCAGCGCCTCCCAGCGCGCGTGCCAGTCGGCCGGGTTGGTGTGGGCGTCCGGATTGACGAGGGCCGCCTCCAGCGCCTGGATCAGGCGCAGCTTGTCGCGCACGGCGCCGGCCAGGGCCATGCCGGCGGCGCGGCGGGCCACGTCGGCGTGGTGCTGCACGGCGGCGATCGCGGCGTGGTAGCGTTTCTCGATGCGTGCCTCGTGGGCGCGCGGCACCGGGCCGATCGCATGCCACTCGGCCGCCGCCTCGCGCAGCAGCTTGCCGGCGCTGGCGGGGGTCGCATCGGGCGCGGCCGCTTCCAGGCGCGCGCACAGGGCTTCCTTGGCGGCCTCGTGCGAACGGCGCTCGGCGTCGAGGGCGTGCGCATGCTCCTTCTTCTGGGCGAACAGGGCATCGCAGGCGGCGCGGAAACGCTGCCACAGCGCCTGCTCGGCCTTGCGCTCGAGCGGCAAGGCGCGTGCATGCTCCTGCCAGCGCTGCTGCAGGCCGCGCAGGGCGTTGACCGCATGGCGGTCGTGCGGGTCGAGCGCCAGCGCTTCACCAATCAATTGTTCGCGCACGGCCATCTCGCCCTTGCGCTGCGCTTCGAGCGGGCGCTGCAGCGTGTTCAGGGCCTCGGAAAACAGGCCATCGAGACGTTTTTTATCCTTGCGGTCGATGGCGCCCAGGTGGCTCCAGGCGGTACGCAGGCGCTGCACCGTGCCGGAGACGTGCTTCCAGTCGGCGCTGCCGTCCTGCAGGCGCTTGATCTCGTCCTGGGCTTCCTCGACCAGGGCCTGGGCCCGCGCCGCATTCGCATGGCGCTCGTCGGCCAGGTGGCGGAAGTGGGCGGCGGCCGGCGCATAGGCCGCGGTGCAGGCGGCATCGAAACGCTCCCACAGCGAGCGCGGCGCGGCGCCGGACAGGTTGTCGAGGGCCTTCCAGCGTTCGCGCATGCTGCCGACCTTCTTGGCCAGCTCGCTCATCGCCAGGTTCTGCGTCGGCAAGGCCTCGACCGACTTGATCAGTTCTTCGCGGGACACATTGCCGCCCCAGCGCGCCCAGTCTGACAGGCGCTTGAGCTCGGCGCGCACATGGGCCAGGCGGTCGGCCTGGGCCTGGGTCAGGCGCATGCCCTTGTCCTTGCTTTCCTTCAGCGACTTGTCGAGTTCGGCGGCCGTGCCGAGCGAGCCCTGCTGCAAGGCCGCTTCCATGGCGTCGAGGCGGTCGAGGAAGTGCTGGTCGGCGCCCCTGTTCTGCGCCTTCGGCGCTTTCGGCTGGGCCTCCGGCGCCGCCTGCCTGTGCTCCTGTTTCGCCTTCGGCGCCTCCTGCGGCAGGGTGGCCAGCAGCGCCTCGAAACGGCGCTGCAGCTCGGCGCCCGGTGCGCTCGCGGGCAGCGCCGGCAGGCGGTTCCATTCCTTGCGCAGGGCCTCGGCCTTCAACTCAGTGGCCGGCTGGGCCTGCCATTGGCCGAGCGCCGCCTCGCGCGCGGCGAGTGCGGCCGGGTCCTGGGCCAGCGTCGCCAGGCTGGCGCCCAGGCGTGCATGCTCGGTGGCGAACTCGGCCACCAGCGTGCGCGGCAGCGAGGCGTGGCCTTGCGCCACCAGGGCGGCGGCCTGCTCTTCCTGCAGGCTTGCCAAACGCTGGGCGAAGGCTTCGGGATCGAGGCCGGCGGACTCGAGCTGGCGCAGCGCGGCCAGGCGGTCGATCATGGCGCGCTGCAGCTGCACCTGGTCTTCCAGGCGCTTGCCGAGCTCGGCGCGGATGGCGTCGAACTCCGGCGCCAGCTCGGGCGCCTTGATGACCGCCCATTCGCGGTCGAGTTCGGCGACGTGGTTGGGCGTCAGCAGTTCGTCGTCCAGGAGGGAGCGCGCGTGCGCCAGGGCTTCCCGGCCGCGCCGCAGTTCGGCCTCGTGGTGGCGGATCGCGTCCAGGCGCGACTGCATGAGCTTGGCCACGCGCCGGTCCAGGTTGCGCATGGCCGCATGGACGCGCTCGAGCTGGGGGCGGCTGTGGACCAGTTCGGCCGCGGCCAGGCGCAGTTCGGAAAATTCGGAGGACAGGATGAAGGCGACGGCGGCCTCTTCGTCGCCGTCCAGGTGCTTGAGCTGTTCGGCCTGCCGCTCGCGCGGGCTGGGTGAGCCCGCCGCCCCGTCACGCGAGGCGGACTGCCCCGGCGCCGCAGGCTGGGCCGCTGCCGACTGTCCCGCCGCGCCCGGCTGTTCGCCCGGAGCGCCGGCTGGTTTGTCGCCACCTTGCCGCTTGAAAAGGAATTCGAACATGATGAAATCGCACTTCCAAAACCCCCATCATAGCAAAGAACCACGGTGGGGCTTGCCCGGGGCGCCGACCGGGCCGTGCCGCCGGCCGGCTAGTGCGCCGCATAGTGCGGAAGCGGCTGCGAAACCGTGACGAAAGGACTTTGCCGGGCAGAACTGCGGGCCATGGCGGCGGCCGGCATCGGTCCGACCGGGCAGCCGCGGTTCTCGTTCTGCCAGGCCTCATGGGCCAGCATCTGGTTGGCGATGGCGAACCAGACTTCGCTCGGCACATGGGTGCGCGCCAGGGGGAAGAGCTCGCGCTCCTCGCGGTCGAGCCGTTCGAGCAGCAGCGTGCAGCACCGTTCCACGGCCTCGGCGAAGCTGCCATCCAGCACCGCCGCGGCGGCGTGCGCATCGGCGCGCGCCTCGATGGCGGCCAGGGTGAGCGCGTCGAGTTCGGCCAGCAGCCCCCCTGCCGCGCCGGCCCGGCGCAGCGCCGGAATGACGAACTTGTCGAGTTTACGCCAGTGGCACCCGTCGAAGGCGACACGCAGGGCATCGCAGGCCAGCTCGAGCTGGCGGCGGGTGGGCTCCGCGTACTTGCGGCCACTGGTGTGCCAGCGGTCGAGCAGCGCCTGCAGGCCATGGCGGGCGCCGGCCTGCTCGATTGACAGGGCGACCAGCGTATAGGTTGACGTCAACACTACTGTCTCCTCTCAGGATGGCACCGCCAGCACGCGGCCCCGGCTAGGGCCGAGGTGCGATGGCTGGGGGTGGCTTTTATCGGGACGGCGGCTTGGTCTTGTTGGTCTTGCCAGCCGGTGGGAACTCGTAGTGTAGAGAGATGCATCACATCGGGTTTGAGGTGGCGCAAACCCGACCCGGTGGACAGCGGAGACTTTTCGGGGGTGGCGATGTCCAAATAATTTGGTCGGCGCACACGAAGAATCTAGTGCTCGGCTTCCATCACGCCCGTCGGATCATCCAGATACATCTCGAAGAACTGCTCGAGGCTTCGCGCTACAAGAATGGGCTCACGTCCATCGAAGTAGTCCACGTAGACGGCGCTGGTCTCCGTGTCGTTCGGCTTGATCCGGTAGAGCCACGAATCGAGCAAGAAGTCCGAAAACAGCACACCATGGCCGTTCGCTTCGGCGCGCCGCTTGTACACTTCCGAAAGTGGCCAGAGGCGCCAGTTGTTTCCGTCCGGCGCATCGATTCCACCGATCACGCTGTACAACACGATCACATCCTTCTGTACCTCAGTGCCGGCTTCGAGGAAAGTCGAACGCACCACCGCTTCGCCATACGGCGGCAATACGTTCAGTCCCTCCCGCTTCCATCGTTTCAGAAGTCTTTCGAGCATTGCATGCATTCGGCCTCCCATGACGACGGAATGTTTTTCAGTCACACAGTTTACTTTCCAGTTGCGCGCCGAGCTCATTCGGCAGCGTATGGCTGATGCGTACTGCCGGGCATCCGTGCCAGTGGGCGCAACGGGAGATCGCCGCGGCGATGTCGGAGACGAAGCGTTCGCTCAGCCGCATGCCCGGCTCCAGCACGATGCTGCGCAATTCGAACTCGCCGGCCTTGCGGTGCGCCTTGGCGTCGACCCGGCCGACCAGGGCGCCGCGCCGCAGGATCGGCAGGGTGAAATAACCATACTGGCGCTTTTCCGCCGGGGTATAGCATTCAAGCCGGTAGTCGAAGCCGAACAGTTCGAGCGCGCGGCGGCGGTCCCAGACGATCGGGTCGAATGGCGACAGCAGGGTCGTCAGGCTCGGACGCAGCGCGCCATCGGCGGCGCGCGCGGCCAGCTCCGCATGGTCGGGATGGATGTAGAGCGGCTCGTCCCATCCCTCGACCCGGGCGCGCAGCAGCAGGCCCGCGTCGGCCAGCGCGGCCGGGTCCGGATGGGGCCGGCGCGTGCGGTGGTAATCGGGAATCCAGGCGGCCTTCGCCAGCCCGAGCGCGCGCACCGCCTGCAGCACGAAGGTGCGCCGCACCTCCTCGAGAGGCGGGGTCAGGCCGTCGTGCCAGCCAGGATGCACGCGCTCGGCCAGGTCATAGATGCGCTGGAAGTTGTGGCGCCGGGCGATCATCAGTTCGCCCGCGGTGAACAGCACTTCGAGGCTGCGCTTTTCCGGCTTCCACTCCCACCAGCCGCCGGCCTTGCCGTCGCTGCGTTCGAAATCGGACGAGCGTACAGGGCCGTTGGCGCGCACGTGGGCCAGCAGGGCCTGGACCTCGGCTGCGCGCTCGCGCATCCAGTTGCTGGAATACTTCCAGCCCATCGCTTCCGGGTCGAGCATGCGGTGGCGGTACAAGCCGTAGTGCTCGATCGGCAGGAAGCAGGCCTCGTGCGCCCAGTACTCGAACAGGGCGCCCTCGGCCAGCAGTTCGTCCAGCCAGGCCGGCTCGTAGTCGCCCAGCCGGCTCCACAGCACCAGGTAGGGACTGCGCGCCACGACGCTGATGGTGTCGATCTGCAACATGCCCATGCGGCGGATCGCCGCCAGCACATCGGCCTTGGCGGCGCGCCGGCGCGGCGGGCCCAGCATCTCCTGGGCGGCCAGGTGCAGGGCCCGGGCGGCCGGCTTGCTCAGTTTGATTTCGCTCATGACGATATTGTAATGACAAACCAATACTACTGTAAAAAAACACAGTCTTTTTCTGGGCGACACGGCAAGTCTGCGCTATAGTAAGCGCCGACCCCGACTTACTATTTTAACCATGCGGCTGCTCCACACTTCCGACTGGCACCTGGGCCAGACCCTGCACAACTTCGACCGGAGCCACGAGCACGCCTGCTTCCTGGACTGGCTCGTGGAGACGCTCGCCGCCGAGGAAATCGACGTGCTCCTGATCGCCGGAGACATCTTCGACAACGCCAATCCCTCGGCCGCCGCCCACCGCCAGCTCTACCGCTTCCTGCAGCAGGCCAAGGCCAGGGTTCCCCACCTGCAGGTGGTGGTCATCGCGGGCAACCACGATTCCCCGGGCCGCCTGGAAGCGCCGACGCCGCTGCTCGAAGCGCATGGAACGGTCGTGGTCGGCAATGTCGGCCGCACGCCGGACGGCGCCATCGACCTGGAGCGCCTGCTGGTGCCGCTGCGCGACCGCACCGGCAAGGTGACGGCCTGGTGCCTGGCGATTCCCTTCCTGCGCCCTGGCGACGTGCCGCGCGCCGTGCTCGAGGCCGAAGAAACGGCTCTCGATCCCTACCTGCACGGCACCACCCTGCTCTACCGGCAAGCCTTCGCGCTGGCGCAATCGCGCTGCACGGGCGCCGAGGCCATCGTGGCGATGGGGCATTGCCATATGGTGGACGGCCAGTCGTCCCAGGATTCCGAGCGCCGCATCGTGATCGGCGGCACCGAAGCCCTGCCCGCCTCGATGTTCGACCCGCAGGTCGCCTACGTGGCCCTGGGCCACCTGCACCTGGCCCAGAAGGTCGGCGGCCACGAGCACCGCCGCTATTGCGGCAGCCCCCTGCCCCTGTCCTTCTCGGAGGTCGGCTACCAGCACCAGGTGCTGCGCATCGACCTCGACGGGGCGCGGGTGCAGGCCGTGACGCCGCTCTTCGTGCCGCGCGCCGTGCAGCTGCTGCGCGTGCCGCCCCAACCCGCGCCGCTCGGCGAAGTCCTGGCCGCCCTCGAGGCGCTCGACGTGCCGGACGCGCCCCTGCATGCCCAGCCCTACCTCGAAGTGCGCGTGCTGCTCGACGGCCCCGAGCCCGGCCTGCGCGCCCAGGTCGAGGCTGTCCTTGCCGGCAAGCCGGTGCGCCTGGCCAAGATCGAACCGACCCGCCGCCACACCGGCGCCGAGCAGCCCGACCAGGCACTCACCCTCGACCAGCTGGCCCAGCTGCAGCCGGACGACATCTTCCGCCGCCTGTGGGCCCAGCGCTACGGCGACGAGGCCCCGCCTGAGCAGCTCGCCGCCTTCGCCGAGCTCACCCATGCGCTGGGAGACCAGGCATGAGGATCCTGCGCATCGCCGGCAAGAACCTCGCCTCGCTCGCGGGGGAATTCCAGGTCGATTTCGAATCCGAACCGCTCGCGTCCAGCGGCCTGTTCGCCATCAGCGGCCCTACCGGCGCGGGCAAGAGCACCCTGCTCGACGCCCTTTGCCTGGCCCTGTACGACGCCACTCCGCGCCTGCTCAAGCGCGCCGGCAGCCAGCTGCCGGACGTCGGCGCGGATACGGTCTCGGCGCTCGACCCGCGCACCCTGCTGCGGCGCGGCGCGGCCGAAGCCTGGGCCGAAGTCGATTTCGCCGGCAACGACGACATCCGCTACCGCGCGCGCTGGAGCGTGCGGCGCGCCTACAGCAAGGCAAGCGGCGCCCTGCAGCCCTCGAAGATGACCCTGCACCGCCTGCCCGAACTCGATCCGCTCGGCGGCACCAAGACCGAGGTCGCGAACGAGATCGTGGCGCGCATCGGCCTGTCTTTCGAGCAGTTCACGCGCGCCGTGCTGCTGGCCCAGAACGAGTTCTCGGCTTTCCTGAAAACCGACGAGAACGAACGCGGCGAACTGCTGGAAACCCTGACCGGCACGACCATCTACACCGAGATCTCCAAGCGCGCCTTCGAGCGCTACCGCGCCGAGCAGGAACGCACGAAGATGCTTACCTCGCAGCTCGCGAACCAGGCGCCCTTGCCGCCTGAAGAACGCGAAAAGCTCGACGCCGAGCGCGCTACCGCCGAGCTGGCGCTGGAAGCGGCCGATGCGCGCCGTTCCGCCCTCGAGCAGGAGTTGCGCTGGCACCAGGAAGCGGCCAAGCTCGCGGCCAGCGAGACCCAGGCTGCCGAGACCCTCGCGAACGCCCAGGCTGCGCAGCAGGAATCCGGTGAACGCCGCAGGCGCCTGGCCACCCTGGATGCCGTGCAACCGGCCCGCCCCCTGGTGGCGGACATCGTGCGCCTGGATGAAGAGCGCAAGGCGGCGGCCGAATCAGGCGGCAAGCTCGAATCCGCGCTGGCGCTGGCCGTCGAGGCCAGGCGCCAGGCCGTGCTCGACGTCGACGCCGCCCTCGCAGCCGTCGATGCAGCGGAAAACGCCCTGCGCGGTGCGGCGCCCCAGCTGGACGCGGCCAAGGGCCTGGATGCCGCCATCGCCGCGCAGGCGCCCTCGCACGCCCAGGCCGCAGCTGCCCTGGAAGCGGCGCGGCACGAGGCGCGCCAGGCGCGCGCCGTGCACCAGGCCAAGTCGCTCGAGCTCGACACCGCGCGCCGCCAACGCGACGCCGCCGCCGCCTGGCTATCCGCCCATGCGCGCCTGGAACCGATGGCCGTCCAGTGGCCGCGCTGGGACAAGCTCCTGACCCAGGCCGGACAGCTGGTGACCGTCGATGCCGCCGCAAGCACGGCCCTGGCCACGGCCAGCCGGCAGGCGCAGGAGGCCGCCCAGGCCGAACAGGCGGCAAGCCTCGCACTGGCCGACACGGCCGGCCGCCTGGACGCCCAGGACAGCGCGCGCCGCGAGGCAATGGCCGCACTGGAGGCGATCGATCCGCAGGCCATCGACCAGGAACGCCAGGCATTGGAAGCGCGCCGCGAACGCCTGTCCGCCGCCGAGAAGGCCTGGACGGCCCTCGTCACCACGCGCCAGGAATTGCAGGACACCAGCCGCGAATTCGACCGCGTCGACACGGCCCGTGCCGGCGCCGCCCGCCTGCTCGAGGAAGCGCGTGCCGCCGCGCCGGCCCTCCTGGGGGCCATGCAGCAGGCCGAAAAATCAATGTCCGCGGCCGAACTGGCCTGCGCCGCCAATGTGGAGGAATTGCGCGCCACGTTGGAGGACGACACGCCCTGCCCGGTCTGCGGCGCCCACGAGCACCCCTACCACGACGACGGCCGCCAGGACGTGTTGCGGACCATGCTGGCCACGCTGCGCCAGGAAGTCACGCAATGCCGCAAGCTGGTGCGCGACAACGAAGCGGCCCAGGCGGCGCAGGCCGCCACGCTGGCGGCAATGAGCGAGGGCCTGGCGTCCCTGCAGCGCGAGCGTGCCGGCCTGGCGCGCCTGGTCGAGGAACTCGCGGCCGAGTGGAAGGCCGAGCCGCTGGCAGGCGAAGTGCCGCAAGACCTTGAACCTGCCGCCTGGTTCCTCGCGGCGCGCGATGGTTTGCACGAGGCGCTTGCCGCCCTCGATGCGCGCGGCGCCTCGCTGCGCCGGGCCGCCCAGGCGCGCGACGCCGCCCAGGCCGCCTATGACCGCACCCAGGGCGAACACGCACGCCTGCGCCAGGTGCTGGACGCCGCTCGCGAGGCCGGCGCCCGCCTGCAGTCCGAGTTGCGGGCGCGCACGGTGCAGCAGGAAGCGGCGGCCGCCCAGCTCGCCGCCGTGCTGGCCGAGCTCGATCCGGTGCTGTCCGACGCCATCGGCGACGCCTGGCAGGATGCCTGGCGCCGCGATCCGGATGCATGGCGCGGCATGCGCGCCGTCGAGGCCGCGCAATGGCAGGAACAGACCGCCCTGCACACCCGCAGCGCGGCAACCGTCGCCACACTGGAAGCCGAAGTGGCCGGCGCCCATGAACGCATCGCCCAGGCCGACCGGCACGGGGCCGGCGTCGCCGCCGAGTTCAAGCGCATCGACGAGGAACTGTCCACCCGGCGCGCCGAACGCGCCGCCCTGTGGCAGGGTCGGCCGGTAACGGAGGTCGAGCAGGAGCTGGTGACGAGCGTCGCTTCCGCGCGCAACGCCCTCAATGCGCGCCAGGCGACCACCAACGAAACCAGTCAGCGTGAAGCCAGCGCCCGCACCGCGCTGGCCCAGCTGGGCGAGCAGATCGCGGCGCTCGACAATGCCGGCGCCCGCGCCGCGGCGGCGCTGGGCGACTGGCTGGAAGACTACCGCCGCCAAAGCGAGGAATCCGGCAGCGGTCTCGACCCGGTCGCCAATGCCGCCGAACTCGGCAGCCTGCTGGCAGTCGGCAGCACCTGGCTGGGGCAGGAACGCGCGGCATTGGCGGCGCTCGAGTCCCAGGTGGCCAGCGCCACGACCGTGCTGGCCGAGCGCCGCGCCCAGCGCGCCCTGCATGCCGAGGGCCGGCCGGAAAGCGGCCTGTCCTTTGACGCTGTCGCCGCCGCGGTGGATGCCTTGACGAGCGAGCGCCGCGAAGCCCACGACCGCGCCACCGAGCTGCGCATGCGTGCGGCCCAGGACGACACGCGCCGGGTGCAGGCCCAAGCCGTCATGGCCGAGATCGAGCGCCAGCAGGCCGAGGAAAGGCGCTGGGGCAAGCTGTCCGAGCTGATCGGCTCCCACGACGGCAAGCGCTTCCGCAACTACGCCCAGCAGTTCACGCTCGACGTGCTGCTCGGCTACGCCAACGCCCACCTGGCCCAGCTGGCGCGGCGCTACCGCCTGGAGCGCGTCTCCAACGGCGGCGCCCCCTCGCTGGCCCTGATGGTGCGCGACCAGGACATGGGCGGCGAGGTCCGCTCCGTGAATTCCCTGTCGGGCGGCGAATCATTCCTGGTCTCGCTGGCCCTGGCGCTGGGACTGGCTTCGCTGTCCTCGAACCGGGTGCGGGTCGAATCGCTGTTCATCGACGAAGGCTTCGGCTCGCTCGACAGCGACACCCTGGGCGTGGCCATGGATGCGCTGGACGCCCTGCAGTCGATGGGCCGCAAGGTCGGCGTCATCTCGCACGTGCAGGAAATGACGGAACGCATCGCCACCAAGGTGCTGGTGCGCCCGGGCGGTGGCGGCAGCAGCAGCGTCGTGGTCGAGTAAGCTGGCGCGGCGCGGAGGCGGGTCGCGCAGGCGCGGCTGCGCCGTCTCAAGTCATACCGGATTCGGCAGCGCAAGCTATAGCCTTGACATGATTACTGGAGACCTGTCATGCGTTTTCACTGCCCCACGCTGTGCCATGCTTGCCGGCCACCCGCGACACGGCATGCCGCCAGGGTGTGTTCCATCGCCTTCGGCCTTGCCATGCTGTGCCATGGCCCGGTCAGCACGGCGGGTGCGGCCGGGCAGCAGCACCAGGTCGTCGCAGCCGCGAAGAAGCAGATCGGCGTGACCCTGCTGTACGACGCCAGTTACCAGCGATTGGCCTATCCGGGCGGCGATGTCCCGGCCGAGCGCGGTGTGTGCACCGACGTCGTGATACGCGCCTTGCGGCAGACCGGAATCGATCTGCAGCAACTCGTCCACCGGGACATGAAGGCGGCGTGGAAGGCTTATCCGCATTCCCAATGGGGCCTCAAGCGCCCCGATCCGAACATCGACCACCGCAGGGTCCCGAACCTCGCCGTCTTTTTCACGCGCCACGGACAGTCGCTGCCAGTGAGCAAGAACGCAAGCGACTACGCCCCTGGCGACATCGTCACATGGACGGTGCCGCCCGGGCTCCCCCATATTGGCCTGGTGGCCGATGTGCGCACACCGTCCGGCGTTCCACTCGTCATCCACAACATCGGCGCCGGCACGCGCATGGAAGACCGCCTGTTCGCCTACCCGATCACGGGCCATTACCGCTACCCGGCAGCGCGGCCGAGCAGCAGACGCTGAGGGCCTGTGCGCCGGCATGACGAACATTGCCCGGGGCGCGCTGAGCTGCCCCGGACGGCCATCCCTAGTACAATGCGCGCTTTGCACGCAACCGCTCAATCATCATGAAACCCACCCGCATCCTCACCTTCAAGTGCGCCAAGTGCACCAAACCCGTCAAGGTCTTCCTGCAGAAGGTCTCGGCCTGCTCGCACATCCAGCCCTACCAGGGCATCTGCGACTGCGGCGAGGTCAAGCGCCACGCCACCGGCAACCCGGACGCCGTGAAGTCCTACCTCGAATCGACCGACGGCAACTGGCATCACCACCACTGACAAGCCCTCGATGAACCAGATTACGTGGCAGGAAGGCGGCGTCGACCGCAGCGCCCAATGGCGTTCGGAAAGCGGCTGGCCGGCGCCGAAGAAGGTCGTGGTCGCCGACGACACCATGAACGCCGACGCGGCCTACCGCCTGGCGCTGGACGGTACCGCCCTGCTGTGGCGCGGCGACTTCCAGAACGCGCGCCAGCTGCTGAACGCACTGGTGCGCCGGGTCGACCACAAGAGCGAACGCAAGGGCCGCGCCAAGTCCGGTAAAACGAGCCAGGCCACGCCCACCGAGCTGTTCCACCGCCATCGCCTCCAGCAGCTGCAGCGCGCCCGCACCCTGGCCATGCTCCTGATCCCCTTCGAGCCCGGCCACGTGATTCCACTGCGCCGCGCCCCCGACGTCCATGAGGCCTGCCTCGAGGCCCATGGCCCGGCCACGCAACCCTATGTCGCCTCGCTGCGCGAACTGCTGGGCGTGATCGGCGCCCACGAGTGGCGCCGCAAGGGCGTGCACATTCCCGCCCTCGACGAGCGCATCCACCCCTGGTACGGCGTGTTCTCGCCGGTGCGCGGCGAGTACGTGGAACTGGTGGCGCAGGCGCCGCTGCAGCACGGCACCAGGCTGGCCTTCGACATCGGCGCCGGCACCGGCGTGCTGTCGGCCGTGCTGGCGCGCCGCGGCATCGCCCGCGTTGTCGCGACCGATATGGATGCCCGCGCCCTGGGCTGCGCGCGCGAGAACATCGCACGCCTCGGCCTGAACGCCGCGGTGGAAGTAGTCCAGGCCGACCTCTTCCCCGAAGGCCGCGCGCCGCTGGTGGTCTGCAATCCGCCCTGGCTGCCGGGCAAGCCCAGCTCGGCCATCGAGTACGCGATCTACGACCCCGACAGCCGCATGCTCAAGGGTTTCCTGGGCGGCCTGGGCGCCCACCTGGAAGCGGGTGGCGAAGGCTGGCTGATCCTGTCCGACCTGGCCGAGCACCTGGGCCTGCGGCCACGCGAGCAACTGCTCGGCTGGATCGCCGCTGCCGGCCTCGAAGTCGTCGCCCGCCACGACAGCCGCCCCACCCACGGCAAGGCCAGCGATCCGGACGACCCGCTGCATGCGGCGCGCTCGCGCGAAGTGACCTCGCTCTGGCGCCTGCGCGTCGCTTGATCTGACGCAAGCATGGCATCTCCAGAAAATATGCCGATTGCGTTGAGGCCCGGGACGCGCTATAATCTTTTTCTCAGACGCGGGGTGGAGCAGTCTGGCAGCTCGTCGGGCTCATAACCCGAAGGTCACAGGTTCAAATCCTGTCCCCGCAACCAAATACCGTACAGAAGCCCGACTCTTGCAGCCGGGCTTTTGTTTTCTACGGCGGCAAAAGTAGTGCGTAGGATTGCACTGCAAAAACCGGCAGTAAGAGCTTCGCAGTAAGAGCTTATGAGAGACAAGAAAGACAACGCAACGATCGACCTGCCGGGCTTTGAACCGGCCGCTCCCCCCGTTCCCGTTGTCGAAGCCAAGCGTGCCGCTCCCAGGGCGCGCCGCGTCTCGCTGAAGCAGGAACAACTGGAACTGCTCGAAGAAACCGACACCACCGGCCTGCCGGTCTGGCGCCGCGACGACAACCTTGACCTGACCGGCCTGCCGGTCTGGGCGCCGGCCTCGACCTAGTCCGGCCTTTTGGCTCGACTACCATGCACACCCAAGCACCTTTCACCTCACTGCCGCTGGCGCCGCGCTTCCTCGCCAACCTCGCCACGCTGGGCTACCACGCCATGACGCCGATCCAGGCCGAGAGCCTGCCGGCCGTGCTCGAAGGACGCGACCTGATCGCCCAGGCCAAGACCGGCAGCGGCAAGACCGCCGCCTTCGGCATCGGCATCCTGCACAAGCTCAACCCGGCCTGGTTTGCCGTGCAGGGCCTGGTGCTGTGCCCGACCCGCGAACTGGCCGACCAGGTCGCGGGCGAACTGCGCCGCCTGGCGCGCGGGGTCGGCAACGTCAAGATCCTCACGCTCACCGGCGGCGTCGCCATGCGTCCGCAGATCGCCTCGCTCGAGCATGGCGCCCACATCGTGGTCGGCACCCCGGGCCGCATCCGCGACCACCTCGGCCGCAGCACCCTCGACCTCTCGAAGGTCCAGACCCTGGTGCTGGACGAGGCCGACCGCATGACCGACATGGGTTTCTACGACGAGATCGCCGGCATCGTCAGCGCCTGCCCGGAACGCCGCCAGACCCTGCTGTTCTCGGCCACCTATCCGGACGATATCCGCTTCGCCACCGCCGGCTTCCTGCGCGACCCGCTCGAAGTGGCGGTCGAGAGCCAGCACAGCGCGGAAAAGATCGAACAGCGCTTCTACGAGATCGGCTTCGAAGGCCGCGACGAAGCGGTGGCGCGCCTGCTCAAGCACTACCAACCGGTCTCCACCCTCGCCTTCTGCAATACCAAGGCGCACTGCCGCGAACTGGCCGACCACCTGCGTGCGCAAGGCTTCTCGGCGCTCGCGCTGTACGGCGAACTCGAGCAATGGGAGCGCGACGAGATCCTGGTGCTGTTCGCCAACCGCAGCTGTTCGGTGCTGGTCGCCACCGACGTGGCCGCGCGCGGCCTCGACATCGCCAACCTCGACACCGTCGTCAATGCCGACGTCTCGAAGGATCCGGAAGTGCACGTGCACCGCATCGGCCGCACCGGCCGCGGCGGGGAATCGGGCCTGGCGCTCACCCTGTGCGCGCCGAACGAAAAGAAGTGGGTGCGCCTGATCGAGGAATACCAGGACATGCCGGCCACCTGGCACCCGCTCGACGACCTGGGCGAGCACCAGGAAGCCGGCGCGCCCGCGCCCATGCTGACCCTGCACATCGCGGGCGGCAAGAAGGCCAAGCTGCGTCCGGGCGACATCCTCGGCGCCCTGACCGGCGACGCCGGGCTCACCAAGGAACAAGTCGGCAAGATCAATGTCGGCGAGTTCGCCAGCTATGTGGCGCTCGACCGCCACGTGGCGCATGCGGCCGTGGCCCGCCTGTCCGACCGCAATGCGCCGGGCCCGGAATTCGGCGCGATCAAGGGCCGCTACTTCAAGATGCGCTTCCTCGCAGTCTGAGCCTGCCAGGCGTTGCTGTTATCAAATATGTAAGCGATTTGTAACAGCTGCGCACGGTTGGCTCAGCAGCGCCACGCCCCGGGCAAATCTGGCATTATTTGTCAAAATACAAATACCGGGCCGGGGCAGCGGGCTTCACCACGTCACGGCACGGCGCACATGCCATGATGACGAGCACACCCGTAACCCAGCAGCAGCAAACCGACGGCCGGACCGTGCGCGAGGTGGTCGAATGCAACCAGGAACTCGTCAACGAGGTCTGGTGCCGGCGAATCTTCCGCCAGATCCTGCAGTCGCTCGAACTGCAGTACGCGATGCAGATGCCGCATCGTCCCATCGATCCCGACACCGTGCTGGTGCTCGATTCCGGCGATCCTATCCTGCTTCCCTCGCCCGAATCCGATGCGCCCTGGTCCGAGGCCGGCGACATGCACGACCTCGCCGCCGTCGTCCATTACGCGATCACGATGGAGGCGCCGCCCCGCGCACCGCTGCGCGGCCGCGTGACAGGCGAGTACAGCGACACCTTCCTGGCTGCCGTCGACCGCTGCCTCTCGCCCGATCCGGCAGAGCGCCCGCGCACCATCGAGGAACTGCGCAACCTGCTCGGCATCGTGCCGCTCGGCCCCGCGCTGCCGGTGCAGCCGGCCCCGGCTGCGCTATCGCCCGTGCAGGAAGCGCCGCCCTCTTTCCTGGCCGAATCATCCGCCGCACTCGACAAGGGCCGCCTGCGGCGCTGGCTCATGCTGGTGGCGGCGGCCACCGTGCTGCTGTGCGCGGCCGGCGCCCTGATCGCGCTGCTGCACCAGGCCGATTCGCGCGATGCCCTGACGCTGTCGCTGCCGGACGAGCCTCTGCCGCAGGCCCCGGCAGACGCGCAGGCGCTGCCTGCCGGGGCCGAACTGGCCGTCGCCGGCGCAGCGCTGCCGGCGGGACAACCCCAGCCGGACCCGCTCGCGGCCGTCCTCCCGCCGGCCAACGCTCCGGCCATGACGCCGCATGGCGCGGCGCAGCCCGCCATGCCGGCCGGCGCCGGCGCCAGCTACAAGCTCATCATCAAACCCTGGGGCATGGTGCAGGTCAATGGCGTGAACTACGGCGCCAGCCCGCCGCTCAAGCGCCTGAACCTGGCGCCGGGCGAGCACACGATCCGCATCACCAACCCCAGCTTCCCCGAACACACGGTCACGGTGAACGCCGCCAAGGGCGATTCCTCGACCATCGAACTGGACTTTAGCGAGGAGGCCACCCAGTGAAGCCACGCTTCAAGACACCCTGCCTGCGTGCCGGCGCCCTCGCCGCCGTGCTGCTGCTGGGCGGCTGCGCCCAACTGAATGCCGGCCTGGATTCGGTATTCGGCCCGAAGGAAACGTCGCGTCCGCGTCCTCACCCGCGCGCCGAGGACGTGCAGCGCGCCCGC
This sequence comes from Massilia agri, assembly GCF_024753255.1. Lineage (GTDB taxonomy): Bacteria > Pseudomonadota > Gammaproteobacteria > Burkholderiales > Burkholderiaceae_D > Telluria > Telluria agri. The sequence continues at coordinate 155,024 of NZ_JANUHA010000013.1, forward strand.
GCCGAACGCCCCGAGCGCCCCGCGCCACGGCCTGAACGGCCGGCCGCCGACCGCGACGACATCGCCCTGCGCGAAGGCATCGCCCTGTATCATGACGGGGAGTTCAATGCCGCCATCAAGCGCCTCACCTCGAGCGACATGAACGGCGGTTCGCTGCGCAACCGCGTCACCGCGCTGAAGTACACGGCGTTCAGCTATTGCGTGACGGGCCGCCCGGTCCCATGCCGCCAGGCGTTCGAGCGCGCCCGGCGGCTCGACCCGAACTTCGACCTGGCGCCTGGCGAGCACGGCCACCCGCAATGGGGCCCCGTGTTCGCCAAGGTCAAGGCCGGGGCGCGTTAGAACCTGACGTTGACGCTGGCCGGATAGGTCGGCGCGCGGCGGCGCTTCGAGGCCTGCTCGTAGGCATAGGCCATGCCGATCAGGCTGGCTTCGCTCCAGGCGCCGCCAACGAAGGAGATGCCCACCGGCAGGCCGCGCGTGAAGCCGGCCGGCACCGTGATGTGCGGATAGCCCGCCACCGCCGCCGGGGTCGAGAAGCTGCCGCCGTAGTGGTCGCCGTTGATATAGTCGGTCAGCCAGGCCGGCCCCCCGGTCGGCGCCACCAGCGCATCGAGCTTGTGTTCCTTCATTACCTGGTCGATGCCCTCCTCGCGCGAATAGCGCAGGTCGTTCGCCAGCGCCTCCTTGTACTCGCGCGCGTCCAGCCCCGGCTTGGCCGCGGCCGCCACCAGGTGCTCCTGCTTGAAGTAGGGCATCTCCCTGGCTGCGTTCTTCTCGTTGAAGGCGATCACGTCGGCCATGGTCTTGATCGGCGCATGCGGCGCGTAGTTCTTCAGGTAGGCGGCCAGGCCCGGCGCGAATTCGTAGAGCAGCACCTGCAGCTCGCTGTCGCCGTACTTGTCGGTGTTCGGCACCTTCACGTCGACCAGCACCGCGCCTTGCGCGCGCAGGATGTCGAGCTCTTTTTCGATGATGGCGTCGACCGCGTCGTTCGCGCCGAAGAAATTGCGCGCCACGCCGATGCGCTTGCCCTTCAGGCCGTCGGTGCGCAGCGCCGCCGCGTAGTCCTTGAGGTGGTTGCCGCTATCGGCGGTGGCGGCGTCGTCCTTGTCCGGACCGGCCATCGCGGCCAGCATCAGGGCGGCGTCGGCGACGCTGCGGGTCATCGGTCCGGCCGTATCCTGGGAGTGGGCGATCGGGATGATGCCGCTGCGGCTCAAGAGGCCCAGGGTCGGCTTGATGCCGACGATGCCGCAGGACGAGGATGGCGAGACGATCGAGCCGTCGGTCTCGGTGCCCACGGTGAGGGTCGCCAGCGCCGCGGCGGCCGCCGCGCCCGAACCCGAGCTGGAGCCGCTGGTGTTGCGGTCGAGCGCGTAGGGATTCCTGGTCTGCCCGCCGCGGCCGCTCCAGCCGCTGACCGACTTGGTCGAGCGCATGTTCGCCCATTCGGACAGGTTGGTCTTGCCGATGATGACGGCGCCGGCCTGGCGCAGCAGGGCCACGATGTGGGCGTCGCGGGTGGCGCGCACGCCGCTCAGGGCGAGGGAGCCGGCGCTGGTGCTCATCTTGTCGCCGGTGGCGATATTGTCTTTCAGCAGGACCGGAATCCCGTGCAGGGGGCCGCGCACCTTGCCGGCGGCGCGTTCGCGGTCCATCACGGCGGCGATGGTGAGCGCGTCCGGATTGGTCTCGATCACGGAATTGATGCGCGGGCCGGCCTTGTCGACGGCGGCGATGCGGGCCAGGTATTGCTTGACGAGGCTGCTGGAAGTCAGTTTGCCGGACGCCATTTGGGCCTGCTGCTCGCGCACGCCGGCGTCAAGGATGCCGGGGCCTGCACTGCCGGCCGCGCTTGCCACCCCTGCCGCACCCGCCGAGCCTGCCGCGATCCCTGCGCTTAATCCGAGCTGAACGAACTCCCTGCGTTTCATACAAGCCTCCATGTCAAATAATGCATGAGCATAACAGTAAAGTTACCCATATGACACGTTTGGCTAACTATGGCGCGCAAGACCTCCCTGGCCGGCGCGCCGGCGCGCTGCCGCAAGCAGGCCGGATCGCTGCTGCACGGGCGGAGCGCCCGTCGGCGCCATCTGTTCCGCAGCGTGATTGCATGATGGTGCGGCAGCTCCGTTCACGGGTGTTCTCCTGTAGCGGCAGAACATGCATACTTGAGGATTGGGCATGATTTCTCCTTTCGGGAACAGGATTGAGAGAAGTTCCGCTGCCCTGCTGGTCAAAGACCTGATACCATGTACAAAACGGAACACGATTCCGCATTATAAACGGAACCGTGTTCCGTTTGAAAGCAATTTTTTTATGCATACGACATCACAAGAAGAAGGCGTGGCCGGGACCACGTCGGCGCGCGGCAAGCGTGCGGACGCCCAGCGCAACCTGGACCGGCTGCTCGAAGCGGCAATGGACGTGTTCGCCAAGTCGGGCGTGGACGCGCCGGTGCGCGAGATCGCGGAACGGGCCGGCGTCGGAGTCGGGACCTTCTACCGCCACTTCCCCCAGCGGGCCGACCTGATCATCGCGGTCATGAAATCCCAGATCGATGCCTGCGCCGACGCGGCCCCCCTTCTCGCCGCCGAACACGATGCGGGCGAGGCATTGGCGCGCTGGATGCAGCGCTACGTCGACTTCATCGTGACTAAACGTGGCCTGTCGGGCGCGCTGCAGTCGGGCAGCGCCGCCTATGCCGCGCTGCCCGACTATTTCTACAGCCGCCTGCGTCCAGCCTTGAGCGGGCTGCTGCAGGCCGCCGTCGCGCAGGATGTGATCCGCCCCGGCTACGAGGCGGACGAGCTGCTGCGTGCGGTGGCGACGCTGTGCAAGGCCAATCCCGACGAGGACACGGCCGCCACGCGCCGGATGGTCGGACTGCTGGTGGACGGCCTGCGCTGCCGGCCCGGCGCCTGAGGCGGCCAGGCGAA
>NZ_JANUHA010000014.1 GCF_024753255.1 Massilia agri
TGAATGACGGTATAGCAAGGCGTATAGGCCTTGCCCGGCAATTTCATCCGGCTCTGCTCCACGAAGGACGCCAGCAGCGCATCCATCGGGCCCATGATGGCGCTCTCGCCATGGATCTCGTATTTGCCGTGCTGCTCGATGGCGCGGATGCCCTCTTCCTTCACATTTCCCGCCACGATCGCCGAGAAAGCGCGCCGCAGGTGCGCCGCCAGGTCGTGCGATTCCTGGTTGCGGTGCAGCTTCAGGTTGCGCACGTTCTCGTGGGTCGGGCGGAAGGGTTTCTGGAATTCCGGATCGATCTTCAAGCGCCAGTTGAAGTAATACGCATCGCTGTGCGCCTTGCGGAATTCGCGCACCGTCTTGATCCCGGCATGCATTTCTCTAGCCACGGCTTCCGGATCGTCGATGATGATCTTGTAGCGCTTTTGCGCCGCATCGCCCAGGGTCAGGCCGATGAAATGATCGATCTGTTCGAAGTAGGCCCGCGCCGTCGCGGGACCGGTGAAGATCAGCGGGAAAGGCATCTCCGCATTGTCCGGATGCAGCAGGATGCCGAGGATGTACAGGATTTCCTCGGCCGTGCCGGCGCCGCCCGGGAACACGATGATGCCGTGGCCGGTGCGCACGAATGCTTCCAGTCGCTTTTCGATGTCCGGCATGATCACCAGGTCGTTGACGATCGGATTGGGCGACTCGGCCGCGATGATACCCGGCTCGGAAATGCCGAGATAGCGTCCGCCGTGGATGCGCTGCTTGGAATGGCCGATGGCCGCGCCCTTCATCGGGCCCTTCATCGCGCCCGGCCCGCAGCCGGTGCAGATGTCGAGCTCGCGCAGGCCGAGGGCATAGCCGACTTCCTTGGTGTAGTTGTACTCGACCCGGCTGATCGAATGGCCGCCCCAGCACACCACCAGGTTGGGATTGCGCTGCGGCTGGAATACGTTCGCATTGCGCAGGATATGGAACACGGCGTCGGTGATGCCTTCGGGACGCTCGAGATTGAATTTCGGATTATCGGTGACTTCGAAATGCACATAGACGATATCGCGCAGCACCGAGAACAGGTGTTCGTGAATACCGCGGATCATCTTGCCATCGACAAAAGCATTGGCGGGGGCACTGCGGATATCGAGCTTGATACCGCGTTCGCGCTGCAGGATATTGATGTCGAAATCGCGGTAGCGCTCGAGGAGTTCCTTGCCGTCGTCGACCGAGCTGCCCGAATTGAGCACGGCGAGCGCGCATTTGCGGAACACATCGTACAAACCGCTTCTGCTGGTGTCGAGCAGCTTGGTCACTTCGGCTTTCGACAGGACTTCGAGGCGGCCTTCCGGAGAAATGAGAACGTCGAGTACTTCGTGGGTCATGGTTTTATTTTCCCTTTCTAACGCTGATACGGTCTGGCCTGTCGCCAATATACGCCAAAGCGCAAGGTTTTGCGCCCCGATTCAGGGCGTTCCATGAGGTAGCGCGCACTGCTGGAGCGCGTCAATACCACATCTAGAAAAAGTTCGCTTGCGATGACCGATTTACACTAAAATGCGTGCCAACTGGAATTTCCGTGCATACGGCAATCCCATTAAAAAAACGATCGCGTTCAGATAACTATTTCGGGAGGAACCGCATGAGCGGTGCAGCTACTTCAGCCAAGGGACCAATCCCAGAATTCAAGCAGATCATGGGCCATCCGGCGCCATTGTGGATGCTGTTCATGACGGAATTCTGGGAACGCTTCGCGTTCTACGGCATTCGTTGGGCCCTGGTGCTCTATATCGTCGCCCAGTTCTACGAGGGCAACGCGGTGGGCCAGGCCGACGCCAACCTCACCTACGGTTCCTACCTCGCGCTGGTCTACGCCGGCGCCGTCTTCGGCGGCTACATCGCCGACCGCGTCATCGGCTACCAGCGTTCGATCCTCGTCGGGGCAGTCTTCATGGCGGCCGGCCTGTTCATGATCGCCGTCCCGAACCAGGACCTGTTCAAGCTCGGCCTGGCGACCATCATCGTCGGCAACGGCATGTTCAAGCCGAACATCTCGGCCATGGTCGGCCAGCTCTACGCGCTGAACGACACCCGCCGCGATTCGGGCTTCACCATCTTCTACATGGGCATCAACGCCGGCGCCTTCATCTCGCCGATCCTGACCCAGCAGCTGGCCCAGAACGTTTTCAACACCGGCGACACCCCGGCGTACAAGATCGTGTTCATCGCTTCCGGCATCGGTATGCTGCTGTCGCTGGTCTGGTTCTACATCGGCCGCGCCCAGCTCAAGGGCATCGGCGCACCGGTCGGCGAACTGGCCAGCCCGAAGCGCCTGATCGGCGTGATCGTCGGTTCGATCGTCGTGATCCCGGGCGTCTACCTGCTGCTGCAGGCCGGCGCCAACAACCTGCAGATCGTGCTGTCGGTGCTGTTCGTCATCCTGGCCCTGATGCTGATCGTCGAAGGCGTACGCGAAGGTAAGGTCGCACGCGACAAGACCATCGCCATGATGATCATCTTCTTCTTCAACGTCCTGTTCTGGTGCTTCTTCGAGCAGGCCGGCAGCTCCTTCACCTTCCTGGCCGACCAGATCGTCAACCGCGACTTCGGCGACTGGGGCATCTTCCCGGTGGCCTGGTTCCAGTCGGTGAACTCGGTCGCCATCATCGTCTGCGCACCGATCATCGCCGCGATCTGGGTCGCAATGGGCAAGCGCAACGTGAACCCGTCGATCCCGCGCAAGTTCGGTCTCGGCATCATCTTCAACGGCCTGGCCTTCGGCCTGCTGATGTATGCGCTGGTCCAGCTGATCGACGACCAGGGCAAGATCCCGTTCTGGACCCTGTTCGCGGTCTACGTGGTCCAGTCGATCGGTGAGCTCTGCCTGTCGCCGATCGGCCTGTCGATGGTCACCAAGCTGGCTCCGACCCGCCTGGTGGGCCTGGGGATGGGCGGCTGGTTCCTGTCGACCGGTATCGGCAACAACCTGTCGGGCATCTTCGCTTCGCACGTCTCGGGCGAGACCGGCATGTCGGTGACCTCGGCACTGGAAGGCTACACCTTCGGCTTCTGGATCCTGCTGGGCGGCGGCGTCCTGCTGTTCCTGCTGGCCCCGCTCATCCAGAAACTGATGCACGGCGTGAAGTAAGCGCATTCGCCTCACATGAAAACGGCAGCCTTCGGGCTGCCGTTTTTGCTTCAGGGGTCCAGCGTGCCGCGCATCTCCTCCATCTCCGCCACCATCCACTCCCGGAAGCGCCGCACCTTGAGCATCTGCTCCTTGTGCGGGTTGGCGAGAAACCTGTAGCCGTAGTCGAAAGGCGCGCTGCGGCAGGGTATCTGGCGCAGCGCGCCGGAAGCGATGTCCTGGCAGGCGATCCCGTAGGGGACCAGGGCCACGCCCAGCCCCGCCACCGCCGCCTGCACCAGCACGCCCCAGTGGCTGTAGCCGCGCGAGAAATCGTACTTGCCCTTCAGTGCCCGGTTTTCGTTGAGCAGCTGCAGCCAGCGTTCGGGCGACTGTTCGACCAGCAGCTTGTGGCGCGGCAGGTCCGATAGCGTCAAGCCTTCCTGGCCCGGACCCAGGAGCTCCGGACTGTAGACCGGCACCAGGCGCTCGTGGAACAGCACCAATGGGTCGCCGTCGCGCACGGGCCCGTAGCGCACCGCCACGTCCGTGCTGTCGGCCTGCAGGTCCACCGGCGCATCGTTCGAGTCGATCCGGATGTCGAGTTCCGGATACAGCTTGGTAAACCGGTGCATGCGCGGCACCAGCCATTTGATGGCGAAGGAATGCGTGGTCGAGATGCGCAGCACCGCCTCCTCGTCGCCCACCTGCAGGGCCGCCACCTTGGCCCGCAATTCTCCCAGCATGCGCGCCGTGGCGATCGCCAGTTCCTGTCCCTTCTCGGTCAGCGCGATGTGGCGCGGATGGCGCACGAACAGGGGAAAGCCGACGTTCTCTTCCAGCTGCTTGACCTGCAGGCTGACCGCGGCGGGCGTCTTGTGCAGCTCCTGGGCGGCCAGCTTGAAGCTGCCCCAGCGGGCGGCGCACTCGAAATCAATCAGGCCGGAGAGGCTGCGCAGCGCTTTCATTTCGCCTCCATGCGTAAGTTTTTCTTATTCAAAGCCCGTGCTTTTTCTCAGTTGATGGATTTTGCTGCTTTGCAGAAAATATACTCGATCTCACAAGGAATATCATGTCCAAGCATATACTGGTGATCGGCGGAACGCGCTTCTTCGGCAAACTCCTCGTCCAGCGCCTGCTGCGCGCAGGCCACCGTGTGACCGTCGCCACACGCGGCTATGCCCCGGACCCTTTCGGCAACCGCATCGAGCGCGTACGCGTCGACCGGCGCAACGAACACGCCATGCGCAACGCTTTTCGCGACGCCGCTGCGGCGGACCGAGCATTCGACATCGTCTATGACCAGATGTGCTACTCGCCGCTGGACGCCGCGATCTCGGCCCGCGTCTTCAAGGGCAAGGTCAAGCGCTACATCATGACCTCGACCATCGACGCCTACCGTGGCCTCGAGTTCACGGGCCGCCCCTTGCGCGAGTCCGACCTGGCCGTCCACGCCCAGCGCATCGACACCGGCTACCCCTGGCACGACCCGAAACGCGCGACCGAGAGCTATGTGGCCGGCAAGGTGCAGGCCGAAGCCTACCTGGTGCGCGACGGCAGCCTGCCGCTCGTGACCGTCCGCCTGGCCCACGTACTGGGCGGCCCCGAGGATTTCACCGGGCGCCTCGCCTACTACGTCGACCTGGTGCGCCAGGGCGGGCTTCTCCGCTATGTGGATGCCCAGGCCAAGGTCTCCTTCATGGAGGCGGCCGGCGCCGCCGATTTCCTGGCCTGGGTCGGCGCCCAGGACTTCACGGGGCCGGTCAACGCGGCCGCCGAGGAACCGCTGTCGGCCTTCGACCTGCATGCGCGCGTGGCCCGCGTGCTCGACGAGCCGGCGCACAGCGTCCAGGTGTCCCAGGCCGGCGGCTCGCCCTTCGACTTCGCCCAGCCGCTGGTGCTCGACACCACCCGCGCCCGCGCCCTCGGCTACCGCTTCGGCCACACCGACGAGTGGCTGGACGATACCATCCGCCACCACGACCTGGCCTTCATCTAACCGCCTCCCGCCAAGAAAAATGGCCCGGTTACCCGGGCCATTTGCTTATCAACGCTTCGCCTTTTCCCGCGCCACCCAAAGCAGCAACCCGATGATCAGGGCATAGGGAATCAGGGTCAGCAGGTTCGCATTCGGCCCCGCGAAGAAGGGATTCGCGCTTTCAGCCCACTTCGCCATATTGCTGTCGAAGTCGCTCAGCACGCCCGCCGTGATGGCGATGATGATGCCGGCCAGCGCGCCGCCCGCGATATAGCCCGAGGCCAGCAGCGTGCCCCAGCTGCGGTCGCCCGCGGCCTGGCGCTCTTCCTCGTTCAGGTTCGCGTACTGCGGCAGCTTGTTGTTGCGGCGGTCGGCGACCCAGCGAATCAGGCCGCCCACGGCGATCGGCAGGGTCGACACCAGCGGCAGGTAGACGCCGACGGTGAAGGCCAGTGAAGCGATGCCCGCCATTTCCAGCACCACCGAGATCATCACGCCGAACAGCACCAGGGTCCAGGGCAGCTGCTGGTCGAGGATGCCCTTGATGATGTAAGACATCAGCACGGCCTTGGGCGCGTCGTACTTCTTCACCTCGGTGCCGTCCGGACGGGTTTTGTGGGTGCCGTTGATGCCCGGGTCGACCAGGTATACCACCTTGCCGTCGTTCGCCACCAGGTACTTGCCGGCCGGGCCGCCGACAGTGTCGGTTTTCTGCCAGACCTTGTAGGTATTGGCGTCGCTCGCCGCCTGCGGGCCCTGCAGCTGCGCGGTCTGGGTCAGTTTCGACGCATCGGCGCTCAAGCCCGGCGCCACCTGGGCTGCAGGAACATACACGGTGCCCGCGTCGTTCAGCTTCAGCAGGATCGGGCCCAGGATCAGGGCGGAAGCAAAGGCGCCGCACAGGATGGCGTACTGCTGCATGCGCGGGGTCGAGCCGACCAGGAAGCCGGTCTTCAGGTCCTGCGAGGTGGTGCCGGCGTTACTGGCCGCGATGCAGACGATGGCGCCGACCGACAGCGCGGTCACGTAGTACTGGCCGCCGGTCCAGCCCATCACCAGGAAGATCAGGCAGGTGAACAGCAGGGTCGCCACCGCCATGCCCGAGATCGGATTCGAGGACGAGCCGACTTCGCCGGTCAGGCGCGAGGAGACGGTGGCGAACAGGAAACCGAACACCAGGATCAGGAGCGCGCCCAGGAGGTTCATGTGCAGCGGCGTGGCCACGGTGATGATGGCGATGATGGCCAGGCAGCCGATCAGGACCCACTTCATCGGGATGTCGCGGTCGGTGCGCAGCGACGCATCCGCGGTGCTGGACTGCTTGACGCCTGCCAGGCCCGAGCTGAGGCTCTTCCAGATCATGGGCATCGAGCGCACCAGCGAGATCAGGCCGGCCGCGGCCACCGCGCCCGCGCCGATGTAGAGCACGTAGGCGTTGCGGATCTCGTCCGGCGACATGTCGCGGATCAGGGTCGTGCCCGGCGAGAGCGGCACCGTGAGCGCGTCGCCGAAAAACTTGATCATCGGGATGAGCAGGAGGTAGGACAGCACGCCGCCCGCCGCCATGGTGAAAGCGATGCGCGGGCCGATGATGTAGCCCACGCCCAGCAGTTCCGGGGAGACTTCCGCGCCGGCCGAGCCACCCTTGAGCGGCGCGGCGAATTCGAAGTTGACGGTGTCCTTCCAGCCCTTGAACGAGACGCTCAGGGTCTTGTACAGCAGGCCGATGCCGAAGCCGCCGAAGATGACAAAGGCGCGACGACGCGCATCCTTTTCCGCATCCGATCCGGCTTCGCGCACCTCGCCCGCAGCTTCGCGCGAGACGCTCGTCGCGGCAGCCTTGAGGACCTCGGCGCAGGCGGTGCCTTCCGGGTACTTCAGTTCGCCGTGCTTGTCGACGATCATGGTGCGGCGCATGGGGATCATCATGAGGATGCCCAGCAGGCCGCCCAGCACGCCGACCAGCATCACGCGCGAGATCTCCAGGTCGAAGCCCAGGATCAGGATGGCCGGCATGGTCACGCCCAGGCCGAAGGCCAGCGATTCGCCCGCCGAACCGGCCGTCTGCGTGATGCTGTTCTCCAGGATGGTCGATTCGCGCGCGCCCATCTTGCGCGCGAGGCCGAACAGGGTGATCGCGATGACCGCGACGGGAATCGAGGCGCTGACCGTGAGGCCGACCTTGAGCACGAGGTAGAGCGAGGAAGCGCCGAACACCATGCCCAGCACCACGCCCATGATCAGGGCGCGCAGCGTCATTTCGGGCAGGTGGGCGCCGGCGGGAATATAGGGTTTGAAGACGGCCGGCTTGGCGCCGGATGGTGAATCGTAAGGCATCGGGATTCCTTCGGAATGCATACTTGGGCAGGACTGAAGGCGTGACTATCGCACATGCCGAAATGGAATGAAAGCGCTAAAACGGCGATCCCTGGGGTTACAATGGGCCGGCCGCGGCCGTCGCCGCAGCGCACCATCGACAGCAATACAGCAGCGAGAGACCCGTTTTGACCAAGTCCACCCAGCCGCCCGCGAAGACACCCAAGCGCCCGAGCCTACTGCGCCGCATCCGCGGCATCATCTTCCTGCTCCTCGCGGCCGGCATCCTGCTGGCGACCGGCGCCGCGATCTATGTGATGAGCGTGATCCTGCCGAACGTGCCGAAAATCGACGCCGTCCTCGACTACCGGCCGAAGATCCCGCTGCGCGTCTACACGGCCGACAACTACCTGATCGGCGAGTTCGGCGTGGAGCGGCGCGACTTCGTACCGATCGCAAAGATCCCGGCGCGCATGAAGCAGGCTCTGCTCGCCATCGAGGACGCCCACTTCTACGAACACCACGGCATCGACTGGCGCGGCGCCGCACGCGCGGTCGCCAATAACCTGCGCGAAGGCTTCGGCGCCGGCGGGGCCTCGACCATCACCATGCAGGTGGCGCGCAACTTCTTCCTCACCAAGGAAAAGGTCTTGTCGCGCAAGTTCACCGAGATCGCCCTCGCCTACCGCATCGAGGATGCGCTCAGCAAGGACCAGATCCTCGAGCTGTACATGAACCAGATCTTCCTCGGCAACCGCTCCTATGGTTTTTCGAGCGCGGCGCGCAGCTATTTCGGCAAGTCGCTCGACGAGTTGAGCTGGGCGGAGACGGCCATGCTGGCCGGCCTGCCGCAGAACCCCTCGCGCCACAACCCGGTCGCCAACCCCAAGCGCGCGCAGCAGCGCCAGCATGCGGTACTCAAACGCCTGTATCAGCTCGGACAAATCACCGAGCCCGAGTACCAGCAGGCCCTGCGCGAACCGCTGCGCATCAAACGCGGCGGCCAGACCTTCGATACCAAGGCCGACTACGTGGCGGAACTGGCGCGCCAGGCCGTGTTTTCGCAGTTCGGCGAGGAAGCCTACGAGCGCGGCATCGTGGTCACCACGACCATCCTGAAAGCCGAGCAGGACGCGGCCTACGAATCGGTGCGCCGCAACGTGATCGATTATGACCAGCGCCACGGCTACCGCGGGCCGGAAGCGCGCATCGTACTGCCGCAGGATGCCATCGAGCGCGAGGAAGCCATCATCGAGGCCTTGCAGAAGCGTCCGAACAGCGAGGGCCTGATCCCGGCGGTGGTGCTGTCCGCTTCGCCCCAGCGCGTCGTCGTGGAGACCCTGAGCGGCGATGAAGTCAGCGTCGAAGGCGCGGGCCTGAAGTTCGCCGCACGCGCCCTGGCGCCGAATGCCAGGGAGAGCATCCGCATCACGCCGGGCGCCGTGGTGCGCATTAGCCAGCGTGGAAAAGATGGCAAGGAATGGGCGCTGACCCAGGTGCCGCAGGTGGCCGCCGCCTTCGTCGCGCTGGACGCCGAAACCGGCGCCTACCACGCCCTGGTCGGCGGCTTCGACTACAACCTGCAGAAGTTCAACCACGTGACCCAGGCCTGGCGCCAGCCCGGTTCCGCGATCAAGCCCTTCGTGTATGCGGCGGCGCTGGACAAGGGCTATTCCCCGGGCACGCGCATCCTCGATGAGCCGCTCGACATGCCGGGCGAGAACGCCGGCGAGACCTGGTCGCCGCAGAACGACGACGGCGTCTTCGACGGCCCGATCACCATGCGCTACTCGCTCGCGCATTCGAAGAACGTCACCACCGTGCGCCTGATCCGGGCGCTCGGCATCGACTACGCCCACGATTACCTGGGCCGCTTCGGCTACGACCTCGCGCGCCACCCGAAGAACCTGACCCTGGCCTTGGGCACCGGCGCCGTCACGCCGCTGCAGATGGCCGGCGCCTACGCGGTATTCGCCAACGGCGGCTACCGCGTGAAGCCTTACCTGATCGCCCAGATCCGCGACGGCAATGGCACGATCCTCGCGGAGACCAAGCCGCCTGCACCGCGCCAGGAGCTAGAGCGGGTGCTCGATGCGCGCACGGCATGGGTCACCGACAGCATGCTGCGCGACGTGACCCGCTACGGGACCGGCGCCGCCTCGGTCCAGAAGCTCGGCCGCACGGACATCGCAGGCAAGACCGGCACCACCAGCGACGCCATCGACGGCTGGTTCGCCGGCTACGGCGGCAAGGTGGTCGCGGTGGCCTGGATGGGTTACGACGAACCGCGCTCGCTGGGCGGCCGCGAGTTCGGCGCGACCCTGGCGCTGCCGATCTGGATCGACTACATGCGGGTGGCGCTGGCCAAGGTGCCGGTCGAAGACGCGACGCTCGAGCCGGAAGGCGTGGTGCGCGAGAACGACGACTGGGTGTTCGAGGAATATGTCGAACGGCCGGACCTGCGCGCCATCGACATCGACCCGGGGCTGGACAACCCGGCGACGGTGGTGGACCCGCTCACCGGAGAAGAAACGCCGGCGCCCGCGGCCCCGCCCGCGCCGCCCGCCCCTCCCCCGGCGCCGACGCCCGCGCCCACGCCACCGCAGGCCAGCCCCCTCTTCTGATGCTATCCTGAGCCGGGTTTGCGCAAGCTTCGTTTCGCTTGCGGGAACCCGGCAGCGTTCTTTCGGTCTGTCATGGACGCTGCACGTCCACCCACAATCCTGAGGAGAACAGCATGGCCTACGTCGATGGTTTCGTCCTTCCCCTGCCCAAAGCGAATCTCGAGCGCTACCGCGAGCTCGCAAACCTGTCAGCCACCGTCTGGCGCGAACATGGTGCGCTGGAATACCGTGAATGCATCGCCGACGACGTCAAGCCCGGCAAGCTGACCTCCTTCCCGCAAAGCGTGAACCTGCAGGACGGCGAAACCGTGGTGTTCGCCTGGATCGTCTACGAGTCGCGCGAAAAGCGTGACGAAGTCAACGAGAAGGTCATGAAAGACCCGCGCCTGGCCCCGATGATGTCGCCCGAGGGCCTGCCCTTCGACGGCAAGCGCATGTTCTGGGGTGGATTCGAGATGTTCATCGACCGCTGAAAGCCGCCGCGCTCAATCCCAGGCGTCGATGATCCAGTCGGTCGGCTTGCCGCTGGCCTGGCGCGGCAGCGCGGCGCCGAAGGAATAGGCAGACGGGCGCTCCGGGGCCGGGAGGCGTTCGGCCATCCAGGCCGTCAATTCGGTGCGTAGCGCGTCGGGATCCGGGGGTGCGCCCTCGCGCGGTACCACGAAGGCCTTGAGGCGCCGGCCTTCGTCTGGCCGCATGAGGCGCACGCTGGCCTGCGCCACCTGCGGATGCATGCGCAGCACGTCGGCCACGTAAGCCGGGAAGACGTTGATGCCGCCGACCTGCACGGCCTGGTCCACCCGACCGGCCGGGCGAAGGCGTGCGGGCCCCTGCCATTCGAGCTTGTCCTGGAGGGCGACTTGCCGGGTACCGTCGTTCTCCGTCTGGCGGGTCAAGGTCTGGACGCCTTCGGGGTTCGCCTCGCCGCGCCGCCAGTAGGGAAAGAGGCGGTAGTCCTCGTCCGGTCCCTCGCGCCAGCCGACGCCGGCGGTTTCGCTGCTGCCATAGACCTGCACGAGCCGCCTGACACCGGCCGCCTGCACGGCGCGCGCCACCTCGTCGGGACACGGCGCGGTCGAGCTCACGCCCGTGATTCCCTGCGGCAGGCTGCCCGCCACCGGCGCGAAGGTACGCCAGAAGTCCGGAAAGCCCACCACGAGGTCGCCCGGCTCGAGCTGGCGCGCCACCGCGCCGGGCGAGGCGCCGCGCAGGTCGCGCACGCTCGATGGCGCCAGGCCCAGCGCGCGCGGCAGCAGCACCGTGAACAGGAAGCCGTAGATGTGGTGCGAGGCCACCAGGCTCACGATGCGGCGCGTGCCGGCGAACAGGCCTGCCAGCACCTCGGCTTCCCGCTCGAGCTCCGCCAGCGCATGCGGGCAGTCCTTGGGCGCGCCGGAACTGCCGGAGGTGCGAAACACCATCCGTCCGCCGCCGCCCGGTGATTGCGCCAGGCCCGCGGCGACCGCATCGACCCAGGCCTCCAGGCGCGGATTGGCCAGCACCCGGTCTTCGCCGATGCAGCCGATCGCCAGCACCTGCTCCATCGCGGTCGCCATGCCCAGCAATTCCAGCGAATCTGCGCCCAGGTCCGCGGCGAGGTCGAAGCCGGGCGGCCAGGGCAGTGCACGGCGCGGCTGGCCGGGACGCATCAGCGCCAGTTCGCCGGCCAGCAGGTCGGACACGACCCGCTCGAGCGTCGGCCGGTGCTCCCACCAGCCGCGGGACGCGGTCAATACAGTCATGATTTGAAAGGCGAAATCGGAAGCGCTGATGGTGCCGACGATGACCGCAGCTGTCAATCGGAGGCACAATCTCCACTAACAATGATGTTTGACAACGTTAACTGTCAAAGATTGGTGCGCACAATTGACAGGGAGGCTAGCCCTATGCCAACATCAATTTCCTCAAATCAATTCATTTACTCATTTTGCCCGGAGTTCCTGCCATGACCGCAACCCTGTCGTTTTCCTCCGCCGACCTGGCCACGCACCTCGACCAGTGCACCCCGGAGCAACTCGACCAGCTCGACTTCGGGGTGATCGGCTTCGACGCCGACAGCAACGTCCAGCGCTACAACGCCTTCGAGTCCCAGGCCGCCGGCCTGTCGCCGCAGCGTGTGCTGGGCCAGCCGCTGTTCACCAACGTGGCGCCCTGCCTGAACAACTTCATGGTCGCCCAGCGCTTCGAGGACGCCCAGGAAGACGGCACGGCGCTCGACGACACCATCGACTACGTGCTCACCCTGCGCATGCGCCCGGTGAAAGTCGCCTTGCGCCTGCTGGCCAGCCCGGCCACCCGGAACCGCTACGTGCTGGTGCAGCGCCAGCCGCGCTGAGTCCACCATGAGCGGACAGGCGCACGACCACCAGGTACTGGCCGGCGAAGTCGCGCAGCTGCGCGCGGACTACGAGGCCCTGATCCAGTTCCTCTACCTGGCCCCGGTCGGCCTGGTGCAGGCCGAGACCGACGGCAGCATCGTCATGATGAATCCGATCTCGGCCCAGCTCCTGATGCCGCTCTCGCGCGACGGCGGCCTGGACAACCTGTTCACGGCCCTGGACGGGGTGGCGCCCGACCTGCGCTACCTCTGCGACCAGTACACCCGACCGTCCGGCAAGATATGCGACGGCCTGCACGTGCACCTGAACGCGGGCGGCGCGGGCAAGAAGGTGCCGCAAATCCTCTCCGTCACCCTGCTCAAGCTCGACGCGACCCGCCTGATGGCGGTGATCGACGACGTCACCATGCAGGTGCGCCGCGAACGCCAGCTGCGCCAGAGCGACGCCTGGCTCAACGCCATCCTGACCGGCATCACCGATTACGCCCTGGTGGGCCTGGACGCGCGCGGCGCCATCGCCGAATGGAATCCGAGCATCGGCCGCGTGACCGGCTTCGGCGAGGGGGCCGTGGGCCAGCCCTACTCCATCTTCTATCCGCCTGACGCGATGACGCCGGAGCACCTGCACGACCGCCTGCGCGACGCCGACAGGGACGGCTGGAGCATGGACGAGGGCAAGCGCATGCGCGCCGACGGCAGCGCCTTCTGGGGCAGCGCGATGATCGCGCCGCTGCCGGACCGCGAAGCGGCCGACCATGCCGGCGTGCCGGCCTACTGCCTCATCCTGCGCGACATCACCGACAAGCGGGGCGCCATCGAGCGCCGGCGCCGCGAAGCCTTCGGCGACCACCTCACCGGCCTCGCGAACCGCCGCGCCTTCTTCGAAGCCGCCGAGCAGGAACTGGTGCGCAGCCGCACGGCGCCGCGTCCGACCGCGCTGATCGCTCTTGATGCCGACCATTTCAAGGCCATCAACGACCGCCACGGCCATCCCGGCGGCGACGCCGTCCTGCAGCACCTGGCCGGCATCCTGGCCGAGACCTTCCGCGAAGTCGACGTGGTCGCGCGCATCGGCGGCGAGGAATTCGCCGTGCTGCTGCCCTCCACCGACCTGGCGCGCGCGGCGGTGGTGGCCGAGCGCCTGCGCGCCATCGTCGCATCCGGGGTGGTACATTTCGATGGCAGCCGGATCCGCTACACCGTGAGCGCCGGCGTCGCCTGTTTGCTGGACGGCGAAGGCGGCACCGACCTGCTGCTCAAGCGCGCCGACCAGGCCCTGTACGCCGCCAAGCGCGCCGGCCGCAACCGGGTCGAACGCTGGCGCCCTGAACTGGCCGGCACGTCCACCCACCCAGCCGATGGAGGATCCGATGCAGCCTGATTCCCGCGACGCCTACGAAGCGCTGGTGCAGTTCCTGTACCGTGCGCCGATCGGCCTGGCCCAGGCCGGCAGCGACGGCGCCATCGACATGCTCAACCCGATGGCCTCCAGCCTCCTGATGCCGATCGCCCGCGACACCGGCTTCGACAACCTGTTCGCCGTGCTGGCCCCGATCGCGCCGCAACTCGAGCAGATGGCCCGTGATTTCGCCGAACCGTCCGGCGTGATCTGCGAGGGCCTGCGCGCGATGCTGCCGCCCGAAATGACCGCGCCGGGCAGTCCGCACGTGCTGGCCATCAGCCTCATGAAGCTCGATAGCGAGCGCCTGATGGCGGTGGTGACCGACGCCACCCAGGAAGTCATGCGCGAGCAGGAGATGCTGTCGCGCCGCCTGCGCAATGCGGCCCGCACCGACTCCCTGACCCGGATGCCGAACCGCGAGGCGGTGCGCGAACAGCTGCAGCAGCTGGTGGAGCGCAACGCCTCCGCCAGGGCTGCGGGCGGCGAATTCGCCGTGCTCTTCATGAACTGCGACCGCTTCCGCCGCGTCAACGATACCCTGGGCCAGTCCGCCGGCGACGCGCTGCTGGTGCAGATCGCCGAACGCATCCGCGGCGCCCTGCGTCCGCCGAGCGACCACATCGCCCCGAGCGGCGGGGCTGGCCAGTTGGCCGCCCGCGTCGGCGGTGACGAGTTCGTGGTGGTGCTCGACGGCATGCGCACCCTGGAAGACGCCGAGCGCGTCGCGACCCGCCTGCTCGACGCGCTGGCGCGCCCGTTCCGGGTGCAGGGCCAGGAAGTCGTGTGCAGCGCCAGCCTCGGCCTGGCCTGGGGCGCGGGCGGCGCGCGTGACGCCGACGAGGTCCTGCGCGACGCCGGCATCGCCATGCTGGAAGCCAAGCGTGCCGGCGGTGCGCGCCGCCAGGTCTTCGAGGCCGCGATGCGCGAACGCGCCGAGCGCCGCGCCGGGATCGAGGCCGAGCTGCGCCAGGCCATCGTGGAAGAGCAGCTGTTCGTGGTCTACCAGCCGGTAGTCGGCCTGAATGCCGACGGCGGCACCGACCATGCGGCCGGCGTGGAAGCGCTGGTGCGCTGGCGCCACCCGGTGCGCGGCATCGTCCCGCCGGTCGACTTCATCACGGTGGCCGAGGAGTGCGGCCTGATCGGCGCGGTCGGCGACTTCGTGCTCGAGCGCTCCTGCCGCGACTTCCTGGGCTGGCGCGCCCGCCTGGGGGAGCGCGCACCGCGCCTGATCGCCGTGAACCTGTCGCGCGCCCAGCTGGGCCAGCCCGGCTGGATCGATACCGTGCGCCGCATCCTGCTGGCGACCGGCATGCCGCCCGGGGCACTCCAGCTCGAGGTCACCGAGAGCCTGGCGGCGCAGGACCAGGACATCCAGGCACGCCTGCACGAACTCAAGGCGCTCGGCGTGAAGCTGGCGCTCGACGACTTCGGCACCGGCTATTCCTCGCTGTCGAGCCTGCACCTGCTGCCGGTGGACACGGTCAAGATCGACCGCTCCTTCGTCAGCCAGTCCGATACCAGCGCCCACCACCGGGTGCTGATCGAGGCCACCGTCAAGGTGGCGCAAAGCCTGGGCATGACGACCGTGGCGGAAGGCATCGAGACCGGGCCGCAGGCCGACGTCGTGCGTGCCTTGTGCTGCACCAAGGGCCAGGGCTACCTGTTCAGCCGCCCGCTGCCGCCAAGCGACCTGCTCGCCTGGCTGGAAGGCCACGAGGAATCGCTGCCGGCCTGACGAGGAACGGCATGCCTGCACAGTACGTACGCCTGCTCCTACACCCAATAAAGTCTTGATCCTATTTCAAGCACACGGACCTCCTCGCATGATGGCGACACCCATCCAAACGAGGAGAATACGAATGAAGAGCACTTTCCACGGCGCCCTGCTGGGCGGCCTCCTGGCCCTTTCCCTGGCAGCATGCAGCTCGACCGCCACCGACGGCAGTTCGACGAGCGGCACCTCGTCGTCGTCGATGAGTTCGGGCAGCACCGGCACCACCGGCGCATCGGGTAGCAGCGGCACCAACACCGGCACCACCAACAGCGACGCGGCCACCGGTAACAGCACCGGCACCAGCTCGTCGACCACGACGCCGACCACCAATTCGACTACCACGAATTCGTCGACCTCGGGCGCCGGCCGCTAAGCCGCTCCCCCGCGCACGGCGGCCTCCAGCCGCCATGCCACGCAATCCCGCAGCCAGGCTGCGCGACCGTCCACCGGCCGCGTTCCTGGCTGTTTTCCTATGGCGGCGCGCGGTCCATCCCCGCTCGGGTAGAATCGGCCGAACCGTGTGTCTCCACTCCAGAACATGAAAAACTGGTTCGCCCGCCTGTTCGGCAGCAGCTCGCCCACCGATGCCGACAGGCCGAGGTCTTCCGCCCACACGCCGCAGCGGGCGCCGGAACCGGCGACAGCTGCGGCGATCGACATCGACCTGGCCTTCCACCGCTGGCTGGCCGGCCAGGTGAGCCACGCCGGCGAAACGAAGGATGCGCTGATCCTAGACGAACTGGCCAGGCTGGCGCGCGGTCCGCAATCCGCCGCCGAACTGGTGCCGCGCGTGCCGGCCGTGATCCCCCAGCTGCTGCGCAGCCTGCGCGAGGAAGGCATGTCCGCCACCGAGCTGGCGCGGCAGGTGGCGCAGGACGTTACCCTGGTGGCCGAGGTGATCCGCGAGGTGAACAGCCCCTGGTACCGTCCCACGGCGCCGGTATGCACCATCGAGGGCGCCCTGATGCTGCTCGGCCAGAACGGCCTGCGCATGCTGCTGGCGCGGGTCGCCTTCCGCCCCGTGATCAGCGCCCAGACGGGCCGCCTCGCGCGCCAGGCCGCGCCCCAGCTCTGGCGCCAGTCCGAGAAATGCGCGCTGGCCGCCAGCCTGGCCGCCCCGCGCCATGGCGCCGACGCCTTCGAGGCCTGCCTGGCCGGCCTGACGAGGAACGTCGGCCTGGTCGTCGCGCTGCGCCTGATCGACCAGGTGGACAGCGCCGGCCGGCTGCCGCAGTCCGCCAGCTTCGCCCATGCCTTGCACGAGACCGCCCGTACGCTCTCGGCCCGCATCGCGACCCAATGGGAGCTGCCGCCACCGGTGGCCTCCGCCATCCTGCAGTCCGGCCAGCCCGGCGGCCCGCCGCTGGCCCAGGCCCTGCGCACCGGCGAGCGGCTCGCGACCCTGCGCGTGCTGCTCGACGCGAACGTAGAAGGCGCGCAGGACGCCGCCGATCGCCTGGCGCCGGAAGAGCGCCGCCTCTTCGATAAACTCGATGACGGGGAAGACTGACTCCCCGGTCATGCGCCTGCCTGTAAAATCCGGGCTTTACGAAACGAAGGCAAGCAATGAAACGAACCGATCTGGCAAAGAAGGACGCCGAGAAGCTGATAAACCAAATGGGCGCAAGGAACGCAACCTTCGGCCCGTCCTCCCGGCCACCCGCGCCCGACCGCCGCGAACAGCGCGACCGCGAGCGCGCGCTCGGACTCGTCCCGTTCGCCGTCAAGCTGAACGGGGACATGGTCAAACAGTTGCAGGCACTGAGCAAGGAACGCGGCGTCGAGATGAACCAGCTGGTGGCGGAGCTGCTTCAAAAAGGCCTGGCAGAATAAGACGCAACCCTGGGTGTCAGGTCTGACATCCGGACACGAGCTCGACAGAAAACACGCCTAACGGCCGAGCTTGTGTCTGAATGTCAGACCTGACACCGGGACTGGACACCGGGACTGGGGTGACACCCTGCTGTGACGCGCCGCTTCAGGCGTAGCCGATCCACCCCCGAAACACCCCGGCCGCATAGAACAGGCCGACATCCTTGAAGCCTTCCTCGCGCAGCAGCGCCTCGTCCTGCTCGGGCGACAGCACCGGCAACACGCGCTCGATCACCTCGCGCCGGTGCCGCGCCTCGTCCAAGGGGGCGCCGGCGGCGATCGCATAGGCTTCGTCGCGCGCCAGCCACAGGGCGCGCTCGTCCTCGTCCTGGGCGAAGCTCATGTGCGCGGCCACGAAGGGCGCGCCGCGGTGCAGGCGCTGGCGGATCGCCCGCAGGGCATGGCGGCGCTCGCACAGCGGCATGAAATGCATGGTCAGCAGGCAGACGGCCGCATCGAACGGTCCGTCGGGCGCAATGTCCACATAGCCCTCGTGCAGGGCGACCCTGGAGGCGTGCTCGCCGACCGTGTCCACGGCCAGTTCCAGCATTTCGGGCGACGGGTCCACCCCGTCGAAGATCCAGCCCGGCTGGGCGTCTGCGAAGGCTTTCAGCTCGAGCCCGCCGCCCGCTCCCAGCACCAGCACGCGCGCGTCAGGCGGCGCCCGTTCGGCCAGCAACACCTGGGCCAGTCGGTGCAGGTCGCTGAACCCTGGCACCAGGCGCGGCGGTCCATCCAGATAGTGCGCGACGGCGCGCGGGTCGGAAAAATGCCTTTGTGCACTTCTCATGCTTGCCCTCGTTTCTGTACCGGCATCGACACGCGCGGACCCGGCCTGCTCGGCGCCTCCCCGGCAGGCGACATGGTGACGCTTCGTCTATAATGGTCAGCCACTGTTGCGAACGTCACTGCGCGCTCAATGCCCTTCGATCTCAAGAAAAATCTTCCCAAGCCAGGAACCCGTTTTTCCCTGCCGGCGCTGCACGGCTCGGGCGACGCCTATGCGCTCGCCCTGGCTGCGCTGGCCCTGAAAGCCAACAAGCAGATGCTTACCGTCATCGTGGCGAATGCCGGCGATGGCCAGCGCCTGCTCGACGAAATCCCCTGGTTCGCGGACGGCAAACTGTCCTGCCACCTGCTGCCGGACTGGGAAACCCTGCCCTACGATGCTTTCTCGCCGCACCAGGACCTGGTCTCCGAGCGCCTGGCGACCCTGCACGAGATCCGCAACGGCCAGTGCGACGTGCTGGTCGTGCCGGCCACCACGGCGCTGGTGCGCCTGGCGCCGCCGTCCTTCCTGGCAGCCTACACCTTCTTCTTCCGTCAAGGCGAACGCCTGGACGAGGCCAGGCTCAAAGCCCAGCTGACCCTGGCCGGCTACACCCACGTGTCGCAGGTGATGTCGCCGGGCGAATACTCGGTGCGCGGCGGCCTGATCGACCTCTTCCCCATGGGCTCGGCCCTGCCGTATCGCCTCGACCTGTTCGGCGACGAGATCGAGACCATCCGCACCTTCGACGCCGACACCCAGCGCTCGCTGTATCCGGTGAAGGAAGTGCGCCTGCTGCCCGGCCGCGAATTCCCAATGGACGAAGCCGCGCGCACCGCCTTCCGCGGCCGCTGGCGCGAGCGTTTCGAGGGCGACCCGTCGCGCTCGCCGATCTACCGCGACATCGGCAACGGCATCGCCTCGGCCGGCATCGAGTACTACCTGCCGCTGTTCTTCGAGGAAACCGCGAACCTGTTCGACTACCTGCCGGAAGGCGCGATGCTGGCGATGGTGGGCGACATCGACGCGGCCATCCAGCGCTTCTGGCTCGATACCGAATCGCGCTACAAATTCCTGAAAAGCGACCGCGAGCGTCCGATCCTCGAGCCGCGCGAACTCTTCCTCGGCGCCGAGCAGTTCTTCACCTGCGCCAAGCCGCACGGCCGCTGGACCATCGCCAGGGATCCGTCCGCGCCCGCTTCCGAGCTGTCGGCGCCGATCCCCGATGTCGCGGTCAATCGCCGCCTCGACGACCCTTTGACCAATCTGCGCGCCTACCTGGGACGCCAGGATGCGCGCGTCATGATCGTCGCCGACTCGGCCGGCCGCCGCGAGACCCTGCAGCAGTACTTCCACGAATACCGGCTCGAGCTGGCGCCGGTCGAGGGCTTCGAGGGCTTTCGCACCACTGATGCCAGGCTGGCGCTGGGCGTCGCGCCGCTGCAGGCCGGCTTCGAACTGAGCGAGGACAGCGCCGGCCGGCTGGTCTTCATCACCGAGACCGAGCTGTATGCGGGATCGGGCCGGCGCGCCGGCAAGAAGAAGCAGGAAGCGACCAGCCAGGTCGAATCCATGGTGCGCGACCTGTCGGAGCTCAAGATCGGCGACCCGGTGGTGCACATCAACCACGGCATCGGCCGCTACATGGGCCTGATGAGCATGGATCTCGGCGAAGGCGAGACCGAGTTCCTGCACCTGGAATACGCGAAGGAGACCAAGCTGTATGTGCCGGTCTCGCAGCTGCACGTGATCTCGCGCTACTCCGGCACCTCCCCGGAAGATGCGCCGCTGCACGCGCTCGGTTCAGGCCAGTGGGACAAGGCCAAGCGCAAGGCCGCCGAGCAGGTGCGCGACACCGCCGCCGAGCTGCTGAACCTGTACGCGCGCCGCGCCGCACGCCAGGGCCACGCCTTCGAATATTCGAACATCGACTACGAGAACTTCGCCGGCAGCTTCGGCTTCGACGAAACGCCGGACCAGGCCGAGGCCATCCACAACGTCATCAAGGACATGACCTCGGGCAGGCCGATGGACCGCCTGGTCTGCGGCGACGTCGGCTTCGGCAAGACCGAGGTCGCACTGCGCGCCGCCTTCATCGCCGTCATGGGCGGCAAGCAGGTCGCCATCCTGGCCCCGACCACCCTGCTGGCCGAGCAGCACGCCCAGACCTTTGCCGACCGCTTCGCCGACTGGCCGGTCAAGATCGCCGAGCTGTCGCGCTTCCGGACCGGCAAGGAAATCAACAATGCGATCAAGGGCATGGCCGACGGCACGCTCGACATCGTGATCGGCACGCACAAGCTGCTCTCGCCCGACGTGAAGTTCACGCGCCTGGGGCTGGTCATCATCGACGAGGAACACCGCTTCGGCGTGCGCCAGAAGGAAGCGCTGAAGGCCCTGCGCGCCGAGGTCGACGTGCTGACCCTGACGGCGACCCCGATCCCGCGTACCCTCGGCATGGCGCTCGAAGGCCTGCGCGACTTCTCCATCATCGCCACGGCGCCGCAAAAGCGCCTGGCGATCAAGACGTTTGTCCGCAGCGAAGACGGCTCCGTCATTCGCGAGGCCTGCCTGCGCGAACTGAAACGCGGCGGCCAGATCTACTTCCTGCACAACGAGGTCGAGACCATCGAGAACCGCCGCGCCATGCTCCAGGAGCTGCTGCCCGAAGCGCGCATCGGCGTGGCCCACGGCCAGATGCACGAACGCGACCTGGAAAAGGTGATGCGCGACTTCGTCGCGCAGCGCTTCAACATCCTGCTGTGCACGACCATCATCGAGACCGGCATCGACGTGCCGACCGCCAACACCATCATCATGCACCGGGCCGACCGCTTCGGCCTGGCCCAGCTGCACCAGCTGCGCGGCCGCGTGGGGCGCTCGCACCACCAGGCCTATGCCTACCTCCTGGTGAACGACGTGAGCGGCCTCACCAAGCAGGCGCAGCGCCGCCTGGACGCGATCCAGGCGATGGAAGAGCTGGGCAGCGGCTTCTACCTCGCCATGCACGACCTCGAGATCCGCGGCGCCGGCGAGGTGCTGGGCGAGAACCAGTCCGGCGAGATGCTGGAAGTCGGCTTCCAGCTGTATTCGGACATGCTGAGCGAAGCGGTGCGCGCCCTGAAGGCCGGCAAGGAGCCGGACCTGGCCGCGCCGCTGTCGTCCACCACCGAGATCAACCTGCACGTGCCGGCCCTGCTGCCGTCGGATTACTGCGGCGACGTGCACGAGCGCCTGTCGATCTACAAGCGCCTGGCCAACTGCGAAAGCCAGGACAAGATCGACGGCATGCAGGAAGAGCTGATCGACCGCTTCGGCAAGCTGACCGAGCCGGTCAAGGCCCTGATCGAGACCCACCGCCTGCGCATCGCCGCGAAGTCGGTGGGCATCGTCAAGATCGACGCCCACGACGAAGCGGCCAACCTGCAGTTCATGGAGAAGCCGCCGATCGACCCGGTCAAGATCATCACCCTGATCCAGAAGAACCGCCACATCAAGCTGGCCGGCCAGGACAAGCTGCGCATCAGCGCCAGCATGCCCGACCTGGCGGCTCGCGTGACGCAGGTAAAACAGACCATCAAACAGCTTCTCGCCTAGACCACAATGACCATGAACCTGGTGCTCCAGGGGCCGCAGGCCTCTCTCGATACGCTCGACCGCCTTGCCCGCCTCGCCAAGCCTGCACGCACCGTGCCGCTGGGCGAACATGCCTTGCGCTGCGAGGAGGTATCCTTTGACGCGGACGTGAAAGCCCGCGTCGAGCAAGCCGCTTTCGACGCCGGCGTGGACGCCTGCTTCATCGAGGCCGGCAGAACGCTCGCCGACTTCGGCCTGGTGGCGATGGACATGGACTCGACCCTGATCACCATCGAGTGCATCGACGAGATCGCGGACATGCAGGGCCTGAAACCCCAGGTCGCGGAGATCACCGAAGCGGCCATGCGCGGCGAGCTCGATTTCGCTGCCAGTCTGACGCGCCGCGTGGCCCTGCTCGAAGGCCTCGACGCGTCAAGCCTGCAGCGCGTCTACGACGAGCGCCTGCGGATCTCGCCGGGTGGCGAAGCCATGCTGGCGGCGGTCCAGGCGGCGGGCCTGAAGACCCTGCTGGTATCGGGCGGCTTCACCTTCTTCACCGACCGCCTGAAGGACCGTTTGAAGCTCGACTTCACCCACGCCAATGTGCTCGAGGTGGCCGATGGCAAGCTGACCGGACGCGTGGTCGGCGGCATCGTCGACGCCGAAGAAAAGAAGCGCACCGTCGAGCGCGTGTGCGCGGAAGTCGGCATCCCACCGAGCCGCGCCATCGTGATGGGCGACGGCGCCAACGACCTCAGGATGATGGGCGTCGCCGGGCTCTCGTTGGCGTTCCGCGCCAAGCCGGTGGTGCGGGCCCAGGCCTCGGTCGCCCTGAATTTCTCGGGCCTCGATGGCTTGCTCAACATCATTAATTGACGCTATTTCCTCGCAAAAATAGCGATCTGGCGCAAACTTTGGCGTGTTTTCCTTTTGTCCGCGCGCTCCGCTGGGCTATCGTAAAACCGAACCGCAGCCCTGTCGGCAGCGTGAAGGGAGAGCACCATGCCACCCGTCGATTCCGGCTTTACCCCCAGCTTCACCAAGCCCGTCAACCATGACGGTTGCGTTAGCAGGGGCCGGCGCCGGTTCCTGGCTTCCGGTTCCGTGCTGGCCGGGACCCTGGCTGCGGCGCCCATCGCCGCTGCCCAATCCTGGCGCAGCGACGGCTGGTGCGCGACCTGGGGCTGCGCGCCCGCCGGCCCGCCGCCCTCGGCAAGCACGCTCAGCTTCAGCGGGCAAACCCTGCGCCTGGTGGTCCGCGCGAGCATCGGCGGCACGCGCGTGCGCGTGCGGCTGTCCAACGAGATGGGCAGCACGCCGCTTACCATCGGCGCGGCCCAGATCGGCCTGCGCTCCAGCGGGGTATACGTCGTCGCCGGTTCCAACCTGCCGCTGACCTTTGGCGGACGCACGTCGGTCACGTTGCGGCCCGGGACGCCGGCGGTCTCCGATCCGGTATTCATGCAGGTGCCACCCTTCGCCGACCTCGCCATCAGCCTCTACCTGCCGGGCACCGTCGCCGCCACCACTTACCACCGGGATGCCTGGCAGGCAAACTACGTCTCGACCGCCGGCAACTTCGCTGCCAACACGTCTTTCAGCGTGTCGCGCACCATCGGGGCATGGCCCTTCCTAACCGAAGTCGACGTCAACAGCGGGGGCGGCTGCATCGTCGCCATCGGTGATTCGATCACGGACGGCCAGGGCAGCGGCACCAATCTGAACCGGCGCTGGCCCGACTACCTGGCGCGCCGGCTGCAGGCCGAACTCGGCACATCCGGCCGTATCGGTGTGGTGAACCGCGGCATTGCCGGCAACCAGCTCCTGGAAGACATCCCCACCGCCATGCAGTCCGGGCACGACGTACTGGAGCGCTTCGACCGCGACGTGCTGGCCACCCCGGGCGTGCGGGCGGTAATCGTCCTCAGCGGCATCAACGACATTGTTTACAGCTCGGGCGCGAACCTGGTGAGGGTCGATGAAATGGTCGCCGGCTATCGCCAGCTGATCGCCCGCGCCCATGCGCGCGGCGTGGCCGCCCTCGGCGCCACCCTGCCGCCGATGCTCGGGTTTGTCTACTACAACGCCGCGCGCGAAGGGGTCCGCCAGGGCATCAACAACTGGCTGCGCTCAGCCAACGAGTTCGACACTTTGCTCGACTGGGATCAGGTGCTGCGCGACCCGGCTGCGCCAACGCGTTTGCGCAGCGCCTATAACAGTGGCGACTGGCTCCATCCTAACGACGTGGGCTACCAGGCGATGGCCAACGCCATCCCGCTGGGCGAGCTGCAGCAACTAGTTCCCTGAGGCGGCAGGTCTTGTTTCGGAGCGGCGGCGTGTGTAACAAGCTGTAATTCCATGCAGAACCTGAGGGCGGATTTCATATCATGGCCAAATCAGGAGGACCGCCATGAAGAAACTACTCATTGTTAGCGCGTCGCTGGCCATGCTGGCCGGTTGCGCCGCGCCGGGGCAGAATTACTACGCCAACCAACCCTACACCCAATCCGGCGACCCTAGCCAGTGGCGGGTCGTGTCGGTCACGCCGGTGCCGCTTGGCACGGGCGCCCGCGCCGCCGCCAACGGCAACACCGCCGCCACGACCTACAGCTCGACGCCTGTGTATGCGCAGCAGCCGCAGCAGCCGGTCTATGTACAGCAGCCGGTTTATGTACCGCAGCAAGTCTACGTGCCGCAACCGGTCTACGAGCCGCGCTACTACTACCCGCCGGTCTCGATCGGCCTGGGCTTCAACTTCGGCCGCGGCTGGGGTCACCACCGTGGCTGGGGCGGCCATATCGGAACGCGCTTCCCCTACCACTACCGCCGCTGAGGCGGAAACGACCAAGGCCGGCATCGCCGGCCTTTTTATTTCCGGCCTGGACCGGAAGATCGCGGATCAGTGGCCGTGCTGGCGCTCGTACTCGTCCGCTTCCGCTTTGGTCGCGTGGATGATGCCGTCCGGATGCTCCGGCGGAGTGTACAGGGTGTACAGGCGCATCGGCTCGCTCTTCGAGGTATTGATGACGTTGTGCTCGGTGCCCGCCGGTATCACGACGGCCACGCCGTCTTCCAGCTTGTGCCCTTCGCCGTCCAGCAGCGCCACGCCCTCGCCCGCCTCGACCCGGATGAACTGGTCATGGCCTTCATGGCGCTCGAGGCCGATTTCCTCGCCCGGCTGCAGGGTCATGATCACCAGCTGGCTGCGCTGGGTGGTGTACAGGACTTCGCGGAAGTTGTTTCCGGCAAGAGTCTTCTCTTCGATATTGATGCTATAGCCCGACATTGATGTTCTCCTGTTTGCAAACGCGCAGCGGCGATGCCGCCTCGACATCATTGTATAAGAGCCAAGGCAAACGCGTGCACCTGCCGTTCGGCCAGGCCAGGGTCGAAGTCAGAAATTCTGAGCCGACCCGAACAGGTCGTGCGCGTCCAGCAGTGCCCAGGCGATGTCGGGCCGCTCGCCCAGGCGCCGGCGCACCGCGGCGGGCACCGACTGCCGCGCCTTCTTGCACAGACCCGGTTTCTCTTCGAGCACCACGATGATGCCGCGCACGGTGCGCACCTCGTTCGGTCCCGGTTCGATGCGCAACTCGGCGCCGAGGTTCTTGCGCACCAGCGTCTGCACGTGCTGCAGGTCGGCATAGCTCTCGATGCGCTCGATGCGCTCGAGCAGCTTCTGCTCCTGCAGCCGCGTCAGGGCCAGTGGCCGGTGGTCGGCCTGCGGGTCGCTCATGACGCGGTCGCGGTCGCAGACACAGGCGCCGGGCGGGCACTCGGTGCGGATAGGGAATGGAAACGGCGAAACGGGCTCGGTCACGCTGTCAGGCATCCAGTTGGGGGGTCGGCGGCAATTCTACATCAGCCGCGCGCGCCGTTACGCCCTCGAGCAGGTCGTGCATGCGCGCGTAGTGGGAACCCTTCCAGTACACGCGCCGGCAGGCATCGCAGGTCGTGAATTCGGCGTGGCTCTCGCGCACGCGCGGCGGCAGCTGCTCCAGCACCTCTCCCTTGTCGACCGGGCGCAGTGGCAGGTTGCAGTGCAGGCAGAGCGTGAACGCGCGTACCTCGCCGGCAAGGCGCAGGCGCGAGAACAGCTCACGCAATTGCTCGGGCGGGTCGAGCGCATGAAGGTAGCATCCGAGCTCGACAGTGCGGCGCTTGAGCAGCTCGCGGTCGCGGGTCAGGAGGACCCGCCCCTCTTCGCGCGCGATGCGCTCGATGTCCGCGTCGTGGTAGCCGTTGTCGTACAGGGTGTCGAAGCCCGCCATGCGCAGCAGCCGCGCCAGGCCGCCGAGGTGGGCGTCGGCCACGAAGCGCAGGCGTTCGGCCGGCCAGCTGCGCAGGCGCTGCAGGGTGTGCACGTCGAGCTCCCCGAAAGCCGGGTAGACGGCGACCCGGTCCCCATCCGCCAGCAGGCGGTCGAAGCCGCTCGACTCGCCGTTGACCAGCAACAGCTCGACCTCGGTGTGCGGCACGCCCAGCGCCTCGACCATGTGCTTGGCGGTCGCTTCGCGCGCGCATGGCGTCGTGAACGCGCGCCCGCGGCGCTCGCGCGGCAGGAAGTCGTTCAGCTGGTCGTAGAAGCGAAAGGTGGCGGTCACCATGGTGGGGATAGTATGGCAGCCTCGATCACCGGCTGCGCATACTGTCCGTGCATCAACTCCAGTGCATTCGGGACCGCCTCGAAGGCGGCCGTGTTATCGAAGATGCACCAGCAGGTCTTGCCGAGCGCCGTCTGGCGCGCCAGCTCGCGCCGCACCGATTCCACGTACGCGGGGGTATAGCGCGAGTAGTAGATGCGCGGCGTGCCGTGCAGGCGCACGTAGAGCGTGTCGATGCTGGTCGGCACGTGCGGCCCCGGTTGGCCGGCGGCCGGGTCCGCGATCACGCGCACGACGCGGCTGTCCATCAGCAACTCGGTGGCTGCCTCGGAAAACCAGCTGGGGTGGCGCGCCTCGAAGGCGATCGTGCGGCCGAATATGTCGTGGAGCTGGCGGAAGAACAGCCGCGCCGGCTCGTCGACGAAGCCGAACTTCGGCGGCAGCTGGACCAGCAGGCAGCCGAGCTTCTCGCCCAGCTCGCCCGCCTCGTGGGCGAACTGCACCAGCTGCTGCTCGACGTTCTCCATGCGCGCATCGTGGGTGATGGCGCGCGGCACCTTCACGGAAAAGCGAAAATCCCCGGGCACCGAATCGGCCCACTTCGCATAGGTCGCCGGCCGGTGTGGACGATAGAAGGACGAGTTGATTTCCACCGCCGGAAAGGTGGCGGCGTAGCGTTCGAGATGGCTGCCCTCGACGGGAAAGGATGCGGCGTCGGCCTTCGGTACACTCCAGCCGGCGCAGCCGACCAGGAGCCGGCCTGGTGTCTTGGCTTGTTTGGTCATCGACATGGCAAAAATGGCAATGCCCTGATTCTACGGAATGGCTCGCCCCGGCGGCGCATGGCAGGTCGCTTACAATGTGGGCATGTTTTCTTGATTCGAGGAGAAGCCGATGAGCGACCCCATCCACGTCGTCTGTCCACAATGCGATGCCGTCAACCGCCTGTCGCGGGAACGCCTGGCCGATGCGCCCGTCTGCGGCAAATGCGCCCAGGCCTTGTTCGCCGGCCGTCCCCTGGATGTCGACAGCGCCCGCTTCGCGAAACACGTGTCGCGCAACGACATCCCGGTGCTGGTCGACTTCTGGGCCGAATGGTGCGGCCCCTGCAAGATGATGGCGCCCCACTTCGCCCAGGCCGCGCAGCGCCTGGAGCCGTCCGTGCGCCTGCTGAAGGTGGACACCGAGCGTAGCCAGGACCTGTCGGCGCAGTATGGCATCCGCAGCATCCCGACCCTGGCCCTGTTCCGCGGCGGACGCGAAGTCGCGCGCCAGGCCGGGGCCATGGACGCCGGCCGCCTGGTCGCCTGGGTGGAGTCGCAGCTCAGGTAAATGCAAGGCGGTCTTGAAAAACCGGCAAGGGACCTCATGTTAGCAAAGTGGCAGCATCGGCTGCTACAATGCATCGCCAGCCGGGCGTTTCCGGCTTCCCCTGAGGAGAATACTGATGTCGCAAGACCTGGTAATGGATCGCGGAACCGAAGATGCAAAGCAGTTCGCGCGGATCCTCTACGTCGCCCACGCGCTGACCTTCCTGTTTTCCGCTGGTTTGCTGTCGATCCTGGTGCTGATCGTGAACTACGTGAAGCGTCCGGAGACCCAGGGCACCATCGTCTATTCGCACCACAGCTGGATGATCCGCTCGTTCTGGTGGTATCTCGTGTGGTCGATCGTCGCCTGGGTGCTGGCCGCCACCATCATCGGCATCCCGCTCGCCGTGGTCGTCTGGGGCGTCGCCTGGCTGTGGGCCGCTTACCGCATCATCCGCGGCTTCGTCGACCTGAACAGCAACCGCGCGATGCCGTAATCAGGCGGGCAGCTGCGCCAGGGCCTGCTCGATGTCGGCGATCAGGTCGCCGACGTCTTCCAGGCCCACATTGAAGCGCACCAGCACGCCCGCATCAAGCCAGCGGTCGCGGATGGCCCGGATGCGGTAAGGCATCACCAGGCTGTTCGGGCCGCCCCAGCTGTAGCCGATGCCGAACAGCGTCAGGGCATCCACGAAGGCGTCGACCTGCGCTTCGCTGTAGCGCGGGTCGAACAGCACCGAGAACAGGCCGCCGGCGCCCTTGAAGTCGCGCTTCCAGTTGGCGTGGCCCGGGCAATCCTCGAACGCCGGATGCAGCACCTTCGCGATTTCCGGCCGTGCCTTCAGCCAGCTTGCCAGCTTGCGCGCGCCCGCGTCGTGGGCCTCGAAGCGCAGCTTCATGGTCGGCAGGCTACGCATCACCAGGTAGGCGTCGTCTGCGCCCACGCCCAGGCCCAGGCGCATATGGGCCTGGGCGAGGCGCTCGTTGACCGCCGTGTCGCGGGTGATCACCGCGCCCATCAGCAGATCCGCCCCACCCGACTGGTACTTGGTCAGCGCATGCATGACGATGTCGGCGCCGACGTCGAAGCCGCGCAGGGCCAGGCCGGCCGACCAGGTGTTATCCAGCGCGACCGGCACGCCCTTCTCTTTCACCGCACGACAGATCGCCGGGAGGTCCGGCACTTCCATCGACACCGAACCCGGCGCCTCGGTCCAGACCAGCTTCGTGTTCGGCTGGATCAGGTCGGCGATGCCGCCACCGATCATCGGGTCATAGAAACGCGCACTGACGCCGAAGTCCTGCGACAGCCAGCGCCCCAGCTCGCGGTTCGGGTTGTAGACGTTCTCCGGCAGCAGCACGTCGTCGCCGCTCTTGAGGAAGGCGAAGTTGATCATCGCGATCGCCGACAGTCCCGAAGGCGCCAGCAGGCAGTGCTCGCCGCCCTCGATGGCGGCCAGGCGCGCTTCGAGGGTAAAGGTGGTCGGGGTGCCGTGCAGGCCGTAGGTGTAGGCGCTCTTGTCCTTCCACTGGCTTGATCTCATCGCGGCCACGTTCTCGAACAGGACTGTCGAGGCGCGGTGGACGGCGGGCGGGAAGGCGTCGAAGCCGCTAGGTGCCTCGTAGTCGCTGTGGATCAGGGAGGTCTGGGCGGTCTTCGTCATGCTGTTCTACTCGCTTCTTACGCTACGGTGGCCCACAGGTCGTGGGCGTCGGCCTTGGTGATCACCACATCGATGAACTGGCCCACGGCCGGCTTGGCCTTGCCCGGGACCAGGGCGCGCTTGATGTGGACCACGCCGTCGATCTCGGGCGCGTCGGCCGCGGTACGGCCGATGGCTTCTCTGGCGCCGACCTCGTCGACGATCACGCGCATGGTCTTGCCGACCTTGGCCTGCATGCGCTTGAGCGAAATCTCTTCCTGCAGCAGCATGACGCGCGCGCGGCGCTCTTCGCGCACTTCTTCCGGAACCGGATTGTCCAGCAGGTTGGCGGTCGCGCCTTCCACCGGCGAATAGGCGAAGCAGCCCAGGCGGTCGATCTGCGCCTCGCGCAGGAAGTCCAGCAGGTACTCGAATTCCTCCTCCGTCTCGCCCGGGAAGCCGGCAATGAAGGTCGAGCGGATGGTCAGGTCCGGGTTCATCTTGCGCCAGGCCAGGATGCGGTCGAGGTTCTTCTCGCCGCTGGCCGGACGCTTCATGCGCTTGAGCACATCCGGATGCGCGTGCTGCATCGGGATGTCGAGGTAAGGCAGCACATGGCCGTCGCCCATCAGGGGGATGACCTGGTCGACGTGCGGATACGGGTAGACGTAGTGCATGCGCACCCAGGCGTCGTACTGGCGCGCCATCTTGCCGAGTTCCTCGGTGAGCTGGGTCATGTGGGTCTTGACCGGGCGGCCGTTCCAGAAGCCGGTGCGGAACTTGACGTCCACGCCGTAGGCGCTGGTGTCCTGCGAAATGATGAGCAGTTCCTTGACGCCGGCCTTGAACAGGTTCTCCGCTTCCTGCAGCACTTCGTGGATCGGGCGCGAGACCAGGTCGCCGCGCATCGAGGGGATGATGCAGAAGCTGCAGCGGTGGTTGCAGCCTTCCGAGATCTTCAGGTAGGCGTAGTGCTTCGGCGTCAGCTTGACGCCATGGTCCGGCACCAGGTCGACGAAAGGATCGTGCGGCTTCGGCAGGTGGATGTGGACCGACTCCATCACCTCGGTCACGGCGTGCGGGCCGGTCACGGCCAGCACCTTCGGGTGCACCTTGGTGATGATGTCCTGGCCGTCGGCGTCCTTCTTGGCGCCCAGGCAGCCGGTGACGATCACTTTGCCGTTCTCGGCCAGCGCCTCGCCGATCGCGTCGAGCGACTCCTGCACCGCGGCGTCGATGAAGCCGCAGGTGTTGACGATCACGAGGTCCGCGCCGTCATAGGACTTGGCGGTCTGGTAGCCTTCCGCGCGCAGCTGGGTCAGGATCTGCTCGGAGTCGACCAGGGCCTTCGGGCAGCCGAGCGACACGAAGCCGACCTTGGGCGCGGCGATGCCTGGCGCCGGACTCGGGATGACGAGCTCGGGCGCGGCTGCTGCGGGTGCGGCTGCAGTGTTGGCGGAAGCGGGAATACGGCGAAGTTCGGTCATGGGCGGACGACAAGGAATCTGGGCAATCCGCGATTGTACCCGAATGAGGCATGCCGGTGGAACCTGGGGGAGGCGTCGCCAGCCCCGGAAGGGGCCGGCAGGTGTCGTCAAATGACGACTATGTTGCTTACTTCTTATCGGTCGGCGGAGTCATGCCCGGGAAGGGAAAGGCGCCGAACATGGCTTTGCTCTGGTTCTGCATCTGCTCCTGCATCTGCAGGAACAGGTTCTTCGACTGGTCGATGTAGTTGTTCATCATGCCTTGCATCATCGGACCCTGGACGTTCATGAACTGGGTCCACATCTCCGGGCTGAAAGGCTTGCCTTCGAGGGCGCCGGCGGCATTGCTGGTGAACTTGTTCTGGATATCGGTAAAGGCCTGGACATTCTTTTCCAGGTAGGAACCCATCATGCCCTGCATGGCGTGGCCATAGTAGCGGATGATCTGGGCCAGCACCGAGCTGGAGAACATCGGGACGCCATTGGCCTCCTCTTCCAGGATGATCTGGAGCAGGATGCTGCGGGTCAGGTCTTCATTGCTCTTGGCGTCGACGACGGTGAACTCGTCGGCGTCGAGCACCAGCTGCTTCACGTCGGTCAGGGTGATGTAGGAACTGGTCTGGGTGTCATACAGACGGCGGTTCGGGTACTTCTTGATCAGGCGTTCGGCGTTCTTTTTCGCACTACTCATCTCTTGTCTCATCGTTGTGCGCTGCGGCGGTGCGCCGCGCGCTATTTTTCTTGATTGGTTACCAAAAAAACCGGCCTATGAGGCCGTTCCGCCAAGCAGGAATATTGCCCGACGGGACGGACAGCACCACACCTTACCACGATGGGCGCGCAGGTGCAGCAATTATTAGACTACAAACTTCCGTGATGATTTTGCTATCGTCAAATCGGACGTGCTTTTGTAGGGTGGACGGCTCTGCCGTCCGCGCGTTCAGCTCCCGGACGATCGGCCACTGCGCTCGCACTGATTGAACGCGCGGACCGGAATCCGGTCCACTGGACTAGATTCCCCCGTCCACCCTACGGATCAATCTGCTCGGGCTTTGACGTAGCGGCCAGGCGCATCCTCGGTCGGCTGGTATTTTTCGGTCCCGAACGCCGTCGGTGCGGGCACATCGGCCCCGCCATTCTCCGCCAGGAACTTCGCCCACTCCGGCCACCAGCTACCCTTGTTCTCGGTCGCACCGGCAAACCAAGCCTCGGCCGTCTTCGGACGGTGCTTGCCACCCTTGTCGTTGACCCAGTAGCTGCGCTTGTTCTTCGAGGCCGGGTTGATCACGCCCGCGATATGGCCCGAGGCGCCCAGCACGTAGCGGTTCGCCTTGGGGTTCTTCGGGTTGAGCAGGCTCATCGACGCAAAAGCGGCTTCCCAGGGCACGATGTGGTCTTCCTTCGAGCCGTAGAGGAAGACCGGGGCGTCGATTTTCCCCAGGTCGACCGGCACGCCGCAGACGGTAAGCGCACCCGGCACCTTGAGCTTGTTCTCCAGGTAAGTGTTGCGCAGGTACCAGCAGAACATCGGGCCCGGCAGGTTGGTGCTGTCGGCGTTCCAGTACAGCAGGTCGAAGGCCGGCGGCTCCTTGCCCTTCAGGTAGTTCTGCTGGACATAGTTCCACACCAGGTCATTCGGACGCAGGGCCGAGAAGGTCGTGGCCAGGTCGCGGCCCGGCATCAGGCCGCCGCTGCCCAGGGTCTGTTCGCGCAGGGCCACCTGGGCTTCGTCCACGAACACCTCCAGCACGCCGGTATCGCTGAAGTCCAGCAGCGTGGTGAGCAGGGACAGGCTGGCGGCCGGCTGCTGCCCGCGCGCGGCAAGCACCGCCAGCGCGGTCGCGGCGATGGTGCCGCCGACGCAGAAGCCGAACACATGGGTCTTGTCCTGGCCGCTGATCTCGCGCACCACCTCGATCGCCTTGATGGCGCCCGTCTCCACGTAGTCG
Source organism: Massilia agri (assembly GCF_024753255.1). GTDB lineage: Bacteria > Pseudomonadota > Gammaproteobacteria > Burkholderiales > Burkholderiaceae_D > Telluria > Telluria agri. The sequence continues at coordinate 32,755 of NZ_JANUHA010000014.1, forward strand.
TCCCAGCTGGTATTGCCCAGCGAGCGGTCCGGATTGCGCCAGGAAACCATGAAGACGGTATTGCCCTGCTCCACCACATAGCGCACCAGGGAATTTTCCGGCTGCAGGTCGAGGATGTAGAACTTGTTGATGCAAGGCGGGATCATCAGGAGCGGCACCGCCTTCACGGTCGCCGTGCCTGGGGTGTACTGGATCAGCTGGAACAGCTCGTTCTCAAACACGACCTTGCCCGGCGTGGTGCCGACATTGCGGCCCACCTCGAAGGCCGACTCGTCGGACTGCGAGATGCGGCCCTTCTGGATGTCGGCCAGCATGTTGGCCAGGCCCTTGGTGAGGCTCTCGCCCTTGGTCTCGAGGAGCTTCTTTTGCGCTTCCGGATTGGTGGCGAAAAAGTTGGCAGGCGACATCGCGTCGACCATCTGCTGCACGGCGAAGCGGATCTTCTGCTTTTCGCGCGGGCCGGCCTCGACCGCTTCGGCCAGGGCCAGCATGAACTCGGAGTTCAGGAGGTAGGAAGCGGCCGAGAAGGCGGACATCGGGTGCTCGCGCCATTCCGAGCTCGAGAAGCGCTTGTCGTGGAGCTCCGGCGACTTGCCGCTGATGAAATCCTGCCAGAGCTGGCCCGCCTTCCTGAGGTAGTCGTCGCGGATACTCTCCAGCTTGCCTGGTGCGATGCCGGCGCCGAAATCCTTCAGGACACCTGCCAGCGGGTTGCTGCCCGCGCCCGGCGGCGTCATGGTCGGCATCGTCATCCATCCCTGCCACACGCTCGGATCGGTGAACTGGTTCATCCAGGAGGTGGCGAAGGCTTGCGGGTCAGGCATGTTCATGTCGTCGTCCCTTGTTTAGAATCGAGGGTTTTACAGCTCAGCTTCAGGAGAATGCTCATGTGGATCGTCGCCGTTGCATGGATTTACGTCGTCGTCCTGATGGCGGCGACTGAACCGACGGTCGTGCACGGCCTGATGACGTTCCTGTTCTATTGCGCCGTGCCATTATCCATCCTTTTGTACCTCACCGGGGGCAAACGGCGCCGCGCGCGCCGCGAGGCGCTGGCGCGACGCGAGGCCGCCGAACAGGGGAGCGGCCCGGGCGGCAACTGAGCATTGTCGCCGCTCGCCACCCTGCTTATTTGATCCAGATCAGACTTGCCTGGCGGCCCGTGACATGGTCGCGGCGGTAGGAATAAAACCGTTGCGGCGCCGTGGCCGTGCACTGCCCGCCTCCGTGCACCCGGGCGACACCGTCGCGCGCCAGCATCAGCCTGGCCAGCGTGAACATATTCGCCAGGTACTTCATCGGTAACCCGGATTCCTGCGTATCCTTACGGACGAAGGCATCCTCCGTCGCCGGGCCCGGCAGCGCGGCAAGAAACGCCTCGCGCACCTCAGGCCCGACCACGAACGCCGCCGGACCGATCGCCGGGCCCATCCAGGCCGTGATCTCGCCGGCGCCGGCCGCGCGCATGGCCTTCACGGTCTGGCCCAGCACGCCACCCGCCAGTCCGCGCCAGCCGGCGTGGGCGGCGCCCACCACCTTGCCGTCCAGGTCGGCGAACAGCACCGGCAGGCAGTCGGCCGTCAGGATGGCGCACACGATGCCGGCCCTTGTTGCGATGCTGGCGTCGCCCGTGCGCACCGGCTGGTCCGGACCGACGGTGGCGGCGTCGACGACGTCGGCGCCGTGCACCTGCGCAATCCAGGCCGGCCGGCCCGGCAGGTAGTCCTGCAGGCGCGCCCGGTTGGCCTGCACGGCGGTGGCGTCGTCGCCGCAATGCAGGCCGAGGTTCAGCCCACCGCCGCCCTTGCCGTCATCGTAGGGGCCCTGGCTGACGCCCCCATCGCGGCTGGTCGCCAGCGCGCCGACGTTCGCCGGCAGGTCGGGCCAGTCCGGCCACACCAGCGCGGCACGGGGCAACTGCGGCTCCATCATTCCTCGTCGCCGTCCACGTCGTCGCCCGGCTCCTCGATGCCGGCCTGGGCGATCAGCTGCGCGAAGTCCTCGGCCAGCGGCACGGTCCACTCACAGTTTTCTCCCGTGCCCGGGTGCACCAGGCCGAGGCGGCGCGCCTGCAGGGCCTGGCGGTGGAAGACCGGGGTCAGGTGCTGCTTGCCGTAGACCGAATCGCCGACCAGGGCGAAGCCGAGGTGCTGCATGTGGACGCGGATCTGGTGGGTGCGGCCGGTTTCCAGGCTGCAGCGCACCAGCGACACGGGGCGGCGATCCAGCGTGCCGGTCGCCACGCGCTTGTAATGGGTGATCGCCGGCTTGGCGAAGGGGCTCGAGGAAACGGCCATCTTGACCCGGTCCTTCGGGTGGCGGCCCATCGGCGAATCGACGGTGCCGCGCGCATGCGGGGTGCCCCAGACCAGCGCGAAGTACTCGCGCTTGACGGTGCGCGCCTGCAACTGGCGCACCAGGTCGGTCTGGGCCGCCAGGGTCTTGCCGACCACCATCAGGCCGCTGGTATCCTTGTCGAGACGGTGCACGATGCCGGCGCGCGGCACGCCCACCAGTTGCGGGCAATGGTGCAGCAGGCCGTTGAGAAGGGTGCCCGACCAGTTGCCCGCGCCGGGATGCACGACCAGGCCGGCCGGCTTGTTGATGACGAGGATTTCCTCGTCCTCGTAGACGATGTCCAGCGCCATCGCTTCCGGTGCGAAGGCGGTGTCCTCGGGCGCGGCCTGGGGCTCGATGACGACGGTTTCGTCGCCGTAGGCAGTCGCCTTGCCCTTGGCGGGCTTGCCGTCGACCTTGACGAAGCCGCCCTCGAACCAGAGCTGCAGGCGGGCGCGCGAGAATTGCGGCACCATGCCGGCGACCACCTTGTCGAGGCGCTGGCCGCAGGCCTCGGGCGCCAGGTGCAGCGTAATCGGCGACAGGTCCGGGCCGGCGGTAAGGTCGACCCCGCTTTCAAACTCGTCGTCGAGTTCAGGGTCAAAAGGCATTTCCGCCGAATTCGGCGCAGGAGTTAAAATCACGTGAGTCCCATCGGCTATAATCAGCCGTTCGTTGAATCTAGGTAAAACTTTCTTGCAAAGAGCTATGCAAAAAAAATTGTCTGTGTTGGTCGCCGCTTGCGCCCTCGCCTGCCTGTCCGCTTGCAGCATGCTGCCGGAAAAAGGCGACGAGACCAAAAACTGGTCAGCCGAGAAATTATACGCTGAGGCGCGCGATGAAATGAATGGCGGCCACTACGAAGCGGCCATCAAGCTGTTCGAAAAGCTGGAGTCGAACTATCCCTTCGGCACCTATGCCGCGCAAGCGCAGATGGAAATTGCGTACGCTCACTACAAATCGCAGGACCAGGCCGAGGCGCTGGCGGCGGTCGAGCGCTTCATCAAGCTGCACCCGAACCACCCACAGGTCGACTATATGTATTACCTGCGCGGCCTGGTCAACTTCAACGACCAGATCGGCTTCCTGAGCTTCATCTACGAACAGGACCCGACCGAGCGCGACCCGAAAGCCACGCGCGAAGCCTTCGCCGCCTTCAAGGTCCTGGTCGATAAATTTCCGAACAGCAAGTACACCCCGGACGCGATCGCACGCCTTAACTACCTGGTCAATGCAATGGCCCAGTACGAAGTGCACGTGGCAAATTATTACTATCGCCGCGGCGCCTACCTGGCCGCGCTGAACCGCGCCCAGGCCGCCGTGCAGGACTACAGCACCGCTCCGGCCCGCGAAGAAGCGCTGTTCATCATGATGCGCTGCTACGACAAGCTCGGCATGCCGGTGCTGCGCGACGATACCCAGCGCGTGTTCACCCTGAACTATCCGGACAGCCGCTTCCTGAACCCGAACGCCAGCGGCGATGCACCGTGGTGGAAGTTCTGGTCCAAGGGTACGGCGAAGCCCTCGCCCAAGGACGCGCTGCAGTAAGACGCCAGGCGGCGCACCCGGTGCGCCGCCCTTCGCCTCACGCCTCCACGCGGCGGCGGAACACCCAGTCGCGCTCGCTGGAGGCTGCTTTGTCGAAAGCGTAGCCGTCCACGTCGAAGTCTTTCAGTTGCTCGGGCTTCGTGATCGCGTGTTCGGCGGCGTAGCGCGCCATCAGGCCACGGGCGCGTTTGGCGAAGAACGAGATGATCTTGTACTTGCCATTCTTCCAGTCCTCGAACGCCGGGTTAATGACCGGCACGTCGAGCAGCTTCGGCTTCACCGACTTGAAGTACTCTTCCGACGCGAGGTTGACCAGGGCAGTTGCCCCGGTGTCGGCGGCCTGGCGGTTCAGGGCCGCGGTCACGCTGTCTCCCCAGAAGGCATACAGGTTGGCGCCATGCGGGTTCTTCAGGCGCGTGCCCATCTCCAGGCGGTAGGGATGCATGCGGTCGAGCGGGCGCAGCAGGCCGTACAGGCCCGACAGGATGCGCACGTGGCGCTGGGCGTAGTCGATCGCCGGCTTGCCGAGCGTGCGCGCGTCCAGGCCGCCGTAGACGTCGCCGTCGAAGGACATGACGGCCTGGCGCGCTTCCGAGTGGTCTTCGCTCCAGTGCGCATAGCGCGAGACGTTCAGCACAGCCAGCTTGTCGGACAGGTCCATCAGCTCGGCGATGCCGGCCGGCGAATAGCCGCGCAGGACGTCGATGAGTTCGGCGGCGCGCGGGATGAATTCCGGGATGGTGTGCAGCTTGGTGGGACTGGGGGATTCGAGATCGAGGGATTTTGCAGGCGACAGGACAATCAGCATCGGATAAACAGCGTTACTAGACTAAAAGAATTTCCTACATGATACCCGTTTCAGCCACACCCATCGTCATCGACACCAATGTCTGCCTCGACCTGTTCGTCTTCCACGACCCGCGCTGGGCAGAACTTGTGACCGCGCTGGAATCGGGGGCCGTCAGGGCCGTGACCCGCGCCGACTGCCGCGACGAATACCTGGCGGTGCTGCGCTACCCGCACCTGCCGCTCGACGAAGCCGGCCGCCTGGAGGCCATCGCCCGCTTCGACGCCCTCCTCCACGTGGTCGCGCCCGACGCGAAGCACGTGCGCCTGCCGGTGTGCACCGACCGCGACGACCAGAAATTCCTCGAGATCGCGCGCGACGCCGGCGCCTCCGTGCTGATCACCAAGGACAAGGCCCTGCTCAAGCTGGGCCGCCGCACGGTGCGCGAAGGGCTGTTCAAGATCATGGTGCCGGAGGCCTGGCTCAAGGCGCATGCAGGTGGACTCACCCGAGCCACGCTAGAATAAGTCCATCGTCTTCTCGTTTGCCACCATGACTACTCCCGTTTTGCGCACCCGCCTGCCGCTCGTGGGCACCACCATCTTCACCGAGATGTCCCAGCTCGCGGCCGAACAGCAGGCCGTCAATCTTGGCCAGGGCTTCCCCGATTTCGCCTGCGACCCAAGGCTCATCGAACTGGTCGACGAGGCCATGCGCGCCGGCCACAACCAGTATCCCTTCATGACGGGCGTGCCGGCCCTGCGCGCGGCGATTGCCGCCAAGATCGCCGAGCTCTACGGCCGCAATTACGACGCCAATGCCGAGATCACCGTGACCAGCGGCGCCTCGCAGGCGATCCAGACGGCGATCCTGTGCAGCGTGCATCCGGGCGACGAGGTGATCGTCATCGAACCGGCCTACGACTGCTATGCGCCGGCGATCGCCCTGGGCGGCGGCGTGGTGGTGCCGGTGGCGATGCAGATTGGCAGCGACGGCTATACCGTCCCCTGGGACAAGGTCGCCGCGGCCGTCACGCCGCGTACCCGCATGATCATCGTGAACTCGCCGCACAACCCGACCGGCTCGATCCTGCGCGCCGCCGACCTGGCCGCGCTGGCCGCGATCGTCGAGGGCACGGACATCCTGATCCTGTCGGACGAAGTCTACGAACACATGGTCTTCGACGGCCAGCGGCACGAGTCGGTCTCGCGCCACCCGGTCCTGGCCGAGCGCGCTTTCGTGATCTCGAGCTTCGGCAAGACCTACCACGTGACCGGCTGGAAGGTGGGCTACATCGCCGCTCCGGCCAGCATGATGGTCGAGTTCCGCAAGGTCCACCAGTACAACGTCTTCACCGTGAACACGCCGATGCAGCACGGCATCGCGGCCTATATGGCGGACCCGGCGCCCTACCTCGGCCTGAGCGCCTTCTACCAGAAGAAGCGCGACCTGTTCCGCGCCGGCCTGGCCGGCTCGCGCTTCGAATTGCTGCCTGCGGACGGCACCTACTTCCAGTGCGTGCGCTACGGCGCCATCTCGGATTTGCCTGAAGCGGAATTTGCGAAGTGGCTGACCGTCGAGGCAAAGGTGGCGGCGATTCCGGTGTCGGCGTTCTACGGCATGCCGACGGAATCGGGCGTGGTGCGTTTCTGCTTCGCGAAGAAGGACGAGACCTTGCTGAAAGCGCTGGAGACCCTGTCGAAGTTGTAGGGTGGTCGGCTTTGCCGACCGCGCGTTCAATCACACAATGAATTGTCGCGAATGACTATTCACCTACTGTTTGAACGCGCGTTCGGCGGAGCCGAACACCCTACTGCGCGAACTGCTTGAGTTTGCGATCCACGAACCCCAGCAATTCCGGCGACAGCGAGCCGCTGTCCCGCGCCTTCTGGTAAGCCACCACCGCTTCCGGCGTGCGCTTCTCGGCCTGCAGCGAAATCGCCATCCCCATCCACCACACCCCATTCTGCGGCGCAGTGCGCAGCGCCTGCCGGTACTGCTCGACCGCCTCGCGGTGGCGCTCTTCCCGTTGCAGGGCGCCGGCCAGGAAGGCGTGGTATTCGCCATTACCGGCCGCATAGGGCAAGGTGCGCATCAGGGTATCGATACCGGGGCTGCCGCGCTCCAGCTGCAGGCGCGCCAGCAGCATCGCCATGGCGGGCTGGCGCGGGTCGAGCGCCAGCGCTGCGCCCAGCTGGCGTATCGCCTCCTCCGGACGCTTGGCCTCGATCAGCAGGCTGACCAGGGTCTGGCGCGATGCCTCGTGGCGCGGGTCGGCGCGCAGGGCGCCTTCCAGGTGCCCAATGGCTTCGGTCACGCGGCCGTCCTCCAGGCTGGCCATCGCGCGGCGGTAGCCATTCTCGGCGCGCTGCGTGGTGGTCTCTACCTTGCCTGCCGCCGCCTTCGGCGCGGCCACCGGTTTCGGCACGGCTTTCGCAGGCTCGCGCTTTGCGGCGGGCGCTTCACGTTTCGGCGCGGCTGCGGCCACCCTGGGTTCGGCCGGCCCGGGCTCTGCCTTTACCGGCTCGGCTTTCTCCGGCTCGGGAGCCGCTTCGGCCACGGCCGGCGCCACAGGCGCGGGCGCCGCCGGCGGCACCGGCACTTCCTGTGCGACTGGCGCCTTCGAAAGGTCGAGCGGCACTTCCGCGGCTGGCGCCTCGACGCTGTTCTGCTTCAGGCGCCAGGCCATATAGCCCGAGCCGCCCAGCACGGCCACCAGGGCGGCGACGAGCGCCACGCGCAGCCAGGGGAAGGTCTGCTCCGGAGGCGCCACGGGCTTGATCTCCGGCGCGCCGGCAGCCAGGCCTGGCTGGCCGCCGCGCGCGTCGAGGTCTTGCAACATCTTGTTAATCAGGCTCATCGTACGAATGCCCATGCAATGCCGGCCACTGCGCTGGCCAGCAGGCCACCGACGGCCAGCGCCGGCAAGTAGCTGCGCCGGGCGCCGACCGTATCGAGCGCCGCGGTGCCCACATGCCCCGCGCCGACCAGTTGCCTGCCCTGGCCATAGGCCAGCATCAGCGCCTTGTGCGCAAGGATGTTCACCAGGCGCGGCACGCCGCCGCTGGCCTTGTACAGGCGGCGGATCGCGGCGCGCGAAAACAGGCGGGCCCCGGTAAAGCCGGCCACGCGCAGGCGGTGCGCCACATAATAATCCAGGTCGTCGCGCGACAGCGGTCCGAGATGATAGTGGAAGGTGATGCGCTGGGCCAGCTGGCGGATCTGCTGGAGCTCGAGCTTGCGGTTCAGTTCCGGCTGGCCGAACAGCACGATCTGCAGGAGCTTGCGCTTCTCGGTCTCGAGGTTGGTGAGCAGGCGCAGCGCCTCCAGGCTCTCCACGGGAATCGCCTGCGCCTCGTCCAGGCACAGCACGGTCTGCAAGCCCTGCCCCGCCAGCTCGAGCAGGCGCAGGTTGATCGCCTTGAGCAGCTGGTGCTGGTCGACGTCGCGCTCCAGCACGATCTCGAGTTCGTCGGCCAGGGCCAGCATCAGCGTGCGCGGCTCGAGGTAGGGATTCGGGATGTAGGCGGTGACGAAGCCTTCGCCCAGGGTCGCCATGAACTTGCGGCACAGCAGGGTCTTGCCGGTACCGACTTCGCCCGTGATCTTGATGAAGCCTTCGCCGCTGCGCGCCGCCACCAGCAGCGTGTTCAGCGCCTCCTGCGAACGCGGGCTGCCGAAGAAGAAGCTGGTGTCGGGCGTGATCCCGAAGGGCAGCTCGCGCAGGCCGAAGTGTGCCGCGTACATCTTATTGCCGGCCCTTCGGATTCAGCTCGTCGATGCGGCGCGTGGTGTCGAGCAGGTCCTGGCTCCAGTCGTTGGCGCCTTCGACGATGGTCGGCTTGATCAGAACCACCAGCTCGCGCTTCTGGTTGACGCGGTTCTTGTTGCGGAACAGCGCGCCCAGCACGGGGATCTTGTCGGCGCCCGGCAGCTGGTCGGTGTCGCCGGTCGAGGCCTGTCGCATCAGGCCGCCGATGGCGACCACGCGGCCATTCTGCCCGCGCACGATGCTGTCCAGTTCCGAGGTGCTTGACGCGGCCAGCGGCAGGTTCAGCGTGCCGGCGGTGCCGAGGTTCACGCCCTTGTTGACGGTGGTGACCTGGCTGACCGAGGGGTGCACGTGCAGCAGGATGTTGCCCTTGTCGTCGATCTGCGGGGTCACGTCCAGCACCACGCCCGAGAAGAAAGGCTGCAGGGTCACGCTCGGCGTGATCGTGTTGCCGGTGGTCGTGTTGTTGATGTTGGTGGTCACGCCGGTGACGAAGAATTCGTCGGTGCCGATCTTGAGCACGGCCTTCTGGTTGTTCATCGCCGCCACACGCGGCGAGGAGAGCACGTGCACGGTGCCCTGCGATTCCAGGAAGGTGATCAGGGCTGCGAAGTTATTGGTCTGGAAGGCGAAGCCGAACAGCGAGCCGGCCGCCTCCGCTGCCTGCGACAGCGAGAAGCCGGTGCTCGCGGCCAGGCCCTTGCCGTTGTTGATCACGGCCGGCTGGCTGCCGTCGTACGGCAGCGGCGCCAGGTTCGCTCCCGGCGAGATCATGCCGCCCGAGACGCGGTTGGCATGCGAGCCGCGGAAGGAGGCGAAGGAGGCCCAGTTGATGCCGCTCTGGAAGCTGTCGTTCAGTTCGACCTCGAGGATCTTCGCCTCCAGGATCACCTGGCGGTCGACCGAGAGCTGGGTCGCCTTCAGGTACATGTCGACGTTGCGCAGCTCGTCCGGCATGGCGCGGATCACGACCACCCCCGACTGCGGGCTGATCACGACGCTGCGGCCACCCTCCTTCGAGCCGACGATGGCCTCGACCGCGGCCTTCAGGTCGGCCCAGAAGTCGTTCACCGAGGTCGTGTTGACGTCGGTGCGCTCCATCTGCACCAGGTTGGAACCGCCATTGTTGCTGCCGTTGTTCGTCCCGCTGGTGCCGGTATTGTTGCTACCGTTCTGGTTGTTCTGGTTGTTCGGGTTATTCCCGTTGTTGCCCATGTCCGCCACCGAGGTCGAGGTGACGCGCAGGTTCGAGGTGCCGCGGCGTTGCGCGACCAGGTAGTTCACATGGAACATCCGGGTCTGCATGGTCAGCGGGCGGATCGTGATGCGGGTGCCGTCGATCTTGTAATCGTAGCCGTACATCTCCTTCACCGCTTCCAGCGTTTCGAGCAGGGTCACGTCCTTCAGGTTGGCGCTGATGCTGCCGCTGACGTCAGGGTGCACCAGCATGTTGTAGCGGGTGCCGGCCACGATCGAGCGGAAGAACTGCTGGGCCGGGACGTTGTTGAACGAGACGTTGAAACGCTCTTCCAGCGCCGGACGCGCCTTGGGCAGCTGGGTGGCCAGGGCGCTGGCCGGCGGCAGCAGCGCGTTGGCGACCGCGTCGTCCACGGCCGGCGTCGCGGTGGGCTGGCTGTTCGCCTTGGCCATCTCGCGGCCGATCGCGTCATAAGTGTCGTTCTTCGGCGTCTGGCAGCCCGACAGGATCAGGGCGGCGGCCAGGGCGAGCGGGGTCAGGAAAAGGGTTTTCATCTTCATGCCTCAGTTGGCCGCCTGGATGCCGGCGCCCGCGACGGGCGGCAGCGGCGAAGGCTCGAGGCGCAGCACCTGGCGTTCGCGTCCGCGTACCAGTTCGACCTCGGTCTGCGTCATGCGCGCCACGCGCGCGCCCTTGTAATTGTCGCCCAGGCGCACGGTCTCGCCGTCGATCACGGCGATGTGGCGTCCCCCCTGGCGCGGCGCGATCAGCACCGACTGCAGGCGCGGCATGCCATCGCCGGCCGCCGCGTCGGGACGTACGCCCAGCGAGGCCGGGGGACGGGTCGGGTCGAGCAGCGCCTGGGCGCTGGCCGTGTGGGCGGTCAGCACGAGGGCTGCCAGGATCGTCGCGTTCAGGAGTTTCACAGCTTCATCCAATTCCGGTCCAGGCTCAGGGTATAGAGCGTGAGCGTCAGGCGGGAGGCCGGATATTCCTCCACGTCGAGCTGCGCCTTGCCCCAGAACAGCCGGGTCGGCATCGCTTCGAGCGCGCTCATGTAGTTCACCATGTCGAGATAATTGCCGCGCACGGTCACTTCGACGCCGTGGCGGTACAGCATGTCGGGCGCCCTCCCCGCTTCCGCGGCGGGCGCCGCGGTGGCCGGCGGGGGCGTTTCGGCAGCGCCGGCGGCCGCCGCGCGGCCCGAAATCGTCTCCACGGGCAGCGTGCGCATCGAAACCAGCTGCAGGCGGCCATTGGCGCGCAGGATGGCGTCCACCAGCGGCGCCATGCGCTCGGGAGGCACCAGGCCGTGCTCCATCGCCAGCAGCGAATCGGCCAGCTGGGCGCTTTCGCGCTTCACGGACTCTAGGCGGGTGCGCGAGGCGGCGTCCGGGTCGTTCTGGTAGGCCGTCACCCTGGCCGCGATCTCGGCATCGATGCCCATCATATTGTTGCGCTGCTGGTCGATTTGTTCCTGCAGTGTGTCCTGCTGGCGGTAGAACGGCGCCAGTACCAGCTGCTGGCCGGCGAAGCCGACCACCGCCACCGCGGCCGCGAACACCAGCGCGCGCTCGCGCAGCGACAGCGCGTCCACGCGCGCGGCCAGCTGGGTCAGGCGCTGCTTCAGGGTCGCGCTCATGGGCGCACCTCGGCTTTCGTCTCCGGCACCGACTGCAGGCTGAACTCGACGTAGGGCGCGGCGCTCTTCACCGGCTTGCCGTCCGCTCCCTGGGTCTGCACGGGCTCGGCCTGGCCGATCTGCAGGCTGGAGAAGGATTTGCCCTGCAAGAGCGGTTCCTGGGTCAGGCGGCCGATATAGCCGGGCACCAGGGCCGGGTCGGTCGTGCGGCCCTTGAGACCGATGTCCTTGCCGGCGACGCTCACGGAAGTCAGCCACAGGCCCTGCACGCTCTGGCGGGCGAAGGCCTTGAAGTAGCCGGCGAAACCGCTGCTGTCGCCCAGTTCCCCGCGTTCGAGCACGCCGGACACGTGGCGCAAGGCGGCCAGCTGGGCGTCGGCCTCCACCAGTTGCGCTTCCAGTTCCGTCGATTTCACGCGCGGCGCGAATTCCGCGTTCACCGAGGCGAGGCGGGCCTGCTTGCGGGCCAGCTGGCTCGCGCCCTGGTTCGCCTCCTCGCGCAGGCGCGCGGTATGGGCATTGGCCAGCACGGCCAGCCCGGCGATGCCCGCGATGAGCACCAGCAGGGCCACGCCCATCATTGGCGCCGTGAGCACCTGCTTCTGCGGCTGGAAGGCCGGGTTGAAGAGGTTGATCTGCTGGCGGATCGGCTGGTTCATGCCGCCTCCTCGGTGCGCAGCGCCGCGCCCAGCGGCAGGAAGAAGCGCCCTTGCAGGGCCTTGTCCGCCAGCTCGGGCGTGCGGCTGAAGTCGAACACGCTCGCCAGGTCGATCGACTCGACCGGCATGTAGAGGTTGCTCGACAGGTATTCGTCCAGGCCGCTCACCTCGGACGGCGCGAGCACCAGCTTGGATACGCTGATGAAGGAGAACTGGCGCTCGAAGTGGTCGAGCGAACGCTGCAGCTCGAGGGTGATGCGGTCGAACGCTCCATGCTTGCGGTCGTGGTCCGGGTCGAGCAGCAGATCGAGGCTGACGTCGACCCGGCGCGACAGATAGAGTTCACCGCGGAAGGAGACCGTCAGCAGGCCGCCGTCGAGCCCGAAGGACAGCATGGCGACGCCGCGGCCTTCCGGCTCCAGCATGGCCGAGATATTGCGTTGTGCCATTTCGGGGATGTCGATGACGCTCAACTCGATCTTCGAATCGAGGAACAATTGCTGGCGCGGCTTGATGACGCTGTTGCGCGCCGCCACTGCGAACACAGACTGCTGGGCGCGCGCGCCCGCGCCGGCATCGACCGGGATCTCGAGCACGTCCACGGTGGCCTCGTCGACCGGGAAGTCGAGGATGTCCTTCAGGCGCCAGCGGATCGCAGTGCGCAGTTCGTCCTTCGGCACGTTCGGCGCTTCGACACTGATGAGCTGGTATTCGCCGGCGCCCAGCAGGGTCGCGCAGCGGAAGGCATTGGCATGGCCCTCGCGGCCGGCCTTTTCCAGCACGCCTGCATTCGCCTGGCCAGGCAGGAAATGGGCGAAGCGCACGAAGGGCTTGCCCTCCTTCCCACGCTTGACGCTGGTGGCCGCCACGCCGTCGCGCTGGACGGCGATGGTCAGCCACCCATCTTTTTTCCTGGCTTTCTTAAAAAAACGCATCGAACGAGCTGGGTCCTGTCGGCGAATGAATGATCGGGTCGGCGAAGTCTTGATTATAGTCAAGACGCAGGGAGACCGAACGAAAAATTGCCTAAAAGCTCAGAAAAAATGACAGGTTTATCGACGTTCTTATAATTTTCCGTTGTCAGTAGACTTCACGGATGTAGATCACGGGGCTGCGGTAGGCGCCGATGGTGATCTGGCCGTACATGCTTGGCAACCATTCCGGGCTCTTCATCTTGATGCGGAAACTGCCGTAGCGGCCGGCGCCCAAGGGCGCGAGCATGAACCGGGTGCCGCCGGAAACCAGGCTCAGCTCACCCGGGCTGGAGGTCTTGACCAGGGTGGTGTCGCAGACGCGTCCGCCGCTCGCACTCATGACGCTGAGCCGGTTCGGGCAGCCGCTGAACATGGCCTGGTCGGTCTTCAACACCTCGTTCGATTTGAGGGAGGTGTTGTTTTCCCAGCTCTTGCCGGTCCAGTACTGGGCGCGCATCGGAATCGGCGTCTTCAGCAGTTCGGAGCCGATGACGTTGTCGATCGCCAGGCGGCCATTGATGACCATGATGCCGCCCTCTTGCGATTCCGCGACCTCGCTCTGCACCGAGGACACATTCAGCTTCACTCCCATGCGGTTGTCGACGGCCGTGGCGCGCAGGTACACCGCGGTTGGCGCCGCCCAGCCAGTTTTCTCCGTGTCGGCGTTAAAGGGATTTCCAAGCCCGAATTGCACCGTGCGGGTAGTGGCCGCCCCCGGCGTATCGACGAGGCCAGGAAGGAATTTCGTGCCGAATGCGACGCCGCTGCCGGGGGCATCGACCGCCGACAGCGTCAGCTTCGGTACGAGGCTGGGGATGGCGGCCGTGTCGAAATACTTGAGTTCGCTTCCATTCTCGTCGAGCGCGGTGATCCTGGCGGTGAAGGGCTGCATCGAGTAGACGGCGTCGCTGATGCTGGCCAGGCCGACGGAGGGGCAATTCATGCGCGCCAGGCAGGCAAAACCTGGTCCGGCATCGGTCTTGAAAGCAGCCGGATAGAAGCGGCCCACGTCCTGCGTGCCGATCGCCGCCGGTTTCTCACCGAGATAGTCATTCAGCGACACTTTCAGGTTGAAACTGCCGATATCGCTCCAGTAGAAATCGCTGCCGATGAAAGCGCCGCTGCCCGGATATTCGCCCCCGAGCCCGGCCCAGGGCTCCTTGTCGGTCCCTGTGTACGCGTCGAGCCGCTTCATGATCTCGTTCGTCAGCACGGGCCGCCCCGTGCCTGTCTCGGTGCCAAAGCCGGGCAGGCGCTGGGACGTGCTGCTCATGGCGTCGACCTGGATCGTGAAGCGCTCGCCGGCGCGCGCAAAACCGGCGCCCGACAGGCCGACAGCGCCGGTGTTCACCGCGCCGTCCGCGTTCTTGATGGTCAGCTTCAGCGAAGCAGGCATCGAGACGAACTGGGTGAAGCTTCGCGCGCCGGTGCTCGCAGTGCCGCCGGTGCTCAGGTAGAGTTTGACCGAGCCCACGTCGAGGTACTGCAGGTCGTAGCCGAGCGACGCCTTGCCGGCCTGGTACGTCAGTGGGAAGCCTTTCCACAGCTTGGCGTCCGAGGTTGTCGATGCCGCGACGGTCGCGTCAGGCGCGCAGGCCGGCAATTTAATCCCGGACACGGTAGGCTCGACCGTCCCAGGGCCGGCCGGATTGACGCAGCCCGCGGCGGCATACAGGGTGACCGACCCATTGGGCGCGCGCGCCTTGTTGTTGGCGTCGATCGCAGTGATCCAGATCTTCGCCGTATTTCCGGCCACGATGGGGCCGTCGAAGAGTGGACATCCGACGTCGTTGCCGACCAATTCCCCGACCGTGCATTCCTCGGACGTGTACACATAGGAACCGCTCGACGCCGAACCCACAGTCCCGGTCTCGCTACGCTGGTTGTTGTCGCTGACGGGATCGTTGTTGCCGACCACCGTGACGGTCGTCGTCTTGCTGCCGCTCGCATTGCTCGCCACGGTGGCTTTCAGCGTCAGCACCGTCTTCGCGCCCATGTCGAGCGCGCCGCTATAGGTGCAGGTCGCCGCCGTGCCGGAGCCGGTGCAGCTCCAGTTGGTCCCGCTGAACGAGTTATAGCTCAGACCCGCGGGCAAGGTCAGGTTGATCTTGAACGGCCCCTTTTCGGTACCGGGTCCGTTGTTGGTGACGGTCGCCGTGTAAGTGGCGACCGCACCCGGACGCAAGTCGGTGGTGCGAACGAGATCGACCGTCAGGTCGGCCGCCGGCGTATTCGGCACGGCCAGCAGCGCCGCATTGAGCATGACGAGGTCGCCGCCGGTACGGAACAGCGCCGACACGGAGGTCAGCCCGGCCGGCCAGCCGGTCATGCTGTAGGCGTCGAAGTCGATGCCGAGCGAATTGGCGTCGGCGTTGACGCTGCTCCTGGAGTTGAAGTTGTTGCCCGACGGCCCGTAGGTCGACTGGGTCAGCGAGAAGTTGTAAAAGGTCAGCGACTCGCCGTTCTGCGCGATGTCCGAGTCGCCTTCCCAGACCAGGTGACCGAAGCGGCCGACCGACGACGACGAAACGTTGTCGGGCACACGGAAATTCGCCATGTCCAGGCGCACTTCGCTGTTGAGCATGGCTCGGAAACCCTCGTACAGGTTGAGGGTACGGTAGGTCTCGTTCTTTTGCGAGTAGATCACGACCAGTGCATAGCCGCCCAGCACCGCGCTGCGCTCGCACCAGGGGCTGCCGTTCGAGACGCGCAGGCCGGAGAAGGTATAGGTACCGCCGCCCTTGAGCTTGACGATATCGGTCACATCGGCCGCCGCCGAAAAATAGTTGAAGCCGCCGCCGATCGTCGCCGAGGTGTAGATGCGGCTGCTGGGCGCGGTCACGCTCTTGCTGTTGATCGCCACGGTGGCGTCGGCACTGCCGGAACCGGCCCAGTACAAATGCGCCGACACGACACTCGCTTCCGAAGGCAGGGTCAAGTTAGCGCTCTGTCCGACTTTCTCGCCGTAGACACTGCACGGGCTGGCATTCTTGCCCCGGTCGCGGATCGTCACCTGGGTGCCGGCGAAGTTCACGGTGCCGGTAAAGCTCTTGTGCAAGTACATGGCCGTATCGGCGCGCGCCGGCACGGCGACGAGCAGAACCAGCGCCCAGAAAGCCAGCAGGACCTTCTTCATACCTGCACCTCCAGGCGGCGCTGGACGAAGTCGGGGCTGGCGCCGGCCTGGCCATCGCAACGACCGCCGCTCGGCTGGTTGCAGGCGACCGACTCGATGCGCCAGCGCGTGGTGTTGGCATTGCTGCCGTTGGCGTCCGGCGGCCCGCTGATCACGGTACAGGTGACCGTCACCGTGAAGTTGCCGAGCACGCTGTCGAGGGGCAGCGCGAAAGAGGTGCTGGCGCAGTTATTGTTGCGCAGTTGCTGGAACAGGCCCCATTCGATGCCCGCCCGCGCCGCCTGGTAGGCGCGCGCGCCGTCGAGGTCTAGGCTCGATCCGGCCTGCTGCGCGGTGAAGATGCGCACGGCCGCGACACCCAGGCCCGCCAGGACGACCAGCAGGAAGACCGCGGTGATCAGGCCGATGCCGGCGCTGCGCAGCAGGCGGCGCGGATGGAAGGAAGAACGGACAGGGACGGACATGGCGTTCACGGCGTGTTGTCGACGTGGACCTGGTGCACCAGGCTCACCACGCCATCGCCGCCGCGCGGACGCAGCGACAGGTTGAGGATGACCAGTGCGCTGGCGCGTGTGGCGGCGGTCCCGTACTGGAATACGTTGTTGCAGTTGGCCACGCGGCTCGCGATCACGGCCTGGCGCGGGCTGCCCTGGGGAGGAAACAGCGGCGCTGCGCTGATGTCGTAGTCCCAGTAGCGCACCAGGCCGACGCTGCCGTCCCGCAGGCGCGTGCACTGGTAGGTCACCGGCGTGGTGACCACCTGGAAGCGGCGGTTGGGCGACACCATCGTCACCTCCTGCATGGCGAAGGCATTGCTCTCCAGGGTCACGATGGGCATCGGGCCGGACGGATTCGCGACCGCCTCGACCCGGGCGATATTGGTGTTCGCGCCGCCGCTGCGAAAGCCGTAGGCGTCCGACGGGACGATGCCGTCGCCCAGGTTGTAGACGACGATGTAGTTGCCGCGCTCGATCGGGCGCATGGTGCCGCCGATGACGGCGAAGCTGCGCTGGTTTGGATCGTCGAAGTCGAGGAAGGGCAAGCCGGGCACGTCGTCGTCGACCGACAGGTAGCGTCCGCCGGTCGAGGTGAGCAGGAATTCGATGGCGCTTCCGTCGGCCGCGACGCGCACGCTGTTCGGCAGCGCCAGGCGCAGGTCGCGCGCCATGCGGCGCAGCGCCAGGTCGGCTTCGTCCGAAACGGAGGCACGCTCGGCGCTTTCCGTGTAGCCGATCACGGGCGCGCGAATGAACACGGCGACGATGCCGGCGACGACGCCGATGATGACGATCACGAGGATCGCCTCGACCAGGGTGAAGCCGCGGCTGGCGCGGTGGCGCGGTAGAGGGCTCATGGGAAGTTCGGCGCGTAGCGCGTGCGGAAGCCGTCCAGCACCACCTGCTCGCTGCCGTAGCTGACGGTGACCCGGATACGCAAAACCTCGGTGTCCGCATTGGCGCCCGCCGCGCCGATGCCGCCCAGGACCTGCGGCGTGATCGTCACGCTGGCCGCGTAGCCGCTCGCCGGCATCGGGTTGCCGTTGGCGTCGCTCAGCTGCCCGTTCAGGTCGAAGGCCGCAGTAGGCTTGTTGGCCGCCGGGACGTAGTCGTTGATGTTGTCGTGCGGCCGGCTCGTGCCTTCGGCGCCCCAGTTCTCGGCCAGGCCATTCTCGCACGCGGCGGCATTGGCGGCGGTGTCGACGTTGCCGGCGGTCGGCTGGCAGAAGGTGAACTTGGCGAGCTGCACTTCTTCCAGCAGGCCCTCCGCAATCATCAGGGCCTGTTTGCGGCGCAGCGGATCGGCGCTGTTCTTGGTCGTCATCGACAGCACGCCGAGCACCGCCATCACGGCGACGCCGACGATGACGATGAAGATGATCAGTTCGATCAGGGTCACGCCGCCCTGCCCGCGCGCACATGGGCGCTTACTGGACATAGCCGGTCTCCTCGGTCACGAAGACGCTCGCGGTATCCCTGCCGCCGCTGATGGTGAGGGCCAGCCCACCCGGGACGGTCCCGGGCAGCACAGGCCGGCCGAGCGCATCGAACATCAGCCAGTCCGGCGAAGGGGACGCGGTCCAGGAAATGCCGGATGGCTTGCCCAGGCAGTACCAGTTGCCGCTGCCGCACTGGCTCCGGGTGGCGTCGTCGCCGGCCGAGAAACCACCGGGGATGGCAACCTGCCTGTCGGCGCTGCATCCGCTCGACGGCATCGCGTGGCACAGCGAGATGCGGCTGTCCTCGAAGCGCACGAAGACGGGCGTGTTTCGGGCAATGGCTGCCTTTTGCGCGTAGCGCAGCATGGCGCGTACTTGCTCGGCATAGGTGGGCACTTCGAAAGCGGGACGGTCGACGAAGCGGCTGGCGCCGATGGCGGCAAGGATGCCGATCAGGATCATCACCACGACCAGCTCCACCATGGTGAAGCCACGGGAACGGGGAATTGTGAGACGGCCGGGTACTCCCACCGGCTGGGAAGAAATCGAGCCTGACACTACGAGAGCTAGTTGCAGTTGTAGATTGCCGCGCCTTCCGTGATGCGTGGCGCACCGCCCGCGACGGTGGGCGGCTTGTAGCTGACGAAGCAGCGGCCGGCATTGGCCGCTGCCACGCCTTTCGGACTCACCTTCAGTTCGCCTTTGTCGGTCTCGAGCGTGTAGTCATCTTCCGAAATGCCGGCGAGTTGTGCAAACTTGCGTGCATCCGCATCGGTACCAGAAGCTGGGAAGCCATTGGTCAGCACGACTTTCACACCTTCGGTAGTGACGCTTGTGGCGCTTGGATTGAGCAGTGCATAGGCATGGGCCATGCCGGCCGTGGAACTGATTGCACCTTTTGCTGCCTTCAGGGTCGCTGCCCGGGCGTCGCCGCCCAGGTCCGCGAATTTCGGCAGCGCCGTCGCTGCCAGGATCCCGAGGATCACGATCACGACGATCAGTTCGATCAGCGTGAAGCCACCCTGGCCAGAGCGATGAGTGCGCATGGGCATCACGTGTCCATCAGGTCTGGGTGGCGGTAGCGATCAGCTGCAGTCGGTGTTCTTTTCGACGATGGTCGGTGCGTTGTTTGCAGCGCTCGGCGCGGTGTACACGACCTGGCAGTCGGTCTTGGTCTTGACGCCCTTCGGGCTCAGGGTCAGGGAAGTCGCGGTCGAAGCGAGGTCGTAGTCGGCGTCGCTGATGCCTGCCACCGCAGCCAGTTCAGTGCCGACAGCCGGATAGCCGAACTTCGCATTGACTTCAACGCCTTCCAGGATGATCTTGCCATCGGTCACACCCTTGATCAGGGCCTGTGCATGCACCAGCGACGAAGCCGATGCGATCGCACCTTTCGCGCCCTTCAGGCTGGCCTTGCGTGCGTCATTGCCCAGGTCGGCGAACTTCGGCAGCGCGGTAGCTGCCAGGATGCCCAGGATGACGATCACGACGATCAGTTCGATCAGGGTGAAACCGCCCTGCTGGCCGGCCTTGAAATTCTTGTTCATGAAGCTCTCTCCGTTAAGAAGTAATGTTGCGGAAACCCGCGTTCTAGTGGTCAGTGGATGCAGGCTTCCCAGTCATCTGGGTAAGCGTGATTCCTCGTTCAGCCTCCCTCCGTTCACCAGTGCTGGTCGGATCAGGCTCACGCGATAATTCTACCTTGAACTTCAGCAATTTCGGTATCTCTGAGGAAAAAGTGTCGCGATACGGCACAAAATTGACGGTACGATCAGAGGGGTCGAAATACCAGTGGCCGTCCTTCACCAGACCGGCGCGTGGGCGATAGTATTCCCCTTGATAGTTAGCCGGAAGGCGCCCCAGCCAGCGGAAGGGATTTTCCTGATGCAGGGTGCTCAATCCGGCCTGATCCCCCGCGCCCTGCAACTGGGCCGCACGCACCGCCATCGCAGTCCGCATGGCGCTTACCAAGCCTTGCGCAGCCACCCGCTGGGATTCCCGCTGATACTCCGCGAGGTGCAGCAGCAGCCCGCAGACCAGCACGGCGCAAAGCGACATGCACACCGCGAACTCCAGCAGCGTGAATCCGCGCGAACGCATCATTTCCCTCCGTGCAGCGCGGCCTGGCCGAGGTCCCAGATCGGCAGGAAGATGCCGAGCGCCAGGATCAGGACCATCACACCCAGGAAGGTGATCAGGATCGGTTCGATCTGGCTCGACAGCGTCTTCAGCTCGTAATCCACTTCGCGCTCGTACATCTGCGCGATTTCGTCCATCAACTCGTCCAGCGAGCCGGATTCCTCGCCCACCGCGATCATCTGCAGCACGATCGGCGTGAAGACGTTGGCGGCCATCGAGGTACGCAGGATGCTCTCGCCACGCTCCACGCCATCGCGCATCTGCTCGATGCGGGAGGCCAGGTAGGTGTTGTCGGCAGTCTGGGACACCACGGTCAGGGCCTGCACGATCGGCACGCCGCTGCGCATCGACAGCGAAAAGCTGCGCGCGAAACGGGCCATGGTCGCCTTGTGAATGATCTTGCCGGCGATCGGCAGCCGCAGCTTGTAGCGGTCCCAGGCCAGCCGTCCCTTGACGGTGGCGGTCCAGCGGATGAAGCCGACCACCGCGGCGACCGTCGTGCCGGCCATCAGCGGCCAGTAATCGACCGTGAACTTCGAGGTCCCGATCAGGATGCGCGTCATCAGGGGCAATTCGGCCCCGAACTGCTTGAACACCGAGCTGAAACTCGGGATCACGAACACGTTCACGATCACCATGGCGATGATCATGGCGATGATGACGAAACTCGGGTAGCGCAGCGCGGTCTTCACGCGTTCGCGCATGTCGCGGTCGAATTCCAGGTGATCGAACAGGCGCAGGAACACTTCCTCCAGGCGGCCGGTCATCTCGCCCACCTTCACCATCGACAGGTAGAAGGTATTGAAGACGAGCGGATGCCGCGCCATCGCGACGGACAGCTCGCGGCCCGAGTCGAGCGATTCGCGCAGGTCCTTGATCACCTTGGCGAAGGACTTGTTGATCGCCGATTCCTGCAGGCCGGCCAGGCCGCGCATGATCGGCACACCGGATTTGAGCAGGGTGTAGATCTGGCGGCTGAAGAGCTGCACGTCCATCGACGTGACCTTCTTGGTCGTCAGGCGCGCCCACAGGCCCTCTTCCCCATCCCTGGAGGCCGGGCCCTTCTTGCTGGGGTTGATCTCGATGGGGGTGGCGCCGCTGCCGAACAGCTGGTCGGCAATCGCGCCACTGTCGACCCCTTCGAGGATCCCGGTGAGCAGCTCGCCGCGCGCATTGCGCGCCTTGTAGGCAAAGTAAGGCATCAGTCGTCGAGCTGGTTACTGATGCGCATCGCCTCGGCGATGGTGGTCCTACCCTGCACCGCCAGGCTCACGCCGTGGCGGCGCAAGGTCTCGCCCTCCATCTCGGCATGCGCCACCTTCAGGAAGTGCGAGGGATCCGGGTGGTTCGCGGCCTCGGTGACGGCGCGCGTCATCTCGAGCAGTTCGTAGACGCCGGTACGGCCGCGATAGCCGGTGCCGTTGCAGTGCGAGCAGCCCTTCCCGTGGAAGAACTGGGTCGACACGGCGCGCTCGCCGAGTTCCTGCAGCACCCAGGTCAGCTCGGCCGGGGTCGGGCGGTATGCCGTGGTGCAGCTCTCGCAAATCACGCGCACCAGGCGCTGGGCCAGCACGGCCTGCAAGGAACCGCCCACCATATAGCGCGGCACGCCCATGTCCATCAGGCGCAGCGGGGTCGAAGCGGCGGAGTTGGTGTGCAGGGTGGACAGGACCAGGTGACCGGTCATGGCGGCGCGCAGGCCGATCTGGGCGGTTTCCTGGTCGCGCATCTCGCCGACCAGCACGATGTCCGGGTCCTGGCGCAGGGCGGAACGCAGCACGCGCGCGAAGGAGAGGTCGATCTTGTCGTTGACCTGCACCTGGTTGATGCCGGGCAGGCGGTATTCGACCGGGTCCTCGACGGTGATGAGCTTCTTCTCGACCGAGTTCAGTTCGGACAGCGCGCTGTACAGGGTCGTGGTCTTGCCGCTACCCGTGGGGCCGGTCACCAGCACCAGGCCGTTGGGCCGCTGGACGATGGCGCGGAAGCGCTCGACGATCCGCGGCGGCATGCCGATCGCGTCCAGGCGCAGGTTCATGCCGACCTGGCTCAGCAGACGCATGACGACCGACTCGCCGTACTGGGTCGGCATGGTCGAGATACGCACGTCGATGCGCTGGTTGCGCACTTTCACGGCGAAGCGGCCGTCCTGCGGCAGGCGCTTTTCCGAGATGTCGAGGTCGGCCATCAGCTTCAGGCGCAGCGCCAGCGGCGTCGCGACCTTGATGTCGGCCTCGGTCTGCAGGTGCAGCACGCCGTCGATGCGGAAGCGGATCGCCAGGCGGCCGTCCTGCGGCTCGATGTGGATGTCCGATGCGCGCACCTGGGCCGCGTCGTCAAACACCGACTGCAGCAGCTTGACGATCGGCGCCTCTTCCAGGCCCGGGTTGGCGGCCAGGGCGCCGAAGTCGATCGAGGTGTCGCCGAGGTCCTGCTCGACCTCGCGCGCGAAGTCGGTGATCTGTTCGGTGCGGCGGTAGATGCGGTCGATGGCCCCCAGGACCTCGGTCTCGTTGACCACCGCCAGCTCCACCCCTTTTTTCAGCAGGCGCGCGATTTCGTCGTAGGCGAACAGGTCGGTCGGGTCGGACACGCCCACCAGCATGGTCTCGCGGCGGTCTTCCAGCACCAGCGCACGGAAGCGCCGCGCGGCCGTCTCCGGCAGCAGGCGCACGAGTTCCGCGTTGATGTTGTAGAACTTGAGGGTGATGTAGGGGATGTTCAGCTGGCGCGCCAGCGCGCCCGAGATCTGCTCTTCGGTGACGAAGCCGTTCTCGACGAAGACACGGCCCAGCTTGCGCCCGGTGCGCTTCTGGTCCGCCAGCGCCTGGTTGAGCTGGTCTTCCGACAGCAGCTTCTGCGAGATCAGCACCTCGCCGAGGCGAATTTTTTCCGGCCTTGCCATGAACATCCCTTTTGGTTATATCTTGCAGTAAACATTTTATGCCAGAACCCACTGAAATTGACTGGGGGAATTAGCTCTTCATAGGCAAAGTGTCGCCGTTTCGCCTCGACGAAATGGCATCGCGGTGTAAGATGGGCAAGCCCTCCCTTTGCAACAAGGATTTCGATGAGCGAACCAGCACAGCGCCGCCGCGTCTACCTGATGCGGCACGGCAGCGTCACCTACTTCGACGAGAGCGGCAAGCCTTTCCTGCCCGAGACCGTCCCCCTGAACGAAGATGGCCGCGCGCAGGCCGACGCGGCCGGCCGCGCCTTCCGCGAATCCGGCGTGCACTTCGACCGCGTCATCGTGTCCGGCCTGCCGCGCACCAGCGAGACGGCGCAGCGCGTACTGCTGGCAAGCGGCCAGGCGATCGAAGCGGAGGTATGGCCCGAGCTGCACGAGATTCGCGGCGGCCGCCTGTCCAGCATCCCCGCGAGCGAACTGCGGCGTGCCTTCACCGGCGCCTTCGAGGGCATGGTCGACGAGGAACAGCGCTTCCTCGGCGGCGAATCGGTGGGCGAGATGATGGACCGGGTCCACCCGGCGATCGCGCGCCTGCGGGCCCAGGAGGACTGGGACACGGTACTGCTGGTCCTGCATGGGGGCGTCAACTGCGCGATCCTGTCCCTGGCCCTGACCGGGCAGAGGCTTTTCCTGGGCGGACTGTCGCAGGCGGCCGGCTGCATCAATGCGCTCGATGTGGGCACAGAGGCTGCCGACTGGGTGGTCCGCTTCGTCAATTACGTCCCCCCTGCCCCGCTGCAGCCGGGTGCGCGCACCACGACGATGGAGCAGTTGTTCGAGCAATACCGCCGGGGCCGCTGATTTTTTGGCCAGAAATAGCACGCCCGTACATTTTTTGACGGGTTCGGGCTAGAATGAAGAACAAACACAAGAACGGAGACACCATGTACGAGGAAATGATGGGCACCAAGCCCGTGTCCGAACGGCAGCGCTTCGATGTCGATGCGCTGGGCGCCTGGTTGTCCGCCAACGTGGACGGCTTCCCCGGCGGCCCGATCCAGGTCGAACAGTTCAAGGGCGGCCAATCGAACCCCACCTTCAAGCTGAGCGCAGGCGAGCGGCGCTACGTGCTGCGCACCAAGCCCGGCCCTGCGGCCAAGCTGCTGCCTTCGGCCCACGCCATCGACCGCGAATACCGCGTGATGAACGCCCTGCACGGCGCCGGCTTCCCGGTGCCGCGCCAGCTGGCCCTGTGCCTGGACGAATCCGTCATTGGCCGCGCCTTCTTCCTGATGGAGTTCATCGAAGGCCGGGTGCTGTGGGACCAGTCCCTGCCCGGCATGACCCCAAGCGAACGCGCCGCCATCTACGACGAGCAGAACCGCGTCATCGCCCAGCTGCACACCGTGGACTACGCGGCCATTGGCCTGGGCGACTACGGCAAGCCAGGCAACTACTTTGCCCGCCAGATCGAGCGCTGGACGAAACAGTACCAGGCCTCCGCGACCGAGCCGATCGAAGCAATGGACCGCCTGATCGAATGGCTGCCCCAGCATATCCCGCCGGGCGACGACACCAGCATCGTCCACGGCGACTACCGCCTCGACAATATGATCTTCCACCCGACCGAGCCGCGCATCCTGGCCGTGCTGGACTGGGAGCTGTCGACCCTGGGCCATCCGGCCGCCGACTTTTCCTACCACTGCATGAGCTGGCACATCCCGCCGGGACGCTTCCGCGGCATCGCGGGCCTGGACCTGCTTGGGCTCGGCATCCCTTCGATGGAGGACTACGTGGCGCGCTATTGTGAACGCACAGGCAAGACGATCCGCGCCGAGGACTTCGATTTTTATCTCGCCTACAACATGTTCCGCCTGGCGGGCATCATGCAGGGCATCATGAAGCGCTACGTCGACGGCACCGCCTCCAGCGCCCAGGCCCTGGAGAACGGCAAGGCTGCCCGGCCGATGGCCGAGATGGCATGGGGCTTCGCCTCGCGCAGCCGCTGACATCCCTTTCACCCCGAGGACCCGCACATGGATTTCGCCTATTCGGACCGCTGCAAGGAATTGCAGGCGCGCCTGCTCGCCTTCATGGACGAGCACATTTACCCTAATGAACGCGCTTTCAACGAAGAGGTCGCGGCCAATGCGCGCGACAAGGGCACGCGCTGGCTGCCCCTGGAGCTGATCGAGCGCCTCAAGCCGCTGGCGCGCGACGCCGGCCTGTGGAACCTGTTCCTGCCCAAGTCCAGCAGGGCTCCCGAGGGCCTGTCGAACCTCGACTATGCGCCGCTGTGCGAGATCATGGGCCGCGTGCCCTGGGCGCCCGAGGTCTTCAATTGCTCGGCGCCGGACACGGGGAATATGGAAACCCTGGAACGCTACGCGCCTGATGAGATCAAGAACGCCTGGCTCGAGCCGCTGCTGCGCGGCGAGATCCGCTCGGCCTTTGCGATGACGGAGCCGGACGTCGCTTCCTCGGATGCGACCAATATCGCCACCCGGATCGAACGCGATGGAGACGAGTACATCATCAACGGCCACAAATGGTGGATCTCGGGCGCCGGCGACCCGCGCTGCAAGGTCTTCATCGTGATGGGCAAGACCGATCCGGAAGCAAGCCGCCACCAGCAGCAGTCGATGATCGTGGTCCCCGCCGATACGCCCGGCATCACCATCGTGCGTCCCCTGCCCGTCTTCGGCTACGACGACGCACCGCATGGCCACTGCGAGATCCTGTTCGAGAACGTACGCGTACCAGGCACGAACATGCTGCTGGGCGAAGGGCGCGGCTTCGAGATCGCCCAGGGCCGCCTGGGCCCGGGCCGCATCCACCACTGCATGCGCGCCATCGGCGTGGCCGAGCGTGCGCTGGAACTGATGTGCCGGCGCCTGGACAGCCGCGTGGCCTTCGGCCGCAGGATCTCGGAACAGGGCGTGTGGCGCGAGCGGATCGCGGAAGCGCGCATCCGCATCGACACCGCGCGCCTCCTGACCCTGAAGACCGCCTACATGATGGACACGGTCGGCAACAAGCACGCCCAGGCGGAGATCGCGATGATCAAGGTGCTGGCGCCTACCGTGGCCCAGGACGTGCTGGACTGGGCGATCCAGGCCCACGGCGCGGCGGGCGTGTCCGAGGAGTTCCCGCTCGCCTACCAGTGGGCCGGCAACCGCACCCTGCGCCTGGCCGACGGGCCGGACGAGGTGCATCGCAATGCGATTGCCAAGCTGGAGCTGGCGAAGTACGCCAGGCCGGCAGGCTGACGCCGCACGCTACGAAAACGCACGAACGAGGAAGTCGGCGACACACACCGGCTTCCCGCCTCTCTCGCTTTCCACTGTGACGGACCACCCCAGCTGGACGCCGCCCTCGATCCGATCGACCGCCGCCAGGGTCCAGCGCCCGCGCACCCGGCTGTCTACCTGCAGCGGCGCGGGAAAGCGGACCTTGTTCAGGCCGTAGTTCAAGCCCATGCGCATGCCCTCGATAACGATCGCGCTCTCGAGCATCGCGGGCAGCAGCGACAGGGTCAGGAAGCCGTGCGCCACGGGCGCCCCGAAGGGCGACTCGCGGGCGCAGCGCTCGGGGTCGACGTGGATCCACTGGCGGTCTTCGGTGGCTTCGGCGAAGCCGCCTATGCGCGCCTGGTCCACCAGGAACCACTCGGATACGGCGACCTCCCGGCCCACCAGGCCGGGCAGCTTGTCGAAGGGCAGGCGTTCAGGCATCGCCACCTCCCCTTGGCGCCCGGCCGAACATGCCCATGCCCTCGATCGTGCAGATCTCCTCGCCGTGCTGGTTGCTCGCCACCCACTTCGACCACACGACGCCGCGATCCGGCTTGGAGTTCGAGGCCTTCACCCCCGTCGTGAGGTAGCGGACCCTGAGCGTGTCGCCGGCGCGCAGGGGTTTCAGCCAGCGCACGCCATCGAGGCCGGGCGAGCCCATGCTCGAGGCGCTGCACATCAGGCCATCGACCACCATGCGCATCATCATGCTGCAGGTGTGCCAGCCACTGGCGATCACGCCGCCGTAGATCGAGGCTTCGGCCGCCGCGCGGTCCACGTGGAAGGGCTGCGGGTCGAATTCGCGGGCGAAGGCGATGATCTCGTCTTCGCTCACGGTACGCGCGCCGAGGTCGATCTCCTGGCCGGCGAAGAAGTCCTCGAAGTACCAGTGCTTGCGCTCGTCCTTCACGCCGCCTCCTGGAAGCATGGAGCGGCGATGAAGCGCGCCAGGTGGTGGTCGCGGTCGCCCAGGGTGAGTTCGATCATCGACAGGCGCTTGAAATAGTGGGCGGCCGCGAGTTCATCGGTGACGCCCATGCCGCCATGCAGCTGCACCGCCTGCTGGCCGATGAAACGGGCGGCCTGGCCCACCCGGTACTTGGCGGCGGAGACCACGCGGCGGCGTTCGGCGGCGTCGTCACCGTCGAGCTTGACCGCCGCGAGCAGCGCCATCGAGCGCGCCTGTTCGAGGTGGATGTACATGTCGGCCATGCGGTGCTGCAGGGCCTGGAACTTGCCGATCGGGACGCCGAACTGCTGGCGCGTCTTGAGGTAGTCCAGGGTGGCGTCGAACAGCGCTTCCATCGCACCGAGGGCCTCGGCGCACAGGAGGCCCGCGCCATGGTCCGCGCCGGCTTCGAGGATGTCCCAGCCGGCGCCGGCCTCGCCAAGCAGCGCGGCGGCCGGCACCTCCACGGCGTCGAAGCGCACGTCCGCGGCGCGCAGGCCGTCCAGGGTGCGGTAGCCGGTCACGTGCACGCCCGGCGTATCGAGGGGCACCGCGAACAGGCTGATGCCTGCCTCCTCGCACTGCTCGCCGCTGCTGCGCGCCGAGACGACCAGCACATCGGCTTGGGCGCCATGGATGACGGCCTTCTTCTCGCCGCTCAGGCGCCAGCCCTCGCCCGTCGCTTCAGCGCGGGTCGCGATGTCGCGCAGTTCGTGGCGCGACTGGCGCTCGCCCAGCGCGCAGGCCAGTTTCAGCTCGCCCGCCGCTACCTTCCCGAGCAGGTCGGCGTGCTTGCCGCCGAGCTTGAGGAAGTGGGCGCCCAGCACGGTGGCGAAGTAGGGTTCGACGACCAGGCCGCGGCCCAGTTCGCGCATGACGACGAAGAGGTCGACGGCCCCGCCATCGAAGCCGCCCTGCTGCTCCGGCACCGGCAAGGCCGTCATGCCCAGCTCGGCGAGGGTCGCCCAGGCCTCGTCGGACACGCCCTGTTCGGAGGCCACGATGGCGCGGCGCTGTTCGAAACCGTAGTCGCGCCCGATCCAGCGCCTGAGCGCATCGGCGAACTGCTGCTGCTCTTCCTTGTAGTTGAAGTTCATCGTGTCCTCCTCACAGGCCCAGGATCATCTGGGTGATGATGTTGCGCTGGATCTCGTTCGAGCCCCCGTAGATGGAGGTCTTGCGGTAGTTGAAGTAGTAGGAGGCAAGCGGCGCAGCCAGGTCGTCGCCGGCCACGCTGTGCTCCTCTTCTCCCTCCAGGAAGGCCGGATCGAAAGGCAGGGCCATCGGGCCGGCCGCTTCCAGCATCAATTCGGTGAGCATCTGCTGGATGTCGGTGCCGCGCACCTTCAGCAGCGAAGCTTCGGGTCCCGGCGCCTTATTGGCCTGGGCCAGCACGCGCAGCACCGTCATCTCGAGCGCCATCAGCTCGATCTCGAGGTCGGCGACCTTGGCCGCGAACAGCGGGTCTTCCAGCAGTGGACGGCCGTTCTTCTGCTCGCGGCGCGCCAGGCGCTTGAGGAAAGCCAGCTCGCGCTTGCTGCGGCCGACGGCGGCGATGCCGGTGCGTTCGTGGCCGAGCAGGTATTTGGCGTACGTCCAGCCGCGGTTCTCCTGGCCCACCAGGTTGGCGGCGGGCACGCGGACGTTATCGAAGAAGACTTCATTCACCTCGTGGTCTTCGTCGAGCATGATGATCGGGCGCACCGTGATGCCGGGCGAGTGCATGTCGATCAGGAGGAAGGAGATGCCCTCCTGCTTGCGCACCGAGCTGTCGGTGCGGACCAGGCAGAAGATCATGTCGGCGTGCTGGGCCAGCGTGGTCCAGGTCTTCTGGCCGTTGACGATGTAGTGTTCGCCCTGGGCGTCCACACCTCGAACGGCGGTGGTCTTGAGGGACGCAAGGTCGGACCCGGAGCCGGGTTCGGAATAGCCCTGGCACCACCAGTCCTCGCAGGACAGGATGCGCGGCAGGAAGTGGTCTTTCTGCTCCTGCGAGCCGAAGGCCATGATCACGGGCGCCACCATGTCGATCCCGAAGGGCATCACGCGCGGCGTGCCGGCACGGGCGCACTCTTCCTCGAAGATGTGGCGCTGTACCGGCGTCCAGCCGGGGCCGCCGAATTCGACCGGCCAGCCGGGCGCGACCCAGCCCTGTTTGGCGAGGATGCGGTGCCAGCGCACGAAGTCGTCCTTGCTCAGGCGCAGGTGGCCCAGCACCTTGGCGCGCAAGTCTTCAGGTAGATGGGAATCGAGGAAGGCGCGGACCTGGTCGCGAAAGGCCAGGTCCTCGTCTGAGTAGTGCAGGTCCATGTCGTCTCCTTGTTATTCGGCCGCCAGAAAAAGCACGAGCGTTCACAAGGATTGTACAGGAATTGGACTTGCTGCCAAGCGGGAAAAACCAGCGACAAGCTGTCGCCATGCGGGGTAGACCCCTACCCCGCGCACGGTGCGATTACTGCTTGCGACGACGGCCCAGGGCGCCGGCGCCCAACATACCAGCCAGCATCAGTGCGACGCTCGACGGTTCCGGAACTGCAGCCGGATCGACGGCATCCACGGCCGGGAGCTGCACCTGGCCGCTGTTGCCGCTGTTGCCCGACGGCGTGCCGCTATCGCCGGGGATGAACGGTTCGGTCGCGTTGCCGCCGGAACCGCTGTCGCCCGACGGCATGCCGCTGTCGCCTGACGGCGTGCCGCCGGAGCCCGTGGTCGGGTCGCCCGACGGTGCGCCACCGCCCGCACCGGCTTCAAGGCCGCCACCGCCCGACATGCCTGGCGCGCCGGTGCCGCCGCCAACGATCACGGCGCCGTTCGCGGAGCCGATAACGGACTTGCCTGCACCAAGGGTCGCAGCCAGCACGCCGTGGCCGGACGCCAGCAGGTAATTGCCCTCGATACCGCGTTCGACGAACAGTTGGCCCTGGCCGCTTACCTCGGTCATATTGCTTGACGACTTGTCGAGCAGGACGTCGGTGAGGCTGGCGTCCTTTGCGGTGCTGGCGTGCGAGACGCCGCCCACCAGGTTGACGTTGCCGTTCCCGAGCACGCCGGAACCCAGCACATCAGTGCCGTTGCCGGTAGTCCAGTTATTGAGGAAACCGCCAGTTGCGCTTGCGCTCGAAATCGGATCAGCGTGGGCGAAACCAGTGCAAACCAGCATGACAGCTGCAGCGATGTGACGAATTGCCATGATATCAACTCCTTGGATGGTATGGGATTGTTGTTCTTACAACAGTATGCTCATCCTATCACAAGTAAAAAAGAGGCAATATTCGATGTAACTCAACCGTGCGCGGGGTATGAAGCTAGGAAAAACGCGCTTTTATAAGTAGGAACAATCCTACTCACACTGAGCAACTGGCAATTATTCGTGGCTCGATGAATGATCAGAAATACAATTGCACTTAACATTCTGTGCAATGAAAATGGCCAGGTTGCAAAAGCAGACCTGGCCATTCTTGTCTCCCAGGGGCGTCCGCCCCTGGCATGCATCAGTTACCGGCGCGCGGCGTCGCCATGTAGGGCATGGCGCGCGAGGCCATCCGGGTGTCGGTACGCAGCATGCCCACCTCGTCGGCGAGGATGTTGGCCGCTTCCTGCAGGAAGATGTCCTTGGCATCCTTGGCCGCCTTCTCGGCCGCGATCTCCGCCGCCAGGTCGCGTTCGTCGTACTGCAGGCCGTCATCCTGGCGCGGCACACCGCGCACGGCCGTCACCGCCTTGGCCGGCTTGGTCGGCTCCGGCACCTTGCCGCGCGCCTCCTTGCCGCCCGGCGCAGCGGCCGGCTCGTCGGTCGCGGTACCGGTAGCGCCCGCCAGGCGCGCTTCACGCAGCTTGGCGCGGGCGTCCTGGGCGTCGCGTTCCTTGCGGCGCACGGCCTCGTTCAGCGAAATCGCGTTCTCCTTGCGCAGCTTGAGGATCTCGTCGATGTCTTCCTTGAGGAACTGGAACTCCTTGTCCTTGGCGATGCGCGCCTCATGACGCTGCTGGAGCGGACCGATCAGCTCTTTCAGGTCGCCCGCCGCCGTGTACGAAGCCGGCTTGATCGCCACCCATGGCAAGGCGTTGTCATAGGACGATTCGCCGAAGCCTTCCATGTCGGACAGCTGGGGCAGCTTGATGTCCGGGGTCACGCCACGCAGTTGGGTAGTGCCGCCGTTGATGCGGAAGAATTGGGCGATGGTCATCTTCAGTTCGCCATAACGCACCTTCTCGCCCGGCGCGAATCGGTCGAGGTCGATCAGGGTCTGGACCGTGCCCTTGCCGAAGCTCGGCTCGCCGATGACCAGGCCGCGGCCGTAGTCCTGGATCGCCGCCGCGAAGATTTCCGAGGCCGAGGCCGAGCCACGGTTGATCAGGACGCCCATCGGACCGTCCCAGGCCAGGCCGGCCTGGGTGTCGGCCTCGACCTCGACGCGGCCGGTGGCGTCGCGCTGCTGCACCACCGGGCCCTTGTCGATGAACAGGCCCGTCAGTTCGATGGCTTCCGTCAGCGAGCCGCCGCCGTTGTTGCGCAGGTCGATCAGGACGTTGTCGACCTTCTCTTTCTTGAGCTCGCCCAGGATGCGGGCCACGTCGCGGGTGGCGCTGCGGTAATCCTTGTCGCCGCGGCGGCGTCCCTCGAAGTCGAGGTAGAAGGTCGGCAGCGAGATCACGCCGACACGGCGCTTGAAGGCGCCATCCTTGACTTCAATGATCGACTTCTTGGCGGCCTGCTCTTCCATGCTGATCTTCTTGCGCACCATGGTCACGGTGACGTGCTTCGCGTCCGGGCCGGCGTCGCCGGGTAGCACGTCGAGGCGCACGGTGGTGTTCTTCTCGCCGCGCACCAGCTGCACGACGTCGTCGATGCGCCAGCCGAGCACGTCGGTGAAGGGACCATTGCCCTGGGCCACGCCGACGATCTTGTCGCCCACCTTCAGCTTGCCCGACAAGGCGGCCGGGCTGCCCGGCACGATTTCGCGAATCACGGTGTATTCGTCGCGCGACTGCAGCACGGCGCCGATGCCCTCCAGCGACAGGCGCATGGCAATGTCGAAGTTGTCCGCCGAGCGCGGGCCCAGGTAGTTGGTGTGCGGCTCGATGGCGGTGGCGTACGCGTTCATGAACATCTGGAACACGTCTTCGTTGTTGAGCTTCTTGATACGGCTGACATAGTTCTCGTAGCGCTTGTCGAGCGTGTCGCGGATCGCCTTCTCGTCCTTGCCGGCCAGTTTCAGGCGCAGCCAGTCGTTCTTGACGCGCTTGCGCCACAGTTCGCGGACCTCGTCCTCGCTCTTCGCCCAGGGCGATTTTTCACGGTCGAGCTCGAGCGTCTCGTCGAGGGTGAAGTCGGGCTTGGTCTTGAGCAGCTGGCGCGCGTAGTTCATGCGCTCGGCGAAGCGCTGCAGGAAGAGGTTGTGAATCGCGAACGGCGCCGCCAGGTTCTCGTTGTTGATCGCATCGTCCATCTTGGTGCGCAGCGAAGCGAAGCCGTCGATGTCCGCCTGGACGAAGTACAGCTTCTCGCTGTCCAGGTTCCGGAAATAGTTGTCGAAGATCTTCACCGACATCGCATCGTCGAGCGGCGTGGCCTTGTAGTGGTAGCGGCCAAGGACGCGCGAGGCCCAGAGGGCGGCCTGGGTCTGCTCGGCGAGCGGTTTCATCTGGAGCGGACCGGCCGCCGTGACGGCGGTCTTCGCCGGGGCCACCGCAGCGACCTTCTCCGGCTGGGCGGTGACCACATGGGCCGACATGGCAAAGGCCATTGCGGCCATGAACAGATGATGTTTCTTCATTGGTCGTCTCTCCGAATCGGGGAACTCTTGATGCCTGGCGCTTCCGGCCGTCTGCCGGACAATACGCCTTTGTGGCCCATTCTACAGGAAGGTACAAGGAGGCAGAGCCAGCTTGTATGCTTTTCCGATGAAACCTTACAAAGCTTAAGTCTGGCATAAGCCGGCATTCATCCTTTGGCAATAGCGAGCAGTTGGCTCCCGTACATGCTGGCTACAAGGACAATGATTCCGATGGGAATCCACGGCCAGGACCGCGCCGCCAGGCGCCAGTCGACCGGCGATGGCCAGAAAGACAGGAACTGCGGCGCGAGTACGAAGGCAAGCGCGAGGTCGAGCGGCTCGAACACCCAGCCGTGACGGGTGCGCCACCAGGCCACGCCGAAGGGCAAGGCCAGGATGAGCAGAGGCGCCAACGCAGCGGGCGCGGCGTTGTACCAGCGCAGGTTGGCGAAGCTGACGGAGCCCAGTTCCCAGTTGTGTCCCTTTCCCGCTTTCTTGATCCGGCGCGGGAAGATGCTCATCCCGACCGGCTCGGCATTGGTCAGGAGGCCGACCGAGAAGTGCGCCAGTTCATGGCACAGCGTGCCGGCGGCAGTGAAAAGGAAAAAGAAGGGATGGGCGCCCGAGGCAATCCACAAGAGCAGCGCCAGCGCCGCCGAGGGAAGCAGATAAAGCAGCATATCGCCGCCGGCACAGGCGGCGGCCGGCAGCCAGGTGGTGCAGCCGGCCAGCATGTTTCTTAAGCCGCGTAGAAGCAGCGGCCGCAGGCCTGGCGGTAGCTCTCGTTGCCGCCGATGCTGACCTGCTCGCCTTCGCGGATGCGGCGGCCCTCCGGATCGACGCGGATATTCATGGTCGCCTTCTTGCCGCAGGTGCAGATGTTCTTGATTTCCTCGATGTCGTCGGCCAGGGCCAGCAGATAGGCCGAACCGGGGAACGGCGCGCCGCGGAAATCGCTGCGCAGCCCGTAGCAGATGACGGGAATGCCGCGCACCTGCGCCACCTGGTGCAGCTGCTGCACCTGAAGCGTGGTGAGGAACTGCGCTTCGTCGACCAGGATGCAGGCGACCTGCGGGGCGTCGCTCAGGAAATCGGTGTCGCCATCGAACAGGTCGACCTGGCGCTGTGGCCCCAGGCGCGAGGTGATCAGGCCGACACCGTAGCGGTTGTCGATGGCCGCCGTGTACAGCTTGACCTGCTGGCCCTGCTCTTCGTAGTTGTGCGCGACCTGCAAGAGGGAGGTCGATTTGCCGGCGTTCATCGCCGAATACCTGAAATAGAGTTTTGCCACGGCCCTGCCCTGCACACACGAAGTTAATTGCCGGATTATAACAAGCGAGTTCCGGCCAACACCAGTGGGCCGGGCCTCAATCCTCGTGCGGACGCGCAGGATTGCCGGCGATCCGACTACCGGCAGCGACATCATGGGTGACGACGCTGCCGGCGCCGATGACGGCGTCGTCGCCGATCGTCACACCGGGCAGGATGATGGCCCCGCCGCCGATCCAGACATTGCGGCCGATGGTGACGGCGCGGCCCGATTCGAGGCCGCTGCGGCGCACGGCGGGGTCGAGGGGATGCTCGGCGGTGTAGATCTGGACGGCCGGGCCGATCCGGGTGTCGTCGCCGATCTGGACCGGCGCGACGTCGAGGATGATGCAGTTGAAGTTGAGGAAGACGCCGCGCCCGATCCGGATGTTCCAGCCGTAGTCGCAATGAAACGGCGGACGCACGATACTGCCCTCGCCCACCGCGCCCAGGCGCTCGCTGAGCAAGAGGCGCCAGACGGAGGCTGGCTGCCCGAGGGCCGCGTTATAGCGGGCCAGCCAGGCGCCGGTGGCCTGCTGTTGGGCCACCAGCTCGGGATCGCTGGCGTGATACGGCAGCCCCGCCAGCATCTTGTCCCGCTCGTTCATCGCTCACATGCCCGGGTGGTACTTGCGCTCGAGATGCTTCTCGATGTCTTCCTTGTAGAACAGCACGTCCTTGAACTCGCCACGGCTGTACATTTCCGCCTGGTCGGCGAAGTGCTTCGAGGCCGGGTTGTTGCTGTTGCCGCCCGCCAGGATGCTCTTGGCGCGCACTTTCGGACCGAACTCCACGACGGCCACGAAGCTGTTGCCGCGGTCGCCATAGATGCGTTTGGTCTTCTGCTTGGCCACCATGCCGAAGGAGGCCAGCGAGCCCCAGTTGGCCGAGGCGAAACCGACCGGGAAGCTCGGCTTGCTGTCGTCGTACTGCTGGTCGATGTCGCCGCTGATGCGCTGGAAGCGGTTGATCTCGCCCCATGGCGTTTTCCAGGTGCCAAAGTCGCTCGTGAGCTTCTCGCTGGCGCGCTCCAGCGAAGCGAGGCGTTCCTCGGAGCTCAAGCTGTGCGTGATGAAGTCGACCACCGGCGTGCCCTGGGCGCGGGCGCGCGGGGCGTTCTTGGCGACCATATCCTGGCCCCAGTAAATCGCCAGCGAGGTCGGCCTTGAATCGACGCCGTAGCGCAGGTCCCAGCCGCGCAAGCTTGCCACCTGCTCGGCCAACGCGGCCTTGCGCGGGTCGTTCGCGGGCAGGGCCTCGTAGTCTTTCACCAGTTGCGGTACCAGGGGCTCGAAGGCGGTCAGGTGGCTGTCGTAGGCTGCGGCGATCAGGCTGTCGAAGGTGAAGCCCTTGGCATCCTTGAGCACGCGCTCGGCATGACGGCCGCGCGCATTCTCGGGCAGCGACCACATGTAGTCAGGGTAGGCTTCGCGCTTCGGGCTGCTGGCGCCCGAGGAACTGAAGGGCCAGTTGTTGGTGTTCGAGATGTAGCCGCTGGCCGGGTTGAACAGGGTGATGGTGTCCTCGATCGCATGCAGGCCCTGCCATTCGGTCGCCGGGGTGCTGCCGTCGACCGGGCGGGTCCAGTCGAACTTCGGATCGCGCTTCGGGATGAAGTTGCCGTGGAAATAGGCGATATTCCCTTTCGCATCCGCATACACCGTGTTGTTCGAGGAATTGGTGCGCAGCTCCATGGCCTTGTAGAAAGCGTTGTAGTCGCGCGCCTTGGTGCGACTGTAGGACTGGGTCAGGGCCTTGAGCGGCTCGTCCATCATCTTCACGGCCACCCACTTGCCGTCCACCGCGCGCACGATCGGGCCATGGTGGGTGAAGTACGCGGTAATCGTCTTGCTGCCCATCGCGCCGGACGGGGTCTTGTAGGGCAGCGTGAGCGGCACGGCGCGCACCGGGCGCTCTTGATTGCCGTACTTGTAGAAGAACTTGCCATCGCGCTCGACGACGGTTTCCAGGTATTCGTCGATGACGTCGCCGCCGCCGGACGTGTGCATCCAGCCGGTCTTGTCGTTGAACCCCTGGTAGATGAAGAACTGGCCCCAGGTCACGGCGCCATAGGCGTTCAGGCCCTGCTCGCTCACCATGTGCACTTCCGGACGGAAGTAGAACGAGGTGTGCGGATTGATCAGGAGAAGCGCATTGCCCGTGCTCGAGAGCTTGGGCGCGATGGCGAAACCGTTGGAGCCGCGCGGCTCGGCATCGAAACCCTTGTCACGGGCAGCCATGGCGACTTGTGTGTTCTTTCCGTAGAAACGCTCCAGCTCCTTCAGGTCGATCGACTCGATGTCGCCGCCGATGCTGCCCTCGCTGAAGCTCAGCGCCATCCAGGGCTCGAAGCGTGTGATCAGTTTCGGCTTCACTTCCGGATGGGTGTGCAGGTAATAGTTCAGGCCATCGGCGAAGGCATTCATCAGCTCCTTCAGCCAGGCCGGGCTGGCCGCGTACTTGGCCTGCATGTCGGCGGGCTGGATGTACATCTTCATGCGCATGTCGCGCCAGATTTCCTTCTCGCCCTCGACCTCGGCCAGGCGGCCCATCGCATTGATGTAGTTGAGCTCGACGCGGTTGAAATCGTCCTCGGCCTGGGCATACAGCAGGCCGAACACCGCGTCCGCGTCGCTCTTGCCGAAAACGTGGGGGATGCCCCATTTGTCGCGCATGATGGTCACCCGCTCCGCGGTCTTCTTCCAGCGGGCCAGTTCCGCCTTGCCTGGTGCCTGCTGCGCGGCTGGCGCCGCGGCCAGGGCCATCGTCGGGACCGCAGCGCCAAGCGTGGCAGCGAGAATGGCCGGGAGGATACGGTGGGTGTCAATCATGCGGGTCTCCTTCGTTATCGTTATCGTCTCAAGCCAGGCCGGCGTGCACCAGTTTCTGCTTCAGGACTTCGTTTTCGGTCAGCAGGGTTGCAACACGGTCCTTGAGCTTGGCCACCTCGGCGCGCAGGGCGGCGCGCTCGTCCTCGGGGTCGACCGGGACCGCTTCCTTTTTCGGACGGGTCGCCTGCTTCTGCTCGCGCACCTGGCGGGCGGCCTGCTGCAGCTCCTTGCGTCCGCCGGCGACCGCCGCCTTCTGCTCCTCTTCGGAGAGCTGCGCCACATTGGCGGCGGCGTTGATCGAGATGGTGCCGGTGCGCACCGCTTCGCGCAGCTCGGGCGTCGCAGCCTTCTGGATGCGTTCGATCTGGCTGATGGTATTGGCCGAGACGCGCGCGGCCTTGGCGATTTCCTCGCGCGTGTTCCAGGGCGGCGGCGGGCGCGAATCCATATCGTCGGCTTCCGGCTCGGGCGGCTGCTCGGCCATCTTCTCGGCCAGGCGTGCCGTGACGATTTCCTTCTTCTTCAGGGCCAGCACGCCGCGCTGGAAGTCCGACACGCTGCGGCGCGCCAGGTGGTTGTCGATCATCCACAGCATCACGTCCTCGAGCGAGGCGAAGTTGTTGTTGTGGACGGTGCGGAAGGGAATGCCGTGCTTCTGGCAGATCTCGTAGCGGTTGTGGCCGTCGATCAGGGTGTCGCGCCACAGGACCAGCGCGTCGCGGCAGCCCTCGGCGAGGAGGCTGCGCTCGAGCGCGGCGTATTCGATGTCGGTAAGCGGGTCGACGAAGGCACGCAGTTCGTCATTGATAATGATGTTCAATTCTTGTCCTCTTGCTGCGGCGTCATCACGGTGCGCCGACCGGCATGCTACACCATCCCGACGGGAGGACCAATGGATGAGTCGAAGGAGGAGACAATCGGGACGCCGGAGGCAGACGGGGGGCGGATACGGCGGCAAGGACGGAGTGCGCTGCCTCAATACCGTATCGTCGCCAGCTGGCGTCAATACTGGTGCCCCGAGCCGGGATCGAACCGGCACGCCCTCACGAGCACGGGATTTTAAGTCCCGGGTGTCTACCAGTTTCACCATCGGGGCAGCGGGCAGGATTCTAGCATATGGTCGGCTCGACAGGGTCGAAAGTGCAACTTTGCATGTTCGACTCGGCCGGCAAAAAAAGGCCGCTGTCTTTTGGGACAGCGGCCGGAAGACTCAGTCAACACTGAGTTGGAGACACGCGGAGAGAGGTGGAACTATCCACCAGAGAACGATACGAACATCGGGCTTCTCCCCAGGGATACAAGCGCCCGTTCTTCCCGCGCGTTTGTCAG
The DNA here is from genome assembly GCF_024753255.1 of Massilia agri. GTDB lineage: Bacteria > Pseudomonadota > Gammaproteobacteria > Burkholderiales > Burkholderiaceae_D > Telluria > Telluria agri. The sequence continues at coordinate 71,281 of NZ_JANUHA010000014.1, forward strand.
ACTGGTCGCACGTTTGTCAGGCAACGCCTTATCAAGCGCCAGACTTCAGGCTCTGCCACGCCACGGCGACGCAAACGATACCGACGAAAAACAGCAGCCCATACACAAAAATACGCATCGACGAGGCCAGCCCGGCCACGGCCCGGTTGGCGTCCTCGTTCAGCTTGCCCTTGCGACGGGCTGCGTTCAGCAGCATCGAGACGAAGACGAACAGTGTCGCCAGGATCAATACGACTTTCATGAATACACTTTCAGGTGCGCGCCAGGATCAGGGCCAACGCCACCAGGGCGAGGATGGACGAGACGCCGGCCGCCATGCCCAGCCACAGCAGCCGGGTGCGCGCCAGCTCCATCTTGGCGATCAGCTGGGCGTTCTGGTCGGCCAGGTTGGCGATGATCTCCGAGGCCTGCAGCATCTGGGTGCGCAGATCGGCCAGGTTCGCCTCGTTCTTCTCGACGCGCAGCACCAGGGTGCCGAACACGTCCTCTTCGGGCTGCGCCTCCATGGCCGGGCCAGGGGACGTGCTCGACTTGCGCGCCACCGTGTCCCACAGCCTGCGCGCGCCGGTCGCGACTTGCGGCGCGGCATTGATCACTTCGCTCCAGGGCACGGTCTTCAGGACGCTCCACCAGCCAGTTGCCATACCTTTTCTCCTCTGTACTCATTCTTGAAACGGGTCAGGCGCGAGCATACCATTGCGCGCACCTGCCGGAAGATTCCACTGCCGCCCTACCGTGCCGCGCTTCGCGCGCGCCTGCGCTACCATGCGCCCATGTGCGGACGATTTGACCAGAGCCAGACGGCTCGCTACTACGCCAGCGTCTTTGGCTGGACGGACGCGGTCTACGACAGCGAATCCACGCCTGCCTGGAATGTCTCACCCGGCAGCTACCGCCCTCTCATGCACCTGCAGGATGGCGAGCGCCGCATCGACGACGTGTTCTGGAGCTACCGGGCGCGCTGGGCCGAGGGCAAGGTGCCGATCACGATCAATGCCCGCCTCGACAAGCTGAACAACCGCTACTGGCGCGGCCTTCTGAAGAACGGACGCGCCATCGTGCCGGCCGAGGGCTGGTACGAGTGGACCGGCGAGAAAGGCGCGAAGCAGCCCTGGCACATCCACCGGCGCGACCGCGCCCCCCTGTTCATGCTGGCCCTGGCGAATTTCGGCAGCTTCACGGAGAACCGCGCCGAGGCCGGCTTCGTGATCGTCACCGACGCCGCCGGCGAGGGCATGCTCGACATCCATGACCGCCGCCCGGTGGTGGTCGAGGCAGCCGATGCCGAATTGTGGCTGGATCCTTCCCTGTCGACCGAACAGGCACTGGAGCTGGCGCGCCGCGCCGCCCTGCCCCCTGAGGCCTTCGAGTGGTACAAGGTGACGCCCGCCGTGAACCGGGCCGGGGTCCAGGACCCGCAGATGGCCCTGCCGATGCCGGAATAAATCGATCCCTAAAGCACTCACTCGCGAGAAACTAAACACAGGCATGATCTAGATCGAAGCCCAGGCCGCAACCAACACCGTTCCGTAGCAGTCTCATACAGACTGTCACCAACCGAGGGACGTGTTAAATGGGCGAATACATGCAAGTCAGGGCCACCCTGCAAGAGGGCGAAACCTATGCCGGCCTCATCCTGGGCAAGGACGAACCCGACTACCACCTGATCCTGCTGCCGGGCGAAGCCGCCGACGTCAGCTGGCCGACGGCCGCCGACTGGGCGTCTTCCCAGGGCGGCGTGCTGCCGACCCGGCGCGAGCTGGCGCTGCTGTTCGCCAATGCGCGCAGCAGCTTCGAACGCAGCTGGTACTGGTCGAGCGAACCGCACGAAACGCGCACCCAGCTGGTCTGGGGCCAGAATTTCGCCAGCGGCATCCAGACCATCTACGGCCGGCCCTACCGGGGACACGCGCGTGCGGTACGGCGCATCCCCATCCCCTGATGCCCCGCGCGCTGCCTGCGCCGGTCAACGCTCCGGGACGTTCGCGCGGCCGATCGGCTGCTCGATATTGGCCAGGAACCAGGTCGTCGCGGCCATCAGCGCCACGTGGCGGCGCAGGTGGTCCGGGTCGACCTTGTCGAGCGTATCGGCCGGCGTGTGGTGGTAGTCGAAATAGCTCGAGGTATCGATGAGCGGCGCGAAGCTCGGCACGCCCGCGCGTTCCAGGCCGGAGAGATCGCCGGTCGACAGCGCGTCCTGGCGCTGCAGCACGCCGGCGCCGATCGGCTGCAGGGCGGCCTGCAGCGGGGCGAACAGCTTCGTCATGTTTGCCGGTACGCTGGTGCGCAGGCCGAAGGGGCGGCCGGCCCCATTGTCGCTCTCGATCGCACCGATGTGCTTCTCGGCATTGGCCTGCTCGGCGGCCAGGTAGCCGCGCGCACCACGGGTGCCGTTCTCTTCGTTCATCCAGGCGATCATGCGGATGGTCCGGCGCGGACGGTAGTCGAGCTTTTTCAGGGTCTCGAGCACGGCCATCGCGCTGGCGACGCCGGCGGCATCGTCATGGGCGCCGGTGGCCAGGTCCCAGGAATCGAGGTGGCCGGAGACGATGACGATCTCGTCGGGCTTCTCCGTTCCCGGCAGGTCGGCGATCACGTTGTAGCTGTCGGCGTCCGGCAAGGTCCTGGGGGTGAGCACCAGGCGCATGCTCAGCGGGCCGCGCTTGGCCAGGCGGCTCATCAGCATCGCGTCCTCGGCGGTCACCGCCGCGGCCGGAATGCGCGCATTGTCCTGCAGGCCGGTCGAACCGGTATGCGGCAGGCGGTAGCTGGCGCCGCCCACCGAACGCACCAGCGCGCCCACGGCGCCCATCTCGGCCGCCATGCGCGGGCCGTCGCGGCGGTAGGCCGATGCCTGTCCGTAGGCCTGGCCGGCCAGGCCGCGGTCCGCCTGGTGCTGATCGAAAGCGACGTCGAAGAGGACGATCCTGCCCTTCACTTCCTTGCTGCGCGCCTTCAGTTCGTCGAAACTCTTCACCACCAGCACTGGCGCGGTCAGGCCCGCAGCCGGGGTCGCGCCGGAACCGCCGAGGGCGGTCAGTACGACGCGCTGGGTGATGCCGTCCGGACGGCCGCTGTACTCCACCAGTTCGCCGGTCTCCTGGCCGCGCACCCAGTGCGGGACCTTGACCGGTTGCAAGGTCACTTTGGCGCCGAGCTTGCGCATCGCCTCCGCCACCTGGGTCACGGCCGCGGCGGCACCCGGGGAACCGGACAGGCGCGGACCGATCAGGTCGGTCATGTCCGCCATGCGCTCCCAGGCATAGTCGCTCTGCATCGCCGCATCGCGGATCTTCGCGAGCGCGGCCGGGTCGTTGCCGGGGCTGGCGGCAAGGACGGAGGTGCTGGTCAAGACGCAAGCGAGGATGGTCAGGACTGGGAGGGTGCGGCGGCGGTTCATGCGTCGGATCCTTCGTGGGTTGTGTGGACTCCCACGATAGCGCAAGCGGCAACTTTTTGCAGAGAAATGTTGCCGTATTTACCAGGCGCGTTCTGGGCCGCCTCAGGCCGGCACCAGGCGCACCAGCGTGATCTCGGACGGCGCGCCGAAGCGCTTCGGCGGTCCCCAGTAGCCGGTGCCGCGGCTGATGTAGACCCACATGTCGCGCACCCGGTGCAGGCCGGCCACGAAAGGCTGCTGGAGCGGCACGAACAGGTTCCACGGGAAGAATTGCCCGCCGTGGGTGTGGCCGGACAGCTGGAGGTGGAAACCCGCTTCCGCAGCATCAAGGGCGCTGCGTGGCTGGTGGGCCAGCAGGACGCGCACGCCCACGTCCGGGGGCGCCCCGGCGGCCGCCCGCCTGGGGTCGCTCTTGTGCGAAGGGTGGAAATGGTGGGCGGTATAGTCGGCCACGCCCGCGATCATCAGCGCGGCGCCCTCGCGGCGGCGCACCACGTGCTGGTTCATCAGGACCGTGAGGCCCAGCCGGCGCACCTCGGCGATCCACTCCTCGGCCCCGGAATAGTATTCGTGGTTGCCCGTGACGAAGAACACCCCGTCCGGCGCCGACAGCCGGGCCAGCGGCTGGGTGTGCAGGGCCAGGCGGTGCACGCTGCCGTCCACCAGGTCGCCCGTGACGGCGATCGCATCGGCGCCCAGCTTGTTGACCCGGTTGACGATGGCATTCAAATACGGACGCCGGATGGTGGGGCCGACGTGGATGTCCGAGACCTGGGCGATCGCATAGCCGTGCAAGCCGGGGGGCAGGTTCGCGATCGGCACGTCGACCCGTTTCACGCGGGCCAGCCGGCGCGCGTTGACGAAACCGAGGGTCGTCACGCCCAGTGCCACCAGTGGCGCGCCCAGCGCGCTCAGGTGCACGACCTCCGGCGTCATCCAGCCGGCGATGCGCAGGACGATCAGCAGCAGGTCGCGCACCAGCGTCGTCACCAGCAGCGAAGAGAAAAACCCCATCGACAGCAAGCCAGCCCAGCTCACCACGCTCGACCAGCGGTGCCGGCGCAGCGAGGCCGACATCAGCCCGACCGGCACCAGCACGGTGAGCAGCAGCAGCACGAGCACCCCGGCGGCATTGAACAGTGGCCCCATGGCCATATCGGGCAGCAGGCGCATGCCGATGTACACCTGCAAGAGAATGAGGAGAAAGAGGATAGTGGCAAACGATCGGTTCACGACAGGGGCTCGGGGCGGGGTAAACGGTAACAATTGTTAGATGGGGCAGCCCGTCTCCACTGCAAGGGCGGGATGGCTGGTGTATCGCATCCGTTCCGATTGTAAAATTCTGTATTAACGGATGGCAGCATGGTGCACGACGCCTATAGTACTTCCATGCCCGGCGCAGTTCGATCATCCAGATCACCGCTGCGGCAAAAAGGAAAAGCCATGTGGAAATCTAACATTGTTGGTGCGGTGGTCCTGGCCGCGGTTGCCGTCTCCCCTGCGGCAATGGCGGACGACCGTGGTGTCAATACCGCAATCGGCGCCGTGGTCGGCGCGGCAATCGGCCACAGCGCCGGCGGCGGCACCGGCGCCCTCGTGGGCGGCGTGGTGGGTGCGGCGGTCGGCAACTCGATCTCGACCCGCGACGACCGCCGCTATCACGATAACCGTTATTATGACAATCGCGGCTACCACGGCGGCTACGTCCAGCCCCGTCCGGTCTACGTACAGCCTCGCCCGGTCTACGTCCAACCGCGCCCGGTATATGTCCAACCGCGCCCGGTCTACGTCGAGCACCGCCGCGATTGGGACCGTCACGACCGTCGCGACTGGGATCGCCATGATCGCCATGATCGCCGTGACCGCCGCGACTGGGACCGCGGCGATCGCTGGGATCGCCACGGCCGCTGACACGAAGCCGCGCACTGCGCGGCTTTTTTCATGCCCCCCCGCTTGTTACTGGCAACGGCGCTGATGCCGCTCCGGAGACAAGCATGGTCCAGCAAGGCAGTATCGTTTCGCTCACCCGCGGTCACTACCGGCTGTGCACGCCGCTCGGCGGCTCGGCCTACGGGATCGTCTGGCGTGCCGAGGCCCCGGACGGCGCCCCGGTCGCCCTCAAGCTGCTCAATACCGAACAGATGGGGCGCGCGCCAGCCGGCCTGCGCGGCCACTGGACCGACAGCGCACGCATCGAGATCGACTTCCTGGCCGGGCTCGCGCCCTGGGACGGCCGCCACATCGTGCGCCTGCTCGACAGCGGCAGCCATGCGGGCCTACCGGCAATGGCCCTGGAACTGCTGGACGGCGACCTGGCTTCCTGGCTCGCCGTGGAACAGGCGGCCGGCCGCCCCATCACACCCTGCCAGGCCCTGGACTGGTGCGCCCAGGTCAACCAGGCCCTGGGCAAGGTGCATGCGGCGGGCTTCCGCTACCTCGACCTCAAGCCCGCCAACCTCCTCCTCGAGCGCGCCACCCGTACCCTCAAGCTGGCGGACTTCGGCACCACCCGCCCCCTGTTCGAGGCGGCTACCCACTCCTATGCCGGCACCGCCAGGTGGCAGGCGCCCGAGCAGTTCTTCCCGGGCCCGGACGGCCGCTACCTCGCCGGCCAGCGCAGCGACTACTTTTCCCTCGGCGCCCTGCTCTATTACCTCGTGTGCGGCCGCCTGCTGCGCTATGGGGCAGCCTGCGGCGAAGCCTACGGCCTGCACGGCCAGGCTGGCGCCGGCGCCCTGCGCGCGCGCCATGGCGGCCTGCCGCCGATCCTGGGCGGGGATGAAGCCGCCGACTTCGCCGGCCGCTTCGGAAGCGCCGCCACCCAGGCCCTCGGCCTGCTGCGCGCCCTGCTCGCGCCCCAACCGGACGCCCGGCCGCGCCACGCGCTCGACATCAGCCGCATGGTTGGCAGCGTGCGCGAGGCGATGGCAGGCGGCAGCGCAAGGATGGCAGCGTGAAGCCCCGCATCGACGGCCGCCTGCCGTGGGCCGCCCTCGCCCTGGCCCTGGTCTGCGCCCTGCAGCTCGCCGCCCTCGTGAACACGCCCACGCGCCACCTCCCTGCACAGATCGCGCTGCGCCTGGCCCCGGGCGAATCGGCCGCGCTCGGACGCGCGGAACTCGCTGCTCCGCGCGCGGATGCGCGCCAGTTCCTGGTGCGGCGCGACATGGAGGGGCGCTGGTGGCTGCGCAATACCCATCCCGCCCAGCCGGCCATGCTGCTGCGCGGCGAAGCCAGGCAGGCCACCGGCACCCTGCCGCTTGCCGCCGGCCAGCGCCTGCAATTGGGCGCCGCGCGCTTCGAGGTACTCGAGGCCGACGCAGGCCGCGTGCTGCTGCGCGGCGCAGGCCACCAGTGGGAATACGACGGGGCTCACCTGGAGCGCGATGGCGCCGCCCAGCCTTCCTGCCCGGATGCAGGCGCCGGCGCACGCATGCTGGCGCTGTGGAACCGGATCGTTCCGGGCTTCCTCGATGCGCCTCGGCCCGTCAGCGCGGGCGGCTACCTGTACTGCGGCAACCGGCTCGCCGCCCCCGGCCTGGAAGCCGGCGCGGTGTCCCTGCTGCGCGCGGCGAACGACGGCTTCGCGCTCCAGGTGCGCGGTTCGCAACCGGTGCCGGTGTCGAATGCCCACGGCTGGCAGGACGCCGCCACGCGCGAGCACCTGCTCGACGGCGTGGACACCATCGTGATCGGCCGCAGCCGGCTGGGCGTCGACATCGCGGGGGCTATCCTGCACCTGCGCCCAGGCGGCCAGGTCGCGCTGTTCGCCCAGCCGCGCACGGAGCTGGCGCCGTCGCTCGCATGGACCTGGATCGAGCGGTCACTGTGGCAGTTCGCGATGCCGTCCCCGGCGGCCTGGGTGGCCGGGATCGCAGCCGCGCTGCTGGCTGGCCTCGCCGGGCTGCGGCGGGGCGCCATCCCCCGGGCTGCCGCCGGCGCTGCGATCACCGGTCTCGCTGCACTGCTGCTGGTGATGCAGCGCGGTGGCCAGGCGCCCGGCGTGGGCTGGGCCCTCGTGGTCGCGTGGGCAGCCTTGTGGTACGCGCTGCTGTGGCCACGTCGCACGCTCCTGCTGGGCGCCGTCGCCGTGCTGCTGCTCGGCGCGGGCCTGCTGGTGCAGCTCGAACTCGGCCTGGGCGCGCGCCACACAGCCTGGCTGCGCCAGGTCGAGACCAGCTGCGTGCTGCTGGGCGCCGGCCTGCCCGCCGGCCTGTTGCTCCTGCACGGCGTGGCGCGGGCCGAGGTCTCGCGCGGCGCCACCGAATGGCTGCTGGTGACGCTCGCGCTCCTCGCACTGGCCGGGCTGCTGCTGCAGGTCGCCTTCGGCGACGAAACCGGCGTCTTCGATTTCCAGCCGGTGGAATTCGCCAAGCTGGCCCTGGCCGCCTTGAGCGCACACTGCCTCGCCCTTGCCAGCGGCAGCCAGGGGCGCGGGGGCTGGCAGGCCTGGCTGCGGGCGCTGGCGCCGATGCTGCTGTTCCTCCTGCTGCTGGCGGTCGCCCTGGTCCAGGTCGACGATTATTCTCCGCTGCTCCTGCTGCTGGTCTGGGCCACGGCCAGCCTGCTCGCCTGGTGCCTGGCGAGCGGCCGGCGCCGCGCCGCCGGGCTGCTCGGCGCGGCCTGCTGCGCGGTGCTGGCGGGCGCCATGGCCCTGCAGGCGCTCGGACCGAGCCTGGGCGCGGCGGGCTTCTATACCGAACGCTTCCAGGTCTGGGCCGATCCCGGGGCCCACCCGCATACCGGCCAGCAGATGCTGCTGGGCGCGCGCGCCGTGAGCGAGGGCGGATGGCTGGGCATGGATGGCCTGCTGGGCCTGGCCACGCTCGGCCAGTCCGCGGGCGAGGCGCTGCGCATCCCGGCCGTGCAGGACGATTTCGCCCCCTCCTTCCTGCTCAATCGCCACGGCCTGCTCGGCGCCCTGCTGCTGTGGACCCTGCAGGCCCTGCTGCTGGGCGCCCTGCTGCATGCGGCCGCATGCGGCTGGCGCGCAGGCGCGGCCGCCAAGGATTTCCGGCGCGCCTGGCTGGGGCGCTTCCAGTGCTTCTTCCTGTGCGGCGGCGCGGCCTTCCTGGCCGGGCACTTCCTGCTGTCCTGGGGAACGAACCTGGCGCTGTTTCCCATCATGGGCCAGCCGATGAGTTTCCTCTCGGCCGGCGGCTCGCATCTGCTGTTTTTCATCTGCCCCCTGCTAGCGTTCGGCATGGCGAGCATTCAGAGCCTTGAACCTTCAACGGAGATTTCATCATGCCGGTCTATGTCCAACACGAAGTCCTAGCCAGGATCAACGATGTGTTCAATGCCGAGGCGCTGTGGCAGGCGCCGGGGCTGTCGCTGTTCTCGCGCCGACCGCTCCTGCGCGACCTGCTGGAGCGTTCGCCGCGCGAGCAGCGCGGGCGCGCCGCCACCCGCTGCTTCTCGCACGTGACCCTGATGCTGCCCCAGGACGAGGTCGACGACGACCGCCACCTGACCCGCGGCGCGCGCGTGCGCGACCTGGCCCAGTCGCTCGCCGCTTTGCACCAGAAGGACTTCGGCGACCTGTTAGGGGGCGACGAGGTGCGCTACCACGTGGTGGGCACCGAGGCCGTGGAGCCGGGCGAGGTCAAGGTCAAGTTCGGCCATGCCGTCTACCTGCCGGCACCTGGCGAGCAGCTGCTGTACCAGGTCAGCGCCTCGCGCGACAGCGCGGTGTGGCAGCCGGTCTGCGCGATCTATCCGGAACAACGCCTGACCCTGGTCGGCCAGGATGCGGAGCACGCCACCTACGCGGTGCCCGGCTGGACCTTCGGCGAAGGCGGCATCCTCCTGATCAACGACGGACCGGAAGCCCCGCTCGAGATCCAGGTGCGGCCGAAGGACGCCCTCGATTGCCGCTTCGATGCCGCCAACAATTACTATGTGATCCGCGCCAGGGGCGGCGCCGGCCCACGCCTGCTGCTGCGCATCGAGCGCGCCGCGGGGGGCCGGCCGGCCGCCCCGGGCAAGGCGCCGGCCACGCCTTCGGCCCGGCCGCCGGCGGTCTGGAAGAGCCGCACCGCGCCGGACATCGAGCTGACGGCGATGCCGCTCGCCGTTCCCGCGGCGGCAGCGACGCCGGCCGTGCCGGAGAACGACGCCACCTACGCCCCGGTCGCGCGCCACCGCATCACCCTGGCCGCCCTGGCGCTGCCGCGCCTGAGCCGCTACCGCGACACCGGCGCCCAGGCGCTCGAAGTCGGCCTGGGCGCCAACCTGGCCCCGAGCTCCCCCGGCAAGGACAACCTGATCCGCTTCGCCGTCGACGATGCCGACGAGGTTCATGCCATCACGGCCGACGGCCGCCAGCGCGTCGCCGTGCCATCCCGCTTCGCGCCGCTCGATGGCGCCGCCGTCCAGCTGCATGCGGCGCCGGGCGCGATGGCCGAGCGCTACGCCGCCCTGCTCGGCCTGGAGCACGGCCCGAGCCAGCCGGCCGCCGCCGGCACCCGCCTGGTGTTCGGGCGCGGCATGCCGGCGCTGGCCCAGCTGCGCGTGCTCGACGCCCCCCACTTCCTGCGCCAGCTGGACGGCAGCCTGGCCGCCAGCGCCGACCGTCTGGGCCTGTCGCGCAATGCCTTCAGCTGGGAAGCCGGCAGCGAGGGCCTGCGCATCGTGCGCCTGTCCGATACCCAGGCCCTGTTCCACCTCGACGCGGAACTGCGGATGGTGGACCAGATCGACGTGGCGACCCCGGAGCAGCCCTATGTGATCCCGTCCGGCCACCACCTGGTCGCCGGCCACTACGTGCTGCGCTTCGACGCATGATGACCATCCTGGCCTATGGCGCGGCCCTGCTGCTCACACTATGTCTGGCGGCCTGGCTCACGCCGCGCAGCTGGTGGCGGCGGGCGAATGCGCGTGCGCTCGCCGTGCTGGCGGGAGGCACCCTCCTGGTCGGGAGCCTGCTGCATGCGCTGCTTGCGCCGCCGCCGGCCGCGCTGAAACCGGACGTGCAAGGCCAGTTGCCCGTTGCGGGACAAGGCTACCGCGCCTGGGACAACCTGAACCTGCGCTCGAATGTCGGGGTGGGGTCGCACCGGCTGGCGGTGCTGCCGGCCGGGACGCGGGTCACGGCCAGCGGCCGCCACCAGGGCGACTGGTGGGAGGTCAGCGCCCTCGTGGACGGGCGCCGGCAGGCCGGCTGGGCGAGCAGCCTGTGGCTGCGGCGCGCCGACGAAGCCGGCTCACGCTTCGTCCAGCCGCATCGGGTTGAAGTACAGGCCCTTGGCGCACTGGGTCGGGCCGACCCGCGTGAAGCCGAAGGCCTCGTAGACCGGCACCGCGAAGTTCGATGAATTGACGGTGAAGACGCCGTCGCCGCCGGCCGCGATCGCGGCCTCGCGCGCGGTCTCCCACAGGACGCGCGCGATGCCGCGCCGGTGCCAGCGCTTGCCCACGAAGAGGTGGAACAGGTGACTGTTGTCGCGTATGGCCACGAAACCCGCCAGCTCGCCGTCGACCACCGCCACGTGATAAACGTGGCCGCGCGCCAGGAAGCCCCGTACGCCCATCTCGTCGTTCTCGGCGAGGAAGGTCGACGCGCCTTCGGGCGGCGACTCGTGCACGATGTACTCGCGCGCCAGTTCGCGCAGCAAACCAGCGACGGCGGGAATGTCGGCAGCCTCGAGCGGTCGGATCAGCATGTCGATCACTGTAAATATGTTTGGAGGACGCCACAATATCACAGAAAATATTTTCCTTACGGCAATTTGATTGACCGTTGCCGTGCAGCACGCCTACACTGCTTTCACCATGTCGAATGCCAGCGCCAGCGCCCCCTCCGCCCCCCAGGCAACAGCCCCGGCGGCCGCGATCCGGTGCAAGGTGCCACTGACGCAACCCCTGCGCCATGCCCGCTACCGGCGCCTGTGGCTGGCCAATATGGTGTCGAATCTCGGCACCTGGATCCAGGCATTTGCATCCGCCTGGCTGGTGGCCTCGCTGTCCGGATCGGCCGCCATCACCTCGCTGGTGCAGACGGCCACCTACGTCCCCGTCTTCCTGTTCGCCCTGCTGGCGGGCGTCGTCGCGGACGGCGTCCACCGGCCCAAGTTCCTCTTCTACTGCAACCTCTACATGGCGCTGTGCGCGGCCACCATGGCCGTGCTGGTGGGCGCCGGCTGGGCGGCGAGCGGCCCGGTGCTGGTGCTGACCTTCGCCATCGGCATCGGCACCGCCTTCATCTGGCCGGCCTGGCAGGCGGCCATGGCCAGCCTGGTCGACCCCAGCGAAGTGGAAGCCGCCGCCACCCTCAACAACCTCTCCTACAACCTCTCGGCCATCGTCGGTCCCGCGCTCGGCGGCATGCTGTTCGGCTGGATCGGCCCCGGCGCCCTGTTCCTGGCCAATGCCCTGTCCTTTGCCGGCCTGCTCGGCGTCTACTGGGCCTGGTGGCGCGAAGGCGGGCCGCAGCAACCGGCGCGCGAAGGCTTCGCCGAGCGCTTTCGCTGCGGCCTGCGCACGGCCTTCGGCTGCGCGCGCTACCGCCGCATCCTGCGCAACGTCTGCTGGGTGTTCTTTTCGACCATCGCGTTCGCCAGCCTGCTGCCCGTGTTCGTGCGCGAGGTGCTGCGCATGCAGTCGAACACCTACGGCACCCTGATGGGCTGCCTGGGCGGCGGCGCGGTGCTGGCCGCCTGCTTCCTGCCGCAGGTACGCGCGCGGGTCGACAAGACCGGCCTGCTGGCTGCGGCGCTGACCGTGTATGGGGCGATGCTGCTGACGATGTCCTTCTCGCGCTCGCTCGTCCTGCTGGTGCCGCTGATCGTCTGCGGGGGCATGGCCTGGTCGGCCACGGTATCGACCCTGAACGCGGCTGCCCAGCTGTCCTTCCCGGCCGAAGTGCGTGCGCGCACGCTGTCGATCTACCTGTTCGTGATGTCCGGCGGCTACGCGGCGGGCAGCGTGGTCTGGGGCCAGGTGGCCGAGCGCTGGGGCGTGCGCGCCGCGCTCGGCGCCGCCGGGGCCTGCGTGCTGGCCAACGCCGTGGTCCTGGCGACGGGAAGCCGCAAAAACCCCATCTGATCGCGGCATCGAGCCCTGTTGTTCAGGTGTACAGTAGCAGGATTGCCAACCAATCGCCCCTCCATGCCGACCGCCTTCGAACCACTGCATGACTTCCAGTTCGCTCCACGCTACGACGTGGCCGTCGCCAGCCGGCGTGGCGCGGGCCTGCTGCAGCGTCCTGAAAACCAGGACAACTTCCTCGTCATCGACGCGCACGGCACTGCCAGCTGGCTGGAGGGCCAGGAACTGCGGCGCACCACGCTGCCCGGCTGGCCGGCCGGACACGGCCGGCTCGCCGTCCTGGACGGGATGGGCGGGCACGGACACGGGCGCGAAGCGGCGGAGGTGGTGGCGAGCGGCCTGCTCGCGATCCCGCCCTGCGGCACGGCCTCGGCACTGGCAGAGCAACTCGACGAACTCCACGCACGGCTGCAGCGCCAGTTCGCTTCCCGGGCCGGCGCCCGGCCGGGCACCACGCTGACCATGCTGGAGCTGCCGGCGGGTGGCGCGCCCATCCTGTATCACGTGGGCGACTCCCGCCTGTACGAGATCGACGCCACCCGGGCCAGTGCGCTTACGGTCGACCACGTGCCTGCGACCGCCGCCGCCCTGGGTGGACGGATCGACGAGCGCGACTGGTGGAAGCAGGTGCATGGCGAGCATGCGCCCCAGATCGCCCAGGCTTTCATCCTCGGGAATGCCTTCAGCAAGCCGGCCCAGCTGTCCGATCCCTTGTATGAGCTGGCGCCATGGAACCTGCCGTCCTGGCTCGGCGGCCTGGCCGACCGGCGCGTACTCGCGCTGCGCCAGGACGCGGTCTACCTGCTCGCCACCGACGGATTCTGGTCCTGCGCGACGCCAGCCGCCTTCGTCGCCCGCTGGCCCGCACTGCTGGGCGGCTTGCCGGATGCGGCGTCGATGGTCGGCCGCCTGTTTGCCGCCATGGACGAGGCGCCGCCCGAGGGCCTGCAGCCCGACAACCTGACGGCCCTGGTGCTGCGTCCCCTCCTCTGCCACCCGGATGAGACCGCCCTGCCCAGCGATGCCTTGAGTTAATATATTCCCAACAGAAAATAATGTTGCTAATCAACGAACCCGGTGCGCCACCCGGCCGTAAAACAGGCTAAGCTTGCAAGGTCCTCCGTATCTGTCTGCACATGAGCCGCTGCCGCAATCCCGATCATCCGCACTGCACCGTCTGGGTCATGCCCGGCGAGGCCGCGTGCGCCCACGGGCATCCGCAGCCTGAGGACCAGGAAGCACCGGGGCCACGCGCCGGCCTGCCGTCCAGTTTCGACGTCATCGGCGCCCTGCGCGCCAACCGCGCCGTGGCCGCGCCCCTGCATCCGCAAGCCGCGAGCGCCGGGCCCGCCCTGCAGCGCCCGCAACTGCACATCAGCGGCTTCGACCCGCGCGCCGCCGGCGGACGCCAGGCGATCAAGCTGGAGCTGCGCGGCATGCCCATGGATTGCTCGGCCGAAGTGCGCATGCTGGTGCGGTCCAGCCTGCGCCTGCGCGACGGCGAGCATTTCGTCTTCCACCGCACTTCGCGCGGCGACTGGCGCCCGGTCTTCCTCGAATTCTCCTCGCGCGGGCTGGAACACGGCCAGTACCGCATCGAGATCGAGCTGCACAGCCGCCATCCGCAGCGCCTTGATGCGTCCCGTACCTGGACCTGCTCGCCGGTGATCCTGGTGCCGCGGCTGGACGCCAGCCTGGGCGAGATCCACCAGACCTTCCTAGCCACCCACAAGAACGTACGTGTCGTCGCCGACGACGCCGGCATCGCGCGGGTCCAGGCGCCGGGCGGCGGCCGGGTCGACATCGACGTCACCGCCCGCAATGCCTCGATCGCGAATGTCGACCTGCGCGACGCGCGTGACAGCAGCGGCAAGGTCGACCTCGCGATGTCGACCATCGCATGGGATGAAGACCTGATCGAGATCGACGTGCCGCAGGCGGATACCAGGCATCCCTGCCCGGCGGACAGCGCCTGCCTGGTGCAGGCGGAGCCCGATTCGGGCAGCCAGCGCCACCTGCGCCTGTTCGCGCTCGACGAGTGCGTGCTCGGCAGGTTCGAAGAGATCGATCCGGAAGCCGACCTGCTCCTGATGCACCACGGCGAGCATGGCGAGGAACGCGGCGGCCTGACCCGCCGCCTCTCCGGACGCCACGCCGTGATCCGCCAGGGCCGCCACGGTTTCGAGATCGAGGACGTGTCGCGCTACGGCCTGCTGCTGGACGGGGTCTGGCCGGGCAAGCATACCCCGGTACTGCTGCGCCTGGGCATGCGCATCGCGCTCACGGCCAGCATCCGCGGCGTGGTCGAGCTGGAAGTGACCGCCCTGCTCCCGCACGGCGTGGTCCTGCACCGCGTGGACGCGGGCGCGCAGGCGGAATCCTTCATGGTGCTGGCGCCGGAAGTCGATCCGGCGCACGAGATCGGCAAGCAGGCGGCAAGCAGTCCGCGCGCGGCCGGCCTGCCGCTGCTGTTCCACCGCGACGGCGGCTTCTGGCATCGCGACCCGGCCGGCGGCCAGGACATGCCGCTGGCACCGGGCGTGCTGCTGGAGCGCCTGCGCGGCTTCGGCCAGCAGCTGCGCTTCGCCGCCCAGCCGTATCCGGAGACGCGCGTACAGCTGGCCCGCGCCGGCGAGCGCCGGCGCGTTCATCCGGTCCGGCTCGACGCCTGAGCCTAGAGGCCGGTCGGGCGCAGGATCAGGAAGACCAGGGAAGTGCCGGCCAGCAGCGCCGCCTGCAGGGCGAACACGATGACCGGGATCCTGAGGTGTTCTGGAATTTTCATGGCGCGTCCTTTCGTTTGCGTAACATAAAAACCCGTTCGGGAATTCCAGCTTACACCTCGGAGGAAGGGACGCGCGCAGCGTAGCCTTCCATCAATCCTGTTCGCGCGGCGCCTCGTGCTTCCATGCGGCCGGCCAGGCCGGCAGTGGAATGCGCTCGTTGTCGCCGGGGACCGGCACGAAGGCGTCGGCTTCCCAGGCGCGCGCGGCCTGCTCGATGCGCTCGCGGCTGCTGGAAACGAAGTTCCAGAAGATGTAGCGCCGTCCGTCCAGCGGCGCGCCGCCGATCAGCACGAAGCGCGCGCCGGCGCTCGAGGAGACCCGCACCGCGGCGCCCGGCTCGAGCATCGCCATGGTATTGCCGGGAATCGCCTCGCCATCGACCTCGATGGCGCCCATCGGCGCATACACGGCGCTTTCGTCCGGCAGGCCATCCAGCGCGACGGCGCCGCCCGGCGCCAGCTGCACGTCCAGGTACAAGGTCTGGCTGAAGGTCGGCACCGGAGACGTCTTGCCGAAGGCGGTGCCGACCAGCACGCGCACGGTCGCGCCCTCGAAGGCGATTTCGGGGATCTGGTCGGCCGGCGTATGGGAAAAGGCGGCCGGCGCCTCTTCGTATTCGCGCGGCAGCGCGGCCCACAGCTGCAGGCCGTGGGTGCGGCGCACCTGTCCCAGCAGGTCCTCCGGCGTGCGCTCCGAATGGACGATGCCGCTGCCGGCCGTCATCCAGTTGATCGCGCCCGGCTCGATGCGCTGCTCGGTGCCGAGGCTGTCGCGGTGCATGATGGCGCCTTCGAAGAGGTAAGTCACCGTGGCCAGGCCGATGTGCGGGTGCGGACGCACATCGTGGCGCGCGCCGGGCTGGGCTTCGACGGGCCCCATGTGGTCGAAGAAGAGGAAGGGACCGACCGACTGGCGGCTTGCGGCCGGCAGGATGCGCCGCACGGTGAAGCCGCCGCCGAGGTCCTTGTCATGCGATTTGAACAGGTGGGCGATGGACATGGCGATTCCTCCGGGTGTGATCGATCCTGCAACTGTACACCATCCGCGCCCCTGCGGCGCCTGCCGGAGGACAGGCCCGGCTTACAGCAGGTCGCGCACGACCCGGAAGCCCACGATATCGTTCGACAGCACGCTGGAAAAACCGTTGCGCAGCGCCGAACGCAGGTAGCGCGGGTTGTACAGCCAGGAGCCGCCGCGCAGGATGCGGCGCGCAGGGTCGCCGCCCGTTTCCCAGGCGCTGCCGTCCAGGGGAGCGCCTTCGTAGTTGTCGTGCACCACGTCCTGCACCCACTCCCACACATTGCCGTGCATGTCGTACAGGCCCCAGGGATTGGCCGGGAACATGCCGGCCGGCGTGGTGCCGGCCCGGTAGGCACCGCGCGGCCCGCCGTTGTAGGTGAAGGTGCCGTCGTAATTGGCCTGCTCGGGGCCGATGGTGTCGCCGAAGCTGAAGGCGGTTCTCGTGCCGGCCCGGCAGGCGTATTCCCATTCGCTTTCCGTCGGCAGGCGGTAGCGTTTGCCGGTGGCGGCGGACAGCCAGGCCAGGTAGTTCCGGGCATCGTGCCAGGTCACGCCCACCACGGGATGGGCGTCGGTCTGGGGGAAGCCGGGCGCGGCCCAGTTCACCTCGCCAGTCGGCTCCCAGCCGGTGGCCTGCACGAAGACGCGCCACTCGCCCACCGTCACCGGATAGCGGCCCATGGCGAAGGGGCGTTCGATGCCGACCCAGCGCTGGGGCGTCTCGCGTTCCAGCCATTTTTTCTGGGCGCCGGCCGCCATCGCGATCTTGCGTTCGTGTTCGTGGGAGCCCATCTGGAAGCGTCCGGTCGGGATCAGGACCAGAGACGGACCGCTGCCGGCGCCGTCCAGGAACGGATCGCACAGCACGCCGTCGCCATCGGCCACCGGGCTGCCCGGCGTCGGCATCAACTTGGCCAGCTCGTCGGCGGTGCGCGCCGCCTGCAGCGCGCGTGCGCGTTTCTGCTGCACCAGGTAGGCTGCCGCGGCCTTGGCCTGGGCCGCCTTGCGCTGCGCCTCTTCCTGGGCCAGGCGCGCCTTCGCGACTTCCTCCTCGCGCTTGGCCAGCAGCTGCTGGCGCAGCTGCTCCTTGCGCGCCTCGCGCGCCGCCTCGGCGGCAAGCCGCTCGGCGCGCCGCTGTTCGCGGCGCTCGCGCTCGACGAGCAGCCTGGCGGCGGCCTTGGCCTGCTCTTCGACCTGGCGCCGCGCGGCCAGCTCGCGTTCGCGCTGCTGTTCGCGTCGCTCCTGCTCGGCGCGGGCCCGTGCCTCCTCGCGGGCGACTTCCTCCGGCGTGGGGCCGACAGCCTTGCGGATGTGTTCCAGCAGCGCACGCACGCTGGGCGGCCGCGCCGCGGAATCACGATCAAAACCGGCGCGCAGCGCTTCCCATTGACGCGGCGTCAGCCCTGCCGGCATGTGGCCGTTCGACGCGGGCAGCGCGCCGTCCAGCATCTGGCAGATCATCATCGAGACCGCGTACACGTCCAGGCTCGGCGCCGGCACGCAGTCCGGATTTCCCGCCTCGGGTGCGCGGTAGCCGGCGGTGCCGGAACTGGCCGGCGCGTCGAGCGGCGACGGCGCCCGTGCGCGCGCCGCGATGCCGAAGTCGAGCAGTTTCACGTCGCCGCGTTTGGTGAGGAAGACATTGGCCGGCTTGATGTCGCGGTGGACCAGGCCATGCTTGTCCCAGGCGTAGTCCAGCGCCGCCGCGACCGGGTCGAGCAGGGCCAGCGCCCGGTCGAGCGGCAGGCGGCCTTCGCGCGCCAGCAGGCTGTCCAGGTCTTCTCCCTCCAGGCATTCCATGATGATGAAATAGCTGGATGTGGCCGGGTCCTGCGCCCATTCATAGACCCGCACGATGTGTTCGTGCGCCAGGCGGCGCGCACGGGTGGCTTCCTGGATCAGGAGCTTGGCGTGGCTGGCCGACTGGGTCAGCTGGGGCGGCAGGATCTTCAGCGCCACCTGGGCGCTGTGGCCCAGCTCCGCATGGGTGGCCAGGTCGGTGGCCTGCCACACCTGGCCCATGCCGCCGTGGGCGATCAGGCGCTCGAGGCGGTAGCGGCGGTTCTGCGGCCCGACCTCCTGGCCGGCCATCAGGCCGATCTCGGTGCCGGCGCGCGCGGGGACGGAATGGAGCTGCGCGGCCTCCGGGGCCTCCTGCGCGGGGGCGTATTCGGCATCGAGGATCGCGTTCTTGCGCAGGTCGAATTCCTGGCGGCTCAGCAGGCCATCCTCGTGCAGGGCACGCAGTTCGCGGATCTTGTCGATGGCCGTTTGCATCGCTTCCTTCAGGACTGCAAGGGCGCGCCGCAGGCGCCGCAGAAGCGCTCGCCGTCGCGCACGGCATGGCCGTGCAGGCACTGGCGCAGGCTTGCCGCGACACCGGCTACCGCGCCGGCCTGGGCGGCCAGCAGCGCGACCTGGTGGCGGCGGTCCTTGTCGACTTCGCCGTCACGGCGCGCCTGTTCGCGGGCGACCAGCGCCAAAGCCTCGTCCGGCGTGAGCTTGCCGGCGCCGACCACGGCTGCCAGGCTCGAGAGCTGGCCGGCATCCATGGTCGCGTGCACGCGGGTCTTCATGAAGTCGTTCAGCAGCGCGGCGTTGGGCGCGGCGGCCAGGGCGAGTTTCGCGGTGTCGTCCATGCCGGCGAAAGCTTGCTGCTCGGCCAGGCGCAGCGCATGGCGGCGTTCCTCGGCCTCCAGCAGGACGCCCTGCTGCTCGCGCGCCTGCCGCGCTTCCAGGGCGATGGTGCGGGCAAGCTTGTCCTGCTGGGCAGTGCTGCGGGCCGTCTCGATGGCCAGGCGCGCCTGCTCGTCTTCCCATTCCTGCAGGCGCTCGGCGTCGCGCCGGCGCGCGGTGTTGGAAAGCAGCAGCAATTGGTGGCGCGCCACGTGTTCTTCCTCGTCGATCGCGCGCGCGCGGCGGGCGGCATCTTCCTCGGCCTGGCGCAGGCGCACCAGTTCCGCCTGCTTGCGGGCGGCGTCCTCGATCGAGGCGGCCTGTTCGATCTTGTAGCGGATCTGCTGTTGCAGCAGGGTGTGCGAAAAGCGCTGGCGGGCGATTGCCTGCGCCTGGCGCGCGTCCTGCTGGGCCACCTCGAGTTCGCTGCGCATGCGCAGCTGGGCCAGGGCGCGCAGGTGCTGCCACTCCTGTACTTCGTCGCGGCGCTGCGCGCCCTTCTTGGCCAGCTCGTGTTCGAGCTCGGCCAGCACGTCGCCGGCGCCGCGCTCCAGCGCCTGCTTGCGCGACTGGGCGTCGAGGATGCGGGCGTAGAGTTCGATCTGGCGCGCACGCAGCGCGTGGGCGCGATCGGCGCCCTGCAGCGACAGTTCGGCGCGGGCAATGGCATCGTCCTGGCGCAGCTCGGCCTCGCGCTGGCGCACCCGCGCCTGCTGTTCGGCGCGGCGCAGGCGCTGCCATTCCTCGGCGTCGTAGAGCTCGTCCAGGTGCTTCCTGTGCTCGACCTGCACATGGCGCTCGTCGACCGCCAGCCACAGGCTGCCGACCTTCGCGCGGTTGGCGTCGTATTTGTCGTGGCGCAGTTCGACCGTGTCGACCTTCACGACGGCGAGCCCGTACTCGGCCAGCAGGAATTTCAAGCCTCCCTGCAGGCGCTCGTCGAGCTGCTCGCGCAACGCATTGTTGCCGGCCATGTCGCGGATCGAGCGCGCGCCGACGAACTCCTCCAGCAGCTGGCGCACCGGGGCCGACAGCAGCTCACGCAATTCCTGCGTGCCGATGGTGCCGGGCTGGGTCATGAAGTGGCGGGCGAAAGCCGGTACGTCCTCGATTCTCACGCTCACCGCAAAACGCGCCGTCACCGCCAGCTGCTCGCTGGTGAGAACGTCGTCGAAGCGGAATTCGACCGGCAGCGCGCCGCTGCGGGTAACGAGAATCTCGGCATGCTGGTCGCGCAGCAGGTGGTTCAGGCGCGTGAAGAAGCCTTCGATCTCGTATTCGCCCTGCGGCACCTCGGTGGCCTTACTGCCCTGCAGGATGTAGGCGCGGCTGGTTGCGGGAACGCGCAGCGTCTTGACGAAGAGTCCGGACAGTTCGCGCACGCCGAAGAAGACGGCCAGTTCGTCGGGGCCGGCCACCCAGCGGTTCTCGACCAGCACCGGCGCGTTGCGTCGTGCGCCCAGGGTCAGGCCGCAGCCGCCGCAGTAACGCGCTTCTCCGCCGTTCTTGCGCTCGCAGCGCGGGCAGCCGGCGCCGCCCCATCCGAACATCTGCAACATATGCGACTCCGTTTCAATCCGTACAACAAACCGCTTCGACGATTCTAGCAAAGCCGGGGCGCGATCATATGATCCCGATCCGGTCCACGCAGGCTACGCTCGCCCCCTGGGCCTTGAGCTGCGCGCGCCACTCCGGTGTCAGCTCCGCCTCCCAGGCGCGCGGCAGCAGGATGCGGTCGCCGGCCTGCGCCTCGCGCAGCAGCAGCGCGCACTTCGGCCCGACCCCGTCGACGTTCTCGACCTGCCCCGCATGCCAGCTGGATGACTGGCCGGTGGCCAGCAGGCGGCCGCGCGGAAGGAAATCGCGGCCGCGCGCCATGCGGTCGGCCATTACCAGGGCCAGCTCGAAGGAGGCGCCCTGGAAGCGCTCCCCGGAGAAACGCACCGTGGTGCGCCACTCTTTCAAGCCGCGCCCATCGTGGTGGCGCGCCGCCACCAGTACGGCGCGCACCCGCGCCTGCAGGGCCGCATCGGCACCGGGCGCCACGATACCCGACGCTTCGTCTTCCCCGTCCGCCGGGCTTGGCCGCACATGGACCTCGACCCAGGACAGGGTGTCGCCCTCGCCGCCGCTCACCAGGGGAAACCAGGCGCGCGCGCTGGAGACGCCGGCTGCCGGATCCGGATGGCCGCTCAGGGCGCCCAGGTGCGGCAGGCCGCCCGCGCCGCCCGCGAGCACGCCGAGCGGCACGGCAGCCAGGCTGTGACCGTCCACCCGGCCCAGGTGCCAGGCATCGGACCAGCCGTTCGCCACCACCGGCACCGAAGACTGATAAAGCCCCCGCACCATGCGGTCGGCCAGCACGGCGGCCAGCTCCCAGTCGCGTTCCCCGCCCGCAGGCGCACGGTCGAGGCTCAACACCACCTGTGCGCGGCTGTCGAAACGCGCCTCCGTATGGCGCGCCAGGCGCACCACGGCCTGCATGCGCCGGGCCACCTCCGGCGCCTCCGGCACGCTGCATTTCACTTCGGCGCGGCCGTCGCGGGGACGCACGGTGGCCGTGACGGTCAGGTAGCTGCCGTCCGGGGCGATGCTGCGGCAGCGCACGAGGGAATCGTTCATTGCTCCTCCCGGGTCGCGCGGCGGGCGGCGCAATCGCATTCGAGGTTGGCGACGATGCGGTCGGTCTCGTCGAGCAGCGCGATGGCCTGCGGCAGCTCGGCGACCGCATGCTTCATGCGGGCCAGCAGGGCCCAGGCTTCGTCCAGCGCCGCCACCGCGCGCAAGCTGTGGCGTGCGCGGCGCAGCTGTTCGGACGCCGCCATGGCTTCGTTCGGCGCAGCCAGCGCGAGCGCCGGCATGGTGCCCACCGAGAGGCTCACCAAGTCGAGCCGGCGCAGCAGATCCTGGTGGCGGCGGAAGGTCGCGCAGTCCGGCGGCAGGACGGCCAGGCGTAGCCCGCACAGCACGCGCGGCAATTCCAGGAATAGCCGGCGCAGCGCCTTGCGGTCTTCGCATGCCGCGTCGAAGGCTTCCTGGGGCGGCGCCTGGACCGGTCTTGCCACCTGCTGCACGGCCAGGCGCGCCCCCAGCAGCGCCGCCAGGTCGCGCGCCGCGCCGAAGTCGACCGGCACGCAGTCGTCCACCATGACGCCGAAGCGGGTATACAGCAGCTGGTTGAAGCCGGCGCGGAACAGGTTCCACTCCTCGAAACTCGTGCAGGGCGGTAGCTCCAGGTTGCCCTGGGCCAGTTCACGCTGCAAGGCGGCCTCCATCTGCGCCACGAAGGCGTCCAGGGCCACCTGCTGCCCGGCTTCGCTGGCCAGGAACAGGTCGAAGCGCTGCTGGGCTTCGCGCGGGTCGGCGCCGTCGATGGCGAAAGCGACCTTGAGGCCGATCTCGGGCGCGGCCGCGAAGGGCGTCAGTTCGCAGGCATAGGGGCCGGGATGCACGCACCAGGCCGTTTCGCCCTCGAAGGCATTCACGCGCGCATCTTCGCTCAGGCGCCGGGTATGGCCTTCGCCATTGGCCAGCACGACGAAGCGTCCGCTTGGCACCGTGCGGCCGCGCGCGATCGGCAAGGCGATATAGGCCGCGCCGAGGCCGGCGAGGTCCGGGGGCGGCTGGCGGAAGGGCCGGGTAAACAGCTTCAGCATGCTAGCGACCGATCGGCTCCACGGCGAATCCACCGCCGTGGCGCTGGAAATGCCTGGCCGGTCCCTCGGCGAAGGGCCATGGGCCCTCGCACTCGCCGTCCGGGTCGAGCCGTCCCTCCAGAACGGTGTTGCCGGCGCCGTCGACCACGCGAAGCGGCTGCGCCGCGCGCAGCAGCGCCGGAGCCAGGCTTGACTCCGGGTCGAGCTGGAGGATGGCGCGGCCGGCCACGACGTGCAGGCGCCAGGCGCCGTCGTCGGTGACCAGGGCTTCGAAGGGCGCCCCGCTGTCGGCCGCGCGCAGCATGCCGGCGCTGCCGCGCCAGTCGGGGGCGGCGGCCCGGGCACGCCGCGCCTCGGCCAGCTGGCGCAGGCGCCGGGTGGTCAAGGGGGAAGCCTGCAGCGCCGCCCGCTCGCCACTGCTCAAGGGACGGCTGCCGTCCAGTGCGGCCAGCAGCACCGCGTCGGCCAGCACCAGGCGGTCGCCCTCGACCCGGCGCCCCGCCAGCAGCTGCGCCTGCAGCTTGCGATCCAGTTCCGTCATGCCCATCATGTCTCCTCCTTCATGCCTGCATCGGCACGTGCAGTCAGCCTGGCGATGGCGGCGTCGCGCCGCTTGCGCAGGGTCGGCAGCGACACCCCGTCGAGGAGTGCCAGTTGCCCCATGGTCGGCAGCTCGCCGGTGGCCGGGTCCAGCCATTCGGCCGGATAGCTGTCGTCGAAAGGACCGAGCAGTTTCAAGTACACCGCCAGGCGCACCGGCAGCGAATCGTCCGCCATCGTGCGCAGCGCCCAGCTGCCGGCTTCCTGCGCGCAAGCTGCCATCTCCAGGTAGCGGGGGGGCAGTGAAACCCGTTCGGCCAGCACGACGTCCAGCATCGGGGCGCGCATGTCGGCCTGCGCTTCGTCCCCATCCCCCGCGCAGGCAAGGTCGAGCGCATCCTGCTGCGCTTCCAGGATCTGGTCGGGTCCCGGACTTGCGCCCTGCTCCGACTCGTCCAGCACGCGCCAGTAGTCTTCCAGCCAGGCCCCGGCGTCATTCGCATCCTGCAGCCAGTCGCGCTCGCCGTTGGCGGACAAGGCTTCGTACTCGCCGATCTCGCGCAGCATCGCCGCGATCTTGTCAAGGCTCGTCTTCAGGCTGGCGAAGCGCTTGGAGCGGGTATGCAGGGGGCCGGGGACGCCGCCGAACTGCTCCAGGCTCTCGCTCCAGCGCAGGATCCACTCGGCGCGGCAGTCTGCGATGCTGCGCAGGCGGCGCGCCTCGATCGGTTCGGCCTCGATGGTCCTGCCCAGGATGGCGCCGACCTGGGCGCGGTGTTCGCGCCAGCCGAAGAACAGGCGCGCCACTTCGCCATAGGCGGTGTCGAGCATGCGGTAGGCATACATCCGGTTCGGACTGCAGGGGCGGCCGCAGGCGGCCTGGTAATTGTCGCTGTCGACCTTGTCGCGCAGGACGGCGTAGAGGTCGTTGAATTTCTTGCGCAGCAGGGCTTCGCCGCCCGGCGCGTTCCAGAACGGCCCCATGCGCGCATGCTCGGCGGCGACGGCGGCGCACAGGCCGGCCCAGTCGCCCGGGCGCGCCTGCAGCTCGACAACCAGGCTCAGGGCCAGCTCGAGGACCGTATCGCCATAACTGTTTCCAAGTGCGGCGCCGCGCGGGCCGCAGCCGTAGAGCACGCGGGACACGCCATCGACATAGGCCGCCAGCGAGCTTTCCTGGTCCGGCTCCAGCAACAGCGCATGCTTGTCGCGCGCGAGCGCGGCCAGCGAGCACTGCCCCAACAATTTACGGACCTGCTCCCAACCGTGCTCCTGGTACCGGGTTCCCGGCAAACGCATGTGTTCCTCATCCAGTAATGCATCCGCGCACAAGCGGATTGTCAACAGATGATGCCATAGAAACACATTCTTGAGGCGCGCAGCAGATGCCTATTCTCCCTTCTTATCGAAGGACTGCGCCGCCATCGTGCGCAGCAGGGCGGCCACCACCGGCGCCGCATGGGCGCCGCCGGTCAGCTCGGAATGGCTGACGAAGGCGGCGAAGGCGAGCCGCCGGGTCTGCCCGGGCAGGCTGCCCGGCTCCAGCCAGCCCATGAACCAGACTGTCCCCTGGCCGTCGGCGCCGCTTGGTGCCGTCCCGGTCTTGCCGAACAGGCCAGGGCGCAGGCCATCGAATTGCTTGCCGCGGAAGGCGCCGGCCGCGGTGCCGCCGTCGACCACGCCCTTCATGCCGGCGCGCAGGCGGTCGAGCCGCACCCCGAGTTCCGGGCCGGGACGCTGCTCGGCCGCGCGCCCGTCCAGCTCGAGCAGCAAGCGGGGCGTGACCACCCTGCCCTGCCCGACCGCCGCGGCCACCAGCGCCATCTGCAGGGGCGTGGTCTGCATGCGCAGGCCGATCGCCATCTGGCGCACCTCGTGCCGGGTCAGGATGGGGTCGATCTGGCTCCGTGTGGCCTGCAGCGCATCCCAGGCGCCCCAGCGGAAGTCTTCCGGCAACAGGCCGCCGTCCAGGCGCAGCGGCGCGCCGAAACCGAGCCGGCGCGCCATGCCGGCCACCGGGCGCAGCGCATCCAGCGCGCCCGGCTCGAGTGCCCGCACCCCCGGCACGCCGCCAGCAAGGCTGCGGTCGCCCAGCTCGGCGGTCCAGGCGAACCAGGTATTCACACTGTGCGCCAGCGCCTGCGGCAGGCCGAAGCGGCCCTCGACCGCCCGCGCGGCCGCGACCTGTTCGCGGAAGTTCGTGATGCGGGCGCCGCCCCCCTCCGGATAGCTCGGCGCGCCGATCCGGAAAGGGTAGCCGCCCTCCTGCGCCACCCGGTCGATGGCGGCGAGCGGCATGCCGTCCAGCAGGCGCTCCAGCCGGGCATCCTGGCGCGCCGCCTGTTCCAGGCCCAGGGCCGTGATCGCCTTGAAGGTCGAGCCGGGCGCCCGGTGTGCGCCGCCGTCGTGCTGGAAAGCAGGCAGGCGCAGGGGGCTGCGCGCCGGGTCGGCGCGGTCGAAGTCGCGCACTTCAGGCCAGCGCGCCGGGTCGGCGGCGCCCATGCCGGCGCCCGCCGCCGCCAGCACGTCGCCATTGCCGGCATCGAGCAGCACCAGCCCGGCCTGCCGCTCGCCCGGCGCCGGCCGCGCGCCGCTGCAGCGCCGGCCGTCCCAACTACCGCCGCGCAGGCCGATGCAGTCCAGCGCCGCCTGGGCGGCCGCCTGCAAGCGCAAGTCCAGGCTCAGGACCGCCGTATGTACGGGCCCCGGCACGCGCGCCAGCATGCCGGCCACGCTCGACGCGTGGTCGCGGTGCACGCCCAGCAGCGGCCCCAGGCCCGCGGCGCGCGCCCGGGGACTGGCGCTGCCGTCGACCCACAGGCTCTCGCCATCGCGGTCGCGAAGGCGGACCTCGGCCAGGGCGGCGCGCTGCGTGGTCTGCTCCGCAGGGAGGGCCTGCCAGGCCAGCTTCCCGCCATCGACCCGCAGGTGGCGATAGGCGGCATCGGCGCCGCGCGCCAGCCGTCCCAGGTCCAGCGCCTCGACCTCGAGCTCGATCCGGGACGCGCCCGGCAGAGGCGTCAACAGCACGCGCTGCACCGCGTCGCGCCCCGGGCAGGCGCGGCCTTCGCATTCGAAGCTGACGCGCATCGTGGCGCCGCTCACCCGGCGCACGCGTCCGGCCAGCAGCAGCTCGGCCGGGCCACTGGCCTGCAGCGCCAGCCGCGCCGTCGATGCCGCACCGCCCTCGTCCCAGGCCGCCACGCGCTGCCAGGGCGCCCAGCCCTCCGGCAGGCGCGCGAACAGGCGCATGGCGGCGACCGGCAAGCCTTCATCCACGGCCACCGGCACGCCGCCCACGCTTGCCTGCCAGGACGCGTGGCTGCCCGGCCGCATGCGCCAGGCCAGCAGGCGCCGCTCGCTGTTGTAGATGCGTACCTGCTCGCGCACGAAAGCGCCGTCGGCACGGTAATACAGGCGGCCGAGCAGCTTGCGGCCGGCCTCGTCGAGGCGCAGGTGCTCCCAGCCGGGCAGCGGCGCCCGGTCGCGGGCCTGCATGCCCTGCCAGGCGGCCAGGTCGCGCGGGGCCAGCTCGGCCAGGCCGCCGGGGCCGAGGCGAAGCAGGCCACGGGCCTGCAGTTGTTCGAACAGCAAGGCGTCTTCCAGGCCGCGCGGCGCACCTGCCGGCACCAGGTGGGCGCCGGGCGCCAGGCGCAGGGCCGGCGAAACGCTGCTCGCGCCGAAGGCCTGCACCACGGCGCCGGCCGCGCCGCCGGCCGCATAGCGCTGCAACAGCAGCTCGCCAAGCTGGGGACAGGCGGCGCTCGGGCGCCGGGTGATGCGCAGGGCGCCGTCAGGCCAGGCCAGCCAGCCAGCCTGACGGATCGCGCCCGAGCCGCTTGCGCCGCGGCTCGCCACGCCGCCGCCCGCGTCGCCGATCCACGCGGCCCGACCGGCGCCCGCCTGCCAGCGCACATTTAAGGCGCCGCGGGCGTCGCCGCGCAGCTCGACGCGCGGCATGGTCGACCCCGGCGCCGTCATCACCACATTGCGCGGCGGGCTGCCTGCCGCCTCATGCAGCGGATAGCCGAGCCGCAAGGGCAGCAGGACCGGACGGGACGGGTCGAGCACCTGGGTGCACAGGTCTACCCGCAGCAGGCTGGGCGCCGTCATCCCGGCCGCGAGCACCACCGCCGCCCCGCCATGCTGTTCGATGTGCACGGCAGGCGCATCCGGTACGCGCAGGGTGACGCCGGCCAGCAGCGGCTGCAGCGTCGCCAGCGCCGCCGCCGAGGCGCCCGCGGGCGTGGTGGCCGAGGAAGCCGACAGCGAGCGCGCCGAGTTTGCCAGCACGAGAGCGCCGAGCGCGATGGCGGCCAGCGCCAGCGGAACCAGCGGATTCCAGCCACGCCGCGGCGCGCCGAGCCCACGCGCGCCGGCGCGCAGGTTGCGGGCGCGCCGCCAGGACGTGCGGCTGGCGGCGAGGTGGCCGGCGAGTTGTGCGAGTGTGGCGCTCATCAGGATGTCCGCAAGGCGCGGCCCCGGGGCGGACCGCTTCGCGTAAGGCTAGCGGAGGGACGGTGAAAGCCATCCATACCCGCGTGGCGCGCGCGCATTCGCGAAGGCTTTTCGACAGCTCATTCCGCGTTTTTCGCGTCTCGTCGCAATCGGCTCGCGACGCACGGAGGCTTGGCCTACAGTGCACACATCGACAACCCACACGCAAGGAGAAACACCATGAACATCATGAAGAATATGGAAGCCGTCTTCGTCGTCGCGATGGCCCTCGCAGTCCCCGCCAGCTACCTGGTCGACGGCGTTCCGCAAGCCCAGGCACGCAGCTACAGCGCCGATGCCGCCCAGGTCGCAAGCGGCGACAAGATGGCCGTCGTGAAGGTCAGCGCCAAGCGCCTCGGCGCCGAAGAAAAGGCCGACGGGAGCCGCGGATGAGTGCCCAGCGCCGGCCCGCTGTCGCGTGAACCCGACAGTGCGGCCGGCCCATCTGTATCACTCCCCCAGCCAGATTCCCGCCCATCTGTTTCAAATGTAAGCCGACGTTTCAAACCGAGATTTCCAGCGCCGCCCCCGATATAGTGGGTTCATCCGCTTCTGGATCTGGAGACCGACATGAAACGCACTCTTTCCCTCGCCGCCCTGATCGCCATTGGCGCCGCCTTCGCGCCGCTGCCGGCCCTCGCGCAAGCCGACTTCCAACTCTACATCGGCTCGGCCCCGCCGGCTCCGATCTACGAACGCGCCCCCGCAGTGCGCCACGGCTACGTCTGGGCCCCGGGCTATTGGGAATGGCGCGGCCACCGCCACGCCTGGGTGCCGGGCCACTACATCGCCGCCCGCCCCGGCTACGTCTACGCACCGCCGAGCTGGCGCGAGCGCCACGGCCGCTGGTACATGGAACCGGCGCGCTGGACCCGGTACGGCCCGGACCGCGACCGTGACGGCGTGCCCGACCGCTTCGAGCGCCGCGGCTACGCCCCCGTGTACGGCGGCGGCTACCGCGATGGCCGCGACTACTACCGCGACGGCCGAGGCTACGACCGCGGCCGCTACCGCGACACCGACCGCGACGGCGTCCCGAATCGCTACGACCGCGACCTCGACAACGACGGCGTGCGCAACAGGCATGACCGCGACCGCGACGGGGATGGCGTGCCGAATCGCTGGGACCACCGTCCCGAGAACCCCTATCGCCGCTGATCGCGGAGATCCGGCAAAGAAAAAAGGCGCCATTGGCGCCTTTTTTCTTTGCTACCTTGATGTCACTTCTTGAGGTGCTTGTCGAGGAAGGCCAGGATCTTCGCGCTCGCCTCGATCTGGTTCTTCTTCTTCGAGAATCCGTGCCCCTCGTCCGGGAACACGATGTACTCGACTTCCACGCCGTTCTTGCGCACGCCTTCGACGATCTCGTCGCTTTCCGGCTTGATCACGCGCGGATCATTGGCGCCCTGGATCACCATCAGCGGCTTGCGGATGTTCGCCGCGTGGAACAGCGGCGAGGTCGCGACCAGGAAGTCCTTGTCCTTCACCGGGTCGCCGATCTCGTCGTACAGGGCCTTGCGCTGCGCTTCCCAGTAGGGCGGGATGCTCTCGAGCGTGCGCACCCAGTTGCTGACCCCGAAGATGTCGATGCCGACCTTGAAGGCTTCCGGGCGGAAGGCCATTGCCGCCAAGGTCATGTAGCCACCGTAGCTGCCGCCCATGATCGCCACGCGCTCCGGATCGACGTAGCCGAGGCTGGCGAGCCAGGTCTTGGCTTCGACGCAGTCCCACAGCGGCTCGCGGCCGTGCTTGCGGTCGTCGGCGGTGAAGAAGGTCTTGCCATAGCCCGAGCTCCCGCGGTTGTTAATGCCCAGCACCGCATAACCGTGGTTGACCAGGTACTGGATCTGGGCGTTGTAGCCACGCATGGTCTGCCCGCCCGGACCGCCGTGCACGTAGACGATGGCCGGCACCTTGTTGGTGGCGGACGCCCCTTTCGGCTTGTAGTAGATCGACGGGATCACCATGCCGTCGAAGGAGCGGAAGCGCACCACCTCGGCCTCGACCAGGTCGTTCGGGTCGATTTCCCTGTTCAGGCTCCGGGTCAGCTGGGTGGTCTTCCTGCTCTTGAAGTCGTGCACATAGAGATTGTTCGGGGAGCGGTCGCCGTTGAGGTAGAAGGCGACCAGGCGGCCGCTCGGCGAGAAGGTGGTCTGGCGGATCTCGCCGCCGGGGAGCCTGGGCATGGCCACCGGGTTTCCTGCAGCGTCGACGACGCGCACGTCGATGCTGCCGTCGCGGTTGAGCACACTCACCCGGTGCTGGCCATTGCGCGAGTAACTCGCGCCCAGCAGGTCCCAGTCGGCCTTCTCGACATCCGCCACCTGGCCGCTGGCGAGGTCGTAGCTGGCGATGCGGGTGAATTCGCCGCCGTCATTGGTGGTGAACAGCAGGCGCTTCGACTCCGGATCGAAGGTCGAGGCGGAATGGCTGGCCGTGCCCTTGTGCGGCGTGATGTGCTTCATCTCGCGGGTGGCCACGTTGTAGAGGTAGACGTCGCTGTCGGCCGTGGTATTGGGCTTGTCGAAGGCCAGCCATTTGCCGTCGCGGCTGATGGCGGAAACGTTCATGCCGCTGTCGTTCCGGTAGACGACGGTGCGCTTGTAGTCTTTTGCGTCGTAGAGGTAGAGATCGAAGAACTTCGGATCGCGCTCGTTGGTTGCGACATAGAAGCCGCTGCCGTCGGGACGCCAGCCGGCGAACATGGCGCGGTGCTTGTCGCCCGGCGTCAGGTCGCGTTCAAGACCGTCGAGTTCGCGCACGAACACGTGGTTGCGCTCGTTGCCGCCGCTGTCGCGGGTGAACAGGACGCGGTCGTCGTTGTAGAAGTAGCCGATCGCATACGTGCTATCGGTCGTCGAGCGGGTCAGCGGGACCGGCTTGCCGCCGCCGACGGGAATCGTGTAGGCATTGAAGATGCCGGAAGCGTTGCTGCTGAAGAGGATGTTCTTCTCGTCCTTGCTGAAGGAGGCGCCGGTGACCGAGGTCGTCGCCATGAACTGCTCGATGGTGTAGCGCTTTGGCGCTTTCTGCGCTTTCTGGGCCTTGGCGGTGGGCGCGGTAGTCGCCGCCTGGGCGGGGGCGAAAGTGGCGTGCACACACAGGGCAAGCGCGGAAACATGGACGACAGAACGGAACAGACGCATAAACATCTCCTATTGTTGTCAGCAAATACAGCACATCGAGTGTTGCAAAAGCGGCCAGCCGTGTCAACATCGGGCAAAGCGGTTATGCTTGGCGCCCATGACAGACCAAGCAGCACTCCAGGCGGCACTCCTTGCAGCCGCCTTCAAATCCGAACTGGCCGCCAGCCGCCGGCTCGCGCGGCGCAGCGGCATGGGCGAAACCGAGGCGCTGCAGGCCACGCTTTCCCTGCGCGCCGGCGTGGCCGGGCTGGACCAGCTGCTGCGCGAGCGGGCCGCCGATCGCCTGCGCAGCGAACAGGCGCTCGAAGCGCGCCGCGCACTGGCCGCGGCGGCCCAGGCGCGACGCCGGCCTGGCGCCGCCGCCACCGGCTGGCGCGCCTGGTTCGATGGCTCGGCGCGGCCGAATCCCGGCCGCTGCACCCTGGGCGCCGTCCTCGAAGGCCCGGGTGGCGTGCACGTCGAGCTGTCGCGCGACATCGGCCATGGCGACAGCAGCGAAGCGGAATACCAGGCCCTGATCGCGGTGCTGGAGGCGGCCGTCGCGCATGGCGCCGTGGGGCTGGCCATCCATGGCGACAGCCAGGTCGTGATCGACGACGTCAATGCCCCCGATTTCGCCGGCAGCCCCGCCCTGCAGGCCTGGCGCGGCCGGGCGCGCGCGCTGCTCGCGCGCCTGCCCGGCGCCACGCTGCGCTGGATCCCGCGCCACAAGAACGGCCGCGCCGACGCCCTGTCGCAGCGCGCGGCCATCCACGCTACCGAAGAAGAATCGCATGCAAGAACCGAAGCTTGACCTCGCCACCTGGCGCCCACGCCTGGCGGCGCTTGCCGCCGGCAGTAGCGGCGGCGACGGCGCCCACGACAGCACGCACCTGGAGCGCGTCTGGCGCAATGCACAGGCACTGCTTGCGCAGCATCCGGAAGCCGACGCGCTGGTGGTGATGGCCGCCTGCTACCTGCACGACCTGGTCAACCTGCCCAAGGACGACCCCGAGCGCGACCAGGCGTCAACCCGTTCGGCCAAGCTGGCGCGCCACCAGCTGGCCTGGATGGACTTCCCGCCCGACCGCCTGGACGCCGTGGCCCACGCCATCGAGGCGCACAGCTTCTCGGCCAACATCCCGGCCCGGTCGCTGGAAGCGAAGATCGTGCAGGACGCCGACCGTCTCGACGGCCTGGGCGCGGTCGGCCTGGCGCGCATGTTCTATATCGCGGGGCGCATGGGAAGCGGCCTGGCGCATCCGGACGATCCGCTCGGCCTGGCGCGCGAATTCGACGACCGCCGCTATGCGCTCGACCACATCATGGTCAAGCTGGCCAGGCTCCCGGGGATGATGCAGACCGAGGGCGGGAGAAGGCTCGCCGAGGAGCGGCTGGCGCGGCTGATGGCGTTTCGCGAGGAATTCGCCGCGGAGGGCGGCGCGCCCTCAGCGTCCTAGCACCTGGCCGATCGACCGGGCCTCGGGTGCATAGGCCTGCATGCCCCAGCCGGCGCCCGCCACCAGCACCGTGGTCAGGACCGAGGGGATCACGGTGCGTTTCACTGCGGCGACCATCCAGTGCCGGCGCTCCAGCCCGCGCAGGCGCCGGTACAGGCCGGCGGCGAGCAGCGCATCCACGAGGATCTCGGCGAACAGGACGGGCGCCGTCCACACCACGAACAGCGAAGAAAGCAGTATGCCCAGGGCGAGCAGCGCGACGGCGAGCGGAATCGCGCCTTCGTCGGCATGGCCGATCGCCTTGAGCGGCTTGTCCACGATGGTTTCGACCGCGCCGCCGTCCGCGCCGAAGTCCACGTTGGCGCTCGCCCCGCCGCCGTCGAAGCTGCCTCCCCCGCCGGCGAAATCGTCGCGCAAGGCGGCGCGAAGGTCGCTGGGGCCATCCGAAGTTCCACCTCCGACGTCGGTGGGAACGAGATCGAGATAGTCGGACGCGCTCGAGCGCAGCCAGATCCACAGCAGCAACAGGAAGACCAGGTAGGCGATGCCCATCGCCAGGGAATAGCGCAGCGCCATGGTCTCGATTCCACCGACGAGCATCGCGGCGGACGCGGCGAAGCCCGCCAGGCCGGTGAGCGTCACGAGAATGAACATCTGGACCCGCGGGAAGCTGTCGCGCAGCAGGCGGGCGCGCATCGTCCGCACGGCGGCGTCGCGGGTCATGGCATGGGGTCGTGTTCGTGAACCTGGCATCTGGCAGGCGCTCCCGTGGCTGGGTTGATCGGCCGAGCGATGATGACACGTTCCCATCACGAAAAATCCGTGGATTCTCACCAATCGCCCTTGCTTCAGCGCCCGTTAAGTTTGCTCAATGTTAAGATACATGCTCGTCATCTCGCGGGCCCTCCATGAGCAGTTCGACCACCGTCGCACCTTCTTCCGCCGGCAAGCTCAACTTCGTGCTGGTCTGTATCTTCATCGACATGCTCGGCATCGGCCTGATCGTGCCCGTGATGCCGCTGCTGGTCGGCCAGTACGTCCCGGGCCGCGACGACCAGGCCCTGTGGTTCGGCGTGCTGGCCACCACCTTCGGCCTGCTGCAATTCCTCTTCATGCCGGCGCTGGGCGCGCTGAGCGACCGGATCGGCCGCCGCCCGGTGCTGCTGTACTCGATGGGCGGCATGTGCCTGAACTTCCTGATCACCGCCTGGGCGCCGAGCCTGGCCTGGCTCTTCGTGGGCAGGATCATCGGCGGCATGTCCTCGGCCAGCATGTCGGTCGCCTCGGCCTACGCCTCCGACATCTCGACCAGGGAAAACCGCGCGAAAAGCTTCGGCAAGATCGGCGCCGCCTTCGGCCTGGGCTTCATCTGCGGCCCGATGCTGGGCGGCCTGCTGGGCGACGCCGACCTGCGCCTGCCCTTCTTCGTGGCCGCCCTGCTGAGCGGCGCGAACCTCGTCTACGGCTACTTCTTCGTACCGGAATCGCTCGCGCCTGGCCTGCGCGCGCCCTTCGACTGGTCACGCCTGAATCCCCTGGCGGCCCTGCTGCGGCTGCTCCGGCGCAAGGACATCCGCGGCGTGGTCGTCGTGATCACCCTGGTCACCTTCGGCCAGATGATGCTGCAGTCGACCTGGGTGCTGTACACCACCTTCCGCTTCGGCTGGACGCCGCGCGACAACGGCATCGCCATGTTCTGCGTCGGGCTGGTGTCCGCCGTGGTGCAGGCCGGCCTGCTGGCGGTGCTGATCCGGCGCTTCGGCGAGGTGCGCCTGTCGCTGCTGGGCATCGGCTCGGGCGCCCTCGCCTTCCTCGCCTACGGCCTGGCGACCCAGGGCTGGATGATGTACCTCATCATCCTGTGCAATGTGCTGGCCTTCGCCGCCACGCCCGCGTTGCAGGCGATCGTCTCGAAGGCCACGCCAAGCGCCGAACAGGGCGAGCTGATGGGGTCCCTGCAGTCGATCGGCAGCCTGGGGGTCATCGTCACGCCCCTGATCGGCACCTCGATCCTGGCCGCGGTCAGCCACCTGCCGGCGGGTGACTGGCGCATCGGCAGCCATTTCTTCCTGTGCGCCGCGATGCAGGCGCTGGCGGTGCTGGTGGCCTGGCGTTACTTCCGCAGGCACCACACGGTCGACAGCATCGGCGCCCACTGATGCCGGCCTTCGTCCTGGTGGCCGTGCTGTGCGCCGCCTTGCTGCACGCAGGCTGGAACGCGGCGATCAAGGCGGAACCCGACAAGCTGCTGGCCTCGATGGCGGTGAGCACGGGCGCCGCCGCGCTCGGCGCCGCAGCGCTGGTCCTCATGCCACTTCCCGATCCGGCGAGCTGGCCCTTCATCCTCGCGTCGACCGCCCTGCACGTCGCCTACTACCAGCTGCTCTCGCGCACCTACGGCCAGGCCGACATCAGCCTCGCCTATCCGCTCATGCGCGGCAGCGCGCCGGTGCTGGTGGCGCTCGCCAGCGCCTGGGCCGAGCCCCTGCACCCGGTCCAGGGCATGGCCGTGGCCCTGGTCAGCCTCGGCGCCGTGGCGGCCTGCTTCGGCGGAACCGGGCGCCTGTCGCGCCGGGCCGTCGGCCTGGCCCTGCTCACCGCGCTCGTGATCGCAGCCTACACCCTGGTCGACGGCCTGGGCGTGCGCCGCTCCGGTGCGCCGGCGTCCTATACCGCCGCGCTGTTCCTGCTCAGCGGCGTGGCCGTGCCGCTGGCATGCCGCCGGCAGCTGGGCGGCCGCCTGCCCGCTTACCTGGCGGCGCGGCCGATGCTCGCGCTGGCCGGTGGGCTCGCTACCGGTGGCTCCTATGCCA
Source organism: Massilia agri (assembly GCF_024753255.1). Taxonomy (GTDB): domain Bacteria; phylum Pseudomonadota; class Gammaproteobacteria; order Burkholderiales; family Burkholderiaceae_D; genus Telluria; species Telluria agri. The sequence goes on from NZ_JANUHA010000014.1 coordinate 106,302, forward strand.
TCGTCCTCTGGGCCATGACGCAGGCGCCGGTCGCCGTGGTGGCGGCGCTGCGCGAGACCTCGATCGTGTTCGCCGTGGCGATCGCCGCCTGGGTGCTGCGCGAGCGCGTGGGACGGGCGCGCGTACTGGGCGCCCTGCTAATCGCCGGCGGCGCCGCGACCCTGCGCCTGGCCTGACTCAGAACTTCATTTCCAGCGTGGCGCGCAGCTTGGGGCCGTCCGGGAACATCCAGCGACGCTTTTCGACGCCAATGGAAGGATCGAAGTAGCTCGGCTCGATCACGTTGTCCTCGCCCAGCAGGTTGGACAGCGCCACGCGCAACTGGCGCTTCGGGTTGAAGGCCCATACCGCGTAGGTGTCCAGGTCGGTGCGCGCATCGCGGTAGAAGCCGCGGTTGCTTGCTGCCCGCACGAAGCCGCCGCGCCGGTGCGCCAGACTGGCGCCCGTGCTCAGGGCGCCCATCTTGTAGTCGATGCCGAGATTGGCGCTCAGGGGTGTCTGCTGCTCCATGCGGTTGTGCGGCCCCGGCACGGCCTCCACCTGCGACCAGTTGCGGCTCACGCTGGCGCGCAGCTCGAGATTGGGCGCATCCTGCATGATGGCCTTGAGCGGGAACTTGGTCTCGATGTCGAGGCTGCGCAAGGTGGCGCGGCCATCGTTGACCGGGCTGAAGATCCAGCGCAGGCCATCGAAGTAGACGCGGTTGCTGGTGTAGTCCCGGATGCGCTTGACCGCGCCGCTGATGGAGACCATCGCTCCTTCGGCCCAGTAATGCTCGTAGGCCGCGTCCAGCCCCCAGGCCAGTTCGGGTTTGAGGCCCGGGTTGCCCTGGAAGTCGGCCTCGGTGGGGCTGTTGTTCTCGAACTCGCCGCGCAGCGGGACGATGCTGTCGAGCTCCGGCGCCTTGTAGGTGCGGCTCAGGGCGACGCGCAGCTGGTCTCCGTCCGACTTGCCGTCATTGCCCGCGAACTTGTACAGCACCTGGGCGACCGGGCTCAGGACACTCGAACGCACCCGGGTCGGCTCGACCGCGGTTCCACTCACCCGGGTACGCACGCCCTCCCAGCGGGCGCCCATGTAGACCGACAGGCGCGGATTGACGGTCCATTCGTCCTGCAGGTACAGGGCGGTGCGGCTCACGGCGGCGCGGAAATCCTCGTCCAGCAGCACCCCGGGCGCGAACACGCGCACCCGGTCGCGCTCGGTGCGGATATTGCCGCTCTCGTTGTAGCGCAGGTCCCAGCCCAGCGCCAGCAGGTGGCCGCCTTCGACGGTGCGCGTCGCCTTGCCGGTGGTGTTCAGGCCGCGGGAGTGGGTGTCGCTCAGCGTGTGGCCGTCCGTCTCCGGTAGGCCGGCGCTGTCGAAACCCAGGCGCCGCACGTACATCTTGCGCGAAGACCATTCGAAACCGAACTTGCTGTCCAGCTTGAGCCCTGCCGGGGTCTCGCGCGTCCAGGACAGGTTCGAGGTCAGCATGCGGTCGTCGAATTCGCCGAAGCCATACAGGTCGGGGACCGGTGGAGGGGGCCCGACCAGGGTGCTCACGACGGAATGGGGGTTGTTGCGGAAGCTGCTGCTGCTTGCCAGGGTTTCCCATCCGAGCTTGTCGCCATTGTCGAGGGTCCAGTTCAGGCGCGGCGAGAGGTTCAGGCGGTTCATGCGGCCGGCCTCGGGAGTGATCGTCGTGCGGTAGCTGGTGAGCGCGCCGCCGGGGCTGGTGGTTTCTTCGACGCCGTTCGACTCGCGCGTGAACTTGTCATGGTTGCCGCTGGCCGAGAACGACCAGGACGAACGCTCGCCGCTGTCGCCCAGCTCCGCGCTGAAGGTCGGCCCGCGGAAGACGTCCGACTGCAGGTAGCCCAGCTTGGCTTCGCGCTGGCGCTTGCGCGCCGTCTTGCGCAGCACGATGTTGATGGTGCCGGCCACCGCCTCGGTCGAGAATTCGGCGGTGGCGACGCGCAGCACCTCGATGCGCTCGATCGATTCGGGCGAGATGCTCTCGAGCGTGAAGCCGGCGGGCGCACGCTCGCCGTTGAGCAGGATCTGGGTATACCCGGGGCCCAGGCCGCGCATCCTGACCTCGGTGCTGCGCCCCGCCCCCGTTGTGACCGTCACGCCGGGGATGCGCCGGAAGATCTCCGCCACGTCGGTGTCGCCATAGCGCGCTATCTCCTCCCGCCCCACGACGATGCGCGCTGCAGTATCGTCGCGCCGGGCGTCGTAGCCGCTGCCCTTCACTTCCACCTGCTGGATCTGATCTGGGGCCTGCTGGGCGGACGCCTGGGCGCAGAAGGCGGCGGCCAGGACGGCGATGTGATGGGGGCGAAGCGGCATTGGGGTGGTCTCCGAAGTTTGTTGTTCGATTAAGTGGAGCCACTATATGCCATCACATGGCAGGATGTAAACGATGCACGGAGCATTTCATTGCCATTGCATAGCAACTACAAGTTCCATGACAAAGAAAAAACCCGGCGCGCAGCCGGGTTTCGCGGAGAGCGGGGACGCTCAGAACTTCAGTTCATAGGTCAGCCGATAGCGCACGCCCTGCGGGAAGGTGAAGCTGCGGGTCTGGCTGCCGGTGTCCGGGTCCTCGTAAGTGGTCTCGTTCTGGAAGTCCTGGCTCAGCGCATTGCCGACGGCGAAGCGCAGCTGGCGCTGGGCGTCGAACTTCCACAGCGCGTAGAGGTCCAGTTCGCGACGGGGCCAGACATAGGCGCGCTGGTTCAGCGACACCCGCCGGTCCGCCGCGGCGGTAGGCGAAACTGCCGCCCGTGCTCAGCTGGCCGACCTTGTAGTCCACGCCCAGGTTCACGGTGAGCGGGGTCTGCTGGTCGAGGCGGTTGTACGGGCCCGGCACCGATTCGACGCGCGACCAGTTGCGGTTGACGCTGGCGCGCAGGTCGACCGCCGGCGCATTGTCCATCACGGCTTTCAGCGGGAATTTGGTCTCGATCTCCAGCGAACGCGTGACGGCGCTGTCCTGGTTGCTCGGGGTAGCGACCCAGCGCGCGCCGTCGAAATACACCAGGGTGCGGGTGAAGTCGCTGATCTTGCGCTGCGAGACGCTGATCGAGAGCAGCGCGCCCTCGGCCCAGTAGTGCTCGTAGGCGGCGTCGATGCCGAAGGCCAGTTCGGGCTTGAGGTTCGGGTTGCCCTGGAAATCCAGCACGGTCGGGCTGTTGTTCTCGCTCGTGATGCGGCGCGGGCTCAGGCTCTGCAGGCTAGGGGCCTTGTAGGTGCGGGTCAGGGCCAGGCGCAGCTGGTCGCCCTTGCTTCCCGGGATCTTGTACAGGGTCTGCATGATCGGGCTCCAGACATTCGAGCTCGCCTCGGCGACGCCGAAGGTGTTGCCTTTGGCGCGGGTGCGGATGCCTTCCCAGCGCGCGCCCAGGTACATCGACCAGGCCGGGGTGATGTTCCACTCGTCCTGCGCGAACACGGCCAGGCGCTTCACGCGCGCATTGGCATCCTGGTCGAGCTCGCGGGCCGGACCACGCAGGCGGTCGGTCTCGTCGCGCAGGTCATCGCGGGTGTCGACGCCCCCGTCCCAGCCGAAGGCGAAGGTATGGCCCTTTTCGATGGTCTTCGCATACTTGCCAGTCGAGTTCAGGCCGCGTTCGCGGCCCTTGATCAGGATGTCGGTGCGCAGGACAGGCGCGCCGTTCGCAGCATCGGCGCTGCGGACGGTGACGCTTTCGCTGCTGCCGACGTTGATGCCGACTTTCAGGTCCAGCTTGCCCCCGTCGGCGAACTTGCGCGCCCAGCTCAGGTCCGAACGCAGGTAGTCGCCCTCGTTCTCCACTTCATTGAGCAGGTCGGCATACGGTTGCGGTGCACCGAGGACGGTTGTGCTCAGTTCGCGGAAACGGTTGTCGAAGCGGTTCGCATTGATGAAGGTCTGCGAGGTGATCGTATTGTCCTGTCCCAGGGTCCAGTTCAGGCGCGGGCTCAGGTTCAGGAAGGTGAACTTGCCTTTTTGTTCCAGAGCCAGGTTGCGCAGCAGGTTGGGCTGCCCATTGGGCGCCGTGCCGCGTTCCTGGCCCCAGGAATCGAACTCGAAGCGGTCCTGGGCCGCGTTGGCGGACAGCGAATACGAGAAGGTATCGATGCGGTCGGACAGCTGCAGGTTGACGTTCGGCCCGTAGGCATTGCTCGAAGCCCCGGCCGCGACCTTCAGCTCGCGCAGGCGGTTCTTCACAGAACGTTTGAGGATGATGTTGATGGTGCCGGCCACCGACTGGGTCGAGAATTCGGCGCTGGCCGCGCGCAGCACTTCGATGCGCTCGATCGAGTCGGGCGCCAGCGAATCCATCGAGAAGCCGGCCGGCGCACGTTCGCCATTGACCAGGATCTGGGTATAGCCCGCGCCGAGGCCGCGCATGCGGATCTCGCCGCCGCGGCCGTTGGCGCCGGTGTTCACGGTGATGCCGGGCACGCGCTTGAGCACGTCGAGCACATTGGTGTCGCCGTACTTGGTGATTTCTTCGCTGCTCACGACGATCTTGGTGGCGGTGTCGTCGCGGCGCGGGCCGTAGGAATTGGCAGTCCCCTTGATCTCGACCTGTTCGATCTTCTTTTCGATGGGCTTGGAAACCGGCTGCTTCGACGGCTGCGCGTCCTGGGCAGCAGCGGGAAGGCAGAGGCTGACGGCTGCTGCGAGCACGGTCAGGCGAAACGGAGAAACAGCATGCATATCGTGAGAGTCAGCTCATGGCGAATGGGGCGGTCATTGTCCCAGACGCAAATCATGTTGTCTCTTGAAAACGTATATGGATGCCAGCTTTTATCCGCCACGCATGTCGTCAATACGCCCTGCCGCGCTTGGCGCTCGGGGGGACTGGAGTACACTGGCGCGGTGGAAGCGGACAAACATGCGTTGCCGTAGGTTATCGCCGCTATAATGCGCCATCGAATGTAAACTGAGAGGCCTGCTAAAGTGTCCCGATTAAAAGTCTTGCCCCAATATGTGATGCCGAAAACGGCGCTGACCAACTTCGCCGGCCGCGTGGCAGGGGCGAAAGGCGGCGCGATGACCACGCGCCTGATCCGCTGGTTCGTCGGCAAATACGGCGTCAACATGGACGAGGCGGCCAATCCGGACATCGCGAGCTACGCGAGCTTCAACGAGTTCTTCACGCGCCCGCTGCGCGACGGCGCCCGCCCGCTGGCCCAGAGCGATTTCGTCTGCCCGGTCGATGGCGCCATCAGCCAGTTCGGCGACATCGACGACCACCACATCTTCCAGGCCAAGGGACACAAGTTCACGACGGCGGAACTGGTGGGCGGCGACGCGTCGCTCGCCGCGCACTTCCAGCACGGCCACTTCGCCAACCTCTACCTGAGCCCCAAGGACTACCACCGCATCCACATGCCCTGCTTCGGGCGATTGATACGCATGATCTACGTGCCGGGCAAGCTGTTCTCGGTGAACCCGACCACGGCGCGCGGCGTGCCGGGCCTGTTCGCGCGCAACGAGCGCGTGGTCTGCGTGTTCGAGTCCGAGGAACACGGGCCCTTCGTGATGACCCTGGTCGGCGCCACCATCGTCGGCAGCATGGCGACAAGCTGGCATGGCGTGGTGAACCCGCCGCGCATGGCGCGCATCTGCGAGTGGAACTACGACAGCCAGAAGGTAGAGCTGAAGAAGGGCGAAGAGATGGGCCGCTTCCTGCTCGGTTCCACCGTCGTCATGCTGTTCAGGAAGGGCACGATCTCCTTCAACGGGGACTGGGCGCCGGAGCGCCCGGTGCGCCTGGGCGAAGTGATGGGGAACCATCCGCGCTGAGGCCCCTGTGCCCTTTTTCGCGGCACGCCTCCTCCATCAAATCCAGGAAGGCCCGGGTCTTGGCCGGCATCAGCCGGCGTCCCGGGAACACCGCCCAGCCGCTCGCCAGCGGCAGATCCCATTCCGGCAGCACCCGCACCAGTTCGCCCGTCTTCAGGTAAGGCGCGGCGAACGTCTGCGAGCTGGCCGCGACGCCCGCGCCGCGCGAGGCGATGCGCGCCAGCAGTTCGGGCGAGTTGGCGGTCAGGCGCGCCTGCAGCGGACGTTCCCAGCGCTGCTTCCCGCGCGAGAGCACCCAGGGCACGGCGCCGCCATTGCGGCTCAGGATGCATAGCAGGTCGTGCTGGAGCAGGTCGTCCGGATGCTCGGGCAGGCCGTGTTTTCCCAGGTAGACGGGCGAGGCATAGAGCCCGAAGTATTCGGTATTGATCGGCCGGGCGTTGAGCGAAGCGTCGTCCGGCAAGTCGCCCATGCGGATGGCGATGTCGTAGTTCTCGGCGATCAGGTCTACCCGGCGCGGCGACAGGTCCATCTCCAGCGAGACCGCCGGATAGCGCTCGATGAAACGCGCGATGACCTCATGCAGGCCGAGGTTGGCGAAGTCGCCCGGCACCGACATGCGCAGCTTGCCGCTGGGCGCCCCCTGGCGGTGCTGGGCCAGGGCGCCGGCCGCCTCCACCTGCTCGGCCACGGCGCGCGCATGCTCGAACAGGCTGGCGCCGAACTCGGTGACCACGAGCTTCCTGGTGGTCCGCTGCAGCAGGCGCTCGCCGAGGCGCTGCTCGAGCAGCGCGATGCGGCGCGAGACGGTCGATTTCGGCAGCTGCACGCGCTCGGCGGCGCGGCTGAAACTGCCCGCCTCGACGATGCGGGCGAAGAGCAGCAGGTCATTCGGTTCGACATCCATGATTGTTCCATCAGCAGAATAATGTTATCCATTCTACTGGCTTCCGCATTGATTTTGGAACCTATACAGTGTGTCCATCAACACTTTCTTGGAACGAAGGGACACACAATATGAACATCCTGCAGATCACCTCCAGCGTCCGTGGCAACGATTCGGAATCGACCCGCGTCACCAATCTCGTCGTCGACAAGCTGGTCGCCGCCAACCCCGGCGCGACCGTGGTGCGCCACGACTTCGGCGCCCAGCCGCATCCGGCACTCGATGGCGCGACGGTCGGCGCCCTGTTCACCCCGCCTGAGCAGCGCACGCCGGAGCAGGCCGCCCGCGTGGCCCTGAACGACGCCCTGATCCTTGAGGCGCAGGCGGCTGACGTGATCGTGATCGGCGCCCCGATGTACAACTTCGGCATGCCAGTGCAGCTGAAGAACTGGTTCGACGCGATCGCCCGCGCCGGCGTCACCTTCCGCTATACCGAGAACGGTCCGGAAGGCCTGCTGAAGAACAAGAAGGTCTATGTCGCCACCTCCCGCGGCGGCGTGTACCCGGTGGAAGCCGACCCGCAGGTGCCGACCCTGCGCATGCTGCTGAACTTCCTCGGCCTGACCGACCATGTCTTCATCTACTCGTCGGGCATGAGCATGGGCCCGGAAGCGGCAGCAAAAGGCCAGGAAGCAGCAAACGCAGCCGTGGAAGCCGCGGTCGCGTAATATTGCGCCGCCGGGACCGGCGGCGCCAACCAACAGGAGAACAGCATGAGCGAAGCAGTCATGAACGAGCAACGCACAACCCTCAACAAGTCGCGCGGCGTGGAACGCCTGATCGCCGGCCAGTTCGTGATGGATGGCGCGGGCGTGAAGATCAACCGCGTGCTCACCGGTCCCCTGCAGCGCCGCCTCGATCCCTTCCTGATGCTGGACGCCTTCGGTTCCGACAAGGCCGGCGACTACATCGCCGGCTTCCCGGAGCACCCGCATCGCGGCTTCGAGACCGTCACCTACATGCTGCACGGCCGCATGCGCCACCGCGACAGCGCCGGCAACGAGGGCCTGGTGACCGACGGCGGCGTGCAATGGATGACGGCCGGCCGCGGCGTGATCCACTCCGAGATGCCGGAGCAGAGCGAGGGCCTGATGGAAGGCTTCCAGCTCTGGCTCAACTTGCCGGCCAGGGACAAGATGATGGACCCGTGGTACCGCGACATCCCGCTTGAAGAAGTGCCGCGCTTCACCAGTGAAGATGGCGTGACGGTGCAGGTGATCGCCGGCGAGACCCATGGGGTCAAGGGCGCGGTGCAGCGCGAGCATACGCTGCCGCTCTACCTCGACATCGAGATCCCGGCCGGCGTGACGTGGGAACAGCCGGTCCCGCAGGGCCACAATGCCTTCTTCTACGTGTACCGCGGCGAGGTGGTCGTGGACGGCAAGGGCGTGGGCAAGACGAAGATGGCGATCCTCGACAACGCGCCAGGTGCGGACGGCATCCGCATCAAGGCGGTCGAAGCGACCCGGCTGATCCTGCTGGCGGGACGTCCGCTGAACGAGCCGATCGCCCAGCACGGTCCTTTCGTGATGAACTCGACGGAAGAGCTGTACCAGGCCTTCGACGACTTCCGGGCAGGACGCTTCGCCTGAAGCTATACTGACGGGATGACGTTTGTTCATCCCGTTTTTTTATGCCTTTGCTAGATACCGTCGCGGATTTACTGGCCCGCGCCAGCCGTGCGCTCGGCTTCGAGACCCTTGAGTCCTTCCCGCCCGGCCACGCCTACGCGCGCACGCGCTGGAACAAGGCCTATTTCGACATCGCCTCCGACACCAGGCCGGACGCGATCGAGCAGCGCATCTGCGAGGCGATCGGCAACACGCCCCATGTGTTCGGGGAGATCGTGCATCCCACGCCGCGCATGCAGCGCGCCTTCCTCGCCGTGATCGAACAGCGCCTGCGCCGCGCCCATGGCGCTCCCGTCGACCTGGCGGCGCTGCTGGTGCATGCCTACCGCAGCCCCTACACGGTCGAAGTCGTGCCGGGCCTGCGCCAGGCGATCCGCGACACCGCGCAATATGAACCGCAGGTCCAGGCCAACGCCATCCTGGCGTTCCTCGCCGACGCGCCGGCCGGCTTCGGCGTGATCGAGGCGCGTCACTAGACGCGCGCTTCTCCGGTTCAGCCAGGCGTGGCCGGGAAGTAGACCACCAGCCTGAGGTGACGATGCTCGTCCACCAGCAAGGTCTCGTGGACGTAGTCCAGTCGCTCTCCCGCTGCGCCCAGGACCGCACTCGTGCCATGGCGCGCGACTTCGCCGGCAGGCGCCTTCCACCAGCGCCGGAAGTCGGGCGAGAGGGCGCTCAGGTCCGCGACCAGCGCCTGCATCGCCGGATCATCCGGCGCCACCGCGAAGTGGTAACGGAACTGCGCGAGCAAGCCCGGCGCATCTTCCCGCCAGGCGGGCAGCCGCGGCCGCATTTCCGGATCGGCGAACACCATCCGGAGGATGTTGCGCGCCCCCGCAGGCCTGCCTCCCAGGCCGAACAAGGCATCCGCCGCCGCGTTCCACGCGACCACATCCCAGCGAAGGTTCATGACATAGGCCGGCCTGGCGGGTAGTTCATCGAGCAGCCGCTGGGTCAGCGGTCCCACGACGGTGCTCTGGTGCGCTTCCGGCGGGGGCGGCCGCCTGTGCGCCAGGTGGAACAAGTGGCTGCATTGCGCATCGTCCAGCCTGAGGGCGCGCGCCACGCCCAGCAGGAAGCTCTCCGAGACACGGATCTCGCGTCCCTGTTCGAACCAGGTGTACCAGGTCAACCCTACCCCGGCCAGCGCCGCGACTTCTTCGCGCCGCAGACCGGCTGTACGGCGGCGTCCGCCGGCGGGAAGCCCCACGTCGGCGGGCGTGAGGCGGTTGCGTTGTTGCACGAGGAAGGTGGACAGCGCGTCCCTGTTGCGGATACGGGTGGAATTGGCCATGCCTGTCAGTGCCAGTAATAGGATAACTGCTTAAATTGTCACAGGATCATATTGCATCGAAGATGGGGGCATTGCAAGCAAGCGAACACAGCGGAGGCCCCCTTGACTACACCTGTCGACCACATCCTGCCACCCGAGCATTCCGAACCGCGCACCGCCGGCCAGAGGCCGGCCGGGACCCGGGAGTGGATCGGGCTCGGCCTGCTGGCCCTCCCGACCATCCTGCTCGGACTGGACCTGACCCTGCTGCACCTCGCCCTGCCTGCACTGGCCGTCGACCTGCGGGCGACCAGCGTCCAGTCCCTCTGGATCGTCGACATCTATGGCCTCGTGATCGCCGGCCTGCTCATCACGATGGGAGCGCTCGGTGACCGTATCGGACGGCGCAGGCTCCTGATGATCGGCGCGGCGGGCTTCGGCGCAGCGTCCGTGATGGCTGCCTATGCGCCCACCCCGGCGGCGCTGATCGCCGCCCGCGCCCTGCTCGGCATCGCGGGCGCCACCCTCATGCCATCCACGCTCGCTCTCATCAGCAATATGTTCGTGCGGCGCGAGCAGCGGGCCCTGGCCATCGGCGTCTGGGCTACCATGTTCGCGCTGGGCATGGCCGCCGGCCCGCTGGTGGGAGGCCTGCTCCTGGAACGCTACTGGTGGGGCGCCGCCTTCCTGGTGGCGCTGCCGGTGGTCGCGGTCCTGCTGCTGGCTGCGCCTTCGCTCATCCCCGAATACCGGCCCGCGCGGGCGTCCCGGCTGGATCTCCACAGCGCCGTCCTGAGCCTGCTGGCACTGCTGCCGGTCATCTATGGTTTCAAGCACATGGCACGCTACGGCGCCGGCACCGGCGCCCTGCTCGCCATCCTGTCCGGCGTCTTTTTCGCGCGCCTCTTCGTGCGACGCCAGCGCCGGCTTCCGGATCCGCTGATCGACCTGAGCCTGTTCGACAGCCGGGCGTTCCGCATGGCCCTGCTGGTGCTGCTCGGCGGCCTCGTCGGGGTCGGAGGAACCATGCTGCTGGTCACGCAGTATCTGCAACTGGTCGTCGGGCTGTCACCGTCCGCGGCCGGGGCGTGGATGGCGCCGCCCGCCCTGGCGATGCTGGTCGCGGGGATCGTCGCCCCCTTGCTTGCCAGGACCGTGCGGCCGGGCCGGGTCATGGCCGGCGGTCTCGCAGTCTCGGTCGTCGGATATGCGATGCTGGCATTGCTCGCGCGCGGCGCCCACGATGTCGTGCAGGTCAGCGCGGCATTCTCGCTGGTCTACCTGGGCCTGGGAACGATCGCCTCCCTGGGCACCGATCTGGTGGTCGGCGCGGCGCCGCCGGAGAAGGCCGGCGCCGCCTCGGCGATGTCCGAGACGGTCCAGGAACTGGGAATCGCCATCGGAATCGCCGTCCTGGGCAGCGTGACGACCGCAGTCTACCGCCGCGAGATCGGCGCCGGCATGCCGCAGGGACTGGCCGACGAGGTGCGGCAGGCTCTGGCGGACAGCCTCGCCGGGGCGAACGCGTTTGCGCATGCGCTTCCCGACGGCCTGCTGGCGCAGGCGCAGGACGCCTTCATCGCTGGCCTCAACGCGGCTGCCGGTGCGAGCGTCGTCGGCATCGCCCTACTCGCCGCGCTCGCGGCATGGAAGCTGCAGGACATCGGCGCGGCAGGTGGTCGCGATTGACACCGGCAGGCGCGCGTTACCAGGACCCGCCGAGATGCCATCACATCGGGTTTGCGCCGCCCTGGACCGGCGCCGGTCCCGCAGGCCGCGCCGCGTTGCCGGGCACCCAGCGTTGGCGCAGGACCATGAAAGGCGTCTCCACCAGGCGGTACAGCAACCAGCCAGTGAGCACCGACAGCGTCAGCAGCACGACGATGGTCAAGGCATGTTCCGGGCCGTAGCCATGCGCCGCCATCCAACCGGCAGCCATCACGCACACCGGCTTGTGCAAGAGGTAGATCGCATACGACCACAGCGCCAGCGGGCCGGCGCCCGGCACGTGCAGGTTGCGCAGCAACGAACCTTCGGCCACGCCGGCCACGATGAGCAGGGAAAACCCCAAGGCCATCAGCGGAAACCCGAAGACGGTGATGCCGAAACCGTAGCGGTCGTCGAGGAAGAACCAGAACGCCGCGCCGCACGCCAGCAGGCCGGCAAGCCCCATCAGGTTACCGTGCTTCGTCAAGCGGCCCCATGCCCCCGGATGATGGTTGCGCAGCAGTGCCAGCGCCACGCCCGCCAGCAGCTCGTCGTACCTGCATAAGCTAGAGTAATAAATGTACTTGAAGTAGAAGTAAAGCTTATGAGTGTGGGCATCCATCTCCTGCCACAGGTCCGCCCGCACCAGCATCCCCGCGATGAAGGCCAGAAGAATGCCGGTCCAGGCCAGGCGCAGCGAGCCCCTGCATGCCGCGCCGATCAGGGCCACCGCCGGCAGCAGCAGGTAGAACTGCTCCTCGATCGCCAGCGACCAGCTGTGCGAAAACGCGCTGCCCGGCTCCAGCGCGAAGTTCTGGATGAAGCTCGCGTACTTCCACAGCGGCAGCAGCGGCGCATCGCCGCGGAATGCCGGCCACAGGAAGTACAGGGCCAGCACCACCCAGTAGTTCGGCAGCGTGCGCAGCAGGCGGCGCGCGTAGAAATGCTTCAGCGAGAAGCCGCCGGGCGACTTCATCGCAGCAAAAATCTGGTTGCCGATCAGGTAGCCCGACAGCGCGAAGAACAGGTCGACCCCGACCCAGCCGATGCTGCCCACCCAGCCGAAGGTCGGCGCATCGCTTACGAACAGCACGTAGTGGTGCAGCACGACGAAGGACACGGCGAGTGCGCGCAGGGTGTCGAGGCCGTGGACGCGAACGGTGGACGAGGATTGCATGCGGCTGGGGCAAGTGCGGAAAATGCCGATCATGCCATGCGCCCTCGCCCGCCGCCATCTTTACCGATAGAATATCGGCACCATTTATTCCGAGCCCTGCCGCAATGACCTCTTCCAGCCAGTACCAGTTCAAATCCGTCAACTACACCGGCATCCAGCCCGGTCCGCGCGTCATCATCATGGGCGCGACCCATGGCAACGAAGTCTGCGGCACCATCGCGATCCGCCGCATCATGGAGGAGATCGACAGTGGCAAGCTGCACATCGCCGCGGGCAGCGTCACCTTCGTGCCGGTCGTGAACCCGAAGGCCTACGAACAGAACACCCGCAACGGCGACCGCAACCTGAACCGCAACCTGTTCCCGAAAGAGGATCCCCAGGACTTCGAGGACCACATCGCCAACTGGCTCTGCCCCCTGCTCGCCCGGCACGAGGTGCTGCTCGACCTGCATTCCTTCAACGCCGTCGGCGGCCTGCCCTTCGTGATGGTCGGCCCGCTCAACAACGACGGCCCGCTGCAGCCCTTCCAGCATGCGGAAAAAGAGCGTGCGCTGGCCCGCCGCCTGGGCGTGAAGCGCTTCGTGGACGGCTGGCTGGCCACCTACGGCGACGGCGTCAAGCGCCGCAGCCGCAATGCGGACGAACTGGAGACCGTGCTGCGCTACGGCGTCGGCACCACCGAATACATGCGCAGCACCGGCGGCTGGGCCCTGACCCTGGAGTGCGGCCAGCACGAAGACCCGGCCGCGCCTGACGTGGCCTACCGCGCCATCATGAACACCCTGGCCCACCTGAAGGTGATCGAAGCGCCGGACCCGGAGCCGATCGCTTTCGAGGACATGGAAGCGCTGTCCATGGTGACCGTGCATGACAAGCTGCACGCGGACGACCGGTTCAGCCGCGCCTGGGCCAGCTTCGACCCCGTGAACGAAGGCGACGAGATCGGCGTGCGCGCCGACGGCACGGTCGTGAAGGCGGAATTCAGCGGCCGCATCCTGTTCCCGGACGCGAAGGCCTCCGCCAACTCGGAGTGGTACTACATGACCCGTCCGAACCCGCGCTTCGGCCGCGAGTAAGTTCGCATCAAGCCGGCGTCAGCATCTTGAGCGCGATGATTCCGCCGGCGATCATCGCGATCGCCCCGAGGCGCAGCGCGCCGGCCGGCTCGTTCAGCAGCACCATGCCGGCGATGGCCGTGCCAACGGTCCCGATGCCGGTCCACACCGCATAGGCGGTACCCAGCGGCAGCTGGCGCAAGGCCAGGCCCAGCATGCCGACGCTGCCGGCCATCGTCGTGATGGTGAACACCGAGGGCCACAGTTTCGTGAAGCCGGCCGTGTATTTCAGGCCGACCGCCCAGGCCACTTCCAGCAAGCCGGCAATGAACAGATATACCCAACTCATCCAGACTACTCCCTGCAAAAGCGCGCAGTATAGCGGCGCCAGCAGGATTTCCGCATATATCGTAAGATGACGATATTCGGATCGAAAGAACCCGATACAAGGAAGAAATCATGGACATCGACGCGATCCACAAGGCCCTTGCGAACCCGGTGCGGCGCCAGATCCTGCACTGGCTGAAGGATCCGCACCAGCACTTCGCCGAGCAGGAACACCCGCTCGACATGGGCGTGTGCTGCAAGCTGATCGACCAGCGCGCCAAGCTGTCGCAGTCGACCGTGTCGGCCCACCTGGCGACCCTGCACAAGGCCGGGCTGGTGAGCACGAGGCGCGTCGGACAGTTCATCTTCTTCCAGCGTAACGAGGAGGTCATCCAGGCCTTCCTCGACCAACTGAATGACGGACTTTAGGAGTAGCTCCACATGACAACGATGTTTGACCCGCTGAAGGTCGGCGCCCTCGAACTGCCGAACCGCATCATCATGGCCCCGCTGACCCGCTCGCGCGCCGTCGGGGCGGGTCGCGTGCCGAACGCGATGATGGCCGAATACTATGTGCAGCGCGCCAGCGCCGGCCTGATCCTGTCGGAAGCCACCGCCGTGACCCCGATGGGCGTGGGCTATGCCGACACCCCGGGCATCTGGTCTAGCGAACAGGTCGAAGGCTGGAAGCTCGTCACCGACGCCGTGCACAAGGCCGGTGGACGCATCGTCCTGCAACTGTGGCACGTGGGCCGCATCTCGGACCCGCACTTCCTCGACGGCCAGCTGCCGGTCGCCCCGTCCGCGATTGCCGCCAACGGCCACGTCAGCCTGCTGCGCCCCAAGCGTGACCACGTCACCCCGCGCGCCCTCGAGACGGCCGAGATCCCGGCCATCGTCGCCGCCTACCGCAAGGGCGCCGAGAACGCGAAGAAGGCCGGCTTCGACGGCGTCGAGATCCACGGCGCCAACGGCTACCTGCTCGACCAGTTCCTGCAGGATTCCACCAACCAGCGCACCGACCAGTACGGCGGCTCGCTGGAAAATCGCGCCCGCCTGATGCTCGAAGTGACGGACGCCTGCATCGACGTCTGGGGCGCGGACCGCGTCGGCATGCACCTCGCGCCGCGCGGCGACCAGCACACCATGGGCGACTCGAATCCGCGCGAGACCTTCGGCTACGTCGCCCGCGAGCTGGGAAAACGCGGTATCGCCTTCATCTGCGCCCGCGAAGCCATCGGCGACGACAGCCTGCGCGCCCACCTGAAGAAGGAATTCGGCGGCGTCTACATCGCCAACGAGAAGCTGACCAGGGAAAGCGCGGAGCAGCTGATCGCATCCGGCGAAGCGGATGCCGTGGCCTTCGGCGTGTGGTTCATCGCGAACCCGGACCTGCCGCGGCGCTTCGCGCAGAACGCGCCGCTGAACCAGCCGAAGCCTGAGCTCTTCTACGCACCGGGCGCCGAAGGGTACATCGACTACCCGGCGCTCGCGTAAGCCGGCAATACCACCGTCGCCCCGGCGCAGGCCGGGGCCCCGTTTCCCCCGCCCTTTCCGCCCGTCTCCCCGCACCGCGCACCCCGTACATACGTTCTACAAAACGATATGCATGTGGTGTGTTTGACAGCTGTCTCATGCTATTCTTGCGCGATTATTTTTAGCGCCCCCCATAGCGCGCTGTCCTCCAGGAGACCACGTGAAACACTTCGCCCCCCGCGTACTGGCCTTGGCCATCGCGTCAAGCTTCGCCTTCAACGCCGCCCACGCCGCACCCGCCCCGGCACGCGCCGAGAACGCCTATCTGTCGGAAGCCGATGCCATGGCCAGGTCAAGCCGTGTGTCGAACGTGGACTACGTGCTCGACTTCACCCTGACCGGCAAGGAGACCTTCGCCGGCACCACCACGGTCACCTTCGACCTGAAGGACACCGATTCGGCCCTCACCATCGACCTGAACAAGGCGACCGTGAAATCGGTCACCATCAACGGCAAGCAGGTCACCCCGACCTACAACAACTGGTTCGTCACCCTGCCGGCCGACACCCTGGCCAAGGGCAAGAACACCGTCACCATCGCCTACGAGCGCCTGCACAGCACCAATGGCGAAGGCCTGCACCGCATGGTCGACCCGGTCGACGGCAAGGTCTACACCTACTCGCACTTCGAGCCGGCCGCCGCGCACCAGATGTTCGCGGTGTTCGACCAGCCCGACCTGAAGGCCACCTACACCGTCACCGTGAACGCGCCGGGCGACTGGCACGTGGTCACCACCACCCGCGAATCGAACATCGCCGACGCCGCCGGCGGCAAGCGCTGGACCTTCCCGAAGACGAAGAAGCTCAGCCCCTACAACTTCTCGCTGCACGCCGGTCCCTACCAGGTCTGGGAAGACAAGAGCGGCAAGTACCCGATGCGCCTGTTCGCGCGCCAGTCCGTCGCCAAGCAGGTGACGCCGGGCGACTGGTTCCGCTACACCAAGAGCGGCCTCGAATTCTTCGACAACTACTTCGGCATCCCTTACCAGTTCGAGAAGTACGACCAGCTGCTGGTGCCTGACTTCCTGTACGGCGCGATGGAAAACGCCGCCGCGATCACCTTCGCCGAAGGCGGCTTCCTGTACAAGTCCGAGATGACCCCGGCGCAGAAGATGCGCCTGGCCGAAGTCATCATGCACGAGATGGCGCACCAGTGGTTCGGCGACCTGGTCACCATGAAGTGGTGGAACGGCCTGTGGCTGAACGAGAGCTTCGCCTCCTTCATGGCGACCCTGGCCACCGCCGAGGCGACCGAATTCAAGGACGCCTGGCAGTCCTTCTACCAGCAGGACAAGCAGGGCGCCTACACCCAGGACCAGAAGGTCTCGACCCACCCGATCGAAGTGCCGGTGCCGTCCTCGGCCAACGCCTTCGACAACATCGACGCGATCACCTATTCGAAGGGGGCCTCGACCCTCAAGCAGCTGCGCCACATGCTGGGCGAGGAAGTGTTCCGCAAGGGCGTGCACAACTACCTGGTGAAGTACTCCTGGCAGAACGCGAAACTCGAAGACTTCATCGGCAGCCTGGGCCAGGCGGCCGGCCGCGACCTGTCGAAGTGGACCCAGGACTGGCTCTACCAGGCCGGCGTAAACACCATCACCGCCAACTACAGCTGCAAGGCCGGCAAGATCAACGCCTTCTCGCTGCAGCAGACCGCGCCCAGCAAGGAACTGCCGACCCTGCGCGAACAGCGCGTGCAGGTCGCCGCCTTCAAGCGCGTGAACGGCAAGCTGGTGCTCGACAAGAACGTGCCGATCACCTACGCGGGCGCGAAGACCACGGTGCCGGGCCTGGTGGGCGCCGCCTGCCCGGACCTGGTTTATCCGAACTACCAGGACTGGGGCTTCGTGAAGGTCAACCTGGACCAGCGCTCCTTCGAGACCGCACGCACCACGCTGGCAGGCGTCGAGGATCCGCTGCTGCGCGCCATGC
The DNA here is from genome assembly GCF_024753255.1 of Massilia agri. Classification (GTDB taxonomy): domain Bacteria; phylum Pseudomonadota; class Gammaproteobacteria; order Burkholderiales; family Burkholderiaceae_D; genus Telluria; species Telluria agri. Next base: position 123,673 of record NZ_JANUHA010000014.1, read on the forward strand.
TGTGGCAAGCCCTGTGGGACGGCGTGCGCGACGCCAAGCTGCCGCTGAACGAATTCATCCAGGTGGCCCTGGCGAATGCGCCGCAGGAGAAGGACTACACCCTGCTGGGCGACGTGCTGGGCAAGATCGGCGCCTCGAAGATGTACATCAACGCCATGGGCATCGACAACGCCTGGTCGAAACAGACCGCCAAGCAGTTGGAAGACATGGCCTGGCAGGGCGTGGTCGCCAACAAGGGTAACGACAGCTTCCAGCGCAGCTGGTTCGGTCTCTACCTGGGCCTGGCGAGCAGCCCGGAGGCGCTGGCGCGCCTGGCCGGCATGCTCGAGGGCCAGGGCACGGAAGGCCTGAAGATCGGCCAGGACCAGCGCTGGTCCATCATCACCCGCCTGAATCGCTACAACTACCAGGGTGCGGCAAGCCTCCTGGCGGCCGAGCAGGAACGCGACAAGTCCGACACCGGCCAGGGCGCGGCGCTTGCCGCCACCGTGGTCCGTCCGGATCCGGCGGTGAAGGCCGAGTGGCTGGACAAGGTCGAGGACCTGCAGACCAAGCTGCCTTTCTCGCGCCTCCGCACGGCGATGGGCGCGATGTACCCGGCCGAGCAGAAGAAGCTCGACGAGATGACTGCGGAGCGCAGGCTGGCCAAGCTGCCGGCGATCGACAAGGCGGCCGGCCCGGTCTTCATGCGCACCTATGCGGGCACCATGATCCCGGCAAGCTGCACCCCTGCGAGCGTGGCGCGCCTGACGAAGGCGGCGAACACCATGAAGGACCTGAGCGCCGGCACCCGCCGTTCACTGCTCGACACGCTGCAGGAAGACCAGCGCTGCGTGGCGATCAAGCAGGCCCTGACGGCGCCGAAGTCCTAAGGACTGGATGCGGCAGCCGGCGTTGACCTACGGCCCGGCGGCGCTGCTGCGCCGCACGCACGCCAAGGGGCTGCTGCTGACCATCGGCCTGCACCTGCTGCTGGCCGCCAGCTGGCGGATCGCGCATCCGCCGGCCGCCGACACCGTCGAAGAGCGGGTGTTCGAGCTGATTCCCCTTCCTCCTCCCCTTCCCGACAAGCCGGCGCCGCGTGTCGATGTCCCGCCGCCCGCCGCCCCTCCGGTGCGCGGCGTGCCGGCGCGCCGCCGCAGCCGGGAACCCGAAGCCATCACCGCGCCTGGGGAAGCGCCGCGCCCTGCAGCAGATTCCTTCTCCCCCGCGCCGGAACCGGCGCCCGCCGAGGCGGCGCCGGACAGCATCGCCGCGCGCGCCCGACGCGACGCCGTCGCCATCGACCGCGAGATGCGCAAGGGGAAGTCCGGTGTGCCGGAGCACGCCGACACCGCGTGGGGACGCTTCGTGAGCGGCCTCGAGGACGCCCGCAAGGACGACAGCCTCTCCATCAAGACCGAAACCTACACCACGCCGGATGGACAGACGATCTACCGCTTCCGGCGTGGCGGCAGGTATTTTTGCCGCACCAGCGGCTTCGTGCGGCCACGCATCGGCGGCGCCGAAGGCGGCGGGGTGGAACTCTTCGATTCGCGCGGCCACGAAGGCGGCGCCGGCCAGGTGCGCTGCCCCAGCCAGGTCGTGTGGAAGCGGGACTAGCCGCCGTTCCGTTTCGCGCCGCCGGGGCCGCACAGCTCCGCCACCCGGCGCCAGGCGCCGGTGCCTTCGCACACCACCGGTGGACGCCCCTGCAGCAGCTTGCCCAGGTCCACCGGCTTGCCCTCGTTGACGATGACGCCGCGGTTGATGGGAATGCAGATGGCGTCGTGCCAGGCGGCAGCGTAGCCATCGGGCGTGGGCAGGGGCCCGCGCAGGCGCACGGCGGCCGCCTCGCATTCCTTCTTCGTTTGAAAGCTTCCTTTCAAGCTCGTACTCTCCAACATCACATCGCGGTGCTGCTGCAGGTAGAGCAGGAGGATCATCGTAAACATGCCGTCTCCTGACAAGGCGCCTGCTTCTTGCACGCCTGAGCTTCTTCAAGTCGGTGGCCCGGGACGCACGCTAGCCTGTGGGACTCTTGAGAGGATCCCCATGTTCAAGCTCGTCACCTGGAATATCCAGTCCGGCCGCAGCCCGGACGGTAAAACCGATCTCGACCGTATCATCGCATGCCTCGACCGCTTTTGCAGTTTTGACATGCTTTGTGTGCAAGAAGTTTCAAGCGGCTATACGGAGGGCGGCGAAGACCAGTTCGCCCTGCTGCGCGAACGCCTGCCCGGCTACACCGGAATCGAGGCCATCGCCTGCGATAGCGCGCTGCCGGGCGGCCGGCAGGGGCGGCGGCATTTCGGCATGATGGTGATTTCGCGCCACCCGGTACTGCAGGCGCTGCGCCACTCCCTTCCCTGGCCGCCGGAGCCCGGCGTGATGGGCATGCCGCGCACGGCGCTGGAACTGACCGTGGACGCGCCCGGCGGACAGCTGCGCATCGTCAGTGTCCATCTCGAATATTTTTCCCAGCGCCAGCGCATGGCCCAGGTGGAGCGCCTGCGCGAACTGCACCGCGAGGCCAGCCAGCACGCGCGCTGCCCCCAGGCTGCGGGCAACGGGCCCTTCGCGCCGACCCCGCGCGCCCTGCCCGCCCTGCTCGCCGGCGACTTCAACATGCTGCCCGGCTCGCCGGAGCACCAGCGCCTGCTGGCCCCGTTCAGCGACGGCACCCAGCCCTGGCGCGACTGCTGGCACCTGGCCCAGCCCGGCCGCCGCCATGCGCCCACCGTGGGCCTGCACGACCACCATCCGGAAGCCTGCGCACCCTTCACCTTCGACTACGTGTTCGCCAGCGCCGACCTGGCCGGACGGGTAGCGCGGGTGCGGGTCGACGCCAGCGAACAGGGTTCAAGCCACCAGGCCCTGCTGGTCGAGCTCAACTGGGGCGCCTGAGCACGTCCACCTCCCGGGCACCGTACAATGGCGGTTTGGCGGCATCTGCCGCCCAACAGCAACACGAGGCCACACTTGGATTGGGATTATCCGCACCCCTTCACCCTGCCCGTCACGCCCCAGCCAGGGGACATCGACGGCCTGAACCACACGAACAACGCCGTCTACGTCCGCTGGTGCGAGCAGGCCGGCTGGGCCCACTCGCACCAGCTCGGCCTGACCCTGGACGACTACCGGCGCCTGGACCGCGCGATGGCGATCCGCCGCGGCGACTACGACTACCTGCTGCCGACGGTGCTCGGCGAAGCGCTGCTGCTGTCCACCTGGCTGACCGCCGGCGACGGCAAGCTGGCGATGGAACGCCGCTTCCAGCTGCGCCGCGAGAGCGACGGCGCCACCGTCCTGCGCGGACGCTGGGACCTGGTCTGCATCGAGATCGCCAGCGGCCGGCCGCGCCGCATGCCGGCCGAATTCCTCGACGCCTACATGCCGGCGGTGGCGCTGGCGACCGGCGCCGCCGAGGCCTGACAGCCCGGATGGCGTGTTGAGCGCGCTCAAGGAAGACGTTGAGCTAACCGGCCCCCTTTCCGCTTGTGCCGCGTCAAACTGGACGGGTCACACCGCCACGAGGAAAAGATGCCGCGCACACCCGCCCATGCCGCACCTGCCGCACCCGGCTCCCTGCGCACCGCCTTGACGGCAGGGCGGCTGGCGGCAGCGCTGCTCGCGCTGCTGTGCTCCGCCTTGCTCGGCGGCTGCCGCCTGCGCGACGGCGGCCAGGAAGACCTCGTCATCCCGCAACTGGTGCGCACCGAGCTCTATGTCGCCCCCTCGGGTTCCGACAGCAATCCCGGCACCCGCGAGGAACCCTTCCGCACCCTGGCGCGGGCCGCCCAGGCCGCCACGCCCGGCACCACCGTGCACGTCGCCCCCGGCATCTACTTCGGCGGGGTGCGCACCACCACGCACGGCACCGCCGAGGCGCGCATCGTCTTCGAATCGACCGAGCGCGGCGCCGCGCGCGTCGTGCCGCCGCTCGACTCGCGCCAGCCCTCGGCCTGGGACAACCGCGCCAACTACCTCGACATCATCGGCTTCGAGATCGACGGCACCCAATACCAGAGCGGCATCAAGTGGCTGAGCGGCATCTACAACGCCGGTTCGCACAACGGCATCCACCACAACCACGTCCACCACATCGGCACCGACGTGCCCTGCGAGCCGCGCGGCGGGGCCGGCATCGGCGTCGACGGCTACTACAAGGGCAACGACGCCGACGTCGCCGGCAACCACGTGCACGACATCGGCCCGCCGGACTGCCGCACCATGCACGGCATCTACATCGGCACCACGGCCAGCGTACGCGACAACATCATCTACCGCGCCTCGGGCAGCGGCATCCACCTGTGGCACGACGCCAGCCACGTCACCATCCGCGGCAACACGGTGGCCGCCTCCGGCATCGGCATCTTCGTGGGCAGCGGCGACTTCTACCATGGCAAGGGGCCGAACGACCACACCCACACGGTGAACAACATCGTGTTCGACAATATCCAGGGCATCGTGGAACAGGGCGCGACCGGGCCCAACCTGAGCTACCGCCACAACCTGGTTTACCAGAACGCGGAGGGCGACTGGAAGCTCTCGCCGGGGCGCCAGCACACCGGCACGATCAGCGCTCCGCCGCTGTTCGCCGACTACCACCGCTCCCAGCCGGTGCCGGACTTCCGGCTGCGGCCCGGCTCACCCGCCATCGGCAAGGGCCTGCCGCCGAGCGCGACCGATGCCGTGGCGATGCAGCCGATACGCCAGCCCGATATCGGCGCGGTCCCGCACGACGGGCCGGGGCCGGCGGGGTTGACGCAGTCCTCGCCTTGAAGCCAACCGCACATGCCATAGACGTCTCTACGAGAAGAGGCGGCGGACGAGGCGGCGGGCGAGCAAGCGAATGGCGGTGTCAGCGAGCGGCGCTCTCGATTCTGCTGACAGATGGTTTGGCAGCACTGGTGGCTTCGTGTGGCCCTTGTCCTATCAGAGTCAGGTATCGGCGCAGAATCGCCTGCTCGACGTTGATGCGCTCATCCGGCCGGCAAGCGTATCGCAGAGTCAATACCGCATGCTCGTGCCTGCTCAGGTCCATGACGACCTTGGGGCTGCCGGACGGCAGGTCGATCATTTCACGCGATTCCATCCTTTTGAGATGCTGGCTCGCTTCGTCAATCCATTCCCCGCACACCTCTTGCGCGGCCTTCAGAAGCAAAGGTTCGCAGTGCATGAGGTCGCGATGCGACACCGATACCGGAAGCAGGCAAAGCACATATTGTCCTGTGGCCGTCAGGTTCTTCACCGGCATCGAAAGTAGCATTGCATGGGGCAAAATTACGTTCGCGCCAGTAATCAGGTTGCCCTCCGATGTATCGGCCACTGTCGTGTTGAGCATGCTGGTATCGACCACCCGTCCAGACACGCCGTCGATCTCGATAAAATCCCCCACGCGGTATGGCCGCGTGATCGCGAACACGGCGGTACCTAGCAGACTCGCAAGAAAATCCTTCGAGACGATGAGCATCGCGCCGGCGACCGCAGCAACCGACAGCGCCACGCCTGCAATTTTCGAGGCCCAGATAATACTCAGCGCCACCATGGCGCCGGCAAGAATCAGGTTCTTGACTAAAACGAAGTTGCCACGCCGGCGAGCGAATTCTTGCTCGTCGACGCAGCGTGTCACGGCGCGCCGCTGCAAGAATCCGATGCTGGCGGCTGACAGCCAGAACACGATCAAGGTGGCAAGGATGCGGCCGATTTCTGATTTTGCGAGGGCTGTAATTTGTAATACGGTTGTGCTGCTTGCCAGGTCGAGCATCGTCGGTACTGAGTAGGATGGTAAGTGGCGATCTTAACAGGATGTCGGCGTGGCCGATGCGATCGTCAGCTCCCGGGACCGGCCCGCTGAGTGCGGCTAGCCTGAGAATTGTCAACCAGTTTTTTCTTGGGCCAATGTTGAATCGTAGTGCGCTGCGGCTTCGGTGTCACGCTGTGGCTTCGGGTTTCGACCCAAAGCAGTCGTTGGCCGCCGCGTGTGAATGCCTAGGCCTTGGCGGGCCAGATAGCCTCACGAATTTGTGGTTCATGCTTCGAAAAAACGCTAACGCACGCGCCAGCCGTTACGATGATCCACTCACGTTGCTGCTCGGTGTACCCGAGGCGCGTGTCTTCTTCCTTCGCCCACCCACCATCGAAGACCTCAAGGACGGGATAACCTGAAGGAAACTCCTCAGCCATCCAGTACTCCGCCAACGGGACTTCGTCCAAAAGCCTGAAGCCGTCAACCTGGGAAAACGAGACCTCAATGCCGTCATCCCTGTTGCGGTTTCGAAGGACGCGTATCGACAGGCGGCCGTCGTAGCAAACAGAGTGGATGTCTGCGCCCCAGTCAAACTGCTCCTGGCACCCAAATGGCCTTGCTTTGATTGGCATATACGTCGTCTCTTAAAAGGCTTGGCCTGGGCAGGCGACATGGGCGATGGCCGGTTGTGGCCGATCGCACACGTTCAGATTGACTCAGTGTTCGAAGTCGTCGCCAGCACAGCGCACAAGGTTTGTTGTACAGCGCTCCTGGATATCCTTCCTGCTTCCTGCAACGGGCACGCCGCCTTCACAGGATCTCGTTGACGCGCTCCACCGGACGGCACAGCCGCACACCTTTCGGCGTGACGACGAAGGGCCGGTTGATGAGAACAGGATGCGCCACCATCGCGTCCAGCAAAGCCTCGTCGCCGAGGCCCGGCGCATCCAGCCCCAGTTCCGCATACACCGCCTCCTTGCTGCGGATTGCCTCACGCACCGTGAGACCGGCGGCGACGATCATCGCCCGCAGCGCCTCGCGCGAGGGCGGCGTGGCCAGGTAGTCGACGACCTGCGGCTCGTGGCCGGCCTCGCGGATCGCCGCCAGGGTGTTACGGGAAGTCCCGCAGCGCGGGTTATGGTAAATCGTGATATCCATTCGATGTAAGCTCGTCAATATTGCCAGGAATCGGGCGTGGCATTGCTAATTAAACAGCGGCATGATAACCACAGCTCATGACTCCCACCAGCTTTTTTCCTTGTTCGTCTTTCCTCAGCACTATAGAATTCCTCGCTTATTTTTCCGCAGGAAGCGGAAATTGCACAATAACAATATAGAGATAGCGACGGAGAAGTGATGGACGATTTCAAGCTGCGCCCCGCCAGCCTGCCTACCTGGGGCCAGCGTACCGCCCTGCGCCTGCTTACGCTGGCCGGCTGGGAAGTGCGATTCAAGCCCCTGCCGGGTCCGCATGGCATCGCAGTGGTCTACCCGCACACCTCGAACTGGGATTTCCTGGTCGGCCTGTTCGCCAAGTGGGCGGTCGGCCTGAAGTTCCGCTGGGTGGCCAAGGACTCGCTGTTCCGCGGCCCGATGGGCACCATCATGCGCTACTGGGGCGGCATTCCGATCGACCGCCGCGCCTCGATGGGCGCGACGCGCCAGCTGGCCCAGACCATGCTGGCCGAAAAATGGTGCTGGATCGCGATCACGCCGGAAGGCACGCGCAGCTACCGGCCGCACTGGAAGAGCGGCTTCTACCATCTCGCCACCACGGCCAAGGTGCCGCTGGTGCTGGTATACATCGACTACCGCGCCAAGGTGCTGGGCGTGGTCGACACCTTGACCGTGAGCGGCGACCCCGAGAAGGACATGGCCGCGATCGCCGCCGTCTACGAAGGCCGCCAGGGCCTGTATCCCGACCAGGCCGCGCCGATCAAGCTGGCCCCGCCGCGCGACCCGTCCGAGCCGCAGCGCCGCCGCACCTGACGCCCCGCCTGCCCCGGCGGCAGGCTCAGAATTTCAGTCCCAGCGCGAACGAGGCCGTATCGCGGTCCGCGGCCTGGTGGTAGTCGCCTCCCCATGAAGGCTGGTAGCCCAGCTCCGCCAGGTAGCGCTTACGGTATTCGAAGCGCAGCGCCAGGTTCATCGACCTGCGTCCTTCACCCAGCAACAGGTCGCCCGACCACCCTTTCACGTCATGCACGAACAGCAGGCTCGCGCTGGTGGCCAGTTGCGGCCCCAGCGTCGGCAAGCGCGCGTCCAGGCGCAGCCGGTAGCCCCAGGCATTCGGTGTCGCATAACCGCGCAGGCTGCACTGGCGCGCGGCATCGCCCGTGGTCACGGTGCACTGGCCGTGGACGGGACCAACGCCGAAGATGTCGGCGCGACCGTAGCGCACCACGCTTGCGGCCGGAAGCTCGCGCGCATGCTTGCCCACGAATTCGGCCACTCCTGTCAGCTTGACGCCGCCCCATTGCCAATCGCGCCGCGCGCCGAGCTGCGCCTGCCACATCGCATACAGGTCGTAACCGTGGAAGACGCCGCCCGGCGCCACCGCATCGGCGCGGGCACGCAGCAGCGCGGGCGCCGTCGCGCTGAGAAAAGGCTGCAGCACGTCGCCCGGCGCCAGCATGAAGGGCGTGCCGGGACGGTAGGACAGTTCGCCGTGGACGGCAGCCGCGTCCAGCTTGTGCGAGATGGTGAGTGCGCTGATGCGCAAGCCTTCCGGGTACTCCGTGAAGTAGGCCATATTGCGCCCGTCCGGATCGCCGGCGATCAGGGCCGGGCCATCCGGACGGCCCGAGCGCCGCAGGCTGGGCAAGGCGCTGCGCGAATGGTAGCGGGCGTGATAGAGGCCGACTTCGAGCTCTGTCCCCTGCGGGCGCCAGCTGAAGCCGACGCCGAACTCGCCGGCGTCCGGATGCCGTGTCGGCAGGCGTTTCTGGTAGGCCCCCAGCGGCAGCCGGGCGCGGTCGCTGACGATGGGCTGGCCCGACATCACCTTGTCGCAGCCGTCGACCAGGTAGTCGCTCATCGACCAGAGCGTTCCGCAGACGTCCAGCGTGGAGGGCCGAAAGCCCGGCTGGTAGAACGCTTCCACGCCGAATCCGGCCGCCGGTTCGAGACGTGCGAACAGCATCGGGCGCGGCACCACGGTCTCGGCCTGCACGGGCGCGGCCCGGTGCAGGCCGGGGGCATCGCGCGGGTTGAGCGCTTCCAGTCCGCCCGGCGTGAGCGCGCGTTCGCCCCAGGGGAGCGTCTGCTGGCCCAGGCGCACCGTCAGGGGCAGCGCGGCCGGCATGAAGCGCCCTTGCACCCAGGCGTCCAGCAGGGTCACGCCGGAAAAGCGCGAACGCCGCGGCGCGCCGCTGTCCGACAGCGGCGCGCCGGCCGCGTAACCGTTCGCCACATTGCCCCATGGCCGTCCATCGCGGTGCAGGCCGGCGTCGTGCCAGGCCTTGGCGCGCAGCATGCCGGACCAGCCGCCCTCCACCGCCGAGACCTCGACGATCGCCTTGACGGCGCGCGAGACCGCGTCGCCTTTGTCGTAATTGGTATTGGCGTCGTCCGCATTGCCGCCGCTGCCGAGGCCCGACAGGCCGATGGCGGCGGCGTTCACGCCGGTCATCAAGTGGGGATCGCGTTCCTGGACGCGCACGATGTGGCCGGCCATGATGCGGCCGCTGGCCTTGACGTCGGCGGCCTGCGCAGGGCTGGACGCCGTGAGGACGCCGCTGCCGGCAAGTACGCCGGCCAGCGCGGCTGCGAGCATCGTGGGCAGGGGGCCGCGCACCTGGGGCGGCCCGGTAATCCTGTCGGCCGCGCTCCAGCTGGCGAACCGGGTCGCCGGTGTCTCGTGTCGGGTCATCCCTGCCCTCTTCTTATGCGGCCTGTCGATCGCGGCCCTATGCAAGTCGCGTAGGAACAATCCTACGTCGCGGGATGCATTACGTCAATACACCCGGCGGCTCAGCTGCGTCCCTTGCGCGACAGCAGGCGTTTCCAGCCCAGGAGTTCGCTGAGCCCGCCCGCGGCGATCAGGAGCCCGGCATGGTGCTGCTCGCCCAGCACATAGAGCGTGATCGCGGCGCCGAAGCAGCCCAGCGTGAAAAGGTGGTGACGCATCGGACTCACCTTGTCAAACGTCATTGAACCAGGTCGTCCCAGGCCATGGCCGCGCTCAGGTAGAGGCGGCCGCCCAGGGTCTGCAACAAATCGCTCTGCTTGAGCCTGTCCATCACCGGCCCCTTGACTTCGGCCAGGTGCAGCAACACGCCGCGCTGGCACAGCGAGGCATTCAGTTCCTTCAGCCCGAACAGGGCCGAGGTGTCGATCGCATTCACGGCCGACAGCACCAGCACCAGGTGGCGCGTGTCCGGATGCGCCGCGAGCTCGTCCTCGATGCGTTCGTTCACCGCCTCCACGTTGCCGAAGAAGAGGCCCGCGTCGACCCGCAGCATCAGGAGGCCAGGTGCGGTCGCCGCCGAATACCGGTCGATATTGCGGAAGTGCTCGGTGCCCGCGATGCGGCCCAGCACCGCGATGTGCGGCCGGCTGGCGCGCCAGATCAGGGAGCCCATCGACAGCGCCACGCCGACCACCACGCCCGCCTCCACGCCGAGGCCCAGCACGCCGGCCGCCGTGGCCACCAGGGCCGCCGCGTCGGCGCGGTCGTAATGCCAGGCGGTGCGCAGCAGCGACAGGTCGAGCATGCCGAGCACGGCGACGATGATGGTGGCCGCCAGCACCGGCAGCGGCAGCAGCGCCAGCCAGCCGTTGGGGGCGACCAGGGCCACGCCCAGCAGGCTTGCCGTGATGACGCTGGCCAGCTGGCTGTTGGCGCCGGCCGCGAAGTTGACCGCCGAGCGCGAGATGCTGCCCGTGACCGGGAAGCCGCCGCTCAGCGCGCTGCCGATGTTCGCCGCGCCCAGGCCCACCAGTTCGGCATTGCTGGCCAGCTTCTCACCGCGCTTGAGCGCCAGGGTCTGGGCGCCCGACATGCTGATCAGGAAGATCATGAAGCCGATCAGGAGCGCCGGTTGCAGCAGCGGCTGCCAGTGCGCGCTGGACGTGGCCAGGTTCAGCCCGGGGAGCCCGCCCGCCACCTGTCCGGTGGTCGCCACGCCCTGCGCGTCCAGGGCCAGGGCCGTCACAAGGGCGAGGGAACCGAGCACCACGCCCATCGGGGCCAGCTTGGCGCCGATGTCGGCAGCCCCCGGCGGCAGGCCAATGCGGCGCAGCGTCCCCGTCAAGTATTGGCGCGCCCACATGAGCAGCGCCAGCGCGCCCAGGCCCAGCAGCACGCTCGGCAGGTGGACGTGCGGCAGCTTTCCGCCCAGCAGAGCCGGCAGCTGGCCCCAGATGATCAGGATCGCCGAACCGATGGTGAAGCCGCTCATCACGGGGCGCGAAAAGAAGTTGGCGAGGAAGCCGATGCGCAGCAGGCCGCAGGCCAGCAGCACCACGCCCGACAGCAGCGCCAGCTGGGCCGCCAGCACTCCGTAGAGCGCGCTGCCCGGCGCGGCCAGCGGCGCCAGGCTCGATGCAGTCATCAGCGAGATGATCGCCATCGGCCCGATCGACTGGGTGCTGCTGGTGCCGAACAGCGCATACAGGAGCGGCGGCAGGATGCTGGCGTAAATGCCGACCACCGGCGGCAGGCCGGCCACCATGGCGTAGGCCATGCCCTGGGGGATCATCATCATGGCGACGACGATGCCGGCGCTGATATCGCCGGGCAGCATCGCTCGCCGGTAGTGCCGTAGCCAGGAGAGCATGAAAAATTGCTTGTTAGAAAAGCCGCCAGCCTACCACAGGGCGGACCGGGCGGGGCCGCTCACTGCATCGCCAGTTCGACGCAGTTGCGGCCGGCCCGCTTGGCGCGCGCCAGTGCGGCGTTGACGCGCACGGCGAGGGAATCGCCCGACTCGGTCTCCCCCAACTGGGCCACGCCCAGGCTGATGGTCACATGGTCGCAGCCCGGCATCTCGGTGCCCTCGATGGCCGCGCGCAGCTTCTCGGCCATCTTGAGGCCGTCGATCGCGCTGGTGTGGGGCGCGATCACCTGAAATTCCTCGCCGCCCGAGCGCACCAGCACGTCGCTCGAACGCAGGAGAAGCCGCGCGGTATCGGCGACGGTGCGCAGGACCACGTCGCCCACCGGGTGGCCGAAGCTGTCGTTGATGTTGCGGAAGCGGTCGATGTCGAAGGCGATCAGGGCCAGCGGCACCCGGTAGCGGCGCGCCCGCCTGATCTCCTGCTCCATCAGGAATTCGCCGTGGCGGCGGTTGGCCACGCCGGTCAGGGCGTCGAGCGTGGCCAGCTGGGTGACGCGGCCAAGCAGCTCTTCGCTCTCGCGCATCAGTTCCGCCATGCGCAGGCCGAAGGCGGCCAGCTGCGCCAGGTCGTCGCAGGCCGCCAGCTGGGCCTGCGAAAAGGCCCGGCGTTCGCCGAACATGAGGCACAGGGCGCCGCGCGGGGCGCCCGGACCCGAGGCGGGAATCGGCAGGCCCAGCACCATCTCCACGCCGTGCCCGCGCAAGGTCGCGGCAAGCTCCGCTTCGCCGGCCTTCTCGGGCGCATCGAGCAGCGCGGTCTCGCCGCCGGCCGCCGCCAGCAGGCCGGGAAAGGCATGGCGCAAGGGCGACTGCAGCAGGCGCTCGCCCCGGCCCAGGACAGCGGTCAGGTCGAGGCCGCGCGCGCCCGGCAGGAAGGCCGGCTGGCCGGATTGCGCTTCCAGGCGCAGGTCCTTCCCTTCACGCAGCTGGAACATCGACGCGTGCACCACGCCCGGCCAGCCCAGCAGCGCCACGCACAGGCGTTCGGCGAAGCGGATGCTGTCGTCCGCCTCGGCCAGGGCCTGCTGGGCGTCGGAACGGACGCCCAGCAGCGCCGCCAGTTCTTCTTCCGCCGGCGTGGCCGGGGCGGCAGGCGCGAAGCCCGCGTGCAGGCGGGCCGCGACTTCCTCGCGCAGCTGCTCTGGCGCGAGCGGGCCGATCACGTAGTGCAGCGGGCCGTGCGCCATGAGGGAAGGCAGCCAGCGCGCATTCGTGAAGGGGCACAGCAGCAGCACGGGCGCGCCCTCGCGCCGCGCGACCAGGTCGGCCAGGAGCGGCAGGTCGATGCCCGGTTCGAAACGCTCGAGGTCCAGCACCAGCACGTCCGCCGCCTCGGCCTCCAGCATCGCGCCCGCTTCCTCGATGCCGCCGGCGACACGCAGCTTCCCGAACAGTGCGCCACACGCTTGCTGGAAGTCGAGGCGGCGCTGGCCGACCGGATTGAGATACAGGCCCGAAATGGGCTCCGGCCGTGTGCGCGCACCTTCCTGCTGGGACATCCTTTTCTCCCTGACAAGCAAATTCTGAACAAAACGCTTGCAAGTTTGCCATAAAAGCCACCGATGCAGGGTCGGCCATGGGGTAGACGGCGCGCGCGAAACTGCTCCCTGTGTGTGGAAGCGCACCGTCGCACCACAGCCCCGCGGTGAATACTCTCCCGGTCGATTGAAACGTTCATGGGAGTATGTGATGGCAAATCAGGATGATGTGGCGAACAAGCAGAAGGCGATCCAGAGCCGCCAGGACCAGAAGGACGGCAGCATGCAGAAGGCGGAGAACGACGAGGCCGCGCAGACCGGCATCCCCCAGCCGACGCCGCCTTTCCCCGAACAGCACCTGGCCAAGCCGGGCATCGAGGCCCAGATGGAGCTCAAGCCGAAGTTCATGGCCGAACAGTACAAGGGCAGCGGCAAGCTGGAGGGCATGAGCGCGATCGTCACCGGCGCCGACTCCGGCATCGGCCGTGCGGTCGCGGTGCTGTTTGCGCGCGAAGGCGCCGACGTCGCCGTGATGTACCTGAACGAGCACGAGGACGCGGCCGAAACCAGGCGCTGCATCGAGGCCGAGGGACGCCGCTGCATCACCATCCCGGGCGACGTCAAGGACGCCGCCTTCTGCAACGAGGCGGTGGAGAAGGTGGTGGCCGAATTCGGGCGCCTGGACATCCTGGTCAACAACGCCGCCTTCCAGGAACATGCAGGCTCGCTGCTGGACATCACCGAGGAACGCCTGGACGAGACCTTCCGCACCAATATCTACGGCTACTTCCACATGGCGCGCGCCGCCCTGCCCCACCTGAAGCGCGGCGCCTCGATCATCAACACCGGCTCGGTGACGGGCCTGAAGGGCTCGAAGCAGCTGCTCGACTACTCGAGCACCAAGGGCGCCATCCACGCCTTCACCATGTCGCTGGCCGCGAGCCTCCTGGACCAGGGCATCCGCGTCAACTGCGTGGCCCCGGGCCCGGTCTGGACGCCGCTGAACCCGGCCGACCAGTCGCCCGAGAAGATCAAGGAATTCGGCGCCAGCACCACCTTCGGGCGCGCGGCCCAGCCGGAAGAGCTGTCGCCGGCCTACGTGTTCCTGGCCTCGCCCGTGTGCTCGGGCTACATCACCGGCATCATCCTGCCGGTGACGGGCAAGGTCGGCGAGTAAGGATCACGCATACCATAAGGAGACTTCTATGCCACGCAGCATGTGGAAAGGCGCCATCAGTTTCGGCCTGGTGCACATCCCGGTCGATATGTACCCGGCCGTCGACAACAAGGGGCTGGACCTCACCATGCTGGACCGGCGCGACTTCTCGCCGGTCGGTTTCAAGCGCTACAACAAGAGCAACGGCAAGGAGGTCTCCTGGGACGACATCGTCAAGGGCTATGAATACACCAGCGGCGAGTACGTCGTGCTCTCCGACGAGGACCTGCGCCGCGCCAATCCGGAGGCGACCCAGACCATCGACATCGTGGCCTTCGTCGATGCCGAGGACGTGTCGCTGCTCTACTTCGAGCAGCCCTATTACCTCGCTCCCGGCAAGGGCGGCGACAAGGTCTACGCCCTGCTGCGCGAAACGCTGCGCCGCGCCGGCAAGATCGGCATCGCGCGCGTCGTCATCCGCGTCAAGCAGCACCTCGCGGCCCTGGTCTGCGTGGGCGACACCATCGTGATGAACACGCTGCGCTATGCCGACGAGATCCGCGACGCGGGCGACCTCAAGATCCCCGCGAAGAACGACAGGAAGGTGGCCGTCACCGACAAGGAGCTCAAGATGGCGATGGCCCTGGTGCAGGGCATGGCCGAGGACTGGGACCCGGAGCAGTACCACGACACCTACCGCGAAGACGTGCTGGCCCTGATCGAGAAGAAGGTCAAGGCGCACCAGACCAAGACCATCACCATGCCCGAGCCGGGCGAGCAGAAACGCGAGACCGGCAAGGTCATCGACCTGGTCTCGCTGCTGCAGGCCAGCCTGGGCAAGAAGCCTTCGAAGGCGGCAAGCGCGGACGACGACGATGACGACGACGAACCGCCGCCGAAGAAGCGCCGCCCCGCCGCCGAAGAAGACGAGGACGAGGAAGAAGCGCCGCCGCCCCGCCGCAAGACCGCCGCGCATGGCAGCGACCGGGTCGCGGCCAGCGGCGCGGCGCCCAAGCGCAAGACGGCGACCAAGGCGGCTGCGAAACCGACAGCCAAGCCGGCGGCAAGGAAGACCGCCGCCAAGTCCACGACCGCCCCCGCGCGGCGCAGGAAGGCGGCCTAGCGGATGGATGAATTCATCGACTTCCTGCAGTGGCCGGCGATGCTGGTCACCCTGCTGGCCGCCTACCTGATCGGCTCCACCAATCCCAGGCGCCGCGTGTTCGGCTTCTGCACCTTCATCGTCAGCAACATCCTCTGGATCATTTGGGGCGTCCACGACGAGGCCTGGGCCCTGATCGCGCTCCAGACCGCGCTGATGGTGACGAATATCCGCGGGATCTTCAAGAACGAGCATTCGGGCGAGGCTAGCGAATCCGCGTGACGTGGGCCTCCCGCGATGCCCGCCAGCCGAGCGCCGCTTCGATGTGGCGGCGGTACGCGGTATCGATATGGGCCGGCGTGCAGCGTACGTAACGCTCGGCCTGGGCCCGCTCTTCCGGCGGCAGGCCGTCGAGGATGGCGACCACCTCGCCCGCCGTCGGCACCCTGCCCGGCCTGCCCTGCGATTTCGGCGGCAGCGCGGTCCAGACGGCGGCATCGATGCGCATCGAACGCAGCCAGGCCGCGATGCGCGCATCCTCCCTGGCGCCTTCCCTGCCCGGGATGCTGCCGATCCAGTCCGGCCGCGCCGGCGTGATCTTCTCCCGTGCGCCGAGCATGGCGCGGGCTGCATCGAGATCGTGCGTGCCGACATAGGCCCAGTAAGTCGCCTGCGGCCGCGCCCCTTCGCACAGCACCAGCGCGACCTCCGGGCTGTCGTCGCTCACGCGCACGAATTCGAGCGGCAGGCGCGGCCCGCCGGGATGCCAGCCGGATGCCAGTTTCAGGGGACCGGGCTTCCACAGCAGGGAGCCCCAGGCGATGCAGACGATATTCATGGCGGTGTCCTGTGATTGACGAAGTCTAGCCTGCCACGCATTCAGGCCGAGCACGGCTGGCTGCCCCGGCCTTGTCCCGCCGCCGAAGCGTGCGTGACGATCGGGCTCCCGTGCGCGATACTGGCGCCATGTTCACTCCAGGGACCCAGCGATGCCCCAGACCGCCATGCCTTTCCTCGTACTGACCCGCGCCGGCTACGACGACATCGCCGGGCGCGTCGACCTCGGCAAGGCGGTGCTCTACCTGAACCCTGGCCTGCTTGCCGAGGACGAGATCGCGCAGCTGCGCGAACGCGGCACGGCGGTCCACGTGATGGCCACGCCTGTCGATCCAGGCAATGTGCGCGAGATGCAGCAGGCCCTGCTCCTGACACGCAACGAGCGCGGCAGCGTCTGGGTCGAACGCGGCGCGCCGCGCAGCAGCAGCTCGGTCGACAAGGTGCAGCGCCCCCAGGCGCCGGTCGTGTCGACCACACCCTTGCGCACCCGCCTGGCGCGCACCGCCGGCGCGGTCGCAACAGGCATGCTGCGCCGCCTGCGCTCGCCGGAACAGGGCCGCGCCCTGATGGCCGTGCCCTATCTCGGCTTCGGCAACGCGCGGCGCATCTGGCTCAAGGGCCGCCTGCTGGACGAATACGGCTTTCGCGAACAGACCGTGGCCGACAGCGGCTGGGCCAACCTGGTGGCCCTCTACCAGCGCCTCGAATCCGACGAGGTAGCCGACGCCCGCGTGCTGGCCACCTTCCAGGGCCGGACCGTGGAGGCGCGCACCGACCGCGGCGGCTACTTCTCCTTCGATATCGCCCTGGATGTCGATCTTCCGGGGGGCATGCATGCAGTGGAACTGGTCTTCCCCGACAACGCCCAGCCGGGCGGGGAGCCCCTGCGCGCGGCCGCCTCCATCATGGTCCCGGCCGCGACGGCCCGCTTCGGCATCATCAGCGACATCGACGACACCGTCCTGTGGACCAATGTCACCAACAAGCTGAACATGGCCCTGATGCTGGCCCGGACCAACCACCACACCCGCAAGCCCTTCAAGGGGGTGGCCGGCTTCTACCGCGCGCTGCGCGACGGCGTGGGCGGCACTGAAAACAATCCCATGTTCTACGTCTCGAGCAGCCCCTGGCACCTCTACGGCCCCCTGCTCGACTTCCTCAAGCTGCAGGACATCCCCCTCGGCCCCCTGCTGCTGCGCGAGCTGAGCGTGCGCCAGGTGCTCAAGATCAACGAGCATGGCAACCACAAGCTGGAACAGATCGAGCGCATCCTCGGCTTCTACCCGGACCTGCAGTTCGTCCTGATCGGCGATAGCGGCGAGCAGGACCCGGAGATCTATACCGAGGTGTTGCGCCGCCACCCGGGGGCGGTACGCATGATCTACATCCGCAACGTCAACCCCGATCCTTCGCGCATCGACGCCCTCGACCGCCTGATCGAAGAGGTCAGCGCCACCGGCGTCCAGCTGGTGCTCTCGCCCGACAGCGTGTTCGCCGCCTCGCATGCGGCGGCGGAGGGCCTGATCGCCGTCGACCGCCTGGGCGCGGTGCGCCTGGACAAGCGCGAGGACGACACGGCAGCCCCTGCGAAGGCGGGATTATGAAAAACTATTGGATGGATAAAATCAATCAACTTTTCTAATTGCTCAGCGGAACCTAGAATCTCTTCCATTGCCAGTTCACAGAAAGAGGAGATTCCCGATGAGCCAACCCCGACTCACCACCGCTTCCGGCATCCCGGTCGACGACAACCAGAATTCGCTCAGCGCCGGCCCGCGCGGCCCGCTGCTGCTGCAGGACTTCCACCTGATCGAGAAGCTCCAGCACTTCAACCGCGAGCGCATCCCCGAGCGCGTCGTGCACGCCAAGGGTTCCGGCGCCTACGGCACCTTCACGGTAACGGGTGACCTGCGCCCCTTCACCAAGGCAAAACTGTTCTCCGAAATCGGCAAGCAAACCCCGGTCTTCCTGCGCTTCTCGACCGTCGGCGGCGAAAAAGGCAGCGCCGACACCGAGCGCGACCCGCGCGGCTTCGCCCTGCGCTTCTACACCGAGGAAGGCAACTGGGACCTGGTCGGCAACAACACCCCGATCTTCTTCATCAAGGACCCGATCAAGTTCCCCGACTTCATCCACACCCAGAAGCGCGACCCGCAGACCAACCTGAAGTCGGCCAACATGATGTTCGACTTCTGGAGCAATGCGCCGGAAAGCCTGCACCAGGTGACGATCCTGTTCTCAAGCCGCGGCACCCCCGACGGCTACCGCCACATGGACGGCTTCGGCAGCCATACCTATAGCCTGATCAACGAGGCCGGCGAGCGCGTCTACGTGAAATGGCACTTCAAGACCCGCCAGGGCATCAAGAACCTGAGCAGTGCGGAAGCGGTGCGCATTGCCGGCACCGACCCCGACCATGCCCAGCGCGACCTGTTCGAAGCGATCGCCCGCAAGGACTTCCCGCAGTGGGACGTCAAGGTGCAGATCGCAACGAGCGAGCAGCTGGCGGACTGGGAACGGCGCACCGGCTGGAACCCCTTCGATCTGACCAAGGTCTGGCCGCATGGCGACTTCCCGATGCTGCAGGTGGGCGTGCTGGAGCTGAACCGCAATCCGGACAACTACCATGCCGAGGTCGAGCAGGCCGCCTTTTCGCCCGCCAACGTTCCGCCGGGCATGGGCTACTCGCCGGACAAGATGCTGCAGGGCCGCCTGTTCGCCTACCACGACGCCCAGCTCTACCGGGTCGGCACCAACCACCAGCACCTGCCGGTGAACGCCCCGCGCTGCCCCTTCCACAACCAGCAGCGCGACGGCGCGATGGCGATCGCCAATGGTGGCGCGGCGAAGAATTATGCGACCGTCGATTCGGTGGGCCGCGGGGCGCTGGGCATGGGCCATGGCGAACCGGAGCTGCCGATCACGGGCGATGCGGGCCGCTACGACTTCCGCGGCATGGAAGACGACTACACCCAGGCCGGCAACCTGTTCCGCCTGATGACCCAGCAAGAGCGCCAGGACCTGTGCGACAACCTGGCGGGGCCGCTGTCCACCGTGGACGAGGACATCCTGCAGCGCCAGCTGCGGCACTTCGACAAGGCCGACCCAGGCTACGGACGCGGCGTGCGGGCCTCGCTCAAGGCACTGGGCCGCAACGCCGACTGATGTGCCGGGGCCGAGTCAATCCTCGTAGCCGAGGATTTTCATGGCCTTCGTGATCCCCTTGGCGGCCTTCGCATAGCCGCTCCAGGGATCGTTCCCCTTGTCGAGCCGCGTGTGGACGTTCATCACCGTCCACTGCGCGCTCGATTTCAGCGTCATCAATTCATCCCACTCGAGCGGCACGGAAATCCCGAGCCCCGGGCGCGCCCTGGCCGCCCAGGCGCAGATCGTGGTCGCGCCGCGTCCGTTGCGCAGGTAGTCGATGAAGATCTTGCCGACCCGGTTCTTCGGCCCGCTCTTGAAGGCGAAGCGGTCCGGCAGGGTTCCCGCCAGGTGGCGCACGATGGCCTGCGAGAAGGCCTTCACGGTATCCCAGCCATACTCCGGCTTGACCGGCACCACCACGTGCAGGCCCTTGCCGCCGCTGGTCTTCAGGAATGAAGGCAGCCCCAGCTCGTCGAGGAAGGCGCGCATGATCTGCGCCGCTTCCTGCATGGCTTTCCATTCCACGCCCTCGCCCGGATCGAGGTCGAAGACCATGCGGTCCGGCTCCTCGTAGGCCTTGGCGACCGCGTTCTGCGTATGGATCTCGATGGCATTCCACTGCGCCACCGAGAGGATGCCCTCGACGCTCGCGATCTCGAGCATGGGCGGGTTGCTCGGATCGAGGGCCGCATCCATCTGCTTCACGCCCGGCAGCTTCTTCACGTCCGCATGCTTCTGGAACACCAGCTCGGCCCCGATGCCCGCCGGCGCGCGCACCAGGGTCACCGGGCGGCGCTTGAGGTGCTCCATCATCAGCTCGCCCACCAGGGCGTAATAGCGGATCACGTCCAGCTTGGTGGCGCCGCTCGACGGGTCGACCACGCGGTCGGGATTGGTCACGCGCAGGGTCTCGGGCAGCTTGCCGTGCAGGCCCGCGGGCGGCGGCGAGACCGGTTCGTCGGACAGCGCGGGGCGCTGTTTCTCCCCCTCGACATCCTCGATGTGGCGCGGCTCTTCGCGCCGGATGCCGCGCGCCGGCTTGTCGTTACGCAGGCCCTGGAACACCGGGTGGCGCACCGAGCCCGTATTGGTCCACTCCGAAAAACTCACCTCGGCCACCAGGGTCGGCTTGACCCAGTGGTGCTGGCGTCCCGGCACGGCGCGCGGCGGGAAAGGACTTTCGTCGGTGCGCAGCGCCTCCAGGCGTTCGCTGATGTCCATCAGCGAGGCATGGTTGAAGCCGGAACCCACGTTGCCGGCGTAGCGCAGCTTGCCCTCGCGGTCGTAGTAGCCGAGCAGCAGCGAGCCGACGCCCTTGCGCGAGCCCTTGGGGTCGGTGAAGCCGCCGATGACGAACTCCTGGCGCAGGCCGCACTTGAGCTTGATCCACTCGGGCGAGCGGCGCGAGACGTAGCGCGAATCACGGCGCTTGCCGATCACGCCTTCCAGGCCGATGCGGCAGGCGGCGACCACCAGCTCCTCGGGATTGTCGCCGAATTCGCCCGAAAAGCGCACGCGCTCCGACTTCGCTTTCTTGAGGATGGCCTCCAGCGCCGCACGGCGCTCGACCAGGGGCACGTCGCGCAGGTCGTAGCCGCCGCAATAGGGTATGTCGAACAGGAAGTACTGGATGTCGGCCGTGCGCACGCCGTCGAAAGCCAGCTGCAGCAGGCCGAAGTTCGGCTTGCCGTTCTCGTCGTGCACCACGATCTCGCCGTCGTACCAGCCGTCCGGCAGCCCCATCCGCTCGAGTTCCTGCTTCAGGGGCTGGAGCTTGCCGGTCCAGTCGTTGGCATTGCGGGTGATGAGGCGGACCTCGCCCCCTTCCACCCGCGCCAGCATGCGGTAGCCGTCGAACTTGACCTCGAACACCCATTCGGCGGGGTCGAGCGGGGGCGCGTCGACCAGGGTCGCGAGTTCAGGGGAGAATTCCTCGGGCAGCTTGGCCGGCTTCGCGCCTTCGGGCAAGCCCGGCGCCGCGCTCTTCTTGCGCTTGGCCGCTTTCGCCGCCGCCTTGGCGGCCGGCTTGGCTGCGGATTTGGCCGCGCTCTTGCGCGCCGGCTTGCGCGGCGATTCGCCTTGCGCCTCCGCCTTGAGCGCCGCCATCTTGCCGCGCGCCGGCTTCGGCATCGGCAGGTCCTTCACGCTGTCGGGCAACTCATCCACCACCGAGAACTCCTCGGCGGGCCGCGCATACTCGTCGTTCTCCTTGATGAGCAGCCACCCTTCCTGCTTCTCGCCGCGCCCCTTCATGCGCACCAGCACCCAGCGCCCGTGCATCTTGTGGCCGTGGATCTCGAACTTCAGGTTGCCCTTGCGATAGCCCTCATGCGGGTCGCCGATCGGGGTCCAGGTGCCCTTGTCCCAGATGATGACTTTGCCGGCGCCATACTGCTTCGGCGGAATAGTTCCCTCGAAATCGGAATAGGAGATCGGATGGTCCTCGACGTGCACGGCCATGCGCTTGTCGTGGCTGTCGTAGCTGGGGCCCTTGGGCACGGCCCAGCTCTTCATGGTGCCGTCTAGTTCCAAACGGAAATCATAGTGCAGGCGCGTGGCCCAGTGTTTCTGGATGACGAAAGTCAACGCATCGAGCCCGGGCGTGCCGCCTTCAAGCGGTTCGGACGTGATATCGAAATTGCGCTTGGCTTTATAGAGTTTGAGCGCGTCTGGCATGGCCCCTCCCGGCTGTGGGTGTGGGAAAAGTCTAGGCCGATTGAGGTGAGCGCGACTGTACGCCAGCTAACCGTCTTGTCGGACTTGTAAGCGAATGTAAATACCGTCAACGCGGCGTTTCGGCCTTTCGTTGATTGCTCAGTAACACGGGATCTCCCAGTCACCCAACCTGAAGAGGAAACGCTATGCGCAAAATCGTCGCAACCCTGGTCGCCGGCCTGTTCGCAACGTCCGTGTTCGCCCAGACCACCCCGGAAGCGAAGGCTGCCGAGCAGACCGCCAAGGCCGACGCCAAGCAGGAGAAGAAGGCTGCCAAGGCCGATGCCAAGGTAGAGAAGGCCACCGCCGAAGCGAAGGAAGACGTCGCCGAAGCCAAGGCCGATGCCGCGAAAACCAAGGCAAAGGCGAAGAAGGATGCGGCCGAGCAGAAGGCCGAAGCCAAGGCCGACAAGGCCGAAGAGAAAGCCGACCACCAGACCACGGCTGCCAGCACCCACAAATAAGACGCCGCCCAGGCCCCCATATACCAAAAAGACAGGGTTCGCCCTGTCTTTTTCATTGGCGTCTACAATGCGATGGTTATTGTCCTGCCATCCGAGCCGCCATGCACAAGATCGTCTTCCTCGACCGCGACAGCCTGCAAGCCCGCCTGCGCGACCTGCCCTTCCCGCACGACTGGGTGAACTATGCCGGCACCCGCGAGGACGAGGTGGTCGAGCGCCTGCTTGGGGCCACCGTCGCCGTCAGCAACAAGGTGCCGCTGCGCGCCGGCGCCCTCGAGCGCCTGCCCGACCTCAAGATGGTGGCGATCGCCGCCACGGGTACCGACAACGTCGACCTGGAGGCCTGCCGCGCGCGCGGCATCGTGGTCTCGAACATCCGCGACTACTCCGTGGTCTCGGTGCCCGAACACACCTTCGCCCTGGTCCTCGCGCTGCGCCGCAACCTGCGCGCCTATATGGAGGACGTCGAGGCGGGCCGCTGGGAGCACTCCAGCCGCTTCTGCCTGCTCGACCACCCGATCGGCGACCTGGCGGGTAGCCGCCTCGGCATCGTCGGCTACGGCGCGCTGGGCCGCAAGGTGGCCCAGCTCGGGCGCGCCTTCGGCATGGAGGTGGTGGCGAGCACCCGCTCGCCGGTCCAGGACGCGGACGTCACCCGCCTGCCGCTCGAGGAAGTGCTGGCGACGTCCGACGTGGTCAGCCTGCACCTGCCCTTGACGACGGAGACCCGGCACATGCTGGGCGCGCGCGAGCTGGGCCTGATGAAGCCCGGCGCCATCCTGGTCAACACCGCGCGCGGCGGGCTGGTGGACGAAGCGGCCCTGGCCGCGGTGCTGGAAACGGGCGCGATCGCGGCCGGCTTCGACGTATTGAGCAAGGAGCCGCCCTTGCTAGAGAACCCGCTGCTGCGCCTGCGCCTGCCGAACTTCATCCTGACCCCGCACGTGGCCTGGGCCAGCGGCGGGGCGATGCAGACCCTGGCCGACATGCTGGTCGATAATATCGAGGCCTGGGTGGCCGGGCGGCCGCGCAACGTCGTCAGCTAGGCTGGTCGGCGGGCCTGGCCTCGATCGCCTGCGCGTCCGGCGCGCGCAGCGGCAGTTCCAGGATGAAGGCGGTGCCCCGCCCCGCTTCCGCCTCGCTCTCGACCCGCACGGTTCCGCCCAGCAGCGTGGTCACGATGTTCCAGCTGATGTTCAGGCCCAGGCCGGTGCCGCCCTGCCCCATGCGGGTGGTGAAGAAGGGATCGAAAATGCGCGCCTGGTGCTCGGGCGGGATGCCGCGGCCGTCGTCGCGGAACACGATGCGCACCGTGCCGCCGTCCAGCAGCGCCGCTTCCAGCAGCATGCAGCCGCCCGGCGCCTCGAAGGCATGCAGGAGCGCGTTGTTGACGAAGTTGATCACCACCTGGCCGAAGGGGCCGGGGAAGCTGTCCATCACGATCCCGCCCGGCACCGCCAGCTCGAGCCGGTGGCCGGCCAGGCGCACCGTGTTCATCATGGTCGCCGCGATTTCCTGGCAGGCCTGGGCCAGGTCGAAGCGGCGGCGCTGGGCGCTGGCCTGGTCGACCGAGACCTGGCGGAAGCTGTTCACGAGTTCCGCGGCGTTGTGCAGGCTGCGCTGGATCAGGCTGGTCGCCTCGCGCGCGGCCGCCATGTAGTCGGCCAGTTCGGAACGGCGCAGGTTGGCCGCATCGAAACGCGCCACGACCTCGCCCGTCCTTTCCTGCAGGGTGCTGGCCATCAGGAGGCTGTTGCCGATCGGGGTGTTCAGCTCGTGCGCCACCCCCGCCACCAGCGAACCGAGCGAGGCCAGTTTTTCCTGGGCCGCGAGCTGGGCCTGGGTGTCCTTCAACTGGCGGTAGGCGCCCGCATTGTCGATCGCCACGCCGACGTAGGCCGCCAGGGTTTCCAGCATGTCGAGGTGGACCTGGCCGTAGGCCTGCTGCACCCGGCTCTGCACCGTCAGCGCGCCCAGCACGCGCTCGCCCACGACCACCGGCACCAGCAGCAGCGAACGCGGATGCATCCCGGCGCGCGCCGCGCAGGGCAGCGCGGTTTCCAGGGCGCCGGAGGACTGCACCGCCAGCTGCGCCGGCAGGGTGCGGGCCAGATCCTGTTCCAGCACTTCGCGGCCATGGACGATCGACCATGAGGCCAGGTGCGCGCGCGGGTCTTCCGCCACCTCGAAGGGCTCCACCCGTTCGCCGTCGACCACCGCATGCACGTACTCCACGGCGCCGCGCTCCGGACGGCGCAGCACCACGGCGAACAGGCTCGCGTCCATCAGCGCGCGCACGTGCTCGTACAGGGTGCGCATGATCGCGCCCTTGTCCAGGTTGGCGGTGAGCGTGCGGCCGATGTCGGACAGCAGCGCGATGTTGCGGTGGGCCTGCTCGACCACCTCCTTCTGGTCCTCGACTTCCTGCTTGCGCCGCTCGGCCGATTCCTTCTGGCGCCGCAATTCGTCGGTGCGCACGCCGACCTCGCGTTCGAGCAGGTCCTTCTGGCCTACCAGCGCGCGGATGCGCAAGCGGTAGCCGGCCGTGAACAGGGTCGCCAGGAAGAGCAGCGCGAGCAGGCGGAACCACCAGGTCTTCCAGAACGGCGGCGCGATCGTGATGCGCAGGGTGGCCGCGTCGGCGCTCCAGACGCCGTCCTTGTTGGCGGCCCGCACCCGGAACACATAGGGGCCCGGGTCGAGATTCGTATACGTGGCGAAGCGGCGCCGCGCGTCGGCCTCGACCCAGCCGGTGTCGAAGCCCTCGAGCTGGTAGGCGTAGCGGTTGGCTTCGGGGTCGGCGTAATGCAGGGCCGCGAATTCGAGGGAGAACACGGCGTCCTTGTAGGACAGCGCGAGCTCCTGCCTGTCGTGGATGTCGGGGATGCCGCGCGAGCGGTTCAGCACCAGGAAATCGGTGATCGCGACCTTCGGCGGGAAGGGGTTGTCGCGCACCGCGTCCGGTTCGAAGGAGGTCATGCCGTTCACCCCGCCGAAATAGAACTGGCCATCGGCCGCGCGCAGGCCGGCGCCGACGAAATACGCGCCGTCCACCAGGCCGTCCTTGGCGCTGTAGTTCTTGGCCTGGCCGGTGGCGGGGTCGAGCCGGGTGATGCCGGCCGTGGTGCTGGCCCAGAGGATCCCGTGGCTGTCTTCCAGCACGGCGCCGATCGCCAGCGCTTCGCGCGCGCGCGTGAAGGGATAGAAGCGGAAGCGCGCGCCCCCGGCCCCCTGCTCCATGCGGTGCAGGCCGCCGGCGGTACCGACCCAGAGTTCGCCGCGCGCGGACTCCATCAGGTAGTAGATGCGGCTGTGGCGCAGGCCGTTCGGATCACGCGGGTCGTGGCGGTAGCGCGAGAAGCGTCCGCTTGCGGGATCGTAGCGTTCCAGGCCGTTCTCGGTGCCGATCCAGACGATGCCGTGGCGGTCTTCCAGCACGGCGAAGCCATAATTCTCGCCCAGGGTCGCGCGGTCGTCCGGATCGTGGCGCCAGGTGCGCACGGTGTTCGAGCCCGGCGCGAGCGCCGCCAGGCCGCCGCGCGTGGCGATCCACAGCGTCCCGCTGCGCCCGAGGTGCAGCGCCTGCACATAGTTCGCGCCCGCCGAGGCGCCCAGGTTGATCGCACCATACGCTCCCGCGCCGTCGCGCCACAGCAGGCCGGTGGGCGTGCCGATCCAGGTCCGGCCGCGCGCGACGGCCAGGGCCGTCACCAGGTCGCCGGGGCTGCTCCCTTCGCCGAAACGTTCGATCCGTCCGCCCGGGCGCTCCATGCGCAGCAGGCCGTCGCCGGTGGTCCCGATCCACAGGGCGCCGCCCGGATCCTCGACGATGGCGCGCACCTTGGCCCGGCCCAGGCCTTCGGCGCCGCCATAGCGCACGAAGCCGCCGCTGGCGAGATCCGTGCGGCTCACGCCGCCGTACTGGGTGCCGGCCCACAGGGTGCCGGTGCGGTCCACCAGCATGGCGCTGACCTGGTTGTCGGCCAGCGAGTGCTGGTCGGAGGGGTCGTTGCGGTAGGTGAGAAAGCGCCCGGTGGACGGGTCCAGCCACTTCAGGCCCTCCATGTCGGTGCCGACCCACAGGGTGCCGCCGCCATCGTGGTAGAGCGAGAGCACGCGCATTTCGCCGATGCCCTCGGGCTCGCCCAGGCGGCGGCGCTCGGGCACGCCCTCCTTGAGGCGCCAGGCCTCGAGGCCGGCGGCGCTGCCGATCCAGAGCGTGTCGCGCGGTCCCATCGACAGCGAGAGCACGGTATTGCGTTGCGGGTCGTGGGCGTGGACCACGTGGTGCTCGAAGCGCTCGGCATCGGGCGCCAGCCGGTCGAGGCCGGCGCCGGTGCCGATCCACAGATTGCCCCTGCCATCGAGCGCGAGGGCGTTGACGCGGTCGTCGCCCAGGCTGTGCGGGTCCGCCGGGTCATGGCGATAGGTGCGCACCCGGCCGGTGTCGGGGTCGACGTGCAGCAGGCCGTCGCCGGTGGCCAGCCACAGCCCGCCGCCCCTGGCGGGCACGATGGCGAACACGCTGCGGTTGCCGGCGCGGCGGGTGGCCTCGTCCGGCGCCGCATAGCGCACGAACTTGCCGGTAGCGACGTCGTAGCGGGCCAGGCCGCCCTTGGTGCCGAACCACAGGCGGCCCTTGCCGTCCTCGTGCGAGGCCATGACGTAGTTGTCGGGGAGGCTGTCGGGGTTGTCCGGGTCGTTGCGCCAGCTGGTGATGCGGTAACCGTCGAAGCGGTTCAGGCCGGCCTGGGTGCCGAACCACATGAAGCCGCGCCGGTCCTGCAGGATGGTCAGCACCGACTGCTGCGACAGGCCCTGCTCCACCGACAGGCGTTCGAAGCGCAGGGTGCGCGGCGCGGCTGCGACGGCGGCGGAAAGAAGCATGAACAAGAGCAGCGCCGCCAGCATCCGCAATGCTGCGGCCGGGGCACGCGTTATTCCCGGGATCGAGGCAACCATACGCTTTCCAGACATTCGACCCGGTTAATCTACCAGACCTTGTTTGCCTGTGGAAAAATTTGAGGCTTACAGAAATGAAATCACGCTGCTATAATGCGTGCC
>NZ_JANUHA010000015.1 GCF_024753255.1 Massilia agri
GGTCCAGTGCCCGGGGAAGATCACCATCCATGCGGGCAAGAAGACCTTCAGCGGCCCTGCAAACATGTCTTACCCGCTCCCTCTGATGCCGCAGTCGGTCTGTGTCGAATGCCTGCTCAAGGCGAGGGCGGCGGGTGCGCCGTTTGTCATTCGATGACCATGAACGCCTATCTCGATCTGCAAGCGTTCTGCCGGGTTGCCGCTGAGGCCTATCCCTCCAACAGCCTGTATTGCCTGGCCGATCACGCAGGCATGCCGGGCTTGCACCGACAGCTCGTGCAGACCGGAGTCGCCTGGAACAGTCTGTTCCACGGATCCGCGGAAGAATCGGCGCTGCCGGCAGCGCCTTTGCTTTTTCCTCTCCTAGCCGCGAATGCGCGCTTGCTCGAATGGATCGCCGAGCATGGAACCTATACGTCTTCCATGTTAATGCTCAGCTCGCCTTTGGGCCTCGAAGAGCTACGCGATCGCCTCGCAAGACGAATGCGTGCCCGGATTTCGGACGAGATGAATGTTTTGCTGCGCTTCTTCGATCCTCGTGTGTTCGAGGTTCTGGTGGACGTGCTCGACGAAGAGCAGCGCGACCGATTCCTGAATCCGGCGCAGTGCTGGTGGTATCCAGATCGCAGTGGACAGCTGCGCAGCCAGCCTGCGAAGTTTGCGGTGGACGAATACGCTGGTCATCTGGAACTATCGGCTGCTCAGGAATTCGCTTTGGTGGACGCAAGCGAAATCGACCAGGTGGCCCAGCAGCTGCGATCGATGCTGCCCGATGCATACATCCGCATGACGCCAGTCCAGAGAGCCGGCTTCCTCAGGCGGCACATGGCGGACGCCGGAAAGGCAGGTGTCGTCGCGACCCATGAAGTGGCCTTGTACTGCGGCCTGGCGCTGCTCCATGGCGAGGAGTTCGCGCATCGGCCGCCCTGGCGCGACATGCTGGTGCAGGTCGGCGAGGGATCCAGCAGTCTTATCGATGTGGTCTCGGCACATGAACGATAGCTTCAAGGAGTTTCAATTGGCAGATATTTCCAGGCGCCGCCCAGTCGCGCATTATGCCGCCATGGCGCTGTTGTTTGCGCTAAGCGCTTGCAGCAAGGCAGTGAAATCCCAAGCGACACCCAGTGGGTTTCCGGTCTATAAGGAGCCGCGCCCGGTCTCACTGGCACTGGTTGGGTACAACTATACCAACCGCTATATCAACGAATTCAGCGTCGGTGGCCGGGGTGGTGGCAATCTGTATGTCAGCTCGCCTACAAGTGGCGGGGGCGGGACGGCCTGTTGTGGGAAATATTGGCCAGGCGTAAAGGGTTACAAGGTCAAGGTGCGCTGGCAGTCCGGAGCTTGCTACTACCGCGTTCGCGCAAGCGATTCCGACGACGTCTATCAGACTCTCCATTCCTACTACAAGGAAGCGGAAGTCGCGGTTGACGACCGCGCCGGGGAAGGTGCCCGCTACATGGAAGTCCATTTTTATCCGGACGGATCTGTCCAGGTCGCCGCGACAGAGCAGCCGTCCGCGCCTCGTGTGGCGCTGAGCGAGGACCGAGAAGATAAAACCAGATATCCACGGTGTCCGAATGACGAAAAGCCAGGACAATGACCAGGTAGGCGACAGCAAGTCGCCGCCATTGACGCCGCAGGAGACGGCCCTGCGCAGCGGCGCCGGTTGGCCGGACAGCCACGGCGCAGGAAACATAGTTGACGGAGGAAATTGATGTGAAGGGATCATCGAACAGATGGACTAATGGCGTGCGTTATCTCGCCGTGGCAATGTTGTTGGCCCTATGCGCTTGTGGCAAGGCCGCATCGTCCCAGGCCGGATCGGGCCAGTCTTCGGCGTACGAGGAATCGCGCCCCATTTCGCTTGCACTGGTCGGCTACAACTACACCAACCGCTATATCGATACCTTCAGCGTCAACAGCCAGGGCGGCGGGAACCTGTATATCAGCTCGCCCACCAGCGGCGGGGGCGGAACGGTGTGTTGCGTACGATACTGGCCGGGGGCCGGCGAATACAAGGTCAAGGTGCGCTGGCAATCCGGCGCTTGCTATTACCGGGTCCGCGCCAGCGATTCCGACGAGGTCTACAAGCGCCTGCATTCCTTCTACAAGGAGACAGAGGTCAATGTCACCGACCACGCGGGAACACGCGGGCGCTACATGGAAGTGCATTTCTATCCCAACGGTACGGTCCAGGCCGCAGTGACGGCCGACGCGTCTATGCCGCGCCTGTCATTGAGCAAGGAGCGGGAAGACAATTCCAGATATCCACGGTGCCCGAATGACGAAAAGCCAGGACAATGACAAGGTAGGCGACAGCAAGTCGCCGGTGCTCAAACCCCAGGCATCCGCCCTGCGCAGCGGC
This sequence comes from Massilia agri, assembly GCF_024753255.1. Classification (GTDB taxonomy): domain Bacteria; phylum Pseudomonadota; class Gammaproteobacteria; order Burkholderiales; family Burkholderiaceae_D; genus Telluria; species Telluria agri. Next base: position 2,369 of record NZ_JANUHA010000015.1, read on the forward strand.
GTTGACCAAGCCGGCACCTTGGCGGCGGAGCCTTGCCCGGCCTTGCGGCCGCTGTCCGCCGCCGCAGGACTGGCAGCGGGGGCCGGGCAGACCGCGATGGCGCCGCCGCCCGGAAGCTGCCGCCAGCGGCCTTGGCTGAGCTTCTTCTTCGATGGTACCGGGAATAACCTGGATGCCGATGTCGGAACATCGAAACACAGCAATGTCGCCAAGCTGTACCGGGTGCACGCGGAAGACGATCCCGTCAATGGCGTCTACCGGATCTATATTCCGGGTGTGGGGACCTATTTCCGCGATGTCGGCGACGACGGCGGCGGCACGCTGGGACTCGGCAGCGGGCGACTGGGAGACGCACGCCTCGACTGGGCGCTCGCGCAGTTCGACCAGCGCATGAGCAGGCACCTGGCGCGGGCGAATTCTCCCGGCAATGAAATCATCGAGATCAATATCGCGCTTTTTGGTTTCAGCCGCGGTGCGGCGCTGGCCCGGGCGTTTGCCAATATGCTGCTCGACAAGCGATGCGTCGCCGGCCGGAACGGTTGGCGCGTCAAGCAGGGAAATCACCGCTTGCGCATCCGCTTCATGGGGCTCTTCGATACCGTCGCCTCGGTGGGGCTGCCGATGAGCACCAACAACGTCGGCAAGGTGGCCGCCGCCCTCGGTCTCAAGCACATCATCGCGACCCGCCTCTCGCATCCCGATTACGAAGCAACCCGTCCCGCGTCGCTGGCATTCGCCGAAGGGGCCGCGCCGGGCGCGGATCCCGCACCGGGGCGCTTCGACGGCCACCAGGACTGGGGTGGGAGGATGGCGATTCCGGACATGGTGGAGCACGTGCGCCATTTCGTCGCCGCGCACGAGATCCGCAACTCGTTTCCGGTCGATAGTGTAAGCATCCTGCGCGACGGCAGGGTGGTTAAGCCTGAGCAATTCCACGAGACCGTCTTCCCTGGCGCCCATTCCGACGTTGGAGGGAGTTACCGACCAGGAGAAGGTGGCCGTAGCAGCGACGGGCGCGCGAAACTGGGACTGGTTCCGCTGCACAGCATGTACCGGTTCGCGCTTGAAAACCATGTGCCGCTGCTGGGAGCAGGGGCCTGGAAGGAGATGCATCGAGAGGACTTCGACATCAGCCCACAACTTCTGGAACACTACAACCATTACCAAGCGAAGCTCCAGGGAATTTCCAACCTCGGCCCTCTCGTTAATGCCCACATGGCTTTGTATCTGGCGTGGCGCTTCCGCGCGATTCGCCTGAAGCAGAACGGGAGCCGCACAGAAGCGAATGAGATCGCACGGGTCGACCGGGTATTGCGTGGCGAGCGGACTGTGCTCGACCGGGAGATCGCGCAGCTTGAACAGGCCGATGGAAAGGCTTTGCGTGCGCTGAACTTGGCCCGCCAGCGCAGGCTGAACTACATCCAGAGCAACTACGGCAACGCCAAGCTCGCCGATCTGCCCAGGCACGATGCCGAAGTGCGCGCGGCGCAAGGGCAGCGCGAACAGACAGAGAGTGCCATGCTGGAGGCGAAAGCCCGGCGCGACGCGTTACCGGACATGAGCAATTTCGCCTCGATGGTCGCGATGTACGATGCCCAGCTCATCGCCGACGCCAAGGCTATTCGCGCCGTGTACACGGAGCGCGGCTTCTTCGGCGGTGCGCCGGATGCCGCCAGGCGCAGGGAATTGCGTCCTCACTATAAGATTCTCATCGAAGCCTACGAGAACGAGTTCATTCACAATAAGGGACTGAAAGACGACGCCCTCATCGCTTTCTTCGATCGTTACGTCCACGACTCGCTGGCCGGTTTTGCCAAGGATGCGACGCTACCCTCGGACCCGCGCGTGATCTACCTGGGCGGCGACGAGAAATACCGGTATGCCGGCCTGCTACGGCATGGGCGAGGCGCCGAGGTCCAGTACGCGAGCGCGGGCGGGCAGGCCGGCGCCATAAACCCTGAGGAAAGCGTCATGTCCCGCGCATGACGACAGGTGGCGCCTGACCACGTTAAAGTGGCAGCGCCGTCTCATACTTCACCTCCCTGAGCGCCACGCTGGTATTGAGCTGCGACACCCCCGGCAGCTTGAGCAGCACGTTATGCAGCAGGTCGTGGTAGGCATCCATGTCCTTCACCATCACCTTGACGATGTAGTCCGAGGTGCCGGTCACTTCGTAGCACTCCATCACCTCCGAACACGCCTTCATCTGCGCTTCAAAAGTGTCGACCACGCCCGCCTCGTGCCGCGTCAGGGACACGTGCAGCACGCACACCAGCCCCAGGTCCAGCTTGCGCCGGTCGAGCAGCGCGGCGTAGCGGCGGATGAAACCGTTCTCTTCCAGCTCCTTCTGGCGCCGCCAGCAGGGCGAGGCCGACATGCCGACCCGTTCGGCCAGTTCGTTGACGGACAGGCGCGCATCCTGCTGCAGTTCGCGCAGGATGCGTACAGACGCCGGATCGAGGTTGGATTTGTCCATATCGTGCTCGTAGTGGGAATAGTTTGCCTATTCTGACGCAAAACCCGGCAAGTTAGAAATGCTATTTCATGACAGAAGACTATCATCTACCACAATAGACAAGCCCTGCAGGGCTGCACAGTGGAGACGAATAGATGGGATCGATGCACGAGGAAGTGGGTAGTGTGGGGCAAGGCGCGGGAGCAACGCTCGCCGACCCCGGCTACCAGCTGGACGACAACCTGAAGCGTGAGCAGGGCAGGGTCTTCCTGACCGGCACGCAGGCCCTGATCCGGCTGACGGTGATGCAGAAGGCGCTCGACGAACGCGCGGGCCTGAACACCGCCGGCTTCATCTCGGGCTACCGCGGCTCGCCCCTGGGCGCGGTCGACCAGGAAGTCTGGCGCGCCTCGAAGATCCTCAAGGCGAACGCCATCGAATTCCTCCCCGCGATCAACGAGGAGCTGGGCGCCACCGCCGTGCTGGGGACGCAGCAGGTCGGCGGCGATCCGAACCGCACGGTCGACGGCGTATTCGCTATGTGGTACGGCAAGGGCCCGGGCGTGGACCGCGCCGGCGACGCCCTCAAGCACGGCAACGCTTATGGTTCTTCGCCGCTGGGCGGCGTGCTGGTCGTGGCCGGCGACGACCACGGCTGCGTGTCTTCCTCGATGCCGCACCAGAGCGACCACGCCTTCATGGCCTGGGGCATGCCCGTCATTAATCCCGCCAACATCGAGGAATACCTGGAGTTCGGCCTCTATGGCTGGGCGCTGTCGCGCTTCTCGGGCGCCTGGGTCGGCTTCAAGGCGATCTCCGAAACCGTCGAGGGCGGCGCCGTCGTCGAGCTGCCCGACCCGCCCGTCTTCAAGGCGCCGGAAGGCTATGTGGTGCCCGGCGACGGCCTGCACTACCGCTGGCCCGACCTGCCCAGCCTCGCCATCGAACAGCGCGTGGCCGACAAGCTGGAAGCCGTGCACGCCTTCGCCGCCGCGAACTCGATCGACCGCCTGGTCGTCGCGGCCCCTGGTGCGAAGCTCGGCATCGTCGCGGCCGGCAAGGCTTACCTCGACCTGCTCGAAGCCCTCGACCGTCTCGGCCTGAAGCTCGACAAGCTGGAGGAAATCGGCCTGCGCCTGTACAAGCCCGGCCTGACCTTCCCGCTCGAGCGTACGCGCCTGCACGCCTTTGCGCAGGGCCTGCAGGAAGTGCTGGTGGTGGAAGAGAAGGGCGACGTCATCGAGGGACAGCTGAAAAGCCTGCTCTACAACCTGGCGCCCGATGCGCGTCCGCAGGTGCTCGGCAAGACCGACGTGTCGGGCGCCCCGTTGCTGTCGCACCTGGGCGAGCTGCGTCCCTCGCGCATTGCCCCGGCCCTGGTGCGCTGGCTGGCGCCGAAACTCCCCGGCATGCAGCTGGAGCAGTTCCTGCCGCAGTTCTGCCGTGCCGAGGTCCTGTCCAATGGCGCCGACCTCGTGAAGCGCACGCCCTATTTCTGCTCCGGCTGCCCGCACAACACCTCGACCAGGGTGCCCGAAGGCAGCCGCGCGCTGGCCGGCATCGGCTGCCACTTCATGGCGAGCTGGATGAAGCGCGACACGTTTACCCTCACGCAGATGGGCGGCGAAGGCGTGCCCTGGGTCGCGGCCTCGCGCTTCACGCGCGAGAAGCACGTGTTCCAGAACCTGGGCGACGGCACCTATTACCACTCCGGCTACCTGGCGATCCGCCAGGCCATCGCGGCGCGCACCAACATCACCTACAAGATCCTGTACAACGACGCGGTCGCCATGACGGGTGGGCAGCCGGTCGACGGCACCTTGACGGTGCCGCAGATCGTGCAGCAGGTGCTGAGCGAAGGCGCCGTCGAGGCGCTGGTCGTCACCGACGAGCCGGAAAAGTACACCGGCATCCGGCTGCCTTCCGGCGTCACTGTCCACCACCGCAGCGAACTCGATGCGGTCCAGCGCCGCCTGCGCGAGGTCGCGGGCGTGACGGTGCTGGTCTACGACCAGACCTGCGCCGCCGAGAAGCGCCGCCGCCGCAAGAAGAACAAGCCGGACAAGGTCGTCTTCCCCGACCCGGCGCGCCGCATGGTGATCAATCCGGCGGTCTGCGAGGGTTGCGGCGACTGCGGCGTGCAGTCGAACTGCCTGTCGATCCTGCCGCTGGAGACGCCGCTGGGCCGCAAGCGCCAGATCGAGCAGTCGTCCTGCAATAAGGACTACTCCTGCGTGGAGGGCTTCTGCCCGAGCTTCGTCTCCGTCATCGGCGGCGCCCTCAAGAAGCCGGCGGCAGCCACCCTGTCGCTCGGCCAGCTGGAGGACATGCTGGCCGCCTACCCGCTGCCGCAGCCGTATGGCTTCGACAAACCCTTCGAGATGCTAGTGGCCGGCGTCGGCGGCACCGGCGTGGTCACGGTGGGCGCCCTGGTCACGATGGCGGCCCACCTGGAAGGCAAGGGCGCCTCCACCCTCGACTTCATGGGCTTCGCCCAGAAGGGCGGGGCGGTGATGTCGCACGTGCGCGTGGCGCCGTCGCCCAAGGCATTGCACCAGGTGCGCATCGACCTGCAGCAGGCCGACGCCCTGCTGGCCTGCGACCTGGTGGTGGCGGCGATGCCGGACGCGCTGGCCGTCATGCGCCGCGGCCATACCCGCGTGGTCGCCAACGAGAACGAGACCCCGACCGCCGAGTTCACGCGCGACCCTGACGCCGACATCCGCAAGGACGAACTGCTGGCCAAGATCCAGGATGCCGGCGGCGAGACGCTGCGCCTGAACGCCCAGGAAGTCGCGGCCAGCGTGCTGGGCGACCCGATCGGCGCCAACATCCTCATGATGGGCGCGGCCTGGCAGCTGGGACTGGTCCCGGTCGGCCTGCCCGCATTGATGCGCGCGATCGAACTGAACAACGTGGCCGTCGAGATGAACAAGAAGGCCTTCCTGCTGGGACGCCTGGTGGCGGCCGACAGCAAGGCGATCGCGCGCCTGGCCCAGCCGGCCAAGGTGATCCAGTTCACGCCGCCGGCTTCGCTGGAGGACATCGTGCTTTTCCGCGCCGACTGGCTGACGAAGTACCAGGACGCCCGCTACGCCCAGCAGTACCGCGCCGCCGTCGCGCGGGTCGAGGCGCGTGAGCTGGCGATCGAAGGGCTTGAATCGAAGAAGGCGGTCAGCAAGGCCGTTGCGCGCTCCCTGTTCAAGGTCATGGCCTACAAGGACGAATACGAGGTGGCGCGCCTGCACCTGGACACCGGCTTCCTGGAGGGCCTGGAGGAGCAGTTCGAGGGCGACTTCCGCGTCGAGTACCACCTGGCGCCGCCGCTGCTGGCCAGGCGCAAGCCGGGCAGCGACGTGCCCGCCAAGATGCGCTTCGGTTCCTGGATGCAGACGGCCTTCCGCGTGCTCAAGCCCATGAAAGTCCTGCGCGGCACGGCCTTCGATCCCTTCGGCTACACCCAGGAACGGCGTGCCGAGCGCCGCCTGCGCGACGACTACCTGGCCCTGGTGGACATGCTGGCGAGCGAGCTGACCCTGGACAACCGGGCGGCCGCCCTGAAGCTGGCCCAGGTGGCGGAGAGCATCCGCGGCTACGGCCACGTGAAGGCGGCCAATATGGCGCGGGCGCAGGAAGAGAGTGCGCGCCTGCTGCAGGCGTTCCGCCAGCCGGCGGGGACGAGCTCGGTGGTGCAGCTGCACCGCCAGGCAAAACGCTGAGGTCTCCGCACCACGCAGGTTCCTTGCCCAAGGACAATATGCTGCAGTGCAGCGTATAATATGCTGTTTCCAATCGCCGGCCTGCGCCGGCGATTGTCATTTCCGGCGCTGAACTTTCATTTTCATCATTGCGCAATTGCGGACATTTGGAACAGGACCATGGGCCACGACATCAAGACTTTCAGGGAAGCCGCCGCGCTCTTGCTGCGCGTGTGGCGCGAATCGCGTGCATTCTTTCTCAGCATCGAGCTGTGGCTGATGGTGCTGGTCGCCGGCGCCACCGTGGGCGGCGCCTGGCTGGCCGTGATGGGGAGTGGCTGGAGCCTGCTCGCCCTTGGTTTCGCGACCGGCTATGTGGCCACGCGCACGACGCTGCACATGAAGCGCATCCTTGCGTGGCCCTTCATCTAGCCACTGCTTCGTAGGGTGGTCGGCTCTGCCGACCGCGCGTTCGAACGGTCTCTGAGCAGCACATCATCTGATCGAAGGGGAGCTGAACGCGCGGTCGGCATAGCGTGGTCCAGTCCACTGGACTGGACCACCCCTACGGGTTTCAGGGCGCGGCCAGGAAGGCCTTGAGCTCGCCCTGGAAGCGCTGCGGCTGGTCCCACATGATGAAGTGGGCGCTGTCCGGGATGCGTTTCAGCGTCAGCTGCTTCACCGGCGCGTACGCGTTTCGATAGACGTAGTCGAACTGCTCCGCCGGGATCGGCACGGTCTTCGGCTGCACGTAGAGCACGGTGACCGGCTTGCTGATTTTCGAGAGCTCGGGGATCAGGTTGGTCACAAGGAGTTCGCGGAAGGCGCGCGTGCTCACGCCCGCGTCGCTCTTCATCGAATCGTCGATGGCGCCGGCGCGCATCGCCTCGGTGTCGACCATGCCGGCGATGGTCGCGTTGGCGTTCTGGCGGCGCTGTTCAGGGCTGGCCGCCAGGTTGCCGGCCGCGATCGCGTCGGCCACTGCCGCCACCTTCTCGGGACCGGCGCCGGGGCCGGCGAAGAAGGCGCCGAGATAGGGATGCATGTCGACCACCATCAGCTTCGACAGCGCATCCGGATGGCGCGCGGCCAGCATCATGCCCATGGTGCCGCCCATCGAGTGGCCGATCACGGCCGGCTGCTTCAAACCCGCCTCCCTGATGTAGCGCGCGATCTCCTCGGCCACCGGCGCCGCCACATCGCCTTCCTTGTTGCCGCCCACCGGCTGGCCGGCGAAGCCCGACAGCTGCACCAGGTGGTAGCGGTAGCCGGGCAGCGCGGCCACGGTCGTGGCCCAGGCGCGCGGCGAGGAATTCAGGCCGGGGATCAGGACCACGTCGGGGCCGGAACCCTCGGTGGTGACGGTGATGCGGCCTGATTCGAAGGGGGCGGCGAATGCCTGCGCCAGCGGCAGGACGGCGATGAGGGCGGCGGCCGCGCCGAGCATGGAGCGGCGCGGGAAGGAAGGATGGCGCATGCGAAGAATCCCCTGGTTGTCGTGCCGGCCATCATAGCAGCGCCCGGCCGTGGTGGCCGGGGCGGGGATGCGATTATCCCGCTCGCATGGTCAGCCGTACTTGACCGAGCAGCCGTAGGGCTTGGTCACGGCCTGGGCCAGGGGCTTGCCGGCCAGCGAATCGTCGATGGCCTGGACCACGTAGTTGGTGGCGGTCTTGATGTCGGCCGGGTTGGCGGTCGGCTTGCTGTCGATGGCGCCGGCGTAGACCAGCTTGCCGCTCGGATCGATCAGGTACATGTGCGGCGTGGTGCGGGCGCCGTAGGCCTTGCCGATCGCGCCGCCGACGTCCATGACGGTCACGGTTGGCGCCGCGCCCTTCGCCTTCAGCCAGTCGTTCACGGCCGCCGCCTTGGCGTTGCGGTCGCCGCTATCGGCGCTGGTGCTCACCGCCACCCACGCGACGCCCTTGCCGGCCGCGTATTTCTGCGTGCCGGGCATGTTGCCGCCGTCGTAGTGCTTCTTCACGAAGGGGCACTCGGGATTGATCCATTCCATGACCACGTACTTGCCCTTGAACTGGCTGAGCGAGACCGGCTTGCCGGTGCTGTCGGTGCCGGAGAAGGCCGGGGCCTGCTGGCCGACGACGGCTTCGGCGTGGGCGGCGCCGGCCAGCAGCATGCCGGCGGCGATCAGGGAGCTTGCGATGGTGCGCTTCATGGAATCCTCCTTGGGTTGGTCTGACTGCACGTTAAACAGCAAACAGCGATCAAGGCGCCGCGAGCGCCTGCCTTACCTCGTCCACGCTCGGCAGTTCAGACAGCAGCGTGGGCTGCCCGGCGCCGTCTCGGTAGACCGCGTACACCGGCACGCCGCTGCGTCCGAGTTCCTTCAGTGCCTGCGTGATCGATTCGTCGCGCCGGGTCCAGTCGGCGCGCAGCAGGAGCACGTTCCTGGCGCGCAAATCCTGCAGCAGGCCCGGATCGGCCAGGGTGGTGCGCTTGTTGTACTGGCAGGTCACGCACCAGGCGGCGGTGAAATCGACGAACACCGGGCGTCCCGCCTGGCGCGCGTCCTGCACCGCCTGGGGCGACCAGGCCTGCCATCCGCCCTCCGCATTGGCGCCGGCCGCCACGGGCGCCTGGCGCAGCGCCGGCCACGACCAGCTCGCGGCGCCTGCGAGGACGATGGCGGCCGCGCCGATGCCGATCCAGCGGCCGGCGCTGCGCTTCGCCGGGATCCCCAGCACCCACAGCGCGAACGCGGCGGCCAGCAGCAGGCCCAGGAGGGCGGCGACGGCGTCGATGCCGGCCTGCTGGCCGAGCACCCACAGCAGCCAGACGACGGTGGCGAACATCGGGAAGGCCATGACGGTCTTGAAGCGCGCCATCCACGGCCCAGGGCGCGGCAGCAGGCGGGCGACGCCGGGGAAGAGGCTGGCGGCGAGGTAGGGCGCGGCCATGCCGGCTCCCAGCGCCGCGAACACCGACAATGCCTGCGGCGCGGGCCAGGACAGCGCGGCGCCCAGGGCCGCTCCCATGAAGGGCGCGGTACAGGGCGAGGCGACGGCCACCGCCAGCACGCCGGTGAGGAAGTCGTCCGCCACGGGATTGCTGGCGCGTGCGTTGACGATGCGGCTCGGCAGGAAGTGGCGGAATTCGAAGAGTCCGGCCAGGTTCAGGCCGATCAGGGTGAACAGGATGGCGAGCGCCGCCACGAACAGGGGCGACTGCAGCTGGAAGCCCCAGCCCAGCTGCTCGCCGCTGGCGCGCAGGAGCAGCAGCAGCGCGGCCAGCAGCAGGAAGGAGACGATCACGCCCACCGTGTAGGCGATGCCGCCCGCGACGATCCGCCGGCGCTGCCCGCCATGCTGGGCGAAGCCGAGCACTTTCAGGGACAGCACCGGGAACACGCAGGGCATCAGGTTGAGGATGGCGCCGCCGAGGAAGGCGAAGACAAGCACGAGGAGCCAGGACTGGTCGGCCGGCGGTGCGGTGGCGGGTGCGGCTGCGACGACCGGCGGCGCGGCCGCCGCCCCCGCCTGCGGCCATGCGCCTGCGATCGGAAAACCGATGCGGATGCCGGGCGTCCCATGCTCCGCCGTCAGCACCGCATCCATCGCCGCGGGACTGTCGCTGCGCTGGGCGGACAGGGGCGCGCGCAGCTCCAGCTGCTGCCCCTTCCAGGCCTGGCCGAGCGGCGCCGGGTGGTCGAACACCGCCCCGTTCTCAGGGAACAGCTGCACCTGCCTGCCGCGCCAGGCGGGCGGCAGGCCGGTGACCTCGATCAGCAGCGCCTGGCCGTCGAGGCGCGCGCTGGCGCGGGCGCCGGTGTCCTGGCGCGGCATGGCGGCGAAGGCGCGCTCGAACAGCGCGGCATGCTCCGCCTGTGGCGCTGCCTGCACCAGCAGATCGAGTTCGGCGAATTCGGGAATGCAGACTTCTTCGCAGATCAGGAAATCGGCGCGCAGCCTGACCGGGGCCGGCCCGCCCTGGTAAGCGGCTGGCACGGTGAGGCGTACCGGCAGCAGCAGGTCGCCGTCATAGCCATAGTTCATCAGGGGGCCGAGCGGCAGCTGCTTCGGCGTCGGCCAGGCGATGTCGCCGGCGGCGAAGCCGGCCGGCAGGGTCCAGGCCAGGGTGGTCGGCAGGCCGGAGTCGCCCGGGTTGCGCCAGTAGGTATGCCAGTGGGGCTGGTGCTCGATGCGCAGGCCGAGCCAGACCGTGCCGCCTGCCTTGATGCCGTCCGGCGCATGCACCAGCAGGCTGGCGCGCGCGTGGCCGGTGTCGGCCGACGGCGCGGCCTGGGCCCAGCCACTCAAGAGGGCGCAGGCAAAGGCCAGCAGCAGGTGCAGCAATGGTGCAAGCATCTTGTCGTCCCCGATTGGATGGCGTGGCGCAGCCATCTTATCAGGAACGAATGACAAAAAATCACGGACAGCCGCCCGGTTTGTTGCAAATTTGTTTCAGCGGTTTCGGCTGTTCGTCAGGGCGGCAGGCGATAGCGTTGCTCACGGTAGAGCAGCGACGGCAGCATGACGTGGGCCATGGCCCGCTCGACCTGGGCCCGGCTTGGCTTGCCGGCATAGGGGTCGAGCGTGCCGCCGGCGGCGTCGTAGCGGCCCAGCAGTGCGGGCTGGCCGGGACGCAGGATGGTTGCCGAGGACCCTTCCAGGTAGGCAAACAGATTGTTGAACTGGATGAGGGCGCGGCCCGGCGTTTCGCTGTCGCGCACGAAGTCGCGGCCGATCATCGGGTGGGTGCTCGAGACGCCCAGCAGCGACAGCAGGGTCGGGGCCAGGTCGATCTGGCTGGCGATGGTGCGGATGCGCTTCGGTTCGATGTCGGCGCCGAGGATCAGGCCGGGGATGTGGAATTTTTTCACCGGCACCAGGGCATTGCCGTAGACCCGGTTGTCGTGGTCGGCCACGATCAGGAAGACGGTGTCCTTCCAGTAGTCCTGCCGCTTCGCGGCGCGGATGAATTTGCCGAGCGCGTAGTCGGCGTACTTGACCGCGTTGTTGACGGTCTGCTTCGGCTGCTCGTGCAGGGCGATCTTCCCGTCCGGGAATTCGAAGGGCTCGTGGTTGGAGGAGGTGAAGATCAGGCTGAAGAAGGGCTTGCCGGCCGCATGCAGGTCGTGCAGGCGTTCGAGCGACTTGTCGAACAGGTCTTCGTCCGAGGCGCCCCAGCTGCCGACGAAATCCGGCTGCATCTCGCCGATGTCGACCACCTTCGCGACGCCGTTTCCGGTGAAGAAGCTGCGCATATTGTCGAAGTGGGCTTCGCCGCCGTAGACGAATTCGGTGTGGTAGCCCGCGCGTCCCAGGCCTTCGGCCAGGGTGTAGAAATTCTGCTGCGCCAGCGAGAGCTTGACCACGCTGCGCGCCGGCGTCGGCGCATAGCCGGCCATCACCGCCTCGATGCCGCGCACCGAGCGGGTACCGGTCGCGTAGAGCTGCTCGAACCACCAGCCTTCGTTCTTGAGCTTTTCCAGTTCCGGCGTGACCGGCAGGCCGCCGAGCGACTCCACGAAGGTGGCGCCCAGGCTTTCCTGCAGGACGATCACGAGGTTCAGCGGGCGCGCGCGGGCGATTGCGGCAGCCTGGTGGTGCAGGGTGGGAAGCTGGGCGTCCGGGAAGCGCGCCTCGCGCAGCCAGGGCGCGCTGCGCACCTGTTCCAGGATTCTTTCGCGCGGGAGCGCGCCGTAGATTTCGGAGGATTGTGATTCCTTCCGCATGGCGCCGATGGCGTCCAGCACCGACCAGCCGGAATTGATGATCAGCGAGTTGACCAGGGAGTCGCCGGTGAGGGCGAACAGGGCCGGGTTGGCGGGGCGGTGGCCAAGCGTCGAGCGCACCCCCATGAAGACCACCAGGCAGACCAGGGGCCAGAACAGCAGCAGGCGGCGCGCCGGCCACATGCCCATGCCGCTTGACGCGCGGCGCAGCAGGGCGAACAGCCCGGCGCCGAGGACGATGGTGAAGCCGGCACCGAGGATCAGGGCGGCGCGAAAGCCGTTCCACAGCGTGGCGAACACCTCGCGCGGATAGCCGAGGTATTCGACGAAGAGCCGGTTCGGGCGCACGTCGTACTGCAGGATGAACTGCGGCGAGGACAGCTCCATGAAGACGATGAACACCAGGGCGAGCGTGGCCCAGGCCAGGGTCGCCGTGCGCCAGAAGCCGGCCGCGAAGCGGTGCGCGAACAGGGGCGCGACCAGCAGTGGGACGGCGGCGAAGTAGCCGAGCAGGATCAGGTCGGCGCGCACGCCCTGCAGGAAGAGGGTGGCCGCGATGCCGGTGGCCTGCACCCGGTCCCACTGCCAGGCGACGAGAAACAGGCGCGAGAGCGAGAGGATCGCCAGGCCCACCACGACCATCTGCAGCACCCCGGCATAGGGACCGGCCCACAAGGTGAAGCGCGCGAGCCAGGTGGCGGGAAGGGAAGAACGGGCGGGTGCGCCGGATGCTGGAAGGGCCATGGAAACCGGTAGATGAGCCTGTCACGTGGAGCGCGACGCCATGCGGCACCGCACCATCGAAGCATTGCCATGCGAAAGGACAATCTCCCTTCCATTCAGGCAATATGCACACGTGATGCTAGCCGGGCAAGGCTCAGCCTACCGTTAGCCGGTTGTTAAATCCGCGTTAAGCGCAGGCGCGGCCCTTCCCGCCGCGCCCTTGGTCCCTCAGATATGACGTTCGCGCGCGTGCTTGTCGCACTCTAGAGCGCAGCGCTCGCAGGCTGCCTGGCACTCGGCGCAGTGCTGGTGCATGGAGGCGTGCTTGGCGCATTCGGCCGCGCAGGCGCGGCAGACGTGGGCGCACAGGGCGCAGAAGTCGCCGTGGTGGGGCGAGCCGCGCGAGAGCGCCTTGAGGGTCGCCGCGCAGATGTCGGCGCAATCGAGGTTGATCGGAATGCAGCTGGTGTTGCCGTCGCGGACGTCACCGGCGACGCAGGCCTGGCAGGCGCGCAGGCACTCGGCGCAGGCGTCGATACAGGCCTGCATATTGCTCATTTCGGAATCGGCCATGCTCATCTCCTTGCTATGTTGGTAGCAATCTATCCTAGCGCAGTGCGCTCTGTCGGGCCGCTCGATACCGCACTGAAATTCGGATGGCGTTCTGTCTGGTTCGGACGGCCTGCTCAGCGCGCGGCGTAGTAGCGCGCCAGTTCGGCGATCTCGGCATCGTTCAGCTGCGCGACCGCATTGCGCATCTGGCGGTTGATGTCGTTGGCGCGGCGGCCGTCGCGGAAGGCCAGCATCTGGTCGCGCAGGTAGACTTCGGACAGGCCTTCGAGTACCGGCGTGGCGGGCCGCGCCGCGTGCGGGCTGTGGCAGGACGAGCAGGCGCCGACACTGCGCATCGGGTCGCCGTTACGCACCAGGCGCGGCGTTTCCGGCGCGGATGGCGCGATGTCGGCGATGCGCTCCCGTTCCAGCGAGGCGTAGTAGGCGGCGAGGTCGCGCATGTCCTGGTCGCTCAGGTTGGCCACCAGCGGCTGCATGATGGCGCTTTGCCGGTGGCCGGAGGCATAGTCGCGCAGCTGCTTGTAGGTGGAGGACGCTGGCTGGCCGGCCAGGTGCGGGGTGCCGGCCGGGCTGGTGCCGCGCGCGCCGTGGCACATGGTGCAAGCCATCGCCAGGGTGGCGCCCTTGCCGACCGAGGCAGCTTCGCCTGCTGACATCATCCGGGCGTGGACGATGACGCTGCTCGGGTAGCGCTGCTGCTCGCCCGGCAGGGCTGCAGCCTGGTAGGGGGCCGGCGCGCCGACGGCGCTGCAGATCGCTTCCCACATGCTCTGCATGGCATTGCGGGCGTGGGTCTTGGGCAGCCATACAAGACCGATGAAGGCGGCGATGGCGAAGATGACGAGGAGGGCCCCGAGGCTGACCGTGAACCAGCGGTTCTTCAGGGAGAACAGTTTGTCGTTGCTCATGGTTCGCTCCCTACCGGCACCGCCGGCACCGAGGTCTGCTTGAGGGTCATGAGCTGGCTGATCGGGTAGCCGTAGTTCACCACCGACAGGCCGATCATCAGCGCCAGCCACAGGGCGTAGCTGTTCAGGGCTGCGGGTAGCCTGCCCTCGTCGTGCACCACCTGGCTGAAGCGGAACTCGGGCAACTCGATGCGCATGCTGCGATGGCCGCGCAGCAGGATCAGCAGGAACAGCAGGCCGGAGACCACCAGCACGAGGCCGCCGATGAAGGTGATGATCACGGTGATGGCCTGCGGCGCGATCTCGGGATTGCTGTAGTCGAAGTAGGCCATGCGGCGCGGCATGCCAAGGATGCCGACCACGTGCCAGGGGAAGGTCAGCACGATCATCCCGACGAACCACAGCCAGAGCTGGGTGCGCATCAGGCGCCCGGCCACGAGCTGCTTGCCGGTCAGGTGCGGCCACAGGTCGTAGGAGAGGGCGAAGTACATGATGACGATGGCGCCGCCGAAGATCAGGTGGAAGTGGCCGGTGATCCACTGGGTGTTGTGGACGGCGAAGTCGAGCTGGTAGCTCATGTTGATCAGGCCGCCCGCGCCGCCGAAGCCCAGCAGGATGAAGGAGAAGGCCACGGCCAGCATCATCGGATTATGCCAGGGCAGGGCCTTGACCCAGCCGAAGGCGCCACGCCCGCCGCGCAGGCGGCCCGCGATCTCGACCGAGGCCGTGATGGTGAAAATGGTGAGGAAGGTCGGGATCGAGACCATGCCGGTGAAGATCGCGTGCAGGAACTTCATCCCCGAGCCCACCTGCGGATCCTGGAACAGGTGGTGCACGCCGATCGGCATCGAGAACACCAGGAACAGGACGAAGGAAATCCGTGCCATGCGGTCGCTGTAGAGGCGCCCGCCGATGGCGCGCGGCACCAGGGTGTAGAAGGCGATATAGGCGGGCATGAGCCAGAAGTAGACGATGGCGTGCAGGGTCCAGGAGAAGAACACCCGCGCCAGCCCCGCGTCGATGGTCGACTTGAAGCCGAGCGCCACCGGCAGGATCATGAACAGGATCTCGATCGCGGCGCCCAGCGAAGTCCAGGCCCACAGATAGGCGCCGGCCAGGTTGGCGAACATGGGTAGCGGAACCGCAGCCCCGGGATTCGCCTTCTTCCAAGCGTACAGGTTGACCGACATCAGGCCGACCCAGATCCAGGAGCCCACCACCACCAGCACGACACCGATGTAGTAGAAGGCGTTCCCGACCAGTGGCGGGTAGAAGGTGTAGAGCACGGTGGCCAGGCCCATCGAGACCGGTACCATCGCGGTAATGGTTCCCAGCACCACCAGCAGGAAGCCGATCCAGGCCCAGCGCTTACCCACCAGGGATTGCTTGAGCGAGAGCTCGACGATAGCGTAGCCGAAGCCCATCGCCACCAGGGTCGGGAAGACGTAGCCCATGGCCGAGCCGTGGGCGGTGACGGCGCGGTAGTAGAGCTCGGGGTTGCCGATCCAGTCGCGCAAGGGGCTGCGGATGTACATCTGCCATTCGCCCAGCAGCAGGGCCACGAAGAAGGCGATGAAGGCGATCCAGAAGTGCGCCAGCACCAGGCGCTTGGTGTCATTGTCCAACACAGCTCAGTCTCCTTCCTCCGGCCGCAAGCCGCGCGAACTCCGCCTTGCCGACGATCTTCACGCGCGCCCACATGGCGGCATGGCCGACCCCGCAGTACTCGTGGCAGGGCATCATGTGTTCGCCGGTCTTCTCGAACTTCGTGCGGAAGTTCGAGATGTAACCGGGGATGAGCATCAGGTTGACGTTGCTTTGCCCAACCGAGAAACCGTGCACCACGTCGGCCGCGGTGCCGCGGATGCGGATCTCGGTGTCTTTCGGGACCAGCAGGCAGGAAGGCGTGAACGAGTACTGGTTGGCCAGCACCCGCACCATGACCGTGCCGTCCGGCTCGAGGGTGGAGCCGAGGTTGGTCTCGACGAACTCGCCCGAGATGTGCAGGGTCCCGGCGTCGATGGTCTCGGTGCGCACCGGCGGCATCGCCGCCCAGTGCAGACTCATGTAGACAATCATCCCGACCAGGAACAGGATGATGGCGCCGACCATCAGGGCCCAGCGGCTTTCCGCTGCATGGGCGACGGCGGCGCCGGGGGAAGCGTGGGGAGGGTGCGCCATCTCAGTCGCCTCCACGCGCCAGGTAGACCAGCACGTAGAAGGCCAGCCAGATGGCCATCACGATGGCCACGGCCAGCCCGGCCACGGCGAAGGCGCCGCGCGGTCCCTGAGCCACCACGGCGTCGACGCGCTGCTGGTCGAGACTGCCGTCGCTTTCCCTCGGTTCCAGGATCATTGGATCTCCTTGCTCGTATGCTGCGCCGGCGGCCTATTCGACGGTCGCCGCGCGCAGTTCGTTAACCTCGCGCACCGTGACGGGTGCGCCGCGGTTGCCCCAGGCGGTGCGGATATAGGTGACGACGGCGGCGACTTCCTCGTCCGACAATTCATGGAAGAAGGGCGGCATCCCGTAGGGCATCGGGTTGCGGCGGGTGCCGGGCGGGTAGCCGCCATTGAGCACCATGCGGATCGGGTTGACGGCCGAGGTCATGGTGATCGACTGGTTGTTCGCCAATGGCGGATAGTGCGGCAGCATGCCGCGTCCCTGCTCGCCGTGGCAGCTGGCGCATTGTGCCGCGTAGATGCGTTCTCCCTGCGAATGCTGCTGGGTGATGTTGGCGCGCAGCGGCGCCGTGGCCGGGTCGGTATTGACCGGCTGGTCGGCCGGCAGGCTCTTGAGGTAGACCGCCATCGCGCGAACGTCGGCGTCGCTCATGAACTGCAGGCTGTTGAAGGTCACCTCGGCCATCGGCCCGTAGACGGTGCCGCGGTTCGACACGCCTTTCTGCAGCAGGTCGACGATGTCCTGGATTTCCCAGTTGCCCAGGCCTGCCTCCTTGTTCGAGGTCAGCGAAGGCGCATACCAGTTCTGCATCGGAATCAGGCCGCCCTGGAACGCGCGCTCCTCGGAGGAGCCGCCTAGGGCATTGATCGGGGTATGACACATCGCGCAGTGGCCAAGGCCCTGCACCAGGTAGGCGCCCCGGTTCCATTCAGCCGACTTGGCGGGATCGGGTTCGTACTCGCCTTCCTTGAAGTACAGGGTGCGCCAGCCGATCAGGAGGGCGCGGTTGTTGTAGGGGAAGCGCAGGTCATGTTCGCGCGTCTTCAGGTTCACCGGCGGCACCGAGCGCAAGTAGGCGAAGATGGCGTCGCTGTCGGCGCGCGTCACCTTGGTGTAGCTCGCGAAGGGCATGGCCGGATAGAGCAGCTCCCCCTCGCGCGACTTCCCGGTGCGCATCATCTTGAAGAATTCGTCGGCGGTCCATTCGCCGATGCCGGTCTGCCGGTCGGGCGTGATATTCGGCGCGTACAGCGTGCCGAAGGGCGTGGGCATCGCCCGGTTGCCGGAGAAGATGGGGCCGCCCGGCACCGTATGGCAGGCGATGCAGTCGCCGGCCTGCGCCAGGTATTTGCCGCGCGCGATCAGGGCCTGGTCCGCGCCGCTCTCCAGTCTGCCGTCGCGCGAGAGCAGTTCCGGCGGGCCGAAACCCCGGCTCAGCATCCAGGACAGGAGGGCGACGACGATGATGACGGGGATGGCCCACAACAGCGGACGTGCCGGCGTGGCGGATTTGCTCATGGTCGCCCCCTCATTTGCGGTGAACCTGGCTGCCGCACGGCATGGGCAGCGCGATCGTGGCCGCTTTCGCCGGCCGCGCAGCGGTGACAGGCTGCGAGGCCAGGTAGGCGGAGACGGCCGCCACTTCCGGCTCGCTCAGGGTCGAGGCGATCACTTGCATGCAATCCGGCGCCAGTGCGGTGCGCACGCCGTAGCGCCACGCGCCCAGCTGGGCGCTGACGTAGTCGGCGCGCAGACCTAGGAGGCCCGGGATGCCCGGCTCGCGGCCGGCCAGGTCGGCGCCGTGGCAGCTGGCGCAGGCCGGCAGCTGCTTGCCTGGCACGCCCTGGGTGACGATGCGCCGGCCCTCCTGGATCTGCTGGAGCGAGGCCTTGACGGGCGGATTGGCGAGCGGCGGCGGGTTCTGCGCGGCGAAGTGCTCGGCCATCTTGACCAGGTAGCTGTCCGGCAGGTAGGCCAGCAGGTAGTTCATGGGCACGTACTTGCGGCGGCCGTCGCGGAAGGCGACCAGCTGGTTATACAGATAGCCCGCGGGCTTGCCTGCCAGGCGAGGGAAATAGACGTTGTCGACCCCGCGTCCCGCGGCGCCATGGCAGCCGGTGCAGGCGGCCACCCGCGCTTCCATCGTATCGGGAATCCGGTTGGTCGGCGCGTCCGCCTGACCCTGGCCATAGACACAGGCCGGGATAGTCGTCAGCAATGCGATGAAAGGTATCCAGCACCGGCTCATTGAGGGCTCCAGGCAAGCTACTGCATGAAAATCGCGTCAATGGCGAGACAATACACCGATGGGTATGACCGGCGGCGCACGGTTAGGTCTGCCGTCGCTGCTTATGCGAAACGCATGGCGCTAGCGCCTGGCATGCCGCGCGAGCGCCGGCAGGATGTCGTAGCAGGCGCCCATGGTTTCGCGGTCGACCTTGCCGGCGGGGCTCTTCTCGTCTGAATACCTGCGCTTGTCCGCGCCCAGGATGCGGTACCAGGCGCCGTGTTCGTGGTCGATCATATGCTGCCAGCAGAAGCGCCACAGGCGCTCGTAGTCGACCCAGTAACGCTCGGCCCCGGTGCGCGCGCCGAGCAGGGCGCTGGCCGCCAGGGTCTCGGCCTGGACCCAGTGGATCTTGTCGGCGTCGCATACCATGCCGTCCGGGGCGAAGCCGGCATGCAGGCCCCCATGGCGTGCGTCCCAGGCGAGACGCATGGCGCTGGCGTACAGGTCCTGGGCGTTGGGCAGCAGCCAGTCGCGCGGCCCGCCCAGGTGGGCGCCGTGGCTTTCCAGTTGCAGGAGCAGCTTGCTCCACTGCGCGAAATGGCCGGGCTGGTAGCTCCTGCCCTTGTCGAGCTGCGCGCCATCCCAGTCCGGCTGCCAGTCTTGCCTGTAGTGTTCCCACACCATGCCGCCGGCGCGCGCAGCCTGGCGCCGGGTGATGTGGCGGGCCACCAGTTCGGCGCGGTGCAGGTAGGTCAGGTGGCTTGTCGCGCGGTAGGCCGCCAGCAGTGCCTCGCAGGCGTGCAGATTGGCCATCTGGCTGCGGCAGGGGGCGAGCCGGCTCCAGTCGCCACTGGCTCGGTCCGCGTACAGGCCGTGTTCGGGCTCCCAGAAGCGTTCTTCCATCAGCTCGAAGGTTTCATGTACCCAGGCGCGCGCTTCCTCCACGCCGGCGTCGACGGCGTGCGCATAGGCGAGCAGTACGCAGGCCAGGGCGCGGCAGTGATTGTCGTCGTCGAGGGCCCTAGCGCCGGCGCCGTCCCATTCCAGCACCCAGCGATAGCCGCCGGTATCCGGGTTGCGGTGCACGCGGCGCAGGAAGTCGAGGCCGTGGCGCACCAGGGCCTGGTGGTCGGGGTCCCGGAAGTGGCGCCAGCTTCGTGCGAACACCGACACGAAGCCGGCGCTGGAGAGCAGGTGGCGGGCGCGGCGGTCGTAGACCGTGCCGTCGTCGCGGAAGTGGTGGAAGAATCCCCCGCGCGGATCGACGCAGCGGGGGAAGTAGAAGGACAGCGTGTGGGAGACGTGCCGCAGCAGCACGTCGGGCGAGAAGAAGTCGGGCAGCGTGTCCATGGCGTGCGCGTCCATCAATGCCGCCGAGGGGCCGGCCGGCCCCTCGGGTCGATCACAGCTTCTCGTCGCGCGAGAAGGAGTAAGGCACGTCCTGCTCGCGGGTGCCGCGCACCATGTTCGGCTTGGCCGACATGCTGAAGTCCAGGGTCGCGCCCTTCATCAGCTCGTCGTGGCCCAGCCAGGTGCGCTGGATCGCCTTGCCGTTGACCTTCAGCGCGTCCACGTAGCGGCCCTTGCCGCGGGCGTTCACGGTGAAGCTGCGGCCGTTCTCGAGCTTGACGGTGGCTTTCGGGAACAGCGGGGTGCCGACCACGTACTGGTTCACGCCAGGCGTGACCGGATAGAAGCCGAGGGCCGAGAACACATACCAGGCCGAGGTCTGGCCATTGTCCTCGTCACCGCAGTAGCCGTCCGGGGTCGCCGCGTACATGCGGTCCATGGTCTCGCGGATCCAGTGCTGGGCCTTCCACGGGGCGCCCGCGTAGTTGTACAGGTAGATCATGTGCTGGATCGGCTGGTTGCCGTGCGCGTACTGGCCCATGTTCGCGATCTGCATCTCGCGGATCTCGTGGATCACCTGGCGGTAGTAGCTCTCATCGTAGATCGGCGGCAGCGAGAACACGGTGTCGAGTTTATCCACGAAGGCCTTGCGGCCGCCCATCAGCTGGACCAGGCCGTCGACGTCATGGAAGACCGACCAGGAATAGTGCCAGCTGTTCCCCTCGGTGAAGGCGTCGCCCCACTTGAACGGGTTGAACGGGGTCTGGAAGCTGCCGTCCTTGTTCTTGCCGCGCATGAGGCCCGTCTCCGGGTCGAACAGCTTCTTGTAGTTCATGCTGCGCTGGGCGTAGATGTCGATCTCGGAAGCGGGCTTGCCGAGCGCCTTGCCGAGGCGCCAGATGGTGAAGTCGTCGTAGGCATATTCCAGCGTGCGCGCGGCGTTCTCGTTGATGCCGACGTCGTAGGGCACGTAGCCGAGTTCGTTGTAGTACTTCACGCCGGCGCGGCCGACGGCGGTCAGCGGGCCTTCGTTGTTGGCGCCGTGCTTCAGGGCCTGCCACAGGGTCTCGATGTCCTGGCTGCGCACGCCCTTGATCCAGGCATCCGCCACCACCGAGGCCGAGTTATTCCCGATCATGACGTTGGCGTAGCCCGGGCTCGACCACTCGGGCAGCCAGCCGCCTTCCTTGAAGGAGTTCGCCAGGCCTTCCTGCATCTCCGCATTGATCGAGGGATAGACCAGGTTCAGGAAGGGATACAGGGCGCGGAAGGTGTCCCAGAAACCGGTGCCGGCGAACAGGCGGCCCGGCAGCACTTCGCCGTTGTAGGGGCTCCAGTGGATCGGCTTGTTGTTCGCATCGAGTTCATAGATCTTGTTCGGGAACAGGACCATGCGGTAGAGCGAGGAATAGAAGGTGCGGGTCTGGTCGACCGAGCCGCCTTCGACCTGGAGTTTACCCATCACGCCGTTCCACAGCGCCTTGGCCTTGGCCTTGGTGGTCTCGAAGTCGTCCTGGGCCAGCTCGCGGCGCAGGTTCAGTTCGGCCTGCTCCAGGCTGATGAAGGACGAGGCGACGCGCATATTGACCTTCTGGCCCTTGGCGGTGCGGAAGCCCACCAGGGCGCCGCTATGCTCGCCATCGTTTTCCAGCTTGCCTTCTTCCAGCTTGTCGCCCTGCCAGGTGTCGGTCGATGCGAAGGGCTGGTCGAACTCGATCACGAAGTAGTTGCGGAAGTTCGCCGGCAGCTTGTGGGCATGGCGGGTGCTCCAGCCGATCACGCGGCGCTGGCCCGGGATGATCTTCACGTAGGAGCCCTTGTCGAGGGCGTCGATCACCACGTAGCTGGCGTCGGATTTCGGGAAGGTGAAGCGGAACTGGGCGGCGCGCTCGGTCGGCGCGATCTCGGTGGTGACGTCGGCGTCGGCCAGGTACACGCGGTAGTAGTAGGGCTTGGCGACTTCCGCCTTGTGCGAGTACCAGCTGGCGCGCGCATCCTGGTTGAAGCGCTTGGCGCCGACCACCGGCATGATGGCGAACTGGCCGTAGTCGTTCATCCAGGGCGAAGGCTGGTGGGTCTGCTTGAAGCCGCGGATCTTGTCGGCGTCATAGGTGTAGGCCCAGCCGTTGCCCATCTTGCCGGTCTGCGGGGTCCAGAAGTTCATGCCCCAGGGGACGGCGATGGCCGGGTAGGTATTGCCGTTGGAGAGCTCGGGCTTGCTCTGGGTGCCCATCAGGGGATTGGCCCACTCCACCGGGTCGGTGATCTTGCCCACCACCTGGGCCTGTGCGGCGAATGCACTGGCGGCCAGGAGGAGGCCTGCTGCGAATTTCATGGTCATGGCGTTCCTGATCATGGTTGATTAGTGTTGATAAGGGGTCTGGGTGTAGGGACGGGCGCTGCGTTCCTTGCCCCAGTCCTTGTTCGGGGTGGCCTGCATGGTGAACACCAGCTCACCACCGGCGGTGATGTCCTCGTGGCGCAGGAAGCTGCGGGTCAGGGGCTTGCCATTGAGCGTGGCGCGGCCGATGTAGCGGTTCGCTTCCGACAGTCCGTCTGCACGGATCGTGAAGCGCTTCTCGTTCGGCAGGCTCAAGGTGGCGCGGTCGAGGAAGGGACGGCCGATCACATACTCGTTCGAGCCCGGCGCCACCGGATAGAAGCCCAGGGCGGTGAAGGCGAACCAGGCCGACATCTGGCCCAGGTCGTCGTTGCCCGACAGGCCGTCGGGGCGGTTGTGGTACTGGCTCGCCATGATCTGCGTCACGCGTTCCTGGGTGCGCCACGGGGCGCCGGCGTAGTTGTACAGGTAGGCCACGTGGTGCGAAGGCTCGTTGCCGTGGGCGTAGTGGCCGATCAGGCCCGAGATGTCTTCCATGTGGGCGTAGAGATCGTCGCGGATCTTGGCGTCGAACACTTCGTCCATCTTGGCCACCAGCTTGGTGTCGCCGCCCAGGAAGGAGATCAGGCCGGCGTTATCGTGCGGCATGTACCAGGAATACTGCCAGGCGCTGCCTTCCGTGTAGTCGCTGCCGAAATTCGACTGCACCGGGTTGAAGGGCGTGCGGAACTCGCCGGTCGACTTGCGGGCGCGGATGAAGCCCGTTTCCTTGTCGAAGACGTTGCGGTAGTTCTGGGCGCGCTTGTAGTAGGTGGCGGCGACGTCCTTCCTGCCCATCTTCTCGGCCATGCGCGCGATGGTCCAGTCATCAAAAGCGTATTCGACGGTCTTGGAGGCCGCTTCCGGCTCTTTGTCGATCGGCACGTAGCCGAGCTTCATATAGTGTTCCAGGCCGCCGTAGGGACCGTACTCGGCGGACGCCGTCATGGCCTTGAGCGCCTTGTTCGCGTCGAAGCCCTTGATGCCCTTCATGTAGGCGTCGGCGATCACCGGCACTGCGTGGTAGCCGATCATGCACCAGGTTTCCAGGCCGTGGAAGGACCATACCGGCAGGATGCCGTATGGGCTGTGCTCCTGTGCCGCGATCAGCGAGTTCACGAAGTCGGCGTTGCGCTTTTCCGGCGCCACGAGGGTGAGCAGCGGGTGCAGGGCGCGGTAGGTGTCCCACAGCGAGAAGGTCGAGTGGAAGTCGAAGCCCTTGGCCTGGTGGACCTGGTTGTCCGGACCACGATAGCGCCCGTCGCGGTCCATGAAGAGGGACGGCGCCAGCATGCTGTGGTAGAGCGCCGTGTAGAACATGGTGCGCATCGGTTCCGGCGCTTCGGCCTTCACGGCGGACAGGGCGTCGTTCCACGCGGTAGACGCGCGGGCGCGCTCGGCGTCGAAGTCCCAGCCCGGCATCTCTTCCAGGTTGGCGATCGCGCTGTCTTCGCTGACCGGCGACAGGGCGACCTTCACCAGCAGCTGGCCGTCGGCCGGCACGCCGAATTCCAGGTTGGCCATCAGGGCCTTGCCTTCGACGATCGGCTTCTCGGCGGGCGTCTTGCCGGGCGAGGCGAAGCCGCGGTACTCGATCGCTTCCTCGCGGTTGAGCAGCTGGCGCGCGCTCATCGGGCGCGAGAATTTGATGGCGAAGTAGAGCTGGCGGCCTGGCGCCCAGCCGCGCGTCTCGCGCATGCCGGTGATGGTCGTCGCGTCGCGCACGCGCAGGCGCGACCACAGGTTCTTGCTGCCGTAGTCGTAGATGCTCTGGCGCAGGTCGAGGATCACCTTGGCCGGCGCGTCCTTGCCGAAGCGGTAGCGGTGCAGGCCCACGCGCTCGCTGGCGGTCAGCTCGACGTCGACCTCGTTGTCCTTCAGGCGCACCGCGTAGTAGCCCGGTTCGGCCTTCTCCTCGTCGTGCGAGAAGCGCGAGCGGTAGCCGGAGTGCGGACGCTCGGGATAGCCCGGCTCCAGCTTGGTGTCGCCGGTATAGGGCATGAGCAGGACGTCGCCCAGGTCCGAGTGGCCGCTGCCCGAGAAATGGGTGTGCGAGAAGCCGAGGATCGAGTTGTCGGCGTAGTTGTAGCCCGAGGCCCAGGGATAGCTCTGGCGGAAGTGGCGCACCTGCGTGTCGGGGCTGAGCTGCACCATGCCGAATGGGCGGGTGGCGCCGGGGAAGGTGTGGCCGTCGCCGCCGGTGCCGATGAACACGTTGACGGCGGCTGCGGGGCTGCCGGGGGCTGCGGCGCCGGCGAGGCCGGGCGTCAATACGGCAAGGACGGACAGGACGGACAGCAGGGGGACTGCGCGGGTGAGGCGAACGGTCATGGTGTCTCCAACGGTGGCGTTAAGCGCATTCTTGTGACACGTATATATATGCCGAGTTTGCCTTGTGGGCAACACAGCCATGCTAAACCGCTTGCTATTTAGTACCTTTTTAGTAAACAGGCAAGCCAGGCATCGGCCCGGACGCTGGTGGAATCTTCGAGAGGGAGGACGGATGCGGCGCAGCCTTGCGCCGCGCCGCCGGGAGGAAAGCGGCAGCCGGCCGGCTGCCGCAGGGTCTTACTCGCGCAGCGCCTGTACCGGGCGGATCCGGATGGCGGAAACACCATGGCGCACGGTCGAACCCAGCGCCACCAGCAGCGAGACCAGCAGGGCGGCGCCCAGGGTCCAGACGCCGACCGGCGCCTGCTCGGTGAAGCTGGCGAGATAGCGCTGCAGGGCCACGAAGGCGACCGGCAGGCCGACCAGGGCGCCGATGCCGATCAGGGCCAGGAACTCGCGCGCCACCAGGCGGCCGATGGCGGCGCTGCCGGCGCCATAGAGCTTGCGCAGCACGATCTCGCGCGCCTTGCGCTGCACGCTGTAGGCCGCCAGCACATAGATGCCGAAGGCCGCGATGGCGGTCGCGATCACGCTGGACGCGGCCAGCAGCTTGGCCAGGCGCAGGTCGTCGGCGTAGCTCTGCGCGAACAGGGCGGACATGCGCTCGACCTGCAGCACGTCGTTCGGGAAGTAGCGCGGCCACATCTCCTCGATCGCGACCTGCACGGCCTGCTGGTCCTGGCTGGTGCGCACGGTGAAGGTGCCGATGCGCTCGCCCAGGTAGTAGACGGTGGGCTGCATGGCCTCGCGTGCCGAGCGGTGGCGGATGTCCGGCGCCACGCCGACCACCTGCATCGGCTCCTCGCCGTCCGGCATGCGCACGGTCTTGCCGACCGCGTCCGCGGCGCTGGCGAAGCCGAACCTGCGCACGCCGGCCTCGTTGATGACGATCTTGCCCCCGTCCTCGCGCTTGTCGCGCGAGGCATCGTAGAGGCGGCCGGCAGCCGGCTTGAGGCCATAGACCTGGAAGAACTCCGGGCTGACCCTGCTCCAGTTGATCTCGATCGGGTTGCCGCCGTCACGCTTGAGCGCGGTGCTGTTGAAGTTGACGGTGACCGGCGAGTCGCTGACGGCGACGCCGCTCACACCCGGCAGCCGCCGCAGGGCGTCCTCGAAGGCGCGCACGTTGGCACTGCGGATATCGTCATCGGTGCGCACGATCAGCAGCGGAGCGGGGTCGAAGCCGGGATTGAGGTTGCTCGCGTAGTGGGTCTGCCAGGTGACCGCCAGGGTCAGGCTGGTCAGGCCCATGGCGGTGGCGAACTGCAGCACCGTCAGGATCCGGCGCAGGCGCAGGCCGCCCACGGTTTCGCTGTTGCCCCGGCCGGCCAGGGCGGCGCTCGGACGCACCTTGATCGCCGACCAGGCGGGGTAGGCGCCCGCCAGCAGGCCGACCAGGGCCCCCAGCAGCACGCTCACGCCAATGGCGCCGGGGCTGAACATGTCGTCGAGCTTGCGCTGCACCAGGTCGGAGAACACCGGCAACAGCAGCCATGCCAGCAGCAGGCCGATCGCGGTCGCGACCAGGCAGACCAGCACCGATTCGGCCAGGAAGTGGCGGCTCACGGCGCCGGTGGAGGCGCCGAGCACCTTGCGCACCGCGATCTCGCGCTGGCGCCGCAAGGTGCGCACGGTGGCCAGGTTGACGTAGTTGGTGGCGGCCAGCAGCAGGATCAGCGCGCCGACGGCGGCGAGCCCGAAGATGGTCTTGCTGTCGCCGTGCGTGCTGGATTGTCCCTTGATCAGCGGGTCGAGGTAGGCTTCGGCGAGCGGCCCGAGGCGGAAGTCGATCATGTCGCGGCCGTTCAGTGCGGCGACCTGCTCGGGGCTCTGGCGCTGGTAGAAGCTCGATGCCAGCATGGCGCGGCGGGCGGCATCCACGACCGGCTGTACGGGCGCGCCGGGCGGCAGCTTGACGTACACGCCGCCGTGCGAGGAGCCCCAGTTGGTGGTGACCAGCTCGCGGTATTCGGGCTTCCAGATGCCGGTCCGGATGCCGGCCAGCGCAGCGTAGGGCAGGGTGGTCGCGGAAGGCTGGTCCTCGAGCAGGGCCGCGATCAGGTAGGGCTGGCCCGCCACCTGCACTGTCTTGCCGATCACGTCGATGCTGCCGAAGAGCTGGATCGCGGTCTCGCGCGTCAGCGCCAGGCCATCGGGCCGGCCAAGCGCCGCGGCCAGGTCGCCGGCCAGCACCTTCGGGTCGAAGATCTTGCGGAAGTCGGGGTCGACCACCGTCAGGCTGATCGAGCGCACGTCGGCGCCGACACGCACGTCGATGTCGCTCTGGATGAAAGCGCTGGCCAGCAGCGGCAGGCCGCTGGCCACGACGGCATCGCGCGCGGGCAGGCTGGTCGAATCGTTCCAGTTGCCCGAGGCCCCGGGCGTATTCCATTTCTGCATGAGCCGGTAGATCTGCTCGCGCTGCGGCACGTGGCGGTCGTAGGACAGTGAGTGGACCACGTAGCCGAGCAGCAGGAAACAGGCGGCGAAGCCGACCGCCAGGCCCATGAGGACGACGGCGGAGTAGGCCGGTTCCTTGACCAGCAGGCGCCAGCCGATGCGAAAGTCGCGAAGAATCATGATGTCCGGTTCTCCCCTCAGGCAGCCTGCAGCGCGTCGACCACCACGCGGCCGTCGACCAGGTGCAGGGTGCGCGAGGCCTGGGCCGCGTGCGCCGGCGAGTGCGTGACCATCACCACGGTCGTGCCTTCGGCATTGATGTTGCGCAGCAGGCGCATCACCTCGTCGCCGTGGGCGGTGTCGAGGTTGCCGGTCGGTTCGTCGGCCAGCAGCATGCTGGGCTCCGCCACCAGGGCGCGCGCGATCGCCACGCGCTGCTGCTGGCCGCCCGAGAGCTGGGAAGGACGGTGGCGCGCGCGGTGCGCCACGCCCAGGCGTTCGAGCATGGCCTCGACGCGGCGGCGGCGCTCGGCCGCCGGTGTGCCGGTGTATTCCAGCGCCAGCTCCACGTTCTCGTAGACGGTCAGTTCCTCGATCAGGTTGAAGCTCTGGAAGATGAAGCCGATCTTCCCGCGGCGCAGGGCGTTCAGGCGGGCCTCGCTCCAGCCGGCCACGTTCTGGCCTTCGAAGAAGTACTCGCCTTCATTGGGCACGTCCAGCAGGCCGAGCACCGACAGCAGGGTCGATTTGCCGCAGCCGGAAGGGCCGGTAATGGCGACGTATTCGCCGGCCGCGATGTCGACGTCGACGCGGTCGAGCGCGCGGGTCTGGACTTCGCCCGCGAGGTGGATCTTGGAGACGCCCCTGAGTTTCAGCATGGTGCTTCCTTTCTTGTTCGATGGATGGATGTTATTGCTTGATCTGCAGCTGCTCGGCCTTGCCGAACGGCGCGTAGCTGGACACGACGACCTGCTCGCCGGGGCTCAGTCCGGAGATCACCTCGACGTGGCTGTTGTTGCGGCGGCCCAGGCGCACGGTGCGTTTCGCGGCGCGGCCGCTGTCCTTGTCGACCACGAAGGCCCAGGCGCCACCGGTGTCGTTGACAAAAGGCCCGACCGGCAGCAGCAGGGCCTTGGCCGGCTGGCCCAGGGTCAGCTGGGCATCCAGGCTCTGGCCAGGGCTGATCACCGCCGGCTGTCCTTCGGTGAAGACCATCTCGGCGGTGAAACGGCCCTCGCGGATCTGCGGGAATACCGTGCTGACCTTGAGCGGATAGCGCCGGCCGTCCTGCGTGACGCTGCCTTCCAGGCCGCGCGAGACCCGGCTGAGGTAGAACTCGTCGATCTGGACCGCCAGCTTGAAGCGCTTGGGGTCGTCGATGCGGCCGATGTTCTGGTCCGGACGCACGGTCTGGCCGACCTGCAGGCGGAAGTCGGTCAGCACGCCGGCCGCGGGCGCGCGCACGTTCAGGGCGTCGACGGTGGCGCTGACCAGCTGCAGCCCGGACTGGAAGCCGTCGATCGCCGTCTCCATTTGCTGCAGGCCGCGCTGGCGCACGCCTTCCTCGGTTTCGATGCTGCGTCGTTCGTTGTCCAGCACGCGGCGCTGCTGCGCAAGCCTGTCGGCGGATTCCTCCAGCGCGACGGCCGAGATGAAGCCCTGCTGGGCCAGGCGCTGGTTGCGGCTGTGCTGCTTGACGGCCTGCAGCAGCGCGAACTCGAGGTCGGCCAGGCGCCGGCGATGCTCGGTGCGGCCGGCTTCCTGGGCCACGCGCAGGTTGGCGAGGTTGGAGATCTGCTGGGCGTGCTCGGCCTGGCGTTCCAGCAGGGCCAGGTTGCGCATCGGATTCGAGAGGCGGAACAGCAGCTGGCCCTTGGTGACGGCCTGGCCGTCTTCCACCAGCACCTCCTCGACGCGCCCGGACTCGACCGAATCGAGCATGATGGAGTTGAGCGGCTGGGCGGTGGCGCGCACCACGATGTCGTCGCGGAACACGCCCTGTGCGACTGCTGCGATGCGCACGTCGGCGCTATTGACTTGCAGGCCGTGCGGCATGAGCTGCCAGGCGCCGGCGCCGAAGGCGGCGAGCAGCAGCAGGGCGGCGCCGGCACGCACATACAATCTGCTGCGGGTTTTTTTCACCACCACGTCCATGGCGGCGCCGGTGACGGCTTGGGGAGGGAGTCGATCCATAGAGGCTGTTTCATGTAAGGCGTTGATGATGCCTCCCCAGTCGCAACTTCCGTGCCACCCGCTTTTTCGCGGCTTCGGGCAGCATTTCGGACGGAAGTGTCCGGAAGCGGACAGGTATGCATGTTCGGGAGCGGACAGCTGTCCGCCCCACCTGTCCACCGCGCCCGGATGCGCTGCTAGAATGCGCTCCATTCCCATCAGCGCACGGCCACGCATGTCTCCCTCGACCGCTTCCATCCTGATCCTCGACGACGACGACGACGTCGCTTGCGCCGCCCAGCTGCTGCTGCGCCGGCGGCACGCCAGGGTCGCGACCCTGGATGACCCGCGCGAGCTCGACGCCGTGCTGGGCGAGGGCGTGCCGGACGTGGTGCTGCTCGACTTCAACTTCGCGCCGGGACGGATCGACGGCGCGGAGGGTCTGGCCGTGCTGGACCGCCTGCGCGCGCTGCCGCGGCCCCCGGGCGTGATCGCACTGACGGCGTACGCCGATGTGCCGCTCGCGGTCGAAGCCCTGAAGCGCGGCGCCCTGGACTTCATCACCAAGCCCTGGGACAACGACCGCCTGGTGGCGGCGGTGGACAGCGCCGTGGCGCGCCGCAATGCCTCCGCGCCGGCACACGGCGCCGCCGGCGCCTCGCCGCTGATGGGCGAATCGGGCCCGATGCGCGAATTGAAGGCGTTGATCGCCGCCGTCGCGCCGACCGAGGCCAATGTCATGGTGCTGGGCGAGAACGGCGTGGGCAAGGAGCTGGTGGCGCGCGCCATCCATGCCGCGTCAGGCCGCGCGGCCGGCACCTTCCTGGCCGTCGACATGGGCGCGCTGCCGGAGACGACCTTCGAGAGCGAACTGTTCGGCCACCGCAAGGGCTCTTTCACGGACGCGCGCGCCGACCGCCCGGGACGCTTCCAGGCCGCGCGCGGCGGCACGCTCTTCCTCGACGAGATCGGCAATATGCCGCTGGGCGCCCAGGCCAAGCTGCTCACCGCGCTGGAACGGCGCGAAGTCACGCCGCTCGGCGCCGACCGTGCCGAGAGCATCGACGTGCGCGTGGTGAGCGCCACCAACCTGGAGGAGGCGCGCCTGTTCGACCCCGCCGTGTTCCGGCCCGACCTGCTGTTCCGCCTGAATACCATCGTGCTGCGCGTGCCGCCGCTGCGTGAACGGGCCGACGATATCCCGCAGCTGCTGCACCATTACCTGTCGCTCTACGAGAGCCAGTACGGGCGGCCGGTGCGCGAGCTCGCGCCCAGCGCGCAGGAGCAGCTGTGCGCCTGGCCCTGGCCCGGCAATGTGCGCGCGCTGCGCCATGCCTGCGAGCGTGCGGCCATCCTGGCGGCGGGGCCGGACTACCGCTTCGAGGATTTCGGGCTGGCGGCGACGACGTCTACCCCCGTCCCGGCGCCGGCCGCGGAAACCCCGCAGGAGGACTTCCGCCTCGGCGCCCTCGAACGCGAGACCATCGCCGCCGCCCTCGACAAGGCCAAGGGCAACATCAGCCTGGCGGCGCGCATGCTGGGACTGAGCCGCGCCGCGCTCTACCGCAAGCTGGGCAAGCATGGCTTCTGAGCGGCGCCTGAAGACGGCGGCCCTGCTGTGCACGCTGGGCGTCGCCGTGCTCGGCTACGGCGCCGGCATGGTCCACGATTCGCCGCGGCTGGTGGTGTTGTGCGGCCTGGCCGCGTTGCCGCTCCTGATGACGCTGTGGCGCTGCCTGACGCGGCTGGCCATGCTGCGCCATCCCAAGCCGCCCGAGCCCAAGGCGGTGCTGAGCATCGAGCAGCAGCACCTGGTCGACAATGCGCAGGCGCTGGAAGCGCGCCTCGAACATGCGCCGATCGCGCTGTTCCGCATCGATGGCCCCGAGGGCGCCCGGGTTACGCCGCTGAACGGCAACGCCCGCAGGCTGGTGGCGCCGGGCCGCGCCAGCGACCCCGCCAGCCTCTACCGGGAGCTCGCCGCCCAGCCGGCCGACAAACGCGGCATGATCCAGTACGACACCGAGCGTGGCGTGGAGCGCGCCCTGGTGGCGGCATCGAACCTGGCCCTGCAGGGCAGCAGCGAGCGCCTGGCGGCCCTGATGCCGGTCGAGAGCGAACTGGAAGCGGCGGCGCTGGACGCCTGGCGCCAGCTGGTGCACGTGCTGACCCACGAGATCATGAATTCGCTCACGCCGGTCGCCTCGCTGTCGCGCACCGCCCGCGACATGCTCGAGGAATGCCGCTCCAGCCTGCCGGCGGACGTGGGCCAGGACCTCATCACCGCGGTCGACGCCATCGGCCGCCGCGCCGACAGCCTGGCCGCCTTCGTCGCCAGCTACCGCAGCCTGTCCAGCGTTCCCGCCGCGCAGCCGGAGCGGATTCTCGTGCAGGCGCTGTTCGAACGGGTGCGCGCGCTGGCGGCGCCCGGCTGGCGCGCGCGCGGCGGCGAGCTGCAGTTCTCGGTGGAGCCGGCCACGCTCGAACTGGTGGCCGACCCCGGCCAGCTCGAACAGGCCCTGATCAACCTGCTCAAGAACGCCTTCGAGGCAACGGGCGGCATCGACCGCGCGGCGGCGCGCGTCAGCGCACGCCTGGTCAAGGGCGGACGGCTGCGCATCGAGGTGAGCGACGACGGCCCCGGCGTGCCGCCCGAACTGGTGCGCCACATCTTCACGCCCTTCTTCACCACCAAGAAGCAGGGCAGCGGCATCGGCCTGGCGATGGTGCGCCAGCTGGTCCACGGCAATGGCGGCACGGTGCGCTACGCACGTCCAGTGGGGCAGGGCGCACGCTTCGTGATCAGCTTCTAGGCTCGGCCGCAAAGTAGCCGGAAGGCGTGGCGCGAAAGGTCTTGCGGAACATCGCCGTGAAGGCCGACTGGCTGGCATAGCCCAGCTGCTCCGCCACCTGCCACAGCGGCACGCCGCGCGCGATCAGCGAGGCGCCGTGGGCCAGGCGCACCTGGCGCCGCCACTGGCCGAAGCTCATGCCCAGTTCCTGTTCGAACAGGCGCGCCAGCGTGCGCTCGGATGCGCCGGCGCCGCGCGCCCATTCGCCCAGGGTGCGGCTGTCGCCCGGCGCTTCCATCAGGGCCTGGCACAGTTGCAGGAGGCGCTTGTCGCGCGGCAGCGGCACCCGGATCGGGCGCGTGGGCGCCTGGGCCAGCTCATCGAGGATGAGTTCACCCAGCAGGCCGGCGCGCTTTTCCGGAAGGTCCGCGCCGCCCGCCACCAGGGCCGCGATCAGCTCGCGCATCAGGCCGCCCACCTCGACCACGCGGCAGGTCTCGCCGGGGAAGGGGTCGCGCGAGGCGTGCACCCGCAGGGGACTGAGGCGGGCCGGCTCGAGCAGGGTCACCTCGTGTTCGACGTGGGGTGCGATCCAGATCGCGCGCTGCGGCGGCACGATCCAGCTGCCGCCGGCGGCGCTGACCCGCAGCATGCCGTTGGCGGCATAGGTCAGCTGGCCCCACTCGTGGCTGTGGGCGCCGATCGAGACGTCGGCCGGCAGGTCGCGCGCGGACAGGCCGACCGGGCGCTCGCCCGTCGGGGCCGGGCCCGAGGCCGGGGGCAGCAATGGTCGTCGGGGCGGCATGGCAGTTTCTCGACAAATGTTGACACGCTATCTTAAAACGGACTGGCCGATCGTGCTTACACTGGCCTTTTCGACAAGAGGCGGCGGCATGGCAAACGACAACAACACCTTGAGGCAGGATGCCCGCGTGATCGGCCTGGTCGGCCTCGCGCACGGCACCTCGCACTTCTACCACCTGATCCTGGCGGCCCTGATCCCCTGGCTGAAACCCGCCTTCCAGCTCAGCTACACCGAGCTGGGACTCCTGATGACGGTGTTCTTCGTGGTCTCCGGCATCGGCCAGGCCCTGGCCGGCTTCGTGGTCGACCGCTTCGGGGCGCGCGCCGTGCTGTTCTTCGGGATCGGCATGCTGGGCCTGTCCGCGCTGCTGCTGTCGCAGGCGCGCGGCTATGGAGGACTGCTCGCGGGCGCGCTGCTGGCCGGGGTCGGCAATGCGGTCTTCCACCCGGCCGATTACACGCTGCTGAACCAGCGCGTCTCGCGCGCACGGCTGGCGCACGGCTTCTCGGTGCACGGCATCAGCGGCAATATCGGCTGGGCCGCCTCGCCCCTGTTCCTGGCCACGATCGCGGCCAGCCAGGGATGGCGCGTGGCGCTCCTGTCGGCCGCGGCGCTGCCGCTGCTCGTGCTGCTCCTCCTGGTGCTGAACCGCCACGCCCTGTATCCGGATCCGGTCCGGCGCGATGCCGGCGGCGCGCAGGGCGGCACGCTGTCCTTCCTGAAGCTGCGCGCGGTCTGGCTGTGCTTCGGCTTCTTCCTGCTGACGGCGGTCGCCCTGGGCGGCATCCAGAGCTTCGCGACGATCAGCCTGGAATCTCTGTACGGCATCTCGCATGCGCTCGCGACCAGTTCCTATACGGCCTACATGCTGGCCTCGGCGCTGGGCATGGTGGCGGGCGGTTTCGTCGGCGCCGGCAGCAGGCACCACGACCGCACCGTGGCCCTGGCGTTTTCGGCGGCGGCCCTGCTGGCCCTGGTGCTGGCGGCCGGCGCGGGGCCGTCCTGGATGGCCTTGCCGCTGATGGCCCTGATCGGCCTGTGCTCGGGCGTGGCCGGCCCCTCGCGCGACCTGATGATCCGCGCCGCCGCGCCCGCGGGGGCGACGGGCCGGGTGTATGGCGTCGTGTATTCGGGCCTGGACAGCGGGCTGGCGATCGGCCCGCTGCTGTTCGGCCTGGTGATGGATGCGGGCCGTCCCGGCTGGGTGTTCGCGGGCGTGGCGTTATTCCAGGCGCTGGCGATCGCCACCGCGGTGGGCGTGGGCGGCAATACCCGTGCGCAAGCGTCGCAGCCGGTCGGCAGCGCCGGCTGATGCCTTACAACGGGGCGCTGCTCAGCCGGCCCGGGGCGCCGGGTGAGGCGGGCGCGGCGGCATGCGCCGCGCGCTCCTCGCGCACCAGCGACTGGATGGTCCTGACGCAGGCGATGGTCGGGCAGCCGGACTGGGCGTCGGTGCCCTTGGCGTAGGCGCGCGCGATGCGCGTGGCGACCGGCGCGCCGCCTTCCACCTGCTCGCGGTAGAGACGGATCAGGGTCACCACGGTCTCGTGCAATGCGTGGTGGGCCGAGCGCGCGATATTGCGTCCCGGTCCACCCTGGCGCACAGAATCCGTGACGATCTGTTCGAGCTGGCGTTCGGCCCGCTCGATCAGCATGGCCACCTGGCCTGGAGTGAAGGTGATTCGCATGGTTGTCCTCGTGTCGCGTGTTGTCGTCCTGCCTGTGTTTCGTGCTTCAGGCCGCTTCCTCGGCGCGCCCTGCGCCGGCGCTCGAGCGCGGCATGATGCGCGAAGGCCGTACCCGCGGTGGCGGCGGGGGCGGCGCGAAGGGCCGGATCTGCGTCAGCGTGCCGGCGAAGGGCGCCACCGCATCGTCGATCTCGACCTCCTTGCCCTGGCCGCCCGCTCCCGCCAGGTACTGGGCGATAGCGAGTCTGACCAGCGTGCGGTTGGTGAGTTCGGAGCCCGACCCGACTTTCCGGCTGTGATGGAGGAAGGTCGCCGTCACGCCGTCGGGGCCGGTGATCTCGACCTTCTTCGGCAGCGAAAAACCGTAACGCCCGCTGGCCCAGAGCTTGACCAGGCAGGCACCTTTGTGTGGGGTAGAGAAGCTGAAGTTCATGAACAAAATCGTAATACCCGCTGAGCATATGCACGATTCGAAATTGTTCCAAACCGTAACGGGCGAAACATTCGTTTCCCGTCGTCATTGAGGGGGAGATGCTTGCGCCGCAGGCGATTGTCCGGACAGTTGCTTTGTCATACACTATGACATTCTGTCCTCTCGAGTGCCAACGCCATGAGCAAGTCCGCCACGCTATCCGAAAAACGCAATGACCTGACGCGCAGCCTGATCATGGAGTCGGCCTATGCCCTCCTGAGGACGGCGTCGGTCAGTGCGCTCACGGTGCGCGCCGTGGCCCAGCAGGCCGGCATGTCCGAACGCACCGTGTTCCGCTACTTCCCCTCGCGCGATGCCCTGCTCGACGCGGTGGCCGCCCAGCTGCTCGAGGAGATGGCGGTGCCGGCGCCGCCGGCTTCAGTGGGGGCGCTGCTGGAGGCGCCGGCGGCCTTGTACGGCGCTTTCGAAGCGCGCGCGGAACTGACGCGGGCGCTGCTGCACACCGACCTGGTGGAACGGGCCAGGGCGCTGCAGGCCTCTTCGCGCTGGAAGGCCGTGGCGGCCGTGCTCGATGCGGCGGCGCCCGCCAGCGCGCTTGATGCCCGGCGCATCGCGGTGGCGAATATCTGCTACCACCTGTCGGCCAGCTCCTGGCATTACTACCGCTTCCAGTTCGGCTTCTCGCTGGACGAAGCCATCGCCTGCTCCGGGACCGCCTTGCGCCAGGCGCTGGCGGGGCTGGGAGCCGCCCGGCCCTAGTCGCTTGCCGTGGGCAATTCGCCAGGGACGTGCAGGCCGCTGTCGACCACGGCGCGCATGGTGGCCAGCAGCCGGGCGCCCCGTTCGGCGCCGAATTGTTCGTCGAAGCGGGCCTGGGCGCGCCGCCAGGCCGGCAGGATCTCCTCCACCTTGGCGCGCCCCGCCGCGGTGAGTTCGACCACGCGCTCGCGCCGGTCGGTCTCGCTGGGGCGCACCGCCACCAGCTCGGCGCGCACCAGCGGCTGCAGGTTGCGCGCCAGGGTGGTGCGGTCCATCACCATGCCCTGGGCCAGGCGGCTGACGGTGGCCGGGCGGGCGCGCAGGCGCGACAGGATGGCGAACTGGGTGACGCGCAGGCCGGAACCGGACAGCATCTGGTCATAGAAGGAAGTCACGTAGCGCGAGGCCTGGCGCAGCGAGGAGCAGTAGCAGGGGGCGTCGGGGAGGGGCAGGTCGGGATCCATGCCGGGAGTATAGCGCCGGCGAGGCCACGCGGCACACCGCTGACCTGGCGCAAGGGCGGACCAAGGGCCCGACCTAAGCTGGCCGGGACACCACGACCTTCGACCGCCATGGACAGCGCCGATCCCATCCAGCCCAGCCCGCCGGGTACGCCGCGCGTGAGCGTGCTCATGCCCACCTTCGAGCAGGCCGCCTTCATCGGCCGCGCCCTCGACAGCCTGGATGCCCAGACCTGGACCGACTGGGAAGTGATCGTGATCGACGACGGCTCGCAGGACGACACGGCCATTGCCCTGGCCCCCTGGCTGGCGCGCTGGGAGGCGTCCGGGCGCCTGCGCTACCTGCGCTTCGACCACAACCGCGGGCTCGGCTGCGCCATCAATGCCGGGCTCGATGCCGCGCGTGGCGAACTGATCGCCTACCTGCCCAGCGACGACCTGTACTTTCGTGCCCACCTGGCCCAGCTGGTCGCCTGCCTCGATGCCGCGCCCGGCGCCGTGCTGGCCTGTTCCGGCGTGCGCCACCACTACAACCGCAGCGCGCCCGCCGCGGTTCCGGGCGAATGCCTGCAGCCGGTGCAATGCCTGCACCGGCGCGTGGCCCTGCGCTGGCGCGAGCGCGGCGAGGTCGAAAGCGACGACCTCGACCGGCTGTTCTGGACCGCCCTGGGCGCATGCGGCGCCTTCGTCGGCACCGGCAAGATCAGCTGCGAATGGGTCGACCATCCCGGGCAGCGCCACAAGCGCATGCGCGAGCCCGTCGGGGGCGTCAATCCCTTCCGCCGGCATTACCGGGTGAGGGAGCCGCTGCGCTTCCACACCACGACCGGCAATGCGATCGACGAGGCGCGCCTCTACCGCGGCATGGAGGCGCAGGCTGGCCCACCCGAGACGGCGCCCGGGGGATTGACGATCGTGCTGGCGGGCGAGCTGGCCTACAATGCCGACCGGGTGCTGGCGCTGGAAGCGCTGGGCCACCGGCTGTACGGACTGTGGACGCCGGATCCCTACTGGTTCAATACCGTCGGCCCCTTGCCCTTCGGCCGGGTCGAAGACCTGCCGCGCCAGGGCTGGCAGGAGGCGCTGGCGCGGATCGAACCCGACCTCATCTACGCCCAGCTCAACTGGCAGGCCGTGCCCTTCGCGCACGAGGTGCTCGTCAATGCGCCCGACATCCCCTTCATCTGGCATTTCAAGGAAGGCCCCTTCATCTGCATCGAGAAGGGCATGTGGCCGCAACTGGCGGCCCTGGTGCGGCTGAGCGACGGGGTCGTCTACAGCAGCCCGGAGATGCGCGACTGGTTCGCCACCGCCGTACCGGGCATCCCGCCGGGGCGCCCGGAACACCTGCTGGACGGCGACCTGCCGCGCCGCGCCTGGTTCCGGGGCGATCGCGCGCCGCCCCTCGCGCAGGACGGGGAAGTGCACACGGTGGTGCCGGGGCGCCCGATCGGCCTGCACCCGCCCACCGTGGCCGAGCTGGCCCGGCATGGCATCCATCTGCATTTCTACGGCGACTTCACGCAGGGGCAATGGCGCGAGTGGATAGCCCGCTGCCGCGAGCTCGCGCCCGCCCACCTGCACCTGCATGCGAACGTGGATCCGGACCGCTGGGTGGAAGAATTCTCGCGCTACGACGCCGGCTGGCTGCACGTGTTTCGCAGCGCGAACGGCGGAGATATCCGGCGCGCCGACTGGGACGACCTGAACTATCCCGCGCGGATCGCAACCCTGGCGGCGGCCGGCCTGCCGATGATCCAGTTCGACAACCGCGGCGCCCTGGTCGCCAGCCAGGCGCTCACGCAAGCGCTGGGCATCGGCCTGTTCTTCGACGGCATCGAGGACCTGGCGCGCCAGCTCCACGACCGCCCGCACATGGCTGCGCTGCGCGAACACGTCTGGCAGGTTCGCGGGCAGTTCTGCTTCGACACGCATGCGCCGGCGCTGCTCGGCTTTTTTGAAACGGTCATCGCCGCCTTTCACGCAGGGCCGCGTGCGCCCATGCGGGCGCGGCCGGGTGGGCGGCGGCGAAGATAGGGTGGGAAGCGATCCGGCGCCTGTTACCAGCCGAGCAGGTCCGCCCGCGGATAACCCCAGCCCGCCAGCGGCGACGGGCAGGGCGCGCCCTGGCGCTCGGCATAGGGAAGGGTCGAGAAGTTGGGCTGGTCCGGGGCGCCGAAGCGGATGTCGGTCGCCGCGCCCTTCGCCAGCGAGGGCACGCGCGCGAAGCGCAGCCAGGCATCGAAGTGGCAGTTGTTCCGCTGCAGGGCCCGGAACTCGGCCAGGCTGCGCGTTTCGCTGAACTTCCAAACCAGGGCGGTTTCCCTGCTGCCCGCTACGCCACCGAAGCGCGCCGGGCAGCTCGACACCGGATTCAGGCCGGGCGCCAGGCTGAGCACGCCGACGCGCACGCCGTAGCTGCCGGCGGCCGCGTCTTCGCTGACTGTGGCGAAGGACCAGCACAGCGGGTTGGCCGGGAAGGAAGACAGCGGGATGTCGAGCACGCGCGACCCCGGCGCCGCCTGGGCCAGCGCGGCGCGCACGTCCGCACGCGCCATCTGGCCGGCCACACCCTGCACGCCGACGAAGCCCACGCACAACAGCAGGGCCGTCACCAGGCCGGCGCGCGCCCCGATGCGGCGATGCGCGGCGGCCACAAACAGGCCCAGGGCCGCGAGTCCGGCGAGCGAGCCCAACTGCAGGAAGCCGAGCCAGGTGAACAGCAGGGGCATCGCGGCGAAGAAGGCCAGCAGCGGCCAGCGCAGGCGTGGTCCGGCAAGCAGGGACAGGCCCACGCCGAGCGCGGTCCAGAACACGGGTTCGACGATGAACACCAGGTCGCCGTAGAGCCAGCGCGAGTCGAAGGGGTGGAAGGGATGCACGCCGTAGACGTTGAGGCCGTCGAAGGACAGGTGCAGGACCATGCCGAGCAGGGCGGTGCCGATCACGGCGCGGCGCGCCTGGCGGTCGTCTTTCATGAGGCGGCGCGCGCCGGGCCACAGCAGCCACAGCAGGGCCAGCAGCAGCGCCACCTGGGGCAGGGCGTAAAGCAGGGTGTGGGTATGGCCGCGGTGGTGGATCAGGTAACCGAGCGGAGCAGGCAGCAGGGGCGTCAGCACCAGGTCGAGGTCGGGGAAATTGCTGGCCAGGAGGCCGGTGGCCAGCAGGAGGCGGCGGCGCAGCCGTCCCCGGCCGGCATCCAGGGGTGCGGGCAGGGCGCGGTCGACCAGTTCGCCCAGGGCGAGGCCGACGAGGGAATGTGTCATATTGTCCATGCCGCACAGATTACACGAAACAACAATGATGTAAATCAACTACTTCTCGGCATAAGTCAGCACGTTTCCAGTTGGATTTTGATCCAAATCAAAAATTCCGCACCTGCCCACCCGTATAATCGGCCGCTGAAATTTTGCCCATGGGCAACAAGGAGTGTGGTGTGCGAAACAATCTGCCGGTGACCGGCATCGAATACGTGTTGAAGGAAGGCCAATCCATCGTCTCGAAGACGGATACCAAGGGCCGCATCGTCTAT
The DNA here is from genome assembly GCF_024753255.1 of Massilia agri. Lineage (GTDB taxonomy): Bacteria > Pseudomonadota > Gammaproteobacteria > Burkholderiales > Burkholderiaceae_D > Telluria > Telluria agri. Next base: position 41,999 of record NZ_JANUHA010000015.1, read on the forward strand.
GTGAATCCGAGCTTCATCGAAGTCAGCGGTTTCAGCGAAGCCGAGCTGCTCGGCAAGGCGCACAATATCGTGCGCCACCCGGACATGCCGCCGGAAGCCTTCAGCGACCTGTGGGCCACCCTGCAGGCGGGCGAACCGTGGACCGGCCTGGTCAAGAACCGCCGCAAGAACGGTGACTTCTACTGGGTGGTGGCGAACGTCGTGCCGGTCAAGGAAGGCGGACGCGTCACGGGCTACATGTCGGTGCGCACCGCGCCCAGCCGCGAGCAGGTCAAGGCGGCGAGCGAGCTCTATCGCAGATTCCGCGCCGGCGAGGCCAGGGGATTGACGATCCAGCGCGGCGCTTGCGTGCGCACCGGCTGGCGCGCCCGGATTGCCGGCCTGCGCCGCATGCCGCTCTCGAAACGGCTCGGCATCATGATGGCCAGCCAGTCGCTCCTGATGGCGGGCCTGGGCCTGGCCGCCGACGGCCTGCCGTGGCAACTGCTGGCCGCACTCGGCGTGGCCGGCACCCTGGCCGCCTGGGCCGAACTGCACCGCAGCATCGCACGTCCCCTGCGCGAGGCCACCGGCGCGGTCTACGCCCTGGCCGGCGGCGACCTGTCCCATCCCATCGAAGCGGGGCGCGACGACGAGATCGGCCGCCTGCAGCTGGCGCTGCGCCAGCTGAACGTCAACCTGACCGCCATCGTCGGCGACGTGCGCCGCAACGTGGCCTCGATCGAGCATGCGACGCGCGAGATCGCGGCCGGCAACGGCGACCTGGCCAGCCGCACCGAAGCCCAGGCGGCCAGCCTGGAGCAGACCGCCAGCAGCCTGGCCCAGATCGCTGCAAGCGCCGGCCAGAACCTGGAGAGCGCGCTGCGCGCCGACGGCATGGTGATGGCGGCGTCCAGCGTGGCCGGCAGCGGCGGCCAGGCCGTTACCCGCGTGGGCGACACCATGGAGCGCATCAGCGCTTCGGCCACCCGCATCGTCGACATCATCGGCCTGATCGACGGCATCGCCTTCCAGACCAATATCCTGGCCCTGAACGCCGCCGTCGAAGCGGCGCGCGCCGGCGAGCAGGGGCGTGGCTTCGCCGTGGTGGCGGGCGAGGTGCGCAGCCTGGCGCAGCGCTCGGCCGCCGCGGCCAAGGAGATCAAGGCCCTGATCGAAGCCTCGGTGCAGCAGGTCGGCGAAGGCAATGTGCTGGTGGGCGACGCCGGCCAGACCATGCGCCAGGTGGTGGATTCGGTGCGCGACGCCGCCGCCATCATGCATGGCATCACCGGCGCCAGCCGCGAGCAGGGAGCGGGCATCGACCAGGTCAATGCCGCCATGGCCCAGCTCGACCAGATCACGCGCGAGAACGCCGCCCTGGTCGAGGAATCGGCGAACGCGTCAAGCAGCGTGGCCGAGGAGGCCGCCCAGCTGGTGCAGGCCTTGTCGGTGTTCAAGTTTGCAGACGCTGCCACAGGCCCGCGCTCGCGGCGCTGAACTGGCCAGCCATCGCATGGATGTGAAAAAGTTCTATCGCAAGATTTAACATTTGATATTTATCAAATGCTGTGGGCATCCCAACTCTACACTGCATGCAATGCCTTGCATTATCGCAAGGCGCCACTTCCTGGAGGCGATCCATGCATGCAGAACCATTTGCGGCCGCGCCAGCTCCCTTGCCCCCGTCTCTCGACTACATGCTGGCGGTGGCGGGCCTGCCCATGTGCGACATGCGGCCGCTCTCCCTCGGCCTCCACATCCCGGACTTTTTCGCGGAAACGGACCCCGATGCGGCCCTGGACACCTACCTGGCCTACCTGAAGCGCGAAGCGACGATGCATGCGGTCCTGTTCGCCGGGGCCAGCAGTGTGAAGCAACTCTGTTTCGAAGGGGCCGGGGCGGCCTGCCTCCCTGAGCGCGCGGTCGATTCCCTGCTCGGACACCTGCGCCGGCATTTCCGCTTCATGGGCGGCGACGCGGGCGACTACGAGGCCGCGGTGGACGCCTCCACCATGCCGCCGGGGCGCTTGAAGCGGCTGCGCGAGCGCGGCTTCCACAGGGTGCGGATCCACTTCGATGGAGACGGCATGGGGCCCGAGCGCCTGCCGGTGCTGGTGGATGGCGCGCGCGCGGCCGGTTTCCGTTCGGTCTGCGTGGCGCTGGCCTACGGCATGCCGGGGCAACGTCTCGGCCGGCTGCGATGGATGCTCGAGACTGTGATTGGCGCGGGCCCGGACCGCATCGCGCTCTGCCATCGCGCCGGACTGCAGAGTGGAGACGCCATCCCCGGCAGTGTGGACCAGCGCATGCAGCAGTTGTGCGCCGACCGCCTGGACATGGCGTCGTATACGCATACCGGCGCCGGCCGTTACGCGCGCTTGCCCGGAGACGCCGCGCCAGGTTCGGCGCGCACTTGCCCGGAGCTGGCCGGCTTACGGTGGCGCCCGGCCACCCATCTGCTTGGCTGCGGATTGGGCGCCGTGTCCGCTGTCGGTCCGGTGGCGTGCCGCAACGTGACGGCGGTGGTCGACTACTACACTCGGCTCGACCGGAACGAGCTCCCGGTCGCCGAGTTGCTGCCGGGAGAGCGGACTGTGCCGTATTTGATGTAAGTCAAGGATTCCCAAGACGTCGATCAATAAACTGCCTGCTATTCGAGCCGCTTTGCAGTTCCGCAAACCGGCAGCAGCAGGAGTAGATTGACATGCATGCAACAGCGGTTCCCACCCCGTCCCAGCCCGCCCCGCACGGCGCCGCCTACCAGACCGTCGAATTCGACGCGGGGCTGCTCCAGCGCCTCGGCAAGTCGGGTCCGCGCTATACCTCCTATCCGACCGCCGACCGCTTCGTCGAGGATTTCGGCTACCGCGACTACCTGCACGCGGTGGCAGGCATGCGCACCCGCGGCGGAGCCAGGCCGCTGTCGCTCTACCTGCACATCCCCTTCTGCGACACGGTCTGCTACTACTGCGCCTGCAACAAGGTGGTGACAAGAAACCGCGAAAAGGCGGCCACCTACCTGGCCTACCTGAAGCGCGAGATCGCCATGCAGGCCGCCCTGTTCGCCAGCACCAACGAGGTCGAGCAGCTGCACTTCGGCGGCGGCACCCCGACCTATCTCAGCGACGCCCAGATGGACGACCTGATGGGCCACCTGCGCCGGAGCTTTCGCTTCGCGCCTGATGCCGCCGGCGAATTCTCGATCGAGGTCGATCCGCGCACGGTCTCGCCCGAGCGCGTGCACACCCTGCGCCGCCAGGGCTTCAACCGCATCAGCCTGGGCGTGCAGGACTTCGACCCCGAGGTCCAGCGCGCCGTCAACCGGGTCCAGCCCGAGATGGAAACGCGTGCCGTGATCGACGCCGCGCGCGCCGCCGGTTTCCGTTCGGTGAGTATCGATCTGATCTACGGCCTGCCGAAGCAGACCCTGGAGACCATGCGCCAGACCCTGGACAAGGTGGTGGCCGCAAGCCCGGACCGCATCGCGGTCTACCACTACGCCCACATGCCGCACCTGTTCAAGCCCCAGCGCCGCATCAATGAGGCCGACATGCCGGACAGCGAAACCAAGCTGCTGATGCTCCAGCTGTGCATCGAGCGCCTTGCCGACGCCGGCTACGTGTATATCGGCATGGACCATTTCGCCAGGCCGGGCGACGACCTCGCCGTCGCCCAGCGCCAGGGCCGCCTGCACCGCAACTTCCAGGGCTACTCGACCCATGCCGACACCGACCTGGTGGCCTGCGGCGTGTCGGCGATCGGCGCGGTGGGCGCGACCTACAGCCAGAACGTCAAGACCCTCGACGAATACTACGACCTGCTCGACCAGAACGAGCTGCCGGTGGCGCGCGGCATTCGGCTCGGCATGGACGACGCCTTGCGCCGCAGCCTGATCCAGAAGCTGATGTGCCAGTTCGAGGTGTCGATCCCCGCGCTCGAACAGGCCTTTCCCATCGTGTTCCGCGACTACTTCGCCCCGGAGCTGGCGCGCCTGCGCCAGATGGAAGACGATGGATTGCTCGCCATCGGCGAGGAATGGCTGACCGTGACCATGAAAGGACGGCTCCTGATCCGCAATATCTGCATGGTGTTCGACCGCTACCTGGCCGTGCGCCCCGAAGGTCCACGCCACTCGCAAACCGTATGATGAGCTTCCACGGCATCGGCCTGCTGCCCGTCTTCCTCGTCGGCCTGCTCGGCAGCGTGCACTGCGCCGGCATGTGCGGCGGCATCGTCGCCGCGCTGTCCGCCCCCGGCCAGGCGCGCAGGGCATTCCCGGCGCCGGTGCGGACCGCGGGCGCCGCCACCTTCGCCTGGCCGGCTGCCGCCACCCATGTCGCCGCCTACAATGCCGGCCGGCTTGCCAGCTATGCCATCGCCGGCGCGCTCGCCGGCGGGCTGGCTGGCGGCCTGGGCAGGCTGGCCGGGCTGCCGGTCCTGCAGGTGGCCGGCTACTGGGCGGCCAACCTGATGCTGGTGGCACTGGGGCTTTACCTGATCGACGCCTGGCGCGGCCTGGCCTGGCTGGAGCGTGGCGGCCGGGTGCTGTGGCGGCGCGTGGCGCCGATGCTGGCCGTCCTCAAGCCCTTCGATTCCCCTGGCCGCCTGTTCGCGGCCGGCGCCCTGTGGGGCTGGCTGCCCTGCGGCATGGTCTACAGCGTGCTGGTGACGGCCATGCTGAGCGGCTCGGCGCCGGGCGGCGCGGCCGTGATGCTGGCCTTCGGCCTGGGCACGCTGCCGATGCTGGCCGCGATCGGCATGGCCGGCGTGCGCCTGCGCACCGTGCTGCAACTGCGCGCCGTGCGCGCCGCCTGCGGCCTGCTGGTGCTGGGTTTCGGCCTGCTCGGCCTGTGGCGCGCGAGCGGCGGCCTGCCGGCCGGCGCCGCCGAACTCCTGTGCATCGGAGCGGCGCAATGAGCGCCGTGCTGGCGCAGGCGATGCGGGACGCGCAGAACGCCCGGGCAGAACCGGTCCAGTGCTACCACTGCGGCCTGCCTGTCCCCGACGGCGGCCGCTGGGAGGCGCAGGTGGGCGGCGCGATGCGCAGCATGTGCTGCCCCGGCTGCGCCGCCGCGGCCGACGCCATCGTGGCCGGAGGGCTCGGCAACTATTACGAGAACCGCACCGAATTCGCGGCCACGGCCACGGCCAGCGCCGGCGCCGACGCGCCGGAACTGGCGCTGTTCGACGAAGCCGGCACCAAAGGGGAGGGCAGCTTCACCATCGAGGGCGTGCGCTGCGGCGCCTGCGTCTGGCTGGTCGAGCGCCGCCTGGGCGAACTGCCCGGCGTGCGCGAAGTGGCGCTGAACGTCGCCACCGGGCGCATCTATCTGCGCTGGGACCCGCTGCTCTGCCGACCGAGCGCCATCGTGCGCGCACTGCGCGCGATCGGCTACACCGCCTATCCCTACGAAGCGCGGCGCCACGGCGACGCCTTGCAGCGCGCCCGCCGCACCCTGTTCCGCCAGCTCTTCGTGGCCGGCCTGTCGATGATGCAGGTGATGATGTATGCGGTGCCGGTCTACCTGGCGGGCGACGGCACCATGGACGCCGGCATGACGGCGCTGATGCACTGGGCCTCCTTCGCGCTGACCCTGCCGGCCGTGCTCTACTCGGCGCTGCCCTTCTTCGCGGGCGCCTGGCGCGACCTGCGGCGCGGCATGCCGGGCATGGACGTGCCGGTGGCGCTGGGCATCGCGGCGGCCTTCGCCGGCAGCTGCGTGACACTGCTGGCCGGGAAGGGGGAGGTCTATTTCGACTCGATCACGATGTTCATCTTCCTGCTGCTGGGCAGCCGCTACCTGGAGCTGGAAGCGCGCCGGCGCGCGACCGAGGCGCTCGATACGCTGCGGCGCGGCGCCCCGGCGTCCGCCTATCGCCTGCGCGGCGATCCGGCCCTGCGCGACACCGAGCTGGTCCCGGCCACGAAACTGGCGCCGGGCGACCTGGTGCTGGTCAAGCCGGGGCAGGCGGTGCCGACCGACGGCCAGGTGGTCGAAGGCGCGACCGAAGCCGATTTCTCCCTGCTGAGCGGCGAGAGCAAGCCGCGTGCCGTCGCGGTGGGCGAGCAGCTTCCGGGCGGCGTGGTCAATGCCGGCCAGGCGATCGTGGTGCGCGTGACGTCGAGCGCCCACGAGAGCACGCTGGCCATGCTGGTGCGCCTGGTGGAACGGGCGGGCCAGGGCAAGCCGGCCATCGCGCTGTGGGCCGACCGCGTCGCGGCCTGGTTCGTGGTAGGGCTGCTGCTGCTCACCGGCGTGGTCTACGCGATCTGGCACGTGCTCGACCCGGCCCGCGCCTGGCAGGCGGCGATCGCGGTGCTGGTCGTGAGCTGCCCCTGCGCGCTGTCGCTCGCCACGCCCACGGCGCTGGCGGCCGCCACCGACCGCCTGCTGCGCCGCGGCGTGCTGGCGGTCGCGCCGCACACCCTCGAGACCTTCGAGCGCGCCACCCATGTGGTCTTCGACAAGACCGGCACGCTCACCCATGGCTGCCCGCGGCTGCGCCGGGTGCTCCCGGTGGGTGAACTCGATCGCGAGACCTGCCTGCGCATCGCCGCCGCCCTGCAGGCCGACAGCTCGCATACGCTGAGCGGCGCGGTGCGCGCCGCCATGCCCGAGCCGGGCCTGCGGGCGCGCGATCTGCGTTTCGAGATCGGCCGCGGCATCGAGGGCAGCATCGACGGCGTGGTCTACCGCATCGGCAGCGCGCCTTTCGTCGCCGAACTGGCGGGCGGGGCGGCGCGCACGGCGGCCCCGCCGGGCACCACCACGGTGTGGCTGGCGACCGCCGGCGCCTGGCTCGCGCGTTTCGACTTGTCCGACAGCCTGCGCGAAGAAGCGATAGACGTGGTGCGGCGCTTTCGCGACGGCGGCAAGACCGTCGTGCTGCTGAGCGGCGACGAGCAGGCCGTGGCCCAGGCCGTGGCCAGCCAGCTCGGCATCGCGCATGCCTACGGCGGCCGGCTGCCGGCCGAGAAGCTGGCTTTCGTGCGCGAACTGCAGAAGGGCGGCGCGGTGGTGGCGATGGTGGGCGACGGCGTCAACGATGCGGCGGTGCTGAGCGGCGCCGACGTCTCTTTCGCGATGGGACGCGGCGCCGAGCTGGCGCAGCTGCATGCGGACGGCGTGCTGCTGGGCGAAGGCCTGGGCCCGCTGGCCGATGCGGCCGACACGGCGCGCCGCACGCTGGCCATCGTGCGCCAGAACCTGGTCTGGGCCACGGTCTACAACCTGGCCGCGATTCCCGCGGCGGCGAGCGGCCTGCTCAACCCCTGGCTGTCGGGGATCGGAATGGCGGCGAGTTCGGCGCTGGTGGTGCTCAATGCCCTGCGGCTGAGGAAGGATTGAGATGGAAGCGCTGTATTTGCTGATTCCGCTGAGCGTGATGCTGGTGGCGCTGGCGGTGTGGATCTTCTTCGGCGCCGCGGAGAGCGGGCAGTTCGAGGATCTCGAAGGGCCGGGGATGCGGATTCTCGTCGACGACGACAGGGTAGGGGCGGAGGGCGATTCGGCGCGCCGTTGAGTTGAACGCGCCGTCTGCCTTACATGGACGGGCCGCGCCCGCTGTGCTGGTCTTTCTCGAGCTGTTCCTGGCATTCGATGCACAGGCGCACCGTGGGCGTGGCCAGCAGGCGCGCCTCGGGGATGTCGCGCCCGCAGGACTCGCAGATGCCGGCGCCGCCCGATTCGAGCTTGCCGATGGCGACGTCGATCTCGTGCAGCAGGTTGGATTCGTGATCGGCCAGGTGCTGCTCGTTATGGCTGAGCATTTCAGACTGCGGCGCATCGTCGCTCTGGCCCTGGTGGGCCAGCGGACCGATGGATGGCGCTTCGTCGTCTGGAGAGTCCGTGCGCGAGCGCACCGTATCCAGCAGGTCTTCGCGGGCCTGGTGCAGGCTCGCCCTCAATTGTTCCGATACGGATTGCGATAGAGGCGGCATGGCGTTTTTCCTGTGTGGGGTGTGCTGGACGAGCCGCTGCGCACGCGGACGCAACAGGCCGTTGCATAGCTCATCTCAAGCTGAACAATTTGATTCACATCAAGGATTTTTACTGTCCGAAAAACGACACTCCTGATTGTCATTCATCAAGGTATTTTCAGGAGAGCGTCTTGGACACCAGTCTAAACTATAACTACAAGATCGTGCGCCAGTTTGCCATCGCCACGGTCGTGTGGGGCGTCATCGGCATGGCCGCCGGCGTCTTCATCGCGGCCCAGCTGGCCTGGCCCGCGCTCAACTTCGACATCCCCTGGCTGAGCTATGGACGCCTGCGTCCGCTGCACACCAACGCCGTCATCTTCGCCTTCGGCATCTGCGGCCTGTTCGCCACCTCCTACTATGTCGTGCAGCGTACCTGCCAGGTGCGGCTGTTCTCCGACAGGCTGGCTGCCTTCACCTTCTGGGGCTGGCAGGCGGTGCTGGTGTCCGCCGCGATTTCGCTGCCGATGGGTTTCACGCGCGGCAAGGAATACGCCGAGCTGGAATGGCCGATCGCTCTCCTGATCACCGTCGTCTGGGTGGCGTATGCCGTGGTCTTCTTCGGCACCATCGTCAAGCGCCGCGTCAAGCACATCTATGTGGCCAACTGGTTCTTCGGCGCTTACATCCTCGCGGTCGCCATCCTCCACGTGGTCAACGGCGCGGTGATGCCGGTGTCGCTCATGAAGTCGTACTCCGTCTATGCCGGCGTGCAGGACGCGATGATCCAGTGGTGGTACGGTCATAACGCCGTGGGCTTCATCCTGACTGCCGGCTACCTGGGCATGGTCTACTACTTCATCCCGAAGCAGGCCGAGCGTCCGGTGTACTCCTACCGCCTGTCGATCGTGCACTTCTGGGCCCTGATCTTCACCTATATGTGGGCCGGCCCCCACCACCTGCACTACACCGCGCTGCCCGACTGGACCCAGTCGATCGGCATGGTGTTCTCGCTGATCCTGCTGGCGCCCAGCTGGGGCGGCATGATCAACGGGATCATGACCCTCTCGGGCGCCTGGCACAAGCTGCGCTCGGATCCGATCCTGAAGTTCATGATCGTCTCGCTGTCCTTCTACGGCATGGCGACCTTCGAGGGCCCGATGATGTCGATCAAGACCATCAACTCGCTGTCGCACTACACCGACTGGACCGTCGCCCACGTCCACGCCGGCGCCCTGGGCTGGGTCGGCTTCATCACCATGGGCTCGATCTACTACCTGATTCCGCGCCTGGCGGGCCGCAAGCAGATGTACAGCACCGCGCTGGTCGACGCCCACTTCTGGGTCGCCACCATCGGCATCGTGCTCTACATCGCCTCGATGTGGATCGCCGGCGTGATGCAGGGCCTGATGTGGCGCGCGGTGAACCCGGACGGGACCTTGACCTACACCTTCGCCGAAAGCGTCAAGGCCACCTATCCGTACTACGTGATCCGCTTCAGCGGCGGTTTCCTCTACCTGTCCGGCATGGTCCTGATGGCCTGGAACACCTGGATGACGATGCGCGGCACGAAGAACGCGGATGCGCCGATCCCGACGAACAAGCCCCCGCATCTCGCGCATCCTGAAGCGGCGCACGCCTGAACCTGGAGCAGATAAAAAATGAAATTCACCCATGAATGGATCGAGAAGAACCCCTGGCTCCTCATTGGCCTGGTGCTGCTCGTGATCTCCTTCGGCGGCCTGGTCGAGATCGTGCCGCTGTTCTTCCAGAAGTCGACCACCGAGCCGGTGGCCGGATTGAAACCGTATTCGCCGCTGCGCCTGGCCGGCCGCGACGTCTACATCCGCGAGGGCTGCTACAACTGCCACTCGCAGATGATCCGGCCCTTCCGCGCCGAGACCGAGCGCTATGGCCACTACTCGGTGGCCGGCGAATTCGTCTACGACCACCCCTTCCAGTGGGGCTCGAAGCGCACCGGCCCGGACCTGGCGCGCGTGGGCGGACGCTACAGCGACGAGTGGCACCGCACCCACCTCGACAATCCGCGCGACGTGGTGCCGGAATCGAATATGCCGTCCTATCCCTGGCTGGCAAAGGCGAAGCTGAACCCGGCGGAGATCGTCCCGAAGATGCGCGCGATGCGCCGCCTGGGCGTGCCCTATGGCGAAGACGAGATCAAGGCCGGCCCGGCGGAACTCGAGGGCAAGACCGAGCAGGATGCGCTGATCGCCTACCTGCAGGGCCTGGGCACCCAGATCAAGACAAGGAACTGACATGGTACTGCAACAGATTTTCGATAACGCCAGCAGCGTGATGACCGTGATCAGCTTCACGACCTTCCTCGGCATCCTCGGCTGGACCTTCGTGCTGCGCAAGCGCAGCGATTTCGACAAGGCCGCCCAGCTGCCGTTCGCGGACGAGGAGAACGACCGTGGCTGACTTCTTCAACGGCTTCTGGCACTGGTACATCGCCGTCATCACGGTGCTGTCCATCCTCGGCTGCGGCATCCTGCTGTGGTCGCAGTCGACCCACCGCGTCAAGCTGCGCGCCGACGGCACGCCGGAGAAAACCACCGGCCACGTCTGGGACGAGGACCTGACCGAACTGAACACGCCGATGCCGCGCTGGTGGATCGTGCTGTTCTACCTCACCATCGTGTTCGGCATCGGCTACCTGCTGCTCTACCCGGGCCTGGGCAGCTATGCGGGCAGCTTGAACTGGAACTCGACCGGCGAGTACAAGGCCGAACTGAAACAGGCCAAGGCTGAATACGGCCCGCTGTTCGCCAGATACGCCGGCCAGGACTTGAAGGCGGTGGCGCGCGACCCCCAGGCCCACGCCATCGGCGAGCGCCTCTTCCTGACCTACTGCGCGCAATGCCATGGCTCGGACGCTCGCGGCAGCAAGGGCTTCCCGAATTTGGCCGACAGTGACTGGCTGCATGGCGGCGAACCGTCCACCATCAAGCAGAGCATCATGCAGGGCCGGGTCGGCACTATGCCGGCGATGGGCGCGGTTCTCGGCTCGGACAAGGATATCGAGAGCGTGGCCCACTACGTGCGCAACCTTTCCGGCCTCGCGGCCGACCCGATCAAGGTCGCCTTCGGCAAGCCGAAGTTCGCCGCCTGCGCCGCCTGCCATGGCGTGGAGGGCAAGGGCAATCCGATGCTGGGCGCGCCCAACCTGGCGGACAAGGTCTGGCTGTATGGCGGCAGCCAGGAGACCGTGATGGAGACCATCCGCAAGGGCCGCGCCAACACCATGCCGGCCTTCGGCGAGTTCCTCGGCGAAGAGAAGGTGCACGTGCTGGCAGCTTACGTGTGGAGCCTGTCGAACCAGCCCATCGTGACCGCGGAAGCAAAATGAATACCCCACAGGAAGCGGTCATCCGCATGTATGCGGCGCGCGAAGAAATCTACCCGCGCGAGATCAAGGGCCGCTACGCCTCGCTGCGCTGGGCCTGCGTCTGGCTCACCCAGCTGCTGTTCTACGGCCTGCCCTGGATCTCGATGAACGGCCGCCAGGCGGTGCTGTTCGACCTGGCCAGCCGCAAGTTCTACTTGTTCGGCCTGGTGCTGTGGCCGCAGGACTTCATCTACCTGGCCGCCCTGCTGATCCTGTGCGCCTATGGGCTCTTCCTGGTGACGGCGGTGGCTGGGCGGGTGTGGTGCGGCTTCGCCTGCCCGCAGACCGTCTATACCGAGATCTTCCTGTGGATCGAGCGCAAGTTCGAAGGCGCGAGGAGCGCCCGCATCCGCCTCGCGCGCCAGCCCTGGACGGTGGCGAAAATCGCTCGCAAGGGCGGCAAGCACGCTGCCTGGCTGGCGGTGGCGCTGTGGACCGGCTTTACCTTCGTCGGCTACTTCACCCCGGTGCGCGAGCTTGGCGGCGGCGTGGCCGGCCTCAAGCTGGGCCCATGGGAGACCTTCTGGGTGCTGTTCTACGCCCTGGCCACCTACGGCAATGCCGGCTGGCTGCGCGAGCAGGTCTGCAAGTATATGTGCCCCTACGCGCGTTTCCAGAGCGCGATGTTCGACAAGGACACGCTGATCGTCACCTACGACGCGGCGCGCGGCGAACCGCGTAATCCGCGTCAATCCGCGCCCGGCGCGGGCGATTGCATCGACTGCAGCATGTGCGTGCAGGTCTGCCCGACGGGCATCGACATCCGCAAGGGCCTGCAGTACGAATGCATTGGCTGCGCCGCCTGCGTGGATGCCTGCAACGGCGTGATGGACAAGGTGAAGCGCCCGCGCGGCCTGATCCGCTACGCCACCGAGAATGCGCTGGCGCAGCGGTTCAAGCCTGCCCAGGTGCGCCGGCGCGTCCTGCGCCCGCGCGTGCTGGTCTACACCGCCGTGCTGGCCATCCTGGGCACGGCCATGGTCACCTCGATGGCTCTGCGCAATCCGCTCAAGCTGGACGTGATCCGCGACCGCGGTTCGATGGGGCGCGAGGTCGAGGACGGCATGATCGAGAACGTCTACCGGCTGCAGCTGATGAACACCTTGGAGGACGCGCAGCGCCTGCGCATCGCCGTCAGCGGCATCGGGTCGGCCCGGGTGGTCGAAGGGGAGGTGGTCGACATCGATCCCGCCACCACGCGCGCCATTCCCGTACGGGTGCGCGTCAATCCGGGCGAGGCGATGCCGGGCTCGAACCGGATCGCCTTTCACGTGACATCAATCGACGGGCACGGCCTGGCGGTGGAGGAGGACGCGGTCTTCCTCGTGCCGAAATGAAGAAGGAGAAGGACATGCAAGCACATCCCGCGCTGCAGGCGAGCGCGCCCTGGTATCGCCACCGCTGGCCGTGGCTCCTGATGATCGGGCCGGCGCTGGTGCTGGTTGGCGGCGTCGTCATGATCTGGCTGGCGACGATGCGTCCCGATGCGATGGTGGTCGGCGACTACTACAAGCAGGGCAAGGCCATCAACCAGGAGCTGCGCCGCGACCGCGAAGCCACCCGCCGGGCCCTGGCCTTCGAGACGCGCTACGACCCGGGCCAGGGGAAGCTGCGCGGGCGCCTGCTCAGCCACGGCAAGCCGGTGGTGGCGCCCTTCCACATCCGCCTGGCCCACCCGACCCAGCCCGAGCGCGACCGCGTGCTCGAGGCGCTGCCCGATGCGGGAGGGCGCTTCACGGCCGCCGCGCCGGGGTTGGAAGCGACGCACTGGCAGGTCGTGGTCGAGGGCGGGGCGCGCGACTGGCGCCTGGCGGGTAGCTGGGACTGGAGCAAGGAGGCGACGCTGGAGATCGAGGCCGACGCGCCCTGACGCTAGCAGGAAGACACCCTTGATGTGAGGCAGGACGGGCCGGGTCTCCCACTTTGCCCTTGATGCGGCGCGGACCTTCAGTCCGCCTTGAACCCGCGTCCGGTCGCCGCCCAGTAGATCCCGCCGTACAGGTGGTGCAGGAAGACCGGATCGCGGTAGGTCGCCGCCATGTGTCCCAGCGCCGTATAGAAGGCGCGCCCGCCCTCGTAGGGCTGGTACCAGCTGATCGGGTGGAAGGCGCCCATGCCCGCGCCCTCGCGGTCCGGCCACTTCGTTTTTGGCGCGTAGGTGGATTCGTCCACGCTCAGGAGGTAGGTCAGCCTGTCCGAGGTGGCGGGGCCGAATTCGTACCACTCGTCGGTGAACAGGGTGCGCGGGGCGAAGCGCTCCATGCCAGGGAAGTTGCGCTCGCGGACCTGCAGCACGGCGGTCTGCACCGCGGGATGGACCTTGAACATGTGGCCCACCATCTTCGTGTACCACGGCCAGCCGTATTCGGTGTCGGAGGCGCTGTGCACGCCCACGAAGCCCCCGCCCTTGCGGATGTAGCGCTCGAAGGCGGCCTGCTGGGCGTCGTCGAGCACGTCGCCGGTGGTGAGCAGGAAGATCACCGCCCCGTACTTCGCCAGCTCGGCATCGTTCATCACGCGGTTCGCGTCGGCGGTCCAGAACACGCCGAAGTCATGCAGCCTGCCCAGCTCCTGCACGGCCGACACGCCCGCATGCACGGCGTCGTGGTGCCAGCCGGCTGTCTTGGTGAACAGGAGGACCTTGAACTGTTCGGCATGGGTGGGCGCGGCGCACAGGAGGGCGGCCGACAGGGCGAGGGCGGTGAAAGAAAATTTCATATTCAGGCTGGGCATGAAAGAATATTTCAGGATACCTTGAGGCTTGCAAGGTGGGCAAGGCCTATCATCGTGAGCGGGGCGACAAGGGCGGCCGGGGTCACGGTCCACGCCGCTGCATTGTTCATGTCAGCATTTCCATGTTAGATTCCTGCGCGGCAAACACGACGTGCGACGCCGTCCAACTGACCACGACAAGGAAGAGACAAACGATGCCATCCCTCCGCCTGCGCGCCGCCATCGGCGCCCTGTTCATCCCCGCCGCTGTGTTGGCCACTCCTGCCGTCGCCAGCCTGCCGCTCGCCGCACAGGCAGCCGCACCAGCCAAGGCGGCCGCCGCCAAGCCGAACAAGGCCTTCGACACCTGGGCCGAGAAGTTCGCGGAGGACTGGGTGCGCATGAGCCCGCAATTGGCCACCTCGACCCAGTACTTCAGCGGCGCCGAACAGGCGCGCCTGGACCGCGAGCTCACGCCGCTCACCAAGGCCCAGCGCCAGAAGATGCAGGCGATGGCCAGGACCGGTCTCGCGCGCCTCGACAAGTGGATGGCCGGCCCGCTCGACGAGAACCAGCGGGTGTCGGCCAGCGTCATGCGCTGGTCGCTGCAGAACGTGATCGCCAACGAGCCCTTCGAAGACCACAACTTCATTTTCTCGCAGTTCAGCGGCGTGCAGGTCAGCCTGGTCAACTTCATGACCACCACCCACCCATTGCGCCACCCGCAGGACGTCGACAGCTACCTGGCGCGCCTGGAGCAGGTCGGCACCCGCATGGACGAAGCCTTGGCGCGCGCCCGCGAGGCAGCGGCCAAGTCCCTGATCCCGCCGCGCTTCATCCTCGAGCGCGCCCAGTACCAGGTCGACACCTTCCTCAAGCCCGCCGCGAACGAGAACGTGCTGGTGACGTCGCTGGCCCAGCGCACCGAGAAGATGGAAGGCCTGTCGCCCGAGGCACGCAAGGCCGCCTTGGCGCGCGCCGCCCGCATCGTCGCAGAGCGCATCCGCCCGTCGTACAAGCGGGTGCAGGACTTCATGGCGGAGATCCACCCGCGCACCGGCGACGTGGCCGGCATCTCGCGCCTGCCGAACGGCGCCGCCGCCTACGCGCGCGCGGTCGAGAACTTCACCAGCACCCGCTTGAGCCCGAACGAGATCCACGAGATCGGCCTGCGCGAAGTGGCGCGCATCGAAGGCGAGATGGACCGCCACCTGCGCTCGCTCGGTCTCCTTGACGGGAACATCGAGACCCGCATGAAGCAGCTCGACGCGCGCTTCCAGCCGAAAGGCGAGGGCGATCCGCGTCCCGCCATCCTGGCCAGCTACGCCGAGATGGTGAAGGACGCCGAACGCAGGAGCGCCACGCTGTTCAACCTGAAGCCGCGTGCACCGGTCGAAGTGCGCCGTGAGCCGCCGCTGACCGAACCCTCGGCCGCCGCCCATTACTCGCTGCCGGCGCCGGACGGGACCCGTCCCGGCATCTTCTGGGTGCCGATGCGCGGCCCGACCTTCGACATGATCCGCATGCGCAGCCTGTCCTACCACGAGGCGGTCCCGGGCCACCACTTCCAGCTGGCGATCCAGCAGGAACTGACCGGCATCCCGAAATACCGCAGCCAGCGCATCTTCAGCGGCGGCAGCGCCCACTCGGAAGGCTGGGCCCTGTACACCGAGCGCCTGGCTGTGGAGCAGAACTGGTATGAAGGCGACGTCCCGGGCCTGCTCGGCGCGCTGGGTTCGGAACTGTTCCGCGCCCGCCGCCTCGTGGTCGACACCGGCCTGCACTCGAAAGGCTGGACCCGCCAGCAAGCCATCGACTACGGCATCGGCGCCCAGGAAGTCGAGCGCTACGTCGCCTGGCCGGGCCAGGCCAATGCCTACATGATCGGCATGCTGCGCATCATCGACCTGCGCGAGAAGGCGAAGAAGGAACTGGGCGACAAGTTCTCGCTCGCGGCCTTCCACGACCTGGTACTGGGCGCCGGCTCGGTCCCGCTGGACGTGCTGGGCGAGCTGGTGGACGGCTGGATCGCGAAGCAGAAGAAGGCTTGAAGCGGGACAGGCGGCCGGGCGTGACAATGCGTGAGCCTGTCGCGCCCCCCGCTTTGCTATCGTGTCGGACTCCCCGCAATGACAAGGACACAATGAAAGCAGCAATCCTGGCCCTGGCCATCCTCGCCCCGTTCGCGCAAGCGCAGGCCGCGGCCGATGCAGCGCCGTCCAGCACCGTGGTCACCCGGCTGGGCGTCTCGAGCACCGAATTCTCCTGCACCGTCAGCGGTGGGCGCGAGTGCCACTACCTGATCCTGCACTCGCTGTGCAACGAGCGCTTCATTGCGCCGGGGCAGAAGGAGCGTACCTGCACCTACACGGAAGCGGCGCCGCCGTTCCGGATCAAGTCGGGCGAACGCAGGAAGATCAGCGGCCTGGCCCAGGACTACCTCTACACGATGAAGGTAGGAGTCGCACCGACGGTGGAAGACGTCCTGCGCGAACCCATCAAGCATTGAACCGGTTTGCCGCATGGCGACCATGAGGAGGCAGCCATGAGACGACATTGGCTGACAGCGTTGACGATGACACTCGCCCTATCCGCATTCCCCGGCCGGTCTCCGGCGGCCCCCCTGTCCGAGGCGCAGGCCGGCGCCCTGACGCGCCAGCTCCAGGCCATCGTCGACGACCCGGCCATGCCGCTGCCGGGGCTGTCGGTGGTGGCGATCCGCGCCGGTGAGATCGTCTACACCCGCCAGTTCGGCCACAAGCGCCTGGCCACCGCAGCGACGCCGGCCGAGCCGGTGGATGCGGACACCATGTTCCGCATCGCATCGATCTCCAAGCTGGTCACGGCGCTCGGCGTGATGAAGATGGTGGAGCAGGGCGCCCTGTCCCTCGACGCGGACGTCGGCGCCTACCTGGGCTACCGCCTGCGCAACCCGCACTTTCCGGAGCAGCCGATCACCCTGCGCATGCTGCTCACCCATACCTCTTCGCTGCGCGACGAGGGCGGCTTCAAGTGGGGGCCGGAGGTCGACCTGAGGGAAGTGCTGCTGCCGGGCGGGCGCCACCATGGCGGCGGCGCCATGTGGTCCAGGGCGCATGCGCCGGGACGCTGGTTCGAGTACGTCAATGTCAATTCCGGCGTGGTCGCCACCATCATGGAGGCCGCATCCGGCGAGCGCTTCGACCGCCTGATGCGCCGCCTCGTTTTTGATCCCATGGGCCTGAAGGCCGGCTTCTACCTGGCCGACTTCGCGCCCGCACGCATCGGGGACGTGGCGACCCTCTACCGCAGGCGCGAAAAGGACGGCGCGGAGCGCTGGGATCCAAGCGGCCCCTGGATCGCGCAGTCGGACGACTTCCACATCCAGCCACCGGCCGCGCCGCCGGGCCTGGATCGCTATGTGCCTGGCACCAACGGCACGCTATTCGGCCCCCAGGTAAGCCTGCGCATCTCCGCCGCCGAGCTCGGGAAGATCATGCTGATGCTGATGAATGGCGGCCGCCACGGCGACCGGCAGATACTGCGCGCGGACACGGTCGACGCCATGTTGTCGCGCCAGTGGACGATCGAGGAAGGTGTCAACGGCAGCCGCAGCGGCGACGGCGGCACGTTCCACGGGCTGTACCAGGCCTGGGGCCTGGGCAACCAGCATTTCCTGGATGCCAGCACCATGAGGGACGGGCGCGGGCGCGGCGACCGCCTGGTCGACGGCGGCGGATTCACGGGCGTCGGCCATCTCGGCTGGGCCTGGGGCCTGAATGCGCTCTTCGTGCTCGATCCGGCCACGAAGAACGGTATGATCTACGTCGCCAGCGGCGTCGGCGCCGACCCGGACACGCAGCCCGGACGATTCTCGTCCGAGAGCCGCTTCCAGGAGCGGATCACCGATGCCCTGTACCGTGGCGCCATCCTCGGGGAAGGCGCCGGATCATCCAACTGAGCCATTTTCTTGATGACCTTCATGAGGAGCACAGCATGGAAACACAGGAAATCTACCGCGGCCGCCTGATCGACCACATCCAGCTGGTGGTGCGCGACCTGGAGGCTTCGCGCACTTTCTACACCGCCGTGTTCGAGGCGCTCGGCATCCCGCTGGCCGGCGAGGGCCCCGACTATTTCTGGGCGGACGAGCTGTTCGTCTCGAGCCGCGAGAGCAGCGCGGCGCAGGGCGTGCTCACCGGCCGCCACCACCTGGCCTTCCAGGCCCGCGACGAGAAGATGGTGAACGCCTTCTACCATGCGGCCCTGAAGGCCGGCGGCAGGGACAACGGCCGGCCCGGCGAGCGCCCCTACCACCCGGGCTATTTCGGCGCCTTCGTGCTCGACCCCGACGGCAACAATATCGAGGCGGTCTACCACGGCAAGGCGAAGCAAAGCGCCCCCTACGTGCGCATCACCTTCTGAGCACCGTGCGGCGCAGGCTGCGCTTGAAACCCGCTATACTGCGCCGACCATGCGCATCCAGCTCTTCTCAGACCTGCACCTCGAACGCTACCCGGCTTTCGTCCCCCTGATCGACCCCGCCACCGACGTCGTCGTCCTGGCGGGCGACATCGGCTCCTACCAGTCCGGCTCGCGCCTCACGGGCGAGGACTTCGGCCTCGCGCGCTTTTCGCCGCTGCGCGCGGGTGCCACGCAAGCCCGGGTGCTCTACATTCCCGGCAACCACGAATTCGACGGCCTCGAATTCGACGAGGCCTATGCACGCCTGCGCGCCACCTGCGCCGATCTCGGCATCGAATGGCTGGACCGCGAGACCCTCGTCATCGACCGTGTGCGCTTCATCGGCACCACCCTGTGGAGCGACTTCGATGCGCTGGCCGTGCAGGAGACGGTGCTCACGAAACAGCTGCAGCGCCGCGAAAAGGCCTTCCGCGCGGCGAACTACTACCTCGCCAAGAACACGACCCTGAAGGATGGCGCCCCGGTGCTGGCCGAGGGCATACGCGCGATGTCGCTCGATTGCCAGGCGTGGCTGCGCGGCGCCCTGGAGACGCCTTTCGAGGGCGTCACGGTCGCGGTGACGCACTTCGCTCCCAGCCTGCGCAGCGCCGATCCGCGCTATGGCCTGACGCCCGGCACCGCAGGCTTCTGCAATGCGCTCGACGCGCTGCTGCCGCTGGCGGACGTGTGGATGCACGGCCACCTGCACTGCGCCAACGACTATATCGCCAGCGGCGAGAGCGACGCGGGCCCGTGGTCCTGCCGCGTCGTCGCCAATCCGCTCGGCTACCTGAGCAAGGGCGAGCAGGAAGCCTTCCGCCCCGAACTCGTGATCGAGATCTAGCGCCTCACTTCCTGTGCGCCGACGCGCAGGACACCACGCCGCCCACCATCAGCACCAGGGCCGCCACTTCCGAAGCGGTCGGCCAGCGCGCCTCCCACATGAAACCGTAGAGCGAGGCGAAGATGGTCTCGAACACGATCAGCTGCCCCGTCAGGGCCAGCGGCAGGGTGCGGCTGGCGTAGTTCCACAGGCCGTTGCCCACCACCGAGCACAGGATCGCCACCGCCAGCACCACGCCGCCGAAACGCAGCCACTCGCTGTTCGCGTGCCCTTCGCCGCCCAGCAGGAAGGCCGGCACCGCCAGCAGGAGGGCTTGCGCCCCGGTCATGACGCCGGTGAGCAGGCTCCACTCATGCGCCGTGATGCCTCCGAGGCGCGCCAGGCAGCGGCTGTTGGCCACCGCGTAGATGGTCCAGGACACCAGCGCGCCGACCGCGCAGGCCAGGCCCAGGGCCGAGCCGCCGCCCTGCGCGGAAGCCAGCGACTGCCAGGCGATGCAGCCCAGGCCGGCCGCGCCCAGCAGCAGGGCCGGGGCGAGGCGCCGCAGGGGCAGGGCGCCGTGGTCGCGGCTGCCGACCAGGGTGACGCTCAAGGGCAGCAGGCCGATCACGATTGCCGTCATGACCCCGCCGCCCGATTGCACGGCCCGGGCCACGAAGAGGTAGTAGATGATGTTCCCGCACAGGCTGAGCCAGGCCAGCTGGCGCCATTCGCGCCACGACAGGCGGCCCAGCAGCCGGCGCCACATCGGGGCGACCAGCACGGCGGCCACCAGCCCGTAGGCGAGATAGCGCCCGGCGGATAATTGCAGGGGCGTGAAGCCCGGCACGAGAATGGGAGCGAGGAAGACCAGGCCCCAGAAGGAACCGGCGAGGACGCCGGCGCCGATGCCGAGCCGGGTGTCGTGAAGCGGGGTGTGCGAGTGCGCGTGCATGGAATCTCCTGAAAGTGGAGATTCTGGGCTGCACGGCGGGCGGAATCTTGGCCGGGACTACTGCGCCTTTGACCGCTTCTCGCGATGTTGCGCGCGGTAGGCGGCCGGTGTGGTGTCGAGCATGCGCCGCATCGCCCGCGTCAATGCGCTTTGCTCGGAGAAACCGGTCGCGAGCGCGATCTCGGCGACCGGCCGGTCGGTAGCGCCGAGGAGCGTACAGGCGCGCTTGAGGCGGCAGTCCAGCAGCCAGCCGTGCGGGCTGGCGTCCAGCTCCTCGCGGAACAGGGCGTGCAGGCGGCTCACGCTCAGGTTGGCAGCGCGCGCCATGGTCTCGGTGGTCCAGGGCAGGCCGGGATCGAGCTCGATGCGGGCGAGCAGGGCGGCCAGGCGCGAGGCCGGCCGGGGCGCACCCATGCCCAGGGTATCGAGCAGCAGCGGGGCCCAGCCCTGCAGTACCGTGGGCGCGAGCGGCTGGCCGTTCGCGACGATGCCCATGAATTCGACCAGCTTGCGCGCCGCCGGGCCGATGCCGGTAAAGGGACGCGCCAGCAGTTCGCGCCAGGGACCGTGGGCGAAGGCCTCGGCCTGGACGTCGAGGATGAGGGAACGGTTGGCGACCCGGCTGTACTGGGAATGCCAGGCGCCGGGCGCCACCAGGGCCGCATGCAGGGGATCGAGCCGCTTCTCGCGGCCCTCGATCTCGAGCGCCACCTGGCCGCTGACCGGCAGCACCACCTGGGCAAAGGCGTGGCGGTCGGCCTCGCGCGTTTCGCCGTAGCTGCGCAGGTGCAGTTCGAACATGGAATACGCCGGGACTCAGCCCATCGGGCTGCAGGCATCGAGCCCGGCGGCCATGGCCTTGAGCTTGCCCGGGTCGAGCAGGGTGAGCTCGCGCTTGTCGACTTCCAGCAAGCCCTGTTTCTTGAAGCGCGACAGCAGGCGGCTGATGCTTTCGATGGTCAGGCCCAGGTAGTTGCCGATGTCCTCGCGTGACATGCGCAGCTGGAAGCGGTTGGGCGAATAGCCGCGCGCCGCGTAGCGCGCCGACAGGTTCACGAGGAAGACGGCGAAGCGCTGCTCGGCCCGCATGTTCCCAAGTAAAAGCATGACGTTCTGCTCGCGCGTGATTTCCTGGCTCATGATGCGGTGGAAGTGGCGCAGCAGGGCCGGCACCTGGCCGAACAGCTCTTCCAGGCGCGAAAAGGGAATCTCGCAGACCTCGCTGTCTTCCAGCGCCACGGCGTCGCAATGGTGGGTACCGCTGATCGCATCCATGCCGAGCAGTTCGCCGGCCATCTGGAAGCCCGTGATCTGTTCTTCGCCCGCCGCGTTCACCTGGTAGGTCTTGAAGTGGCCGAAGCGCACGGCGTACAGGCTGCGGAAGGGCTCGCCCATCTGGTACAGGCGCTCGTCCTTGGCAAGGCGGCGGCGCCCGCCGATGATCTGGTCGAGGCGGTTGATGTCGGCATCCTCGAGCCCCATCGGCAGGCACAGCTGGTGCATGCTGCAATTGCCGCAGCTGGTCTTGAGGGCCTGAATGTTGATCGGCGATTCGCCTGGCAGCGAGATGGCTTGGTTCATGACGGAAAACGGAGTACAGACCCGGCCATTATAGACCGGTCCCCGTCCATGCCGCCGCTATTGCGTACATTCAACAACTGTAGGGTGGACGGGTTCCCCGTCCGCGCGTTCAACACAATGATGCTTCGCCACTACGCATACGGAAGCTGAACGCGCGGACGGCAAAGCCGTCCACCCTACAAGAACATCAGTCGCGTGCGGACGATTACAGATGGTGACGCTGCTGCGCCTTCATCCGGTAATACTCCTGGCGGCCTTTCCGGACCACCGTGTCGGCGATCTGCGCCGCCTCGCCGGCAGCCTGGTTAACCGAGGCAAAGGCGTTCGGATCGTGCCGCAAGGCCTCGACGGTCCTGCGGGCCGGCTCCGAGCCGCTGAGGGCCAGGCCGAAGGTGGCCGACACGGCCAGCTCGGCCGCCAGGGTTTCGGCGCTCAGGGCCGTTACCCCGGTCCTGCTTGCCTCAAGCTGCTCGAAGGCCGCCTGCGGCGCCGCCAGGCTGCGGGCCAGGTCGATGTCGCCGGCAAGCTGCGCCAGGAAGTTGACCGCCGCCTGGCTGGCCGAGCGGTTGGCCAGGTCGCCGAGGCGGATCAGGGCGATGTTCTTCGCATTGAAGACGGCGCGGCCGGTGCGCGGGCTCCTCACGAAGTCGATCAGGGCACCGGTGGCGATCTCGCTGCCGATGTAGCCGAGCGTGGCCACGATCTGCGCCAGGTACTTCTCGTGCTTCTCCGGCTCGTTCACCAGCCAGTCGAGCAGCTTGCGCGCATCCGCTTCGCCATACCGGGAGGCCAGCTCCCAGGGCACGCCCTCGATCCAGCCCTGCCGGACGAAGTCGCGCACGTCCGCCGGCGCCTGCAGGCCGGCCATGTCGCAGTTGCAGCCGCTGGCAGGCATCACCTTGTCCGTGATGTTCAAAGGGCCGGACAGGTAGGCCGCCGACTCGGCGGCGTTGACCACGTTGTGGTCGGACCCGACGGAGGGGAACATGACCGCGCGCGGATCGTCGGTGCGGTGGCCAAGGCCGCAGTTGTGACCGTACTCGTGGACCCAGATCAGGCCTTCCTGGTCGGCGTCGAAGCGTACCGCGGCCACGTTGACGGTGGCGCTGCCGACCGGGGCGCAGCCGATGATGTTGTCGCCGGGGCCGCCGCACCAGCGGATCGCCTGCACGACCTTGACCCCGGAACCGGCGCTCAGGAGCGCGCTCAGGTCGGCCGAGGTGGCGATGGTCGCCGGGACCGTTGCCGGCAGCACGCGGACCGCGCCGTTGCGGACGAACTGCACCGCCGTAGCGACGTCCGGGCCGGTGTCGTCGTTCTGCAGGATGGTGCCCATGTCGCCCAGGATCCGGTCTGCCTCGGCTTCGCTCAGGGCGACGCTGCTGTGGCGGTGCACCGTGACCGACACGGTCCTGGTGCCGGTCAAGGCCGGGTTGACCACCAGGTAGTCGACGTAGAGCGAGATGTCCGAGGACCACTCGATATTGACCCAGATGTCGACCCCGCCGGCGCGCGGGGCCACGTTATGGACCGTGTAGCGGGCGGAGCCGATGAACTTGCCGGAATCAGGTCCGCCGCCCGCGCCTTCCGCGATCGACACGAAGACCTGGGAGCGGGGATTGAGCTCGCTCCAGTTCAGCCGCAGCAGCCACTGGCCGCGCCGCGCGCCCCAGTCGTGGCGGTAGGTGAAGCCGTTGCCGCTCAGGGCCGGCTGCAGGCCGTCGTTGCCGACCTGGACGTCGGCCGTGGCCTCGGCCCAGGGGGCGGCATTGCCTGACGAGCCGGCGCGTTGCAGCGGCGGCGTTTCCAGGCTCATGACCGCATCGCGGTCGAGACGATCGTTGGGCGCCATGTGAATCTCCTTTGCAGGGAAGGGGTGTGAACCGCGACCGGCCCGCAGGTGAGGCAGGGGCTGGTCGAGGGCAAGGATGGCGGGCCGGAAAAACTGACCGGTTGCAGGCAGCGGGGCCTGCCGGGCTCGTCATCGTCAGCCAATATAGACGAGCGCTCCGCCCCTGCTCGGGCGATCTGCGTTGACATTAATTTGGATCAGTGCCCCATGGTTTCCAGCCCAACAGGAAGCTGTGCACGATTGGACAGGAAACAAAAAACGGCAAACGTGCGCACCCGTCCCGCATGCTAGATTCCGGACACCGTATGGAATGACAGCCAAGGAGCTTGCATGTTCGGTTTGTCCGCTTTGGATCTGGCGCGCGTGCAATTCGCGTTCACGATGTCGTTCCACATCCTGTTTCCAGCGATCACCATTGGGATGGCGAGCTACCTGGCCGTGCTCGAGCTGTGCTGGCTGCGGACCAGGCGCCAGGTCTACGTCGACCTCTACCACTACTGGCTCAAGGTCTTCGCGGTCTGCTTCGGCATGGGCGTGGTCTCGGGCATCGTCATGGCCTACCAGATCGGCACCAACTGGAGCTACCTGTCCGAGTTCGCCGGCAGCATCATGGGCCCGATCCTGTCCTACGAGGTGCTGACCGCCTTCTTCCTCGAAGCGGGCTTCCTGGGCGTGATGCTTTTCGGCTGGAACCGGGTCGGTCCCGGCCTGCACTTCGCCGCCACCTGTGCGGTGGCCATCGGCACCCTGATCTCCTCGACCTGGATCCTGGCCGCCAACAGCTGGATGCAGACCCCGCAGGGCTATGCCATCGAGGGCGGGCGCATGGTGCCCGCCGACTGGCTGGCCATCGTCTTCAATCCCTCCTTTCCCTACCGCCTGCTGCACATGGTGATCGCGGCCTACCTCACCACGGCGCTGATCGTCGGCGCGGCCGCCGCCTGGCAGCTGCTCAGGAAGCGCGACAACCCGGCGGTGCGCAAGATGATGTCGATGGCGATGTGGATGATCCTGCTGGTCGCGCCGATCCAGGCCGTGGTCGGCGACTTCCACGGCCTGAACACCCTGGAGCACCAGCCGGCCAAGCTGGCGGCCATGGAGGGGCACTGGGAGAACGAGCCGGGCAAGGCGGTCCCGCTGCTGCTCTTCGGGATCCCCGACATGGAAGAGGAGAGGACGAAGTATGCGGTCGGCATCCCGCACTTGGGCAGCCTCATCCTCACCCATAGCTGGAACGGCCAGTTCAGGGGCCTGAAGGAGTTTCCCCGTGAAGACAGGCCGAATTCCCTGATCGTGTTCTGGAGCTTCCGGCTGATGGTGGGGCTGGGCCTCCTGATGATACTGCTGGGGGCGTGGAGCCTGTGGCTCAGGCGCAAGGTAGGGGGAGAAGCGCGGCTATGGCGCCAGCGCCACTTCCTGCGCTTCGCGCTGTGGATGGGGCCGGCCGGCCTGGTCGCCATCCTGGCCGGCTGGACCACGACCGAGGTCGGACGCCAGCCCTGGGTGGTCTACGGCGTGCTGCGCACGGCCGATGCGGTCTCGCCCCATGGCGCGGGGCCGCTGGCGCTGACCCTGGCCATCTTCGTCGTCGCCTACTTCTTCGTGTTCGGGGCCGGCACGGCCTTCGTGCTGCGCATGATCCGCAAGGGGCCGCAGCACTTCGAGCTGCACACCCCCGCACAGGGCGGTCCGGGCGAGGAGCGCACGCCGATGCGGCCGATCTCGGCGGCCGACGTGCAGAGCGACGACGACGAGGATACCGCCCGTCCCGACCACCTGCCCGACATCAAGGGCGGCGACGCCGACAAGGAGCGCTGACATGGGCATCGACACCTCCGTCATCTGGGCGGTCATCATCTTCTTCGCCGTCTTCATGTACGTGCTGCTGGATGGCTTCGACCTGGGGATCGGCATGCTGTTTCCCTTTACGCCGAAGAAGCGCGACCGCGACACCATGATGAATACCGTGGCCCCGGTCTGGGACGGCAACGAGACCTGGCTGGTGCTGGGCGGGGAGGGGCTGCTGGCCGCCTTCCCGGTGGCCTACTCGATCATCCTGTCCGGGCTCTACCTGCCCCTGATCTTCATGCTGGTCGGCCTGGTGTTCCGCGGCGTGGCCTTCGAGTTCCGCTTCAAGGCCAAGGAACACGAGCGCCACCTGTGGGACAAGGCCTTCATCGGCGGCTCGGTCGTGGCCGCCTTTTTCCAGGGCGTCTCGCTGGGCGCTTTCCTCGACGGGATCGCGGTGTCGGGACGCAGCTATGCGGGCGGGCCGCTGGACTGGATCGCGCCCTTTCCCTTGCTCGCGGGCATCGGCGTGATGATCGCCTACACCCTGCTGGGCGCGACCTGGC
This sequence comes from Massilia agri, assembly GCF_024753255.1. Lineage (GTDB taxonomy): Bacteria > Pseudomonadota > Gammaproteobacteria > Burkholderiales > Burkholderiaceae_D > Telluria > Telluria agri. The sequence goes on from NZ_JANUHA010000015.1 coordinate 68,031, forward strand.
TGGTGATGAAGACCGAGGGCGAACTGCACGCGCGCATGGTGCAGGTGGCGCGTCCCTTCGCCCTGATGCTGCTCGCCGCCATCGTCATCGTCAGCATCTGGACTCCCTGGCGCGACCCGGCCGTGGCGGCGCGCTGGTTCACCTTCCCGAACATCGTCTTCCTGGCGCCGGTGCCCATCCTGGTGGCGGTCTTCATCTTCCTGCTGCTGCGCGCGCTGAAGCGCGATCCGCACCGGCTGCCCTTCGTTGCCGCCCTGGCCCTGATCTTCCTCGGCTACAGCGGCATGGCGATCAGCATCTGGCCGCACATCGTGCCGCCCGCGATCTCGATCTGGGAAGCGGCCTCACCCCCGGCGAGCCAGGGTTTCGCCCTGGTCGGCACCCTGTTCATCCTGCCCATCATCCTGATGTACACGGCCTGGTCCTACTGGGTCTTCCGGGGCAAGGTCAAGGCCGACGCGGGGTATCACTGATGGCAGGGCCACTCAAGGCAGGGCCGCTCAAGGCAGGGCCACTCAAGACAGGGCCGCTCAAGGCGGGGGCGCGCAGGGTGGGCAGGCGCGAATGGATGCGGCGGCTGGGCTGGATGGCCGCCCTGTGGGCCGGCGGCGTCCTGACGCTGTCGCTGGTGGCCTACCTGATTCGCCTGCTGATGCGGCTCCTGGGTATGCAATAGGAATCAACCGTGCGCGGCCTGCCGCTATGGAGGACTACACTGCCGATAACCCTTTGCTAACAGGAGAGCAGCACCGTGTCCCTTCCCGACGCGCCCCAGGTCGATCGTCCCACCAGCGTCAATACTCCACCGGCCCAGGCCGCCATGCAGGCCACGGTCCCCATGCCGCTCTCGGGCGAAGACCAGGCGCGCGCCGATCTGTATGCGCTGCTCGCACGCCTGCTGCTGGCGGCGCCCGACGCCGGCCTGCTCGATGCGCTTTCCGCCGCCGACCCCATCGTCTCGGCCGGCGAGGAGCCGGCGCTGGAACAGGCTTGGGAAGCCTTGACGCTTGCCTCGGGCGTCATGGACCCGGATGCGGTGCAGGAAGAATTCGACGCGCTCTTCATCTCGATCGGCACGCCGCCGGTCAACCCGTACGGGTCGCGCTACCTGTCCGGCTACCTGAACGACACCCCGCTGGCCGAGCTGCGCGGCGACCTGGCGCGCCTGGGTATCCGGCGCATGCGCGGGGTAGGGGAGTTCGAAGACCACCTGGGCGCCCTGTGCGAGACCATGCGCGTCCTGATCACGGGCGCGCCCGGCATCGCGCGCCAGAGCGTCGAGCGCCAGCAGGCGTTTTTCGAGGCGCACATCGCGCCCTGGTACGCGCGCTGCGTGGCCGAGATCGCGGACGCCGAAGGGGCGAACTACTACCGGCTGGTCGCAAGGCTGGCCGGCGCCTTCCTCGACATCGAGGCGCAAGCCTTCGTCCTCCAGGCGGCGGCAAACGATTAACCAAGAGAGGCATCGACATGGAACAGCATCCGATCGACCAAGCGCCCGGTGCGCGAAACGAGCCTGAAGCAAAGCCGGACCCGGCCCGGCGCAGCTTCCTGAAGGCGGCGCCCCTGGGAGCCCTGGCGGTGGTAGCCGCCCCCGCGGGCGCCGAAGCCCCGACCCCGGCGCCAGGCAAGGCGCAGCCGCAGGTCAAGCGGGGCTACCACGAGACCGAGCACATCCGCCGCTACTACCAGACCGCGGCCTACTGGTAAGACGCATCCTGACAATCGGAGAGCCAGCATGTCCCTAGTCAAAGCCACCCGCGACAGCGGGCTGAAACGGCGCCGCTTCCTGGCCGGAGCAGGCGTTGCCGTCGGCGCCGGCGCCCTCGCGCGCCACCTGCCGCTGAACGTGATCGAACCGGCCTGGGCCGACCAGGTCGCGGATGCCCCGGTGCCCACCGAGGTCAAGCGCACCATTTGCAGCCACTGCTCGGTGGGCTGCTCGGTGGACGCGGTGGTCGCCAACGGGGTCTGGGTCCGCCAGGAAGCGGCCTTCGATTCGCCCATCAATATGGGCGCCCACTGCGCCAAGGGCGCCTCGGTGCGCGAGCACGGCTTCGGCGAGTCCCGCCTGCGCTATCCGATGAAGCTGGTGAACGGCAAGTACCAGCGCATCTCGTGGGACCAGGCCATCAACGAGATCGGCGACCGCCTGCTCGAGATGCGCCAGAAGTCCGGCCCGGATTCCCTGATGGTGATCGGCTCGTCCAAGCACAACAACGAGCAGGCCTACCTGCTGCGCAAATGGGTCTCGTTCTGGGGTTCCAACAACTGCGACCACCAGGCGCGCATCTGCCACTCGACCACGGTCGCCGGCGTGGCCCAGACCTTCGGCTATGGCGCGATGACGAATTCCTTCAACGACTTGCACCATAGCAAGGCGGTGATGTTCATCGGCTCCAACCCTGCGGAGGCGCACCCGATCTCGATGCTGCACTTCCTGCACGCCAAGGAGCTGGGCGCGAAGATGATCGTCATCGACCCGCGCTTCACGCGCACGGCGCGCTTCGCCCACCATTACGTGCGGGTGCGCCCGGGGACCGACATCCCCCTGGTCTGGGGCATCCTCTGGCACATCTTCCAGAACGGCTGGGAAGACAAGGAATACATCGCCCAGCGCACCTATGGCATGGAGGACGTCCGCAAGGAAGTCGCCAAGTGGACGCCGGACAAGGTCTCGGACGTTACCGGCGTGCCGGAGGCCTCGGTCAGGATGGCGGCCGAGATGCTGGCCAAGAACCGGCCCTCGTCCGTGGTCTGGTGCATGGGCATCACCCAGCACCACGTCGGTACGGCGAACGTGCGCGCCCTGTCCATCCTCCAGCTGGCGCTGGGCAATATCGGCATCCCGGGCGGCGGCGCCAATATCTACCGCGGCCACGACAACGTGCAGGGCGCGACCGACGTCGGTCCCAATGGCGACTCGCTGCCGGGCTACTACGGCATCGCCGAGGGCGCCTGGAAGCACTTCGCCAATGTCTGGGGCGTCGACTACGAATGGATCAAGTCGCGCTTCGGCTCCAAGGAGCTGATGGAAAAGCCGGGCATCACGGTATCGCGCTGGTTCGATGCGGTCAACGAGGAGAACAAGTACGTCGACCAGCCGAGCAATCTGCGCGCCGTCTTCTATTGGGGCCACGCGCCGAACAGCCAGACACGCCTGCCGGACATGAAGGCGGCCATGCAGAAGCTCGACATGCTGGTCGTGATCGACCCCTACCCGAGCATGACGGCGTCGATGCACGGCCGCACCGACGGCGTCTACCTGCTGCCGGCCGCGTCGCAATTCGAGACCCAGGGTTCGTGCACGGCGTCGAACCGCAGCATCCAGTGGCGCGAGCGCGTCATCCAGCCGCTGTTCGAATGCAAGACCGACCACGAGATCATGTACCTGTTCGCGAAGAAGTTCGGCTTCCACGAGGAACTGTGCAAGAACATCAAGGTGGTGCACAACGAGCCGGTGGTCGAGGACATCCTGCGCGAGATCAACCGCTCCTGCTGGACCATCGGCTACACGGGCTGTTCGCCGGAGCGCCTCAAGCTCCACATGGAGAACAAGCACACCTTCAACCCGACCACCCTGCGCGCCGACGACGGGCCCTGCAAGGGCGACTACTACGGGCTGCCCTGGCCCTGCTGGGGCACGCCGGAGATGAAGCACCCGGGCACGCCCATCCTGTACGACCTGAACAAGTCGGTCGCCGAAGGGGGCCTGCCGTTCCGCGCCAACTGGGGTGTGGAGCACAACGGCGTGTCCCTGCTGGCGGCCGACGGCTCGACCAACAAGGACAGCCAGCTGGACACCGGCTACCCGGAATTCGACCACGTCTTCCTCAAGAAGCTGGGGTGGTGGGCCGAGCTCACGCCCCAGGAGCAGGCCATGGCCGAGGGCAAGAACTGGAAGACCGACTTGTCGGGTGGCATCATCCGCGTCGTCATCTCCCACGGTTGCGCGCCCTTCGGCAATGCGCGGGCGCGCTGCAATGTCTGGAATTTCCCGGACCCGGTGCCCGTCCACCGCGAACCGCTGGCGTCGCCGCGCCGTGACCTGGTGGCCAAGTACCCGACCTACGACGACAAGGCCAATTTCTGGCGCCTGCCGACCCTGTACAAGTCGGTGCAGCAGGTCGACTACTCCAGGGACTATCCGCTGATCATGACCTCCGGGCGCCTGGTCGAATACGAGGGCGGCGGCGAGGAAACGCGTTCCAATCCATGGCTGGCCGAGCTGCAGCAAAACATGTTCTGCGAGATCAACCCGCGCGACGCCGTCCAGATGAACGCCAGGACCGGCGAGTTCGTCTGGGTCGAGACCCCGACCGGGGCGCGCATCAAGGTGATGGCGATGGTGACGGAGCGGGTGCCGATCGGCCTGGTGTGGATGCCTTTCCACTTCGGCGGCTGGTGGATGGGCGAAGACCTGGAACGCCACTATCCGGAAGGCGGGGCACCGGCGGTGCGCGGCGAAGCCGTCAATACGGCCTGGACCTATGGCTACGACGCCGTGACGATGATGCAGGAAACCAAGGTATCGCTGTGCCGCGTGGTACGCGCTTGACGAGAAACGATTCCCAGAGGAGGTCGACATGACCGCGAGGATGAAATTTATTTGCGATACGGAGCGCTGCATCGACTGCAACGGCTGCGTCACCGCATGCAAGAACGAACACGAGACCCCCTGGGGCATCAACCGCCGCAGGGTGGTGACGATCAACGACGGCATCCCGGGCGAACGCTCGGTGTCGGTCGCCTGCATGCACTGCACCGACGCGCCCTGCCTGGCGGTGTGCCCGACCAACTGCATCTACCACACCGAGGATGGCATCGTCCTGCACAGCAAGGACCAGTGCATCGGCTGCGGCTACTGCTACTACGCCTGTCCCTTCGGCGCGCCGCAATTCCCGGAAACAGGCATGTTCAACCACCGCGGCAAGATGGACAAGTGCACCTTCTGCGCGGGCGGGCCGGAACCGGACACCTCGGAAGCGGAATTCAAGAAATACGGCCGCAACCGCATCGCCGAGGGCAAGCTGCCGGCCTGCGCCGAGATGTGCGGCACCAAGGCCCTGCTGGGCGGCGAGGCCAACCAGATCGCCGACATCTACCGCCAGCGTGTCGAGACCCGCGGCTACGGCCCGGAACTGTGGGGCTGGAAGATCGCCTACGGCCGCCCGAAGCGCGGCGGCGAGATCAAGGCGAAGGGCGACCTACCGCGCAGCAACCAGATCGTCGGCGATTCGCAGAACGACCCGGGGAGGTTCCCGCAATGAACAAGCTCCGCTACTGCATGCTTGCGCTACCGCTGCTGCTCGCCGGCTGCCTCGAAGTCGACCAGCATCCGGAGTGGCTGCGCGGCGAATACGCCGGCAAGACCGACCCGCGGCACTACCAGACCCGCTTCCACGGCGACCGCCTGGCCTGGTCGGCGACGATCCAGAACCGCGGCATGAAGCAGAACGAGTACAACCGGGCCAATCCCTGAGAGGAGTATCGCGATGCCTACTTCATCTTCACGCTCCCTCGTTCTGCGCCTGCTGCTTGCGCTGGCGTTCGCCGTGCTGGCGGCTGTCCAGATGCAGGGCGCCCAGGCCGGCGTCCCCAACAAGGACGCCAAGCCCGCCTACGCCGAGGAGCAGACCATGCTCCAGATCGAGGGCGACTCGGTCGTGCCCGAGCCGGGTCTGGCGAATCCCTCGTCCGGCCGGGTGCACATGGACCGCCATTTCCTGGGCCAGTACGGGGCGACGGAAGCGAACGTCATCGTCCAGCGCGGCGGCAATACCTGGCGCCATCTGCGCAACGGCCCGCTCGCGACGATTTCCGGCTTCATCCTGCTGGGCGTGCCCCTGCTCATCTTCGTGTTCTACAAGGGCGTCGGCGCGGACAAGGAAGTGCCGCCGTCCGGACGCCGCATCAAGCGCTTCACGGCTTGGGAACGCCATGTGCACTGGGCCACGGCCTACAGCTTCATCGCCCTGGCCATCACCGGCATCATCATCATGTACGGCAAGAAGATCATGCTGCCCTGGATGGGACACGACCTGTTCTCCTGGTTCGCCATCATCTCGAAATACCTGCACAACTTCGTCGGGCCGCTGTTCATCATCTGCTCGGTGCTGATGTTCATTACCTTCCTGCGCCGTAACTTCTTCAACCGCAACGACTGGCAGTGGGTGAAGCAGGGCGGCGGCCTGGTCTCGCACAAGCACGTGCCGGCCGGCTTCTTCAACGCCGGCGAGAAGGCATGGTTCTGGCTGGGCGTGACCCTGCTGGGCATCGTCATGTCGGTCACCGGCCTGGTGCTGGACTTCGTCACCTTCGGCCAGACCCGCTACGTGCTGCAAGTGGCGAACTACCTGCACATCGCCGGTGCCGCCTGCTACATCGCCGCCGCCATGGGCCACATCTACATCGGCACCTGGGGCACCCCGGGCGCCTACCAGGCCATGCGCGAAGGCACGGTCGACGAAGCCTGGGCCCAGGCCCACCACGCGATCTGGTACGAACAGGTGAAGAACGGCACCGCGACCGATCCGGCCCACCGCCCGCATCCGGACGCACCGCGCGGCCCGGCGCCGCGCCCGGGACCGGCCCATTGAGGAGGCAGGGAACATCATGAAAGCATCGACCATCCTGATCCATGGCGCCGTCGCCGCACTGGCCCTGTTGGCGAGCGGCTGTGATCGCAACCGTACCGAGAGCGTGGGCGGCATCGCGCAGACCAAGTATCCCGGCCAGGTAACGGCCGGCGGGGCGACCAGCGGCACGATCATCGCCCAGACCGCCAAACCCGCCGTCAACGCCACCTATGCCGGCGGCACGCCGGGCATTGCCGGCGGATCCGGCGGGAACACTTCGGGCGCCAATATTGGCGGCGCCACAAGCGAAACCGGACAAGGTCCGAGCGCCGGCGTGACGCCACCATCTGGCGCGCAAACCGGAACCCGCACTCCGCCAGGCGAATATGGCACACCGGCGGCGCCAGCGCCGGGCACGATCGAGGCCCCGGCTGCCACCAACACCGCACCGCAGGCGCCGGCCGGTCGCGGCACCCTGGAGAGCAAGCAATGATGACCACGACACGACTGGCATGCGCGCTGGCCGGCCTGCTGCTGTGCGCGCAGGCCGGGGCCGCGTTGCCCCCGCCGACTCCGGCCCAGCAGCAGGCCGCCGCGGCCAAGAAGGCGGCGGACGAGGCCAAGGCCGCCAAGGACAAGGAACGACTGGCGGCATCGATGGATGCGCTCGCCGCGCGCTGGCGCACGCAGGCGCCGTCGAAGGGCTGGAAGATCAATCCGCCGGTGACGGTCGCGGCCGCGACGCCGGCTGCCGGCGCGCCCCCGAACATGGTGCTCGGCACGCCGGGCACCGCGGCTGGCGGCACCCAGGCGGCCGCCGGCGGCACCGCACCGGGGGCGGCGCGCGCGGCTGCCGCGGCCGGCGCCGTGCCGGTCGGCGTGACGCCGCCCGCGGCCGGCATGCCGGCCGCGCCTCCCGCCAATGCGGCGCCCGGCACGGCCGCGGCCAGCCCGGCCACCGGGGCGGCGCCGCTCAGCCGCCAGGCGCTGAACGCCGCCAACGTCCCGATCAAGAGCGAGAAGCTCGGCACGGCCGCGCCCAGCGAGGACGTCAAGCGCGGACCCACGAAGTCGGTGCCGAAAGGGGTCGGCCCGGCGGTGGAGAAAAAGGCCAGCCCCGAGACGGCGAACAAGCAATGAAGATGGGCAGCATGCCGATCGCGGTGATCATGCAGCGCCGCGCCGTCCAGCACCGCTGGGCCGACGAGGCCTGGGCGGCGGTGGGCGTGGTGCCGGACCGCGGCGGGCTGCCGCGCCTGCAGGTGCTGAGCGAAAGCCTTGATCGCGACTACTATCTGGTCTCGGGCCTGGAACTCGAGCTGTGGACCGACGAGAACGACGGCTACTACGAGAACTGCATGGCGCCGGAATCGAAGATCTTCGTGCTGTGGCGCATGGAGGAGGGCCGGGCCATTCCCGTGCGCGCCTCGGCCAGCTATGTCGAGGGCACCCGCATGTTCGACTCTGGCGAGCAGGCCGACGGCGTGACCATGCCGGCCGAGATCTACGCCTGGGTGGCTGGCTACCTGCGCGAGCACTACCAGCCCAAGCCCCGGCGCGGCCGCCAGCACGGATGAAGGGGGCCTGAATGTCCGAAGAAGGATTCTTCCGGCGCTGGTCGCGCCTGAAGGCGACGGGCGAGGCTGCCGAAGCCAGGCCCGCGCCGGCGCCGGTTCCCGTGCCGGTCGAGGCAGCTGCCCCTGCCGAGCCGGAAGCGCCGGCGCGGCCGCCGCCCACGCTCGAGGACGCCGCGGGCCTGACGCCGGAATCCGACTTCTCCACGTTTGTCGCGAAGGACGTCGACAAGTCGGTGCAGCGCCTGGCCCTGAAAAAACTGTTCGCCGATCCGCACTTCAATGTGGTCGACGGACTCGACATGTATATGAGTGACTACAACAAGGCGTCGCCGATGGCGCCCGCCATGCTGGCTTCGCTCCAGCATGCGCCGGGTCTGCTGGCGCAGCTGCTGGGCGACCGGCGGGACGCCGACAAAGAGGAGGAGGGGCCCGGCGGCAGCGCTGCCGAAGCTTCTTCCCCCATCCAACAAGGGAACACATGAACATCCGATTTACCGAGCATCCACCGATCGACCCGGTCCAGGAAGATCGCAACATCCAGGCGCGCGCCGCCGCCATCGCAGCAAGCGAAGCGATTCCCGTGTTCGAACCATCGGTCACGGTGAGCTACCGCTCCTCCGGGCACACGCTGGTGGTCGGGGCGAGCGAGCATGCGCTGCCCTGGGCCGATCGCCTGGCGGCCGCGCTGCCGGTCGCCGTGCTGCTGCTCGACCAGCAAAACAGCATGCCGGTGCGCCCCTATCCGGTGCACGTGGCGCGCACGGCCGCAGTGGCCGGCTGGCTGGGCGCCTTCGAGGCGCGCTGGCAGGCGCCGGGTCAAGCGGTCCAGCAGGGACGCTTCGACCTGGTGCTCGATCTCAGTCCGAGCCGCCTGATCCCCAGCCACCAGCGCCCGCACGGCTACTATGCGCCGGGCTACGAGGAGGCCGCGCGCGAGCAGGCCGTGCAGGCCATGCTGGACATGGTCGGCGACTTCGAAAAGCCCAAGTATTTCTCGTACAAGGAAAGGACCTGCGCCCACGGCCGCAACGGCGTGACGGGATGCAGCGCCTGCATCGACATCTGCTCGGCCCAGGCGATCCAGGACGACGGCGACCGCATCAAGGTCAATCCCTACCTGTGCGCCGGCTGCGGCGCCTGCTCGACGGTCTGCCCGACCGGCGCGATCAGCTACGCCTTCCCACCGGCCGCCCTGACCGGCAAGCGCATGCAGGCGGCGCTGCGCTCCTACGTTGACGCAGGGGGCAGCGAGCCGGTACTGCTGCTGCACGATCCGGAGCAGGGCGCGGCGCTGCTGGCCCAGCTGGGCGACGCCATTCCCGGGCGCGTCATCCCGCTGGCCCTGCAGCACACCGCCTCGACCGGCATCGACGTCTGGTTCGCCGCCATCGCCTATGGCGCGGCCGGCATCGTCGTCCTGAATACGGGCGAGGAAGCGCCGCAATACGTCGCCGCCCTGGACCAGCAGATGGCGATCGCGCAGTCCGTCCTCGATGGCCTGGGCTACGACGGCCCCCACCTGCAGCTGCTGCGCGCCGGGGCGCCCGAGGAGCTGGCCGTCGCCCTGCGCCACGCCCCGCGCGGGACGGCGCCCGCCGAGCCGGCCGTGTTCCACCTGGCGAACGACAAGCGCAACACCCTCGACTACGCGCTCGAGCACCTGCACCGCCACGCGCCGCTCAAGCCCGAGATGGTCGCGCTGGCGGCCGGCGCCCCTTTTGGCGCCATCGAGGTCGACCGCAAGGCCTGCAGCCTGTGCATGTCCTGCGTCGGCGCCTGCCCCGCCGGCGCGCTGCAGGACGGGCAGGGCGCGCCGCTGCTGCGTTTCATCGAGAAGAACTGCGTCCAGTGCGGCCTGTGCGCCGCCACCTGCCCGGAGAACGCCATCACGCTGCAGCCGCGCCTGTCCTTCCTGGACAGCCGCAAGCAGGCCGTGGTGCTCAACGAATCCCGGCCCTTCCACTGCATCCGCTGCGACAAGCCCTTCGGCACCCTGCAGATGGTCGAGAACATGCTCGGCCGCCTGGCCTCCCACCCGGCCTTCAGCGGCCACCTCGACCGCCTGCGCATGTGCGGGGACTGCCGTGTCATCGACATGATGGCGCCGGAGGGCGAGATGCGGGTGACGGCCCTCAGGCGCGACTGATCCTCGCCGGGTGGCCCTCAAGGCCGCCCAGCGTCTACAATCATGGCAAAATGGCCATGAGCAGCCATGCCAACCAGCGACCAGGAGACACCATGACGCCGACCCAGCGCTTCCTTCACGCGCGCGACTTCCTGCTGCAACACCGCCTCGACTACGAGACCGCCTACCGCGACTACCGCGCCCCCCAGCTGGAAGACTTCAATTGGGCGCTCGACTACTTCGACCAGATGGCCAAGGACAACCACGCCCCCGCGCTGTGGGTGGTCGAAGAAGACGGATCCGAACAGAAGATCTCCTTCGCCGACATGGCGGCGCGCTCCTGCCAGGTGGCCGAGTACCTGCGCCTGTGCGGCGTCAACCGCGGCGACCGGGTGCTCCTGATGTTGCCGAACCGGGTCGAGCTTTGGGAGATCATGCTGGCCGGGATCAAGCTCGGCGCCGTGCTGGTGCCGACCACCATGCTGGTCTCCGGCGCGGACCTGCAGGACCGCCTCGACCGCGGCCGCGTGAAGCACGTGATCGCCCAAAGCTCGGAGGCCCACAAGTTCGCGCACATGCAGGGCAGTTTCACCCGCATCGCGGTGGGCGGCAAGCCCGAGGGCTGGCGCGCTTTCGACGATTGCCGCGACGTGCTTTCGGTCTTCACGCCCGAGGGCGAGACCCGCGCCACCGATCCGCTGCTGCTCTACTTCACCTCCGGCACCACGGCCAAGCCCAAGCTGGTTCTGCACAGCCACCAGAGCTATCCGGTCGGCCACCTGTCGACCATGTACTGGATCGGCCTGCAGCCGGGCGACGTCCACTGGAACATCTCCTCGCCCGGCTGGGCCAAGCACGCCTGGAGCTGCTTCTTCGCGCCCTGGAACGCCGGCGCCACCATCTTCGTCTACAACTACGAGCGCTTTTCCGCCAAGGCCGCGCTCGACACCATCGTGCGCTGCGGCGTGACCTCGCTGTGCGCGCCCCCGACCGTCTGGCGCATGATGATCCAGGAAGACCTCTCGGCTTGGCGGCCGCCGCTGCGCGAACTCGTGGGCGCGGGCGAGCCGCTCAATCCGGAAGTCATCGATCAGGTCGAACAGGCCTGGGGCATCCGCATCCGCGACGGCTTCGGCCAGTCGGAAAGCACGGCGCAGATCGGCAATCCGCCCGGCCAGCCGATCAAGCCCGGCTCGATGGGCCGCCCGCTGCCCGGCTACCGCGTGACCCTGCTCGACATCGACGAGCAGCCGGCCGCGGAGGGCGAGATCTCGCTCAGCCTCGATCCGGCCCCGCTCGGCCTGATGCTGTGCTACGAGGGCGACGAGGAGAAGACCGCGCAGGTCATGCGCGCCGGCCACTACCACACGGGCGACACCGCCACCGTCGACGAGGAGGGCTATTACTTCTACGTCGGCCGCAACGACGACGTGTTCAAGTCCTCGGACTACCGCATCAGCCCCTTCGAGCTCGAGAGCGTGCTGATCGAGCATGACGATGTGCTGGAGGCGGCGATCGTGCCCAGCCCCGACCCGCTGCGCCTGTCGGTGCCCAAGGCCTTCATCACCCTGCGCCAGGGCGTCCTCCCATCGCGCGAGGTGGCGGCCTCGATCTTCGCGTTTGCCCGCGAGAAGCTGGCGCCCTACAAGCGCATCCGCCGCATCGAGTTCCGCGAGCTGCCCAAGACCATCTCGGGCAAGATCCGCCGGGTCGAGCTGCGCCGGGAAGAAGCGGGCAGGGGAGGCGCGCCCGCCCAGGACGGCGGCCTCGAATACCGTGAGGAAGACTTCGCGGCAGGCTAGCCGCGCACGGGGCATGTTGACTAAGAAACCAGCTCGTATATACTGATTCCGTTTCCATCCACGGGCTGATACGAGGTCGACATGCCTTGCATCCATACTGACAGCGCCTTCTTCGCTTCCCGCACGTGCGCAGCACATGCGCGCGCCGCACTGACGCCCTGCCCCTCGCATACCCCCCTCATGCCGGGGCTGAGCGCCTTCCACGCCCGCCTCGCCCAGCGCTCGACGCGCGATCTCGCCTGCCTCTCCTGAGCTCGGCGAGAGGCGGTGAAGCCCAGGCTTCCCGGACTCTCCCGAGCCACTTCCACAAGCATCCGACCCTGAGCCAGCGCGCCCGCGTCGCGCGCGCCGGGGCCTGACTCCTTCTCGTTGGCCAGCCCGCATTGCCCGGCATCGTCCGGCGCATAAAGGGCTGGGAAAGGCATGCCATGTGCACTACACCCTACCTGAGCCAGGAAGACCTGGCCATCCTGAGCGCCTTCGCGCGCGTGCGGGGCGAGGGCGCGCGCGAACTCGCGTCCCTGATCGCGTCGAGCATCCCGCTGCCCGCGACGGAGAAACAGGCGCGCCGCGTCGCGCTCGGCAGCACGGTGCGCTACCGCACGGCGGGCGCGAGCGAAACCCAGGCCATCGTCATCGCCTGTCCGCACGACGCCAATGCCCTGCTGGCGCGCGTCTCGATCCTCACGCCACTGGCCCTGGGACTGCTCGGGCATGCCGAAGGCTGCACGGTCGGGATCGCACTGCCGCATGCGCGCACGCTGCCAATCGACATCGTCGCGGTGCAGCCGCCGTCCAGCCATCTTTGCAATCCACGCTGAAAGGAGAACGACCATGAGCGGATCGAACCATGCCGATGCGCGCGCCTGCGCTCACGAACAACCGGCAGTGCCGGACCCGGTGGCCGCGCCGCGGCAGGACGTCGAGGAGCGCATCGCCCAGGCCGGAAACCGGATCGCCGTGCTCCAGCGCGAGCTCGACGCGGCGCTCGCCGAGCTGGTGCGGGCACGGCGGCGCGCGGAGGCCGATTGCGCCGCCGCCGCGACCTACGGGCACGCGGGCCTGGCCCGGGCCCTGCTGCCGTTCCGGGACGCGCTCGAAGCGGCCCTCGCCGTGCGCACCGACGACGCCACGGCCCTGCGCGAAGGACTGGTGCTGGCCGACCGGCAGCTGGCCGCCGCGCTGGCGCGCCGCCATGACTGAGCCACGGGTCCGGCCCCGGGTGACACCGAACCCATCATCGAGGAGGAAAGCAATGTGTCGCATCGACAGGATTCTGTTAGCCATCAACCAGCATCATCCCGGCCGGGTCGAGCAGCGCGCGGCGCTGCTGGCGCCCCAGCTGGACCTCAAGGCCTTCGACGTGCTGGCCGTGAAGCGCACCGGCGTCGGCGTGCGCGGCGCGACCACGGCCTACAGCCACGTGCAGGTGGACGAGACGGCGCTCAGCGCCTTCGTGGAGGGCGGCAGGCGCGCGCTCGGGCCGCGCCTCTATCCCGACGAACTGGAGAACGTATGGCAGGTGCACCGCGGCCATCCGGCCGAAGTGATCGCCGGCGCCGCCGAACGGGTGCAGGCCGACCTGACGCTGGCGGCCGGCAATGCGCGGCCGCGCCTGCCGTCCTGGGTGCGCTCCTCGCGCAACGCCGACCTGGTGCGGCTGTGCCGCACACCGGTGCTGCTGGTGCACGGCGAGCCGCGCGAGGTCTACCGCACCGTGATCGTGGCCATGGACTTCAGCCGCGCCTCCCTGGCGGCGGCGCGCATGGCGGCGCTGGTTGCGCCGTCGGCGCGCTTCGTCTTCGTGCATGCCTGCGCGCTGCCGGAGGCGCTCCTGATGCGCGAGATGGACCTGCCCGTGCCGGTGCTGCAGTCCTACCGCGAGCAGGCCTGCGGGGCGGGGCGCCGGCGCCTCGACGAATTCCTCGCCCTTTACCTGGCGGACATGCCGACCGGGACGCGCGAGGTGCATGCCGGCCGGCCCCACGCGGTGATCGCCGCCTGCGTACGCCGCCACGGGGCCGACCTCCTGGTGCTGGGGCGGGGCGCGACCCATCCGGGCGCCTGGCTGTCGTGCACCAACGTGATGCACAGGCTGATGGACGAGGGCCTGTGCGACATGCTGGTGGGGCCGGACCGCTTCGGCGACGACGAGGGCCGGCGCCTGGCGGCATGAAGGCGACGGCCCGGCGCGCAGGTCCTACGCGTTTCCCTGATGCGGGGACGCCGCCGCCCATGCGATCATCGCGGACGTGGTCCGGTCCCCGTGCCGGATCACCTCCGATCCAACCCGTTGAGCCCATGCTGCATCTCACTCCTTTCGTCATGTTCCGGATGCGCCGGATGCGAGGCCCCGCCGGCCTCCCGCGTGCTCGGGAAATCCGCCAGGGCGGCCCATGCGGCCGCCCGGCGCATTTCCCGGGCATTCCGGTTCGCGCATACCGGCGCCGCGCCTTCGCGCCGCGCCATGATCGATGATGCCCCTCACGGGGCGAACAGGAGGACAGGCATGACAAGAAACAGGCTGGAAGCGTTCGACCGCGACGCCGCCGTGCGCGCGCAGCAGCGGCTGGAGCGGCGCAGCAGGCGGCGACTCATGAAACACATGGTGGCGCGTAATGCGCAGTGGCGGCGCCTGGCCGCCAGGGCCATGGCGGCCGGGCTGGCCGCGATGGTCGCTACCCACCTGGTGGTGAGCGAGGCGGCCGCGGATGCGCCGGCGCCGCGCGCACAGGCCGGCGTGCTCGAGCAGGCTTGAGGCCCCTGCGCCGCCCTGCGCGGCAGCGCTTCAGCCGACCTGGTTCTGCAGGTGTTGCCGCACCAGGTCGGCGATCGATTCCACCTGCAGCTTTTCCATCACCCGCGATTTGTGCACTTCCACGGTGCGCACGCTGATCCCGAGTTCCGCCGCGATCTCGCGGTTGTGGCGTCCCGCCACCACCAGTTCCATCACCTCGCCCTCGCGCGGGGTGAGGCTGGCGCGCCGCTTCAGGTAGTCCGGGGACGCCCCGCCGCCCTGCGGCCGCGCCGCCGCCCGCGCCAGCGCCTCTTCGATGGCGCTCACCAGTTGCGCCTCCTGCAGCGGCTTTTCCAGGAAGTCCACGGCCTGCGAACGGAAGGCTTCGCGCGCCGAATGCACGTCGCCGTGTCCGGTGATGATCAGGACCGGCAGGCGGCTGCCCAGTTCCACCAGCTTCTTCTGCAGCGCCAGGCCATCCATGCCGGGCATCCGGATGTCCAGCAGCAGGCACCCGGCGGCGTCCGGGTTCCAGGCGCGCAGGAAGCTTTCGGCGTCGGAAAAGAAGGCGCTCCGGTAGCCGTGCAGGCTCAGGAGCAGGCCGAGCGCGTCGCGCACGGCGGCGTCGTCGTCGACGATGTAGACGGTAGGGGTGGCGGACATGCGCTAGCTCCTTTCTCCGGCATCGAGCTGTGCCGGCAGCGTGATTTTCAGGATGGCATGCGGCCCCGGCTCTACGCCGAGGGCGCCGCCATGGGTTTCGACGATGGAGCGGCTGATCGCCAGGCCCAGGCCCAGGCCGCTCGACTTGAGCGAGATGAAGGGTTCGAACAGGCGCGCGCGGATCTTGTCCGCGATGCCGGGGCCGTTGTCGGCGATGCGGATCCAGATCCAGGCGCCGTCGGTGCCGGCGTCCACGGCGATGCGCCGCTCCTGTCCTTGCGGCATCGAGGCCACGGCCTGGAGCGCGTTGGACAGCAGGTTGCGCAGCACGATGCCGAGCTGGACCCGGTCGCCCAGCAGGCAGGCGGGAGGCAGCTCGCCCGTCTCCAGGCGCACGCCCTCGCGTTCGGCCTGCGCCGCGAAGGAGTCCAGCGCTTCCGTGAGCAGCTCGGGCAGGGAGAGCTTCTCGAGGGCCGTGGTGCCGGTGCGGAAGAACTCGCGCAGGCGTTTCAGCACGTCCGAGGCGCGCTGCGACTCGGCGACCATGGCGCGCACGGTCTTGTGCAGCAGCGCCGCATCGGCGGCGCCGCCGCCCATTTCGCGCTGCAGCAGGCGCTCGCAGGCGCTCCCGTAGATCGACAGGGCCGTCAGCGGCTGGTTCAGTTCGTGCGCGACGGCGCCGGCCATCTCGCCCGCCGTGGCCAGGCGCAGCGAATGGCGCAGCTCGTGGCTGGCGCGGCGCGCGAGGTCGACGGCGATGCCGATCAGGAAGCCGGACAAGGTCAGCGTCAGCACCAGCATCTGCACGTTCGGCATCTGCGCCGGGTAGGCGATCGGGCGCAGCGCGGCCACCGTGACGCCGATCTCGAGCACCAGCGCGGCGGTGACGGCGCCGGCCATGCCCTGGCGCGCGGCCGACCAGGCCAGCGGCAGGATCAGCAGGTAATAGGCGAGCGATTCGGGCGCCGGCCGCTGCAGCGCGACCGCCAGCACGGCGGCCATTAGGCCGATGTAGGCGGCGGTCTCGCGGCGCGCGATGCGGCCCAGGTAGGCGGCGCGCAGTTCCTCGTCGAGGAGGAAGCGGCACACCGGCACCATCACCAGCATGCCCGCAGTTTCCGCGATCGCATAGCGCGCCACCACGTCGAGCCAGGGGCGGCTCGCGAAGCCTGCCGGCGCATGCAGCATGCTGGCATAGGCGACGGCGCCGAGCAGACTGCCGAGCGTGGCGAACGCCAGCCAAAGGAGCAGGCCGCCGTGGCCCGCATGGAAGGCGTCGCCCGGCAGGAAGCGGCGCATCGCGGCGCCCACGGCCAGGTAGATCGGCAGCGGCAGCAGGCCGGTCAGCAGGGACAGGCCCGGCTGCGCGGGGAGGGCAGGGGTGATGGTGGCCGCCAGCACGGCCGCCAGGGCCAGCAGCGGCGCCGCGCCCAGGCCGCGGCGCAGGACCAGGTAGAGGGCCAGGCCCGCCGCCGGATGCCAGACCGGGGCGATGGTCTGGTAGCGCGCCTCGGGGCCGCTGATCACGTCGAGGGCGATATAGGCAAGGCAGAATGCGCCGGCGAGCCAGACGGCCCGCACGGCACGCAGTTCGAACATCTCGGATTCCTCGGGGAGCGCCCGGTAAGCGGCGGGGGCATTGCTTGGGTAAGGATTTTCCTTACGCGGGCCACGGATGTGGCGTCTATCGGGTACTCATTATACTGAAGACATCATGCCTGCGTCGGTCTCGGGCCGGCAGCGTATCGACCATCGGGGAGATCGACGTGTGGAAGCACAGCCATGCCCTGGCATCGCGGGATGCGATTCCTGCAGGCCTTGCGGCAATCGCGCCCGCCGCCATGGCGGTGCTGGACTGGGAGCATGCGCCCCCCCAACTGGCCCTCCATAACCTGCTGCGCGCACAGGCTTTGCTGTGCGCGGACGGGCGGCCGGTCCTGCTGCGGCGGCGGCCGGCCCCGCACCTGCCCCGCCATGCCCTGTTTCCGGGCGACTTCTCGCCAGCTTCGCTGGCCCTGCTGCGGCTCGCGATGCGCGCGCTGCCGCATGCGCGCTTCACGCTGCTGCACCTGAGCCGGGCCAGCGGCGACGGCTACCTGCAGGCTGCCGGCGTCGGAGACGACGCGGTCGAAGCGTGCCGCCTCGGCGCCGAACGCCGTGCGCGCCTGGCCGCGCGCCATCTCGCCGTCCAGGCCGCCCACCCCGGCATCCTGATCGAGATCCGGGCCTTGCGCCAGCCCTGGCCTGGCGCCGTCGCCGCGCTCGCCCGCGCGCGCGAAGCCGACGTGCTGGTTGTGGAAGGCAGCTGTGGCGGATGGTTGGCGCGGCAACTGCGCCAGGCGCGCCTGTGCGCACTGCTCTCGCAGACCGCCTGCGATGTGCTGCTGCTGACGACGGAGCAGGGCGCGGCAGCTGTATAAGGGAATCCCCTACGCGGGCGGGCGAATAGGCAGGCCCTTCGTTTTCTCCGATACTGCCGCCCGACCCGCAAGGCGCGACACTGCGCGCATTACTTCGATTGCCATGGACCTCAACAAGAACTTCATCAAGACCAAACGACCCTGTGCGGAAGGCTTCCGCTGGTTCCTCAAGCACCATGCGCAGGGAAGCGACTACCAGCCCCTGCTCGACGCCCTGGTGGCCGACGGCCGGGTGGACGACGCCTGCTGGCTGCTGGCGCAGTTCGGCCCGAGCGACGCGGTGCTGGAGGTCGACGCGATCGACGCCGCCGCGCTGGTGTTCGCCGGTTCGCTCGAGGTGCGCGGCAATATCGAGGTCGACGGCATCCTCACGGCCGGTGGCGCGATCCGTGCGGGCGGCGGCATCCGCGCCGGGACCAGCATCGCGGCCGGCGACGACATCCGTGCGGGCGGCGGCATCCAGTGTTCCGGCACGCTCGAATCCGGCGGGAACGTCGACGCGCGCTGGGGTATCCATGTGCTGGGCAGCATGCGCGTGCGCGGCGACCTGAAGGCCGGCTGGGACATCGCCTGCGGTGGCGCGCTGGCTTTGGCGGGCGACTGCGGCGCCGGCCACGAGATCGTGCTGGGCGGCCCCGCGCGTGCCGGCAAGGGCCTGCGTGCGGGCGGCGCGCTCACCTGTCGGGACGCCTTGCGCGCGGGGCGCGGCATCGAATCCGGCGAGAGCATCGAGAGCGCCGGCCACCTCGAAGCCGACTGGGGCATCCGGGCCGCCGGCGCCATCGTCGCAGGCGGCGCGATCCGCGCGGGCGAAAGCCTGCTGGCCGGCGGCGAGATCCGTTCCGGCGCCGGCTATGGCGTGTACGCGGGCCTGGCGGTGCGCCAGGAGTGCTGGGAGAGCAGCGCCCTGGTGCGCGCCGGCGCACGTCCGGCGCGCCTGCTGAGCGGCCACTGGGCAGGCACGTGAAGGCCGCCGTTGCCTTCCCGGGCCTGCCGGCGCTGCCGCCCTGGCCCGGCTGGCGCTGGCGCCGGCCGGCCGAGCTGCGGATCGACGTCGTGCACCGCCCCGAGGAGCTGGAGCGGGAACTCGAGGAACTGTACCGGCGCATGTGCCGGCCAGGTGAGCGCCTGCACGGGATGGCCTGCGTGGCGGTCGGCCTGCCCGGCCTGGTGTTCCGCCATCGGGAGGCCGATGGCGAGCATTACGTGTACGCGGAAGATCCGGCGCGGCGCCGCCTGGCCGGCTACACGGTGTTCAACCGCCTGGTGGAGCTGGACCGGCGCGCCGACCGCATCCTGCGCGCGCCGCATTCGAAATATGCGCAGGGCTACCAGCGGCGCGGGATCGCCAGCGCCGTCTACCGCTGGTGGCTGGGGAGAGGGAACTGCCTGATCAGCGGGGCGCGCCAGTCGGCCGGCGCGCACGCCCTGTGGCATGCGCTGGCGCGCGAGCGCGCCCTGGTCTGCGTGGAGCTGCGCGACAGGCGGCTGCGCTACCTGCCGCAGGACGCATCGCCCGGCCTGCGCGACGACCTCCATACCCGCATGATCCTGCTCGGAGAAGGCTGGAGCCTGACCGGGCTGGCGGCCTGCGCGGGCCTCTGCGGGGTCGATCCGGCGTTGCGCTAAAGTGTGCGGCACGCGGCCTGCGATTCGCCTCATAATAGCAGTTCGACAATCACAGGCGGCCCGAGGCCCCTCGACCACACAAGGACGCAATGAGCACCACGACCCGCGAGGCCGCCGGCCCCGCCTACGAAGTTCGGAAGTCTCCCGTCCATGGCAACGGCGTGTTCGCGCTCAAGCCCATCGGCGCGGGCGAACGCATCATCGAATACCGCGGCGAGCGCATCACCTGGGACGAGGCGACCGAGCGCGCGGCCAGGGCCGGTGGCCCGATCAACCACACCTTCTACTTCACCCTGGCCGACGGCCGCGTGATCGACGGCGGCAGCCGCGGCAACGCGGCGCGCTGGATCAACCATGCCTGTTCGCCCAACTGCGAAGCCTTCGAGGACGAGGGCAGGGTCTACATCCACGCGATGCGCGACATCGAGCCCGGCGAAGAACTGAACTACAATTACGCCCTGATCTACGACGAGCGCCACACGCCGGCCCTCAAGAAGCTGTTCGCCTGCCGCTGCGGCACGCCCGGCTGCACCGGCACCATGCTCGCTCCGAAGAAGAAAACGAAAAAGAAAAACGCCACCGCCTGAAGGAACAGCATGAAGCACGTCGTCCGCAGCCTCCTGGAAACCGATCTGTACAAGTTCACCATGTGGCAGGCCCTGATGCACAGCCATCCGGGCGCGAACGGCGAATACGAATTCCGCTGCCGTAACGAGCCGGCCTATCCGCTGGCCGAGCTCAAGGAAGACGTCGAGCGCGAGCTCGACCACCTGTGCGAGCTGATGTTCACGGAAGACGAGGTGGCCTACCTGCGCGGCCTGCGCTTCATCAAGAGCGACTTCGCCGACTTCCTCACGCTGTTCCGCTTCCAGCGCAAGTTCATCCAGGTGTCTACAAGCGGGCCCCACCTGCGCATCCACGCGGCCGGCCCGCTGGTGCACGTGATGGGCTTCGAGATCTTCGTGCTCTACATCGTCAACGAGCTCTACTTCCGCCGCTTCGACCAGGAGGCGGCCATCGTGGAGGCGCGGGTGCGCCTGAACCAGAAGATCGCGGAGCTGCGCGCCTTCGAGGCCGAGCCGAAGCGCGCCACGCCCTTCGAGTTCTTCGACTTCGGCGTGCGCCGGCGCTTTTCCGGCGAATGGCACGACGAGGTGGTGGCGACGCTGGCGCGCGAGCTGCCGCAGTTCTTCAAGGGCACGTCGAACGTTTACCTGGCGAAGAAATACAATCTGGTGCCGATCGGGACCATGGCCCACGAATACCTGCAGGCCTACCAGGGCTTCGGCGTGCGGCTGGTCGACTTCCAGAAGGCGGCCCTGGAAGACTGGGTGCAGGAATACCGGGGCGACCTCGGCACCGCGCTCACCGACGTGGTCGGCATGAACGCCTTCCTCAATGACTTCGACCTGTATTTCACCAAGCTCTTCGACGGCCTGCGCCACGATTCGGGCGATCCGGTGGAGTGGGGCGAGAAGGCGCTGGCGCACTACGCCCGCCTGCGCATCGACCCGCGCACCAAGCGCCTGGTGTTCTCGGACGCGCTCACGGTGCCGAAGGCGCTCATGCTGTACCGGCACTTCGCCGACCGCACCATGCTGGGCTTCGGCATCGGCACCAAGCTGACCAACGACACGCCTTACCCGGCCCTGAACATCGTCATGAAGCTCACCCGCTGCAACGGCCAGCCGGTGGCCAAGCTGGCCGACACGGCCGGCAAGTCGATGTGCACCGACGAGACTTTCCTGGCTTACCTGCGCCAGGTGTTCAACCATCCCGGCGAATAATCCCGACCTGCCAGCGTTCCCGCGGCCCCGCCATGCCGGAGGCCGCCATTTCCTGTCGCCGTCGTGATCCTGAACCGGCATTGACCTGCGAAACAGATTTGTGCAAATCGATTGTTTTTGCTCGCAATAAATTTCTTTTTGTTAATGAAATTTGACGGAAATGTGTATATCAGAACACTTTCGCTAATACAAGCATTTTCGATGAGGGATTTCGGCAAATCGGCTATACTATGTAAATAGATAGGATCGCAAATGCAGAGCAAGATCATCGAAGAGGACCCAATCCTGACCACCAGTGCCGCGGCGAGGATGCTGGGTGTCGCGACCAGCACCGTGCAGCTGTGGATGGAGAGCGGCGCCATCCCTTCGTGGAAGACACCGGGCGGCCACCGCCGCACCCGCCAAAGCACGATCCAGGCGATGATCGAGCGCGCAGGCCCCCTGTCGGGTTCCCTTTCCGGCGAATCCACCCCGCCCGTGCTGGACGATCCCGAATTTCTCCTGAGTGGCAAGGAAACCTGGCCAGCATCCGGCGACGAGGCGCGCCGCCTGGCCGCCCTGGCCGCGACCGGCCTGGTCGACAGTGCGCCGGAAGAGCGCTTCAACCGCATCGTGCGCCTGGCCGCCACCGTGACCGCTTCGCCGATCGCCCTGGTGTCGCTGCTGACGGCGCGCCGCCAGTGGTTCAAGGCCCGGGTCGGCCTCGGGCCCCAGGAAACCCCGCGCGAATGGGCTTTCTGCTCGCATGCGATCCTGCAGGATGCCCCCTTCATGGTCGAAGACGCCGCCACCGACGAACGCTTCCGCGACAATCCGCTGGTGCTGGCCGAACCGCATATCCGTTTCTACGCCGGCGTGCCGCTGCGCGACCGCTCAGGCATGCCGATGGGCACCCTGTGCGTGATCGACCGCGAGCCGCGCCGCCTGCGCAGCGCGGAACTGCAGGCCCTGTGCGACCTGGCCGACATCGCATCAAGCGAGATCCAGGCCAAGTAAGACCCGTGACAAAGCGCGCATCTTGCGCGCCTTGTCTTCGGCTATGCTCGGGGCTGTCCTTCACTTTTTTCAGATACCGGAGACCACCATGCGCCTGGCTGCCGTCCTCTTGTCGCTCACCGTTTTCGCCATGCCCGCCTCCGCCCAGGAGGAAGCCCAGGATGCGGCCAGGGACAGGGCCGCGGTCACCAATGCGACGGATGCCGCCATCAAGGCGGCCGGCGCCTGGCTCGCCGTCCTCGACGCGGGAAAGTACGGGGAAAGCTGGAGCGAAGGTGCAGCCGCACTGCGCGCCGCGGTGACCCAGGCCAAATGGGAAGAGGGGCTGCGCGCGGTACGCGCCCCCGTCGGCGCGGCCGGCGCCCGCACCCTGACGCGCTCCCAGTACACCCGCGCGCTGCCGGGCGCCCCGGCCGGCGAATACGTCGTCCTGCAGTACAGCACCGACTTCGCCGGCAAGCCCGGCGCCGTCGAGACGGTGGTGCCGATGCGCGAGGCGGACGGCACGTGGCGCGTCTCGGGCTATTACATCAAATGAGCATCAAGTAGGCCTCACAATCCTTCACCGCGCAGGCGCCACAGCTGGGTCGGCAGGGCGGGCGGCGCGTCCGGCTTGAAGAAGGCCGAATCCTGGATGTGCGAGGTGGTGACGTAGATCGTCCCGTCCGGGCCCTGGGTGAAGGTGTCGGGCCAGCGCAGGCGCGCATCCTGCACCAGGATGCGCGGCTTGCCGCCCGGGCCTTCGTCGAGGTCGCGCACCTTGACCGCATCATCTTCCACGGCGCTGAGCAGCATCTTGTTGGTCCCCCGCGGGATCAACAGGCCGTCGGAGACACCGTTGATGCCGAACTCCTCGACCTCGCCGCCCACGTCTTTTCCGCCCATCCCTTTGCCGCACAGGACGTCGGTGGCGATGCGGTACAGGGTGTCGCCCTTGATCGCCTGCCAGTACAGCCAGCGGCCGTCATCGGACAGTGCGATGCCGTCGGCCGAGAATTCCACCCCACGCCCGTCCGGGCGGCGCAGCTCCTTGCCGTCGGCCTTCACGTCCAGGCCCTTCTTCATCTGGGTCGAGGGGTGGCCGTCGAGCAGGCGCGCGACATTGCCGCTTTCGAGGTCGACCACCAGGATGGCGCCGACCACGCCGGAATCGGTGATGAAGGCGTGCTTGCCGTCGTTCGAGAAGCGCACGTCGTTCAGGTAGGAGCCTTGCGGGGCCGCGTCCTCGTCGAAGGCGATGCTGCGCTTGACCTTGTCGCTGGCCAGGTCGATCTGCACCAGCTTGGCGCCGCCCGACACCAGGTGGGCCTGGGCCGGCGCGGCCGGGTCCAGCACCCACAGGCTGCCGCGGCCATCGGCCACGATGCTCTGCACGCAGACCCAGCCCTTGGCGGGGTCCAGCTCGTCCTTGCGGGCATTGCGCCAGGCGTTCCAGTCCGCGTCCGGGTAGGGACGCAGGCTGCCGTCGGCCTTTAGCTCGGCCACCGAGACTTCCGTGTCCTCGGTCCAGCGGGGGAAGTTGACGAAGATGCGCTTGTCCTCGGACACCGTGACGCCGGTGACCTGGTGTTCGAAGGCGGCCACCTGTTCGATGGTCCATTGCGGTGCATTGCTCATGCTGCTCCTCTCATGGCTTGGGGCGCGGCACCGCCGGGAGCGCGGGCGCTTTTCTTCGCGGCGGGGCGCGCCGGTTTCGTGGTCTTTCCGTTCGCCTTGCCGTTAGCCTTGCCGTTCGCCGCGGCTTGCTCCTGCTCGTGGCGCAGGCGCTGCTGCAGCATGGCCAGCACCGCGGCCTCCTCGGGCTGCAGGGCGTGCAGGTCCTGCTTCAATTCCTCTTCGGTGCGTTCGCGCAGCACTTCGAGCACGGCGCCGTCCAGGTAGGCGTCCAGCACCACCGGGTGCACATAGCACTTGCGGCAGACAGAAGGCGTGTTGCCGAGCTTCTCGGCCACCGACTCGATCGCGCGCACGATGTTCTTCTTGGCCTGGGCCTCGGAATCGAACTTTTCGAATTCCTGCAGGGCCAGCGCGGCCAGCACGGTGCCGGACCAGGTACGGAAGTCCTTGGCCGTGTAGTCTTCGCCGGTGATCGCACGCAGGTAGTCGTTGACGTCGCTCGAATCGATGCTGTGGGTCTCGCCATCGTCGTCGATGTACTGGAACAGCTCCTGGCCGGGCAGGTCGCGCGAGCGCCGGATGATGCGCGCGAGGCGCCGGTCGTGCACCTTGACCTTGTGGTAGACCCCGCTCTTGCCCCTGAAGCTGAACTCGACATCGCTGCCGTCGACCTTCGCGTGGCGGTTGCGCAGGGTGGTGAGGCCGAAGGACTTGTTGGTGCGGGCGTATTCCTCGTTCCCGACCCGCATCATGGTCGCTTCCAGCAGGTAGACGATGGTGGCCAGCACCTTTTCGCGCGGCAGTCCGGGGAGGCCGAGAGCGCGGTCGACTTCCGCCCGGATCTGGGGCAGGGCCTGGCCGAAGCTGATCATGCGTTCGTACTTCACCTCGTCGCGCACGGCGCGCCATTTCGGATGGTAGCGGTACTGCTTGCGGCCCCTGGCGTCGCGCCCGGTGGCTTGCAGGTGGCCATTGGCCTGGGGGCAGATCCACACCTCCGTCCATGCGGGCGGCACCACCAGCGACTTGATGCGCGCCAGCGTCGCCTCATCCTCGACCGGCTCGCCGCGCGCGTCGAGGTAGACGAAGCCGTCGCCCTTCCTTTCGCGGCGGATGCCGGGGCGGTCGTCGTGGACGTAGCGCAGCCCGGCGGCCCTGGCGGCGGCGGGCGGGTCGGTAAGTGGCGTGTCGGCGCTGGCCTGGTCTTCGCTGTGCATGGTGGCTTCCTCGTATTCTCTGCGCCCGATGCTACGCCGAACGGGAGTGGCGCACCGCTCGCTTGCGCACGTGTGCGCCGTAGGGAAGCCGCTCAGTGTTTCTGGGGTGAACGGTAGCGCGCCTCGACCAGGTCGATTTCCCGCACCAGGCGGCGCGCCGTCTCGTCCGACAGCTTGCCGTGGCGGGCCAGCTGCTGCAGCACCCGGCGCTCGGCGGCCAGCGCCGCCAGGCGGTAGAAGCGCTCGGCCTCCTCGGCCACCCGGACGCGCGCCGGATGGGTGCCGTCGGCCGTTCCGCCCAGCCGGTGCTGGTAGAGGCTGCGCACCTGCTCGGCCGCGCTGGCGTGGATGTCGGCATCCTTCTCGTCGCAGGGCTCGGGGTGGCCGGCCGTATCGATGGCGCCCAGCGCCGCCAGCGCGGCCGCCTCGCGGGCCCGGTCTTCCTCGGCAAGGGAGGCCGTTTCGGGCGGCAGTTCGAGGCCACGCAGCACCCGCGGCAGGCCGATGCTGGCCACCACCAGCGATACCACGATCACGGCGCTGGCCAGGAAGATCGCGAGGTCGCGACCCGGAAACGGTTCGCCGCCGGGCAGCGCCAGCGGCAGGGTGAGGATGCCGGCGAGGGTGATGGCGCCGCGCACGCCGGCCAGCGAGGTGGCCAGGATCAGGCGCTTCCTCGGCATGATGCCCGGCCGTCCGGCGCGCCGCGCCGCCCACATCGACAGCTGCAGCGAGACCCAGACCCAGGCCAGGCGCAGCAGGATCAGGGCGAAGCTGATTGCCAGCGCATTGCCGGCCAGCCACCAGATATCGCGCGAGGCCGGCAGGCCGGGACCCTGCAGGGCGGCGCGCACGATGTCCGGCAACTGCTCGCCCAGCAGCACGAACATCACGCCGTTCAGGGCGAACTGGACGGTGTCCCAGACCACGGCCCGGCGGATGCGGGTGGTGGCGAGCGCCCGGCCGCTCAGTTCCACGTAGCTCATCGTGACGCCGGCGGCCACCGCCGCCAGGATGCCGGATGCCTCGAGGTGTTCGGCCGCCATGTAGGCGCCGAAGGGCAGCAGGAGGTTGAGCAGGATGGAGGCGCCCGGTTCCTCGCCGATGCGCACCGCCAGCAGGCGCTGGGCGGTGGCCATGGCGGCCGTGACCAGTACGCCGATGCCGATGCCGCCCAGCGCCACCCACAGGAAGGTCAGGGCCGCGCTGGAGAGCGAGAAGACGCCGGTCAGGGCGGCGGCCACGGCGAAGCGGAAGCACACCAGGCCGCTGGCATCGTTCAGCAGGGATTCGCCTTCCAGGATGTGCATCAGGCGCGGCGGGATGGGAACGCGCGCGGCGATCGCTCCGACGGCCACCGGGTCGGTCGGGGCCAGGATCGCCGCCAGGGCGAAGGAAACGGCCAGCGGCAGCTCGGGAATCAGCCAGTGGATCAGGAAGCCGGCGCCGACCACGGTGAACAGCACCAGGCCGAGGGCCAGTTCGAGGATCACGCCCTTGTCGCGGAACAGGCCGACCTTGGGGATGCGCCAGCCGTCCAGGAACAGGAGCGGCGGCAGGAAGAGGACGAAGAAGGTGTGCGGATCGAGACGTACCGCATGCCAGCCGAAGCTGGCGATGGCCACGCCCAGGCCGATCTGCACCAGCGGCAGCGGTAGGGCGACGGGCAGCAGCCGCACCACATAGCCGCTCGCGACCACGGCCAGCAGCATCGCCAGCACCACGCCCACTTCACCCATCGCGCCCTCCTTGTCACGGAAAGCCCGATGATAGGCGAAGCGAAGCTAGCGGGGCGCGGGCGTGTCCGCGGCGGCGACGCGGGCCAGCAGCTCGCTCAGCTGCACCGTATTGACGGGCTTGACCATGTAGTGGTCGAAGCCGGCCGCCGCGGCGGCTTCGCGGTCCTGCTGGCGCCCGTAGCCGGTGGCCGCCACCAGCGTGGCGCCGGCGGTCTCGGGAAGGCGGCGCAGGCGGCGCGCCAGCTCGTTGCCGTCCATGTCGGGCAGGCCGATGTCGAGCAGGCAGACCTGGGGCGCGAAGACCCGGGCGAGCTTGAGGGCGTCGATCCCGTTGTAGGCGATCTCGACGCGGTGGCCGGCGGCGGCCAGGTAGAGGTTGAGGGTGTGGGCGGCGTCCAGGTTGTCGTCCACCACCAGCACCCGCAGCGGGCGCGAGACCAGCGCCGCCTCGCGCACGGCGGCGTCCAGCGGCGACTCGACGGCCTGGGTGAAGCGCGGCAGGCGCACCGTGAAGGTGCTGCCGAGGCCAAGCCCCGGGCTGGTGGCGCTGACGCTGCCGCCGTGCAGCTCGACCAGGCTCCTGGCCAGCGCCAGGCCCAGGCCCAGGCCGCCCTGGGAGCGGTCCGGCGTGCGTTCGGCCTGGGTGAACAGTTCGAATACGCGCTCGACCAGGGCCGGCTCCATGCCGATGCCGTCGTCACGGACTTCGATCACGAATTCCTTGTCCGCTTCCAGGCGCAGCTGCAGGCGGATGTGGCCGCCCTCCGGCGTGTACTTGGTGGCGTTGCCAAGCAGGTTGGCGACCACCTGCACCAGGCGCTTGTGGTCGCCCTTGACGCTGGCCGGGCCGTCCGGCAGGTCGAGCACCACCTGGTGGCGGCGCGCCGTGATCAGCGGGCGGATCTGCTCGGCCGCGTCGTCCACCACCTTGCGCAGGTCCAGCACCTGGGTCGACAGCGAGACCAGGCCGCGCGTGACGCGCGAGACGTCCAGCAGGTCGTCGACCAGGCTGGTCATGTGCTCGACCTGGCGCGCGATGATGGCGCAGGTCTGGGTGATCTGGGCATTGTCCGAGTGCAGGAGCTTGAGCAGGTGGGCGCCCGTGCTGATCGGCGCCAGCGGGTTGCGCAGCTCGTGGGCCAGCATGGCCAGGAACTCGTCCTTGCGCTGGTCGGCCGCGCGCAGCTCGCGCTCGGCCTGGCTGCGCGCCGCTTCCTTGGCCTGCAGGGTGGCGGCCATCTCGTCCAGGGCCGCGGCCAGGCGGCCGATCTCTTCGCGGCCATAGGCGATGCCGCTGCGCGCCTGCAGGTCCCCGGCGGCGATGCGGCGCGCCGTGTCCATGAGCTTGCGCACGCGCTGCACGATCAGGATGTCGCCGGCCAGCCAGGCCGCCAGCAGGGCCAGCAGGGTGGTGGCCGCGAGTCCCAGCAGGGACATCAGCTGGGCCTCGCGCGCGGCGGCCGTGATGGTTTCGAGCGGCACGCCGATGGTCACCGTGTATTCGGACAGCGAGGGCCCGCCGACCCGGGCGAACGCGTGCAGGCGTTCGACCCCGTCTTCGCCGACCACGACCACCGGACGGTGCGAGGGAGCGCGCATGGCCGCCTCCAGGCTGGGGGCGATCTTGCGGCCGAACCAGCGCTCGGGGTCCGGCCGGCGCGAGATCACGGTGCCGCCGGAATCGGCCGTCGCCAGGACCGAGCCGAGCGGCAGGTTGATCTCGTTCACATAGGTGTCGAGGCCGGCCAGGTCCATGGCCGAGAACACCACCGCCACGACCGTGCCGCTGCGGTCGGTGACGGGGTAGGTGAGGTTGATCGTGTGCTTGCGGATCACGCGCCCGAACACATAGTCGCCGGCGATGAAGCGGCGTTCCGCGATCGCGCGGCGGAAATGGCGCCGGTCGCCCAGGTTCACCGGGTGCAGCATCGGCACCGCGCTGCAGGTGACTTCGCCGTCGAGGCGGATCAGGCCGAAGTTGACGTAGCCTTCGTTGCGGTCCAGGACGTCCGCCAGCAGGGCGTTGCAGCGTGGGGTCGGGCCCAACAGGTCGGGCACGCTCACCAGGTCGACCAGGATCTGGCGCGCACGCTCGAGCGACTGGGCCTCGTTGGCCGACGCCAGGGCGGTCAGGCGCTGCAGGTTTTCCTCGGAGGCGCGGATCGCCGCCTCGCGCTCGCGCATTCCGCCGAGCACCGTCATCACGGCGATCGGCGTGATGGCCAGGGCGACCAGCAGCATCAGCCGGCTGCGCAGGCTCTTCAGGCGTAGGCGCGGAATCAAGGAGCTCATTCGGTTCTCGGTGGGTGGCGGATGCACCCGAAAGGTGCAGACGTTTCTCTATTGTACTAAACAAGGCGAAAGCTGTATTGCTGCACGCCGGTCAATTCCTTGACACTTAAACTATCTGGCGCGGTAATATAGGAGGGGAAGACCTGAAGGAGCGTGAATGAACATCGTGTGCGTGGGCGGCGGGCCGGCCGGCCTGTATTTCGGATTGCTGGCCAAGAAACGTCATCCCGGATATGCCGTCACCGTCGTCGAGCGCAACCGGCCCAGCGACACCTTCGGCTGGGGCGTGGTGTTCTCGGACCAGACCCTCGGCCGCCTTGCGGGCGCCGACGAAGCGAGCGCGCGCGCCATCCTGCAGTCCTTCAACCACTGGGACGACATCGACGTCCACTTCAAGGGCCGCACCGTCACGTCCGGCGGCCACGGCTTCTGCGGCATCGGGCGCAAGCGCCTGCTCAACCTGCTGCAGGAGCGCTGCCTGGAACTCGGCGTGCGCCTGGAATTCGAGACCGAGGTGAGGGACGAAGCCGAGCTGGCGCGCAGCCTTGGCGCCGACCTGGTCGTGGCCTGCGACGGCGTCAACAGCGCCATCCGCAGCCGCCACGCCCAGGTCTTCCAGCCCGAGGTCGAGCGCCGCCACTGCCGTTTCGTCTGGCTCGGCACCCGCAAGAAGTTCGACGCCTTCACCTTCGCCTTCGAAGAGACCGAGCACGGCTGGTTCCAGGCCCACGCCTACCAGTACGATGGCGAGACCTCGACCTTCATCGTGGAAACCCTGGAAGAGACCTGGCAGGCCGCGGGACTGGAGGCCATGGACCAGGCCGGGGCGCTGGCCTTCTGCGAGCGCCTGTTCGCGCGCCATCTCGACGGCCACGCGCTGATGGCGAATGCGGCCCACCTGCGCGGATCAGGCATGTGGATCCGCTTCCCGCGCATCGCCTGCGGGCGCTGGGTGCACTTTGAGGAGGTCGATGGGCGGAGCGTGCCGGTGGTCCTGATGGGCGACGCGGCCCACACCGCCCATTTCTCGATCGGTTCCGGCACCAAGCTGGCGCTGGAAGACGCGATCGAGCTGGCGAACTGCCTCGACGACCCGGGACAGCCGCTGGAAGATGCCCTGGCAAGGTATGAGGCGGCGCGCCGCGTCGAGGTGCTCAAGCTGCAGAGCGCGGCGCGCAATTCGATGGAATGGTTCGAGAACGTGGCGAGGTACGGCGCCATGGAGGCCGAGCAGTTCGCCTATTCGCTGCTCACGCGCAGCCAGCGCCTCTCGCACGAGAACCTGCGCCTGCGCGACCCGGACTACATCGCCGGCTTCGAGGACTGGTTCGCGCGCCGAGCCGCGGCGCAGGCGGGCGTGCCGGCGCCGCCCGGCCCGACGCCGCCCATGTTCACGCCTTTGCGCGTGCGCGAGGTGCTGCTCAAGAATCGCGTCATCGTCTCGCCCATGGCGCAGTATTCGGCGGTGGACGGCCTTGTCGGCGACTTCCACCTGGCGCACCTGGGCGCCCGGGCGCTGGGCGGCGCGGCCCTGGTGATGGCCGAGATGACCTGTGTCTCGAGCGACGCGCGCATCACGCCGAATTGCCCCGGGCTCTACACGTCCGAACACACGGCGGCCTGGAAGCGCATCGTCGACTTCGTGCATGCCAACAGCGATGCGAAGATCGGCGTGCAGCTGGGCCACGCGGGCGCCAAGGGCTCGACCCGGCCGATGTGGGACGGCATCGACCAGCCTCTCGTCGAAGGCAACTGGCCGCTGGTGTCGGCTTCAAGGCAGCAGTACCTGGCCGGGGTCTCGCAGTGGTCGCGCGCCGCCACGCGCGAAGACCTGGATCGAATCAAGGCGGACTTCGTGCGCGCCGCCGAAGCGGCTGCCAGCGCCGGCTTCGACTGGCTCGAACTGCACTGCGCCCACGGCTACCTGCTGTCGAGCTTCATCTCCCCACTGACCAACCACCGCGACGACGAATACGGCGGCAGCCTGGAGAACCGCTGCCGCTATCCGCTCGAGGTGTTCGCCGCGATCCGCGCCGTCTGGCCGGCCGCGTTGCCGGTCAGCGTGCGCGTCTCGGCCCACGACTGGGTCGAAGGCGGCATCCTGCCCGCCGACGCGGTGGAGATCGCGCGCCTGTTCAAGGCGGCGGGCGCGGACATGATCGACTGCTCCTCGGGCCAGGTCAGCAAGGACGAACAGCCGGTCTATGGGCGCATGTTCCAGACCCCGTTCTCCGACCGCATCCGCAACGAGGCCGCTATTGCGACCATCGCGGTCGGCTCCATCTACGAGGCCGATCACGTCAACAGCATCATCGCCGCCGGCCGCGCCGACCTGTGCGCGGTCGCACGCCCGCACCTGGCCAATCCCGCCTGGACCCTGCTGGAAGCGGCCCGCATCGGCTACGGCGGCGCGAGCTGGCCGCGCCAGTACCGCGCAGGTAAAAGCCAGCTGGAGCGCAACCTCGAGCGCGAGCGCCAGCAGCAGGCGGCCAATGCCGGCCTCTCGCCCCAGGAGCTGGCCGCGCGCCTGCTCGAGGGCTGACCCATTCAATCCAGGAGCACACCCATGCATTACCTACCGGGCGAATCGCACCGGCTGCCGGGCAACCGCACCAGCCTGGCCGCCTATCAGGCCAGCCATTTCCAGTACCAGGTCCAGGACCGGGTGGCGACCATCACCTTGAACCGCCCCGAGCGCAAGAACCCGCTCACCTTCGACTCCTACGCCGAGCTGCGCGAGCTGTTCCGCGCGCTCGCCTACGCCGACGACGTCAAGGCGATCGTCATCTCGGGCGCGGGAGAAAACTTCTGCTCGGGCGGCGACGTGCACGAGATCATCGGCCCGCTGACGAAACTCGACATGCCGGGCCTGCTCGCGTTTACCCGCATGACGGGCGAGCTGGTGAAGGCGATGCGCGCCTGCCCGCAGCCCATCGTGGCGGCCGTGGACGGCGTGTGCGCCGGCGCCGGCGCCATCCTGGCCTTGTCCTCGGACATCCGCTACGGCACCGCGCGCAGCAGGACGGCCTTCCTGTTCACCCGCGTCGGCCTGGCCGGCTGCGACATGGGCGCCTGCGCCCTGCTGCCGCGCGTGATCGGCCAGGGAAGGGCGGCGGAACTGCTCTACACCGGCCGCGCCATGAAGGGCGAGGAAGCGGAGCGCTGGGGCTTCTTCAACCGCCTCTGCGAGCCGCAAGACCTCCTGGCGGAGGCGCAGGCTTTCGCCGCCACCCTGGCCAATGGCCCGACCTTCGCCCATGGCATGACCAAGAAGATGCTGCAGCAGGAGTGGAACATGGGAGTCGACGAAGCGATCGAGGCCGAGGCCCAGGCCCAGGCCATCTGCATGGCGACCAATGATTTCCACCGGGCCTACCACGCCTTCGTGGCCAAGGACCAGCCGCGCTTCGAGGGAGATTGAGATGGCGGACCGTGACTACCTCGACTGGCCCTTCTTCGAGCCCCACCATCGCGCACTGGCCCTGGCGCTGGATGCCTGGGCCGGCGAGCATCTCCGGCACGCGCATGGCGCCGACGTCGACGCGGACTGCCGTGCGCTGGTGGCCCTGCTTGGACGCGGCGGCTGGCTGCGCCACGCCATCGGTGGACAAGGGCAGGCCATCGACACCCGCGCCATCTGCCTGATCCGCGAGACCCTGGCGCGCTACGCCGGCCTGGCCGATTTCGCCTTCGCCATGCAGGGCCTGGGCAGCGGGGCGATCTCGCTGTTCGGCAGCGCCGCGCAGCAGGAACACTAT
Source organism: Massilia agri (assembly GCF_024753255.1). Classification (GTDB taxonomy): domain Bacteria; phylum Pseudomonadota; class Gammaproteobacteria; order Burkholderiales; family Burkholderiaceae_D; genus Telluria; species Telluria agri. The sequence continues at coordinate 100,968 of NZ_JANUHA010000015.1, forward strand.
CTGCCGCGCGTAGCGGCCGGCGAGGCGATCGCCGCATTCGCCCTGTCCGAGCCGCAGGCCGGCTCCGATGTCGCGGCGATGCAGTGTGCCGCCCGCCGCGAAGGCGAGCACTATGTGATGGATGGCGAGAAGACCTGGATTTCGAACGGCGGCATCGCCGACTTCTACGTCGTCTTCGCCCGCACGGGCGACGGTGGCGGGGAGGGCGGACGGGGCTCGCGCGGCATCTCGGCCTTCATCGTCGATGCCGATACGCCCGGCTTGACGATCGCCGAACGCATCGACGTGATCGCGCCGCACCCGCTCGCCCGCCTGCGCTTCGAGGGCTGCCGGGTGCCCGCGGCGAAGCTGATCGGCGAAGAGGGGCAGGGCTTCAAGGTCGCGATGGCGACGCTGGACGTGTTCCGCACCTCGGTGGCGGCGGCCGGCCTCGGCTTCGCGCGCCGGGCCCTGGACGAAGGCCTGCGGCGTGCGCGCGAACGGGCGATGTTCGGCAAGACGCTGGCCGACTTCCAGCTCACCCAGGCCAGGCTGGCGCAGATGGCGACCGGTATCGACGCCGCGGCGCTGCTGACCTACCGCGCGGCATGGATGCGTGACCACGGCAAGCGGGTGACGAAAGAGGCCGCCATGGCCAAGCTGACCGCCACCGAGACGGCCCAGCAGGTCATCGACGCGGCGGTCCAGCTCTTCGGCGGCCAGGGCGTCGTCAGTGGCGAAACGGTCGAGACCCTGTACCGCGAAATCCGCGCCCTGCGCATCTACGAAGGGGCAAGCGAGGTGCAGCTCCTGATCATCGCCCGCGAAGTACTGGCCCAGGAGGGAAGCTGATGGAGATCCTGCAACCACCGGGGTGGCCGCGCCCGAAAGGCTACTCGAACGGCATCGCCGCCAGCGGCCGCCAGGTCTTTGTGAGCGGCATGATCGGCTGGGACGCCGAAGGCCGCTTCCAGACCGACGACTTCGTCGGCCAGGCGCGCCAGGCGTTGGCAAACATCGTGGCCGTGCTGCGCGAAGCGGGCGCCGGGCCGGAGCACATCGTGCGCATGACCTGGTACGTGCTCGACCGCCGCGAATACCTGGAGGCTGGCGCCGCCCTGGGCGCAGCCTACCGCGACGTCATCGGGCGCCACTATCCGACCATGAGCGCGGTGCAGGTGGCGGGGCTGATGGAGGAGCGGGCGCGGGTCGAGATCGAAGTGACGGCGGTGGTTCCCGATTAGTGCGCTTGCCCCTCAGCTGCGGTCGGTGATCCGCGTGATCTTCCCTTCCGCGAAGCCGAATTCGCTCCTGCCCTTGAGCGCGAGCACGTTGCCGGCGGCGGGACCGCCGGGGATATCCCGCGCCAGCGTTCCGGTGTAATCGATGTCGACGGCGATGGCATCCTCCCCGATCGTCCAGCCGGTGACGCGCTGCTCGCGCTGGGAGAACAGCGCTTTGGACTGTTCCGCAAGCTGCCGGAACGCCGCCAGGCCCTCGGCCCGGGCGGTGAGGGCGCCATCCGAATGGTTCTCGAAGCGGATATCGCTCGAGAGCAGGGCGGCCATGCCGTCGAGGTCGAACCCGTTGTAGGCCGCGATGTAGTCAAGGACGAGGTCTTGCGGCGTGCGGTGTGCCATGTCTGTCTTTCGAAGCGATGAAGGGAGTCTAGTCTAGGCTGGAAGTCTTGCGGTATAAAGTCGGCTCCTATCAGTCTTTTTCACAGGTCATGGCGTTTACGAGCGATAACATCACCGTCTTCCTTGCCGTCCTCGACCAGGGGTCATTCTCCGCGGCGGCGCGCGTCCTTGGACGGGTGCCGTCTGCAGTCAGCATGACGATCGCCCAGCTGGAGGCCGAACTGGACCTGCGCCTGTTCGACCGCGGCACGCGCGAGCCGACGCCCACCGAGGCCGCGCGGGCACTGGCGCCGCGCGCCCGGCAACTGGCGAGCCAGCTGCGCCAGCTGCGGGCCGATGCGCTCGCCCTGCACGCGGGCCTGGAGCGCCGGCTCACCCTCGCCGTGGCGCCGGAACTGATCGCCGCGCCATGGACGCCGGCGCTGGCGGCGCTCGGCCGGGAATATCCCTCGCTGGAGATCGCGATCGTCTCGGTCCCGCAGCCTGACGCCTTGCGCCTGCTGCACGCGGGCGGCGCCGACCTGGCGCTGGTGTTCGAACGGGAGCGCCTCGACGAACGCGAGAGTTTCCTGCAGCTCGGCAGCGACGTCATCGTGGCCGTCGCCGCGCCCGGCTTCCTGCCGCGTGAGCGCCAGTCGACGGCGCTGCGGGTCGAAGACATGCTGGAACTGCGCCAGATCGCCATGACCAGCCGCGTCGCGGAGCCGGTCGATTGCCGCTTCATCCTGTCGCGCCAGGTCTGGAAGACCGATAACCAGCTCGCGACGCTCAATCTGGTGCAGTCGGGCCTGGGTTGGGCCGTGCTGCCGCGCGCCCTGGTCCAGCCCGTGATCGCCGCCGGCAGCCTGGTCGAGATCGCCTTCGAAAACGCCAGCCGCGATACCCGCCTCGTGATCGACATCGTCTGGTCGCGCGAGCGGCCGCTGGGGCTTGCGGCGCGACGCTATCTGGAACTGATCCGCGAGAGCGCCGCGAATCCCTAGGCTTTCGCGCGGAGCAGCTGCGCGATCTCGTCCAGCTTCGCTTCGATCGAACGCAGCACGCGCAGCTGGGCGTCGTCCTCGTCGATCCTGGGCGCATGGCGCAAGGCCTCGCGCGCCCCGATGATCTGCGCGCGGAAAGCCTGGGCATCGATGATGCCGGTCAGCTGCATGTCCGAGGCCTGGCCGGCGCTGTGGCCGGCGGTCTCGAACTTCAGGGTGCTCAGGTTGAAGCGCCGCAGGATCGGGCCTTCCACGAAAGTCACGTCCTGGATGTTCTCCAGCGGAATGGTCTTTTCAAGCGTGACCAGGATGCCTTTGCGGAAGCGGATGCTGCGCTCGTCCATCTGGCATTCGAGCCGGTCGAAATAATGCCGGGCCCACCAGCGGCCGACGCCTAGGAACCAGACGATGGCAAGGGGAATCCCGATGATGGTGCACATCATCGCGCAGCCGATCTTGACGACCAGGAAGGGCTTGATCAGGGGATTGAATTGGGCGCGGACGGTCGCGTGGTCAGGGGCCATGGCGTTGGGAAGGGTTGAGCTCATCCCGAGTGTATGCGCTCCCATCGACGCCGGCAATCTTTCCGGCGAGCGCACCCGAGCCGAGCGCCGGCGTGATGCCGATTCTGTTACGGTGGACAGCAACAGGCATCGATGGAGGCAGTATGAAACAGCAGCTCGTACGAGTGATTGAAAGCGTGCAGGACGCCGAGCGCGCGCGCCAGGCCCTGCTGGACGCCGGCTTCGACCGGGACGGCATCGAGATCAGCCACACCGGCGACGAAGCCGGCCCTTCGGAGGCCAACTTTACGGTGGGCGATTCGCCGGCGGTGAAGGGCGGCACCGACTACAAGGACGTGTACACGCCGGGGCTGGAGATCGGCAAGTGCGTCGTCACCGTCACGGCCGAGGAGGGGCGGCTGGAAAAAGCCGCCTCCATCCTCGCGTACCACGGCGCACAGGACAACGACCCCGCGCACCGTCACTGATTACGCTGCAAATCAGCTCCAGCTCAGGTCCGTCTTGCTGAGCGGGAGCTCGCGCACGCGCTTGCCGGTCGCCGCGAAGATCGCATTGCACACGGCCGGCGCGAGCGGCGGCAGGGCGGGTTCGCCCAGGCCGGTCACCGGGTAGTCGGTCTTGACGAAGTGCATCTCGATCTTCGCAGGCGCATCCGGCATGCGCAGCAGCGGGTAGTCGTGGAAGTTGCTCTGCACGATGCGGCCCTTCTCGATGTCGAGGGCCGGGTACATCATCGTCGACAGGCCGTCGATCACCGATCCTTCGACCTGGTTCTCGGCGCCCGACAGGTTGACGATCTGCGAACCGATGTCGGTCGCCACCACCACCCGGTCCACCTTCAGCTTGCCGTCCTTCGACACCGTCACTTCCGCCACCTGCGCGACATAGCCGCGGTGGCTGAAGTGGAAGGCGATGCCCTGGCCCTGGCCCCGCGGGAATTTTTTCTTTCCCCAGCCGGCCTGGTCGGCCGCCACCTGCAACACCTTCTTCATGCGCGCCACGCTATAAGGTTGGCCCCGCTCGCCGGTGCCCGGCACGATGTCGCGGTCGCCCAGCAGCTCCATGCGGAACGCCAAGGGGTCGCGCCCGCCCGCATGGGCCAGCTCGTCGATGAAGCTGTGGAAGACCCAGGCGAACACGCAGCTGCCCGGCGCGCGCCACGGGCCCATCGGCACGCGGCATTCCAGGGCGGTCTGCTCCAGCTGGCAGTTGGCCAGCCAGCGGCCCGGGAACTCGTCGCCCGACAGGTTGCCGCCGCTGCCCGGCTGCAGGATGCTCTTGCCTTCGCGCTCGACCCGGTTGGCGAAGGTGACGAAGTGGTTGTGCCAGGCCACGGCGCGGCCGTTCGCATCGACGCCGCCGCGCAGGAAGTGGAAGCCGCCCGGGCGGAAGTGGTCGTGCTGGAGGTCGTCCTCGCGGGTCCAGGTCAGCTTGACCGGCGCCGCGACCTTCTGTGCGATGGCGGTCGCCTCGACGATGAAGTCCGAGCTCAGGCGCCGGCCGAAGCCGCCGCCGCTGCGGATGATGTGCAGCTGGATCTTCTCTTTCGGGATGCCGAAGGTCGACGTCACCAGGGCCTGGCCGGCGCCCGGGTTCTGGGTCGGCGCCCACAGTTCCAGTGTTCCTTCCGCCGGCTTGAACCAGGCGGTGCAGTTCTGTGGCTCCATGCTCGCGTGCGAGATGAAGGGGTAGCTGTAGGCCGCTTCGACCACCTTGGCCGCCTTGGCCAGGCTGCCCGCGACGTCGCCGTCCCTGCGCACGCTGGTGGCGCCGGGCCTGGCTGCCTGGGCCTTCGCCTGGGCCGTGAAGTCGGCCCAGCTGTGACCTCCGGCTTCGCCTTCATCCCATTCGACTTCGAGTGCGCGCCGGGCGCGGATCGCGTTCCAGGTCGAGGTGGCGACGATCGCGACGCCCGGACGCAGGCCGTTCAGGTTGGGCGTGCCCTCGATGATGAAGGCGTCCTTCACGCCCGGCATGGCCTTGATGGCGCCCAGGTTGGCCTTGAGCGGCTTGCCGCCGAAGACCGGACATTTCGCGTACACGGCGTAGAGCATGCCGGGCAGGCGCACGTCGATGCCGAACAGCGGCTGGCCGCTGACGATGGCGGCATTGTCGACGCCGCCCACGCGGGTGCCCAGCAGGGTGTAGCTGGCCGGGTCTTTCAGGACCACCTGCGATGCTTCCGGCACCGGCAGCTTTGCTGCGCGCTCCACCAGCGCGCCATAGGCCAGCCGGCGCTTGGTTCTGCCGTGGACGACGGCGCCTTGCTCGGCCGCGCATTCGGCGACCGGCACGCCCCAGGTCTCGGCGGCGGCCTGCACCAGCATCATGCGAGCCGCCGCGCCGAGGCGGTGGAAGTTCTCGTAGTTGGTCGGGGTCGAAGTCGAGCCGCCCGCACCCTGGGAACCAAACCTTGCCGTATCGAGGTCGCCCTGCACGATGCGCACGTGCTGCCAGGGCACCTCGAGCTGTTCGGCGATCACCATGGGCAGCGAGGTCTTGATGCCCTGGCCGATCTCCGGCTGCTTCGAGGTCAGGGTCACGCGGCCGTCACGGCCGATGCGGATGAAGGCGTTCGGGACGAATTCCGGGCCAGGCGCGCCGGCGGCGCGGGCTGTGGCAGCCAGGGCGCCTTCGGCCGACATGCCGAGCATGAAGGCGGCGCCGACGCTGCCGGCCCGCAGGAAGCCGCGGCGCGATGCCGAAAACGGGAGCGTGCGCTTCATTTCTTGCCCTTTCCAGTGGCGGCGATCTCGGCCGCGCGGTGGATGCCGGCGCGGATGCGGGTGTAGGTGGCGCAGCGGCACAGATTGCCCGCCATCGCCTCGTCGATCTGGGCGTCGCTCGGCTTCGGATGCTGCTTGAGGAGGTGGCAGGCCGTCATGATCTGGCCGGCCTGGCAGTAGCCGCACTGGGGCACGTCGAGTTCCTGCCAGGCCTGCTGCAGCGGATGCCGGGCATTGGCATCCAGGCCCTCGATGGTGGTGATCTTCTGCTTGCCGAGGCTGGACACCGGCAGCACGCAGGAGCGCGCCGGCACGCCGTCGACGTGCACGGTGCAGGCGCCGCACTGGCCGAGCCCGCAGCCATACTTGCTGCCGACCAGGCCGAGCGTGTCGCGCAGCGCCCAGAGCAAAGGCGTATCCGGTTCGACATCGACGGCCTGCGTCTTGCCGTTGATGTTCAGGGTGTATTTACTCATGGGTGGTCCTCGTCCGTCTGCGGGAAACCTGAAATGCTAATCGAAAATCCGGGGGATCGACAGTGCCAGCTTGCAATGTCTCACGAGTAAGTGTTATATACAATTGCAACGCGGAATGAAACTCGTCAGGACCAGGGAATATGTAATACTTTGTCATTCTACTGAGCATTTCCGTCAAATTTCATGGTGATATCAAGGTCGCGCCTGAGGTCCGCCAATCTGAAGCTGCGCCTGGCATGCGTCGCTGCGGCCCTGGTATTCGCCGCGACCTTGCTGGTGACGCTATCGACCCTCTCGGTCGCCGAACGCGGCATGAAGTCGGTGATCGGTGACCAGCAGTACACGATGCTGGCGGGGGCTGCTTCCTTCATGGACGACCGCATCGGCGCGCGCATGGCCCAGATCGAGGCGCTGGGCGCCGGGATTCCACCGGCGCTGCGCACCGACTGGAAGAACCTGCCTGCCTTCCTCGCCGGCCAGGTGCGCCTGTGGGGCGCCGATGAGTACCTGAACCTGGTGGTGTTCGACAGCGAGGGCGACATGAAGCTCTCGCTGCGCGAACTGCCCGGACCGACCTCCCTGAATGCGCGCGGCACCGACTACTTCGACAGGGCGCTGGAAGAACGCCGCAGCGTGATCTCCCGGCCCATGCGCAGCCGCCTGACGGGCAACCACATCGTGGTGTTCAGCACGCCGGTCAAGGACGAGTCGGGGGCCGTGGTCGCGGTGCTGACCGGCAGCGTGGACCTGCGCCGCTCCGGCTTCCTGCGCCAGATCGGCGCGCTCAAGCCGGGCAAGTCCGGTTACCTCTTCATCATGACCGCCGAGGGCGTCGTGATCGACCACCCGGACCAGTCGCGCCTGTTCGAACATGTCAGCAGCACCCCGGGAAGCAACTACGGGACCGACAGGGCGCTGGCCGGTTTCGAAGGCTGGCTGGAGGCGCGCAGCAAGGACGGGACCGAATCGATCTACGCCTACAAGCGCCTGCGCACGACCGGCTGGATCCTGGCGGCGCGCTATCCGCAGCGGGAAGCCTTCGCGCCGATGGCCGCGATGCGCCACAATGCCTTCTTCAGCGCGGGCGGGCTGGCGCTGGCCGCCGGGCTGCTGGCCTGGGTGCTGGTGTTCCGCCTGCTCGCACCCCTGCAGGAACTGCGCGACAACGTGGCCGCGATCCGTCACGACGGCGCCGAGATCGAGGTGCTGCGCGACGGCCGCAGGGACGAGATCGGCGAGCTGGGCCGGGCCTTCCACGCCCTCATGGCCGAACGCGAGCGCGCCGAGAGCGGGCGCGCGGCCAGCGAGAAGCGCCTGCGCCTCATCGCCGACAACCTGCCCGTGCTGATCTCCTACATGGACCGCGAGCACCGTTTCCAGTTCGGGAACGCCACCTACGAAAAGTGGTTCGGGGTGACGCCGGAGCAGCTCGAAGGCATGCCGGTGTCCAGCCTGCTGGGCGATGGCATCGCGGCCGAGGTCTTCCCGCACCTGGAACAAGCTTTCGCGGGACACAGCGTGACCCATGAGATCCGCATCCCGGTGCGCGGCGATCCGCGCATCCTGCAGGCGACCTATATCCCCGATTTGCAGCCGGACGGCAGCGTGGCCGGCGTGTATTCGCTGGTGCACGACATGACCCACGTGAAGGAAGTCGAGGAACAGCTGCAGCAGCTCGCGCGCATCGACACCCTGACCGGCATCGCCAACCGCCGCATGTTCGGCGAGAGCCTGCACCACGCCCTCGATCGCGCACGCAGGAGCGGCCGGCCGCTGGCCCTGGCCTACCTCGACATCGACCACTTCAAGCGCATCAACGACACCCACGGCCACGGCGTGGGCGACGAGGTGCTGAAGGAGTTCGCGCGCCGCCTGACGGTGGGCGTGCGCGCCACCGACACGCCGGCCCGGCTGTCGGGGGACGAGTTCGTCGTCATCCTCGAGGAGATCGGGGGGAGGGTCGAGGCCGAGCGCATCGCCGCCAAGATCGTCGAGGCGATGCGCACGCCCTTCCGGACCAGCGCGGGGCTGGTGCAGGCCTCGACCAGCGTGGGCGTGGCGCTGTCGATGCCGACGCAGAACCAGGAGCAGTTGCTGGCGGCGGCCGACAGCGGGCTGTATGCGGCAAAGGGGAAGGGGAGGAACGGTTACGCCTTCTTCGAAGTCTGATGTGGCTTTCGTTGGTGGGCAGATCACAAGCCCTGAGGGTAGGTCTCCGGCGGCTCCCCGGAATGCCACCCGCTCGTCGCGTCCAGCGGCGTCACCGCACTGGTGCGGTCGATGTGGATGATCCCATCGAACTGGCGCGGCAGCTGGGCCATGAAGTAATGGCTCTGGCGCTCGGTGCGCGGCAGGTAGAGCACGCCGATCGCGCGCTCCAGGCGTTCCTCCATGAGCACGTCGCGCGCCGGTCCGGGATCGCGCAGCGGCAGGAAGAAGCGTTCCATTCCCACCTCGTGCAGCAGGTGCTCGTAGCTGCCCGGCATCCCCGGGCGTACGTGCTTGTGCAGGGCCGGGCCGTCCCATTCCGAAGCGGCCGTCACCCGCCCGTCGTAGGTGCTGAAGCCGATCAGGCAGGCGTCCCGGCCGTAGGCCTTGCGCGCCAGCTCGCCGACGTTCCACTCGCCCTGGCGCCCGATCTCGGTGGCGCGCGCGTCGCCGATATGGGAGTTGTGTTCCCACACGACGATCCTGGCGGGCTTGCCTTCGCGCGAAAGATGGCGCGCGAGCGCGTCCAGGGTGTCGGCCATGTGGCTGTCGCGCAGGTTCCAGGACGAGATGCGGCCGCGGAACATGGTGCGGTAATACTCTTCGGCGTTCTTGACCAGGCGCGCATTCTGCTGGGCGTAGAAGAAGGCGTCCTCGGGGCTGGCCTCGCCGGCGCCGCCATCGCGCATATAGTCGAAGGCGCGTTGCTGCAGTTCGGTGAGCGCCGCGTGTACGCCCTGCTGGCAGGATTCGGACAGGCCGACGCCGGTGGCGTAGCCGTAGTGCTGGCTGTCTTCGCCGTAGTGGTCGAAGCAGGCGTAGCGGCGCCGGGTTTCCTCGGCCGCTACAGGGTCGACCTGCTCGAGGTAGCGCAGCACTTCCTGGATCGAGGTGAACAGGCTGTACAGGTCGAGGCCGTAGAAGCCGGCCTTGTCCTTGCCGGCGCGGTCGTTGCGCTGGCGGAGCCACTCGACGAAATTCAGGACCGAGGTATTGCGCCACATCCAGGCCGGGAAGCGTTCGAAGCCTCCTAGGGCCGCGCGGCCGTCCTCGTCGCTGCCTTCGCCGCGCACGTAGCGGTTGACGCGCCAGGCGTCCGGCCAGTCGGCCTCCACCGCGACTGCCGTAAAGCCCTTCTCTTCGATCAGGCGTTGGGTGATGCGTGCACGCTCGTCGTAGAACTCGGCGGTGCCGTGGGTCGCTTCGCCCAGCAGGACGAAGCGGGCGTCGCCGACCAGCGCGAGCAGCGGGTCGTAGTCGGCGTCACCCCCGCTGAGCGGATGGGCGGCGGCGCGGATGGCGCCGGTTTCATAGGCGGTGACGGTGACCATGGCGCATGGCTGTCAGTGCAGGGTGCGGCTGCCCGGCTCGGCATTGGACGGCAGGTAGGGCGTCGTTTCGCCGGCCTGCCGGGTCTTCGGCAGCGCCAGGCTGCCGACCGAGTAGCGGTGCGTGCTGCTGCGCATCAGGAGGGCCAGGCCGGCCAGGCCGACCAGCAGGCCGGCGGGATTGCGCCGCATCACGCCGAGCAGTCCCAGCAGGCTGCCGCCGAGCAGGGCGGAATCGGTGCCGCGGCCTGCGCCGAAGGCGCCGCCGAGGCGCTCGCCCAGGTCCTGGAGCACGCCCGCCAGGCCGCCGCCATGGCCATAGCGCTCGTCGTGGTCGTAGCGGTTGCGGCTGGCCCAGGAGCGCTCGGCCTCGTAGCGTTCCTGCGCTGCCTGCGCTTCGCGGCGGGCGCGCTCGCGCGCATGATCGGCTTCGGCCGCGACGCGCTCTTCGGCCTCGTGCGCACCGTGACGGACGCGGTCGAGCAGCGGCGCGGCCTGGGCCTGCAGCTTGCCGGCTCCGCGCGAGATGGCGTCGGCTGCACTGCCGCCGAGTGCGCCGAGGCTTTCGCCGGCGCTGTGCAGGGCGTGGTCGACCGTCCTGCCCGTGCGCGCGGCGCCGCTCTTCAGCGCGGACACCGCGCGCGAGCGCCGCGCCGACCCGCGTTCGGGGTCGAGCAGGTACATCAGGAGCGCGCCCGCCGCGGCTGCGCCCAGCCACTTGCCCACACTGCCCACATCGGTTGCCGTCTCGGTTGGAATTGGTTTCATGTCCGCTCCTTTCTGTTGTTCTGATCCTGCGCGCCGGGCTTCGCCCATGCCTGCGCCAGTAAATCCTGCACTTCCTCGTCGCCGGTCTGCCCGAAGGCCTGGTAGAACTGCCCGACCGCCTGGAAGCGCGGCGGGGCCAGCGGACAGACCACTTCGTCCGCCTCGTTCTCGAGCAGCCCGACGGTGTCGGGCGCCCCGACCGGAGCCGCCACGACCAGCCGGGCCGGGCCCTGGCGGCGCAGCACCTGCAGCGCCGCCATCATGGTCGCGCCGGTGGCGATGCCGTCGTCGACCACGATCACGCAGCGTCCGGCGATGCGCGGCGCGGCGCGTCCGCCCCGGTAGCGCCGGTCGCGCCGTTCGAGTTCGACCAGCTCGCGCCGCGTGACTTCCTCAACCTGTTCCTGCGTCACGCCCATCAGCCCGGGTATGCCCGGCTGCAGCACGCGCACGCCGCCGCTGCCGATCGCCCCCATGGCGTACTCTTCCTGGTTCGGCATGCCCAGCTTGCGCACCAGCAGGACGTCGAGCTCGGCGGCCAGCAGCCGCGCGACTTCGAAGGCGACCGGCACGCCGCCGCGCGGCAGTCCGAGCACCAGCAGGTCCTCCTGCTCGCCGGGGCCGAGCCGGCGGCGCAGCTGCTGCGCCAGCTCGCGGCCGGCGTGGGTGCGGTCCTTGTAGCCCTGGGTGTCCGGCATGGTCCAGCGTTTCCAACGGTGACAGCTGACAAACATGGTAAACGGCCGCGCCGCGTGGCGGCGGGGCGCCGCAACGCGTTGCGCGGCCGTCCGGCGGCAGGCCTGTCCGGGCCTGCGCTGGTCCGGGGGACGCCTACTGGATGGTGAGGCGGCGTGCTTCCGTGCCCTGCTTTTTCGGCAGGCTCAGGTGAAGAACGCCATTCTCGAGCCTTGCCTGCGCCGTCGTGTCGTCGACCTCGGTCGGCAGGGCAAAGCTGCGCTGAAAGCTGCTTGCGGTGCGTTCAGCATACACCACGGTTTCACCTTCGCGGCGTTCGTTTGCCCTGCGGCATTGCGCTTCGATCGTGACACGCTGGCCGTCGACCGAGACCTTGACGTCCTCCTTCTCCACGCCGGGAAGTTCGGCCTGGATCTCGAAGGTTTTCTCGGTCTCCGTCACGTCCAGGCGCGGCGCCATCGCGCCATTGCCCAGGCCGCGCCGGCCCTGCGCCAGCGGTGCGAAAAAGTCTTCGAACATGCTCTCGACCATGCGCCCGAACTGATCCTCGAAGCTAGCCGGACGGTAGGCCGGGAGCGCGGAACTGCCTCTCCTGATGAGATTCATGATGGCCTCCATGGATGATTGACGAGATTGCCGGCGGATGCCGGCAATCTCTTTATAGGATGCGGAGGGAACAGTTTCAAGCAGGGACGGCCGGTGTGGATTCCGGCCCGTCGCCAGGGACGCGTTCAGCCGAGCACGCGGCGGTGGAAGCGCAGGTGGTCTTCGACGAAGGTCGAGATGAAGTAGTAGCCGTGGTCGTAACCGGCGTGGCGGCGCAGGGTCAGCGGCTGGCCCACGCCCAGGCAGGCGGCCTCGAAGGCTTCCGGATACAGCTGTTCGGCCAGGAATTTGTCGGCCAGTCCCTGGTCGATCAGGATCCCGCCGGGGAAGGGCGCGCCCTGCATTCCCGCCATCAGCTCGGTGGCGTCGTACTGGCGCCAGAGCGCTTCGTCCGGCCCGAGGTAGCCGCCGAAGGCCTTCCTGCCCCAGGGGCAGCGCATCGGCGCGGCGATCGGGGCGAAGGCGGAGACCGAGCGGAACAGGTCCGGGTTGCGCAGCGCCAGCATCAGGGCGCCGAGGCCGCCCATCGAATGCCCGAAGATGCCCACGCGCGCCGGATCGGCCGGCAGCGTGTCGAGCACCAGCTGGCGCAGCTCGAGGATGTGGCTGTACATGCGGTAGTGGCGCGACCAGGGCTCTTGCACTGCATCGACGTAGAAGCCGGCGCCCACGCCGAAGTCCCAGTTGTCGGTCTCGCCCGGCACGCCGGCGCCGCGCGGGCTGGTGTCGGGCGCGACCAGGATGATGCCTTCCTCGGCGGCCACGCGCTGGGCGCCGGCCTTGATCATGAAGGTCTCCTCGGTGCAGGTCAGGCCCGCCAGGTAGAACAGCACCGGCAGCGGCTTGTCGCCAGCGCCGGGCGGGAGGTAGACGGAATAGCGCATCGGCAGGCCGATCGCCTGGGAGTCGAAGGAATGAAAGCGCTGCACGCCGCCGAAGCAGGCGTGTTCATTGAGCAGGTCGGGCATGATTTTCTTGTGCTTGTGACTATCGATGTCGTCAGTATGCCCTGCCGCGCGCATGCGTGCCAGTCACACGACGCCGAACGCCCCCAATACGGCTCCCAGGGCCAGCAGCCACAGGATGTGCAGGCGGGTGCGCCAGATCACGAGGCAGCTCGCGCCGGCCAGCAGCCAGAGCGCCCAGTCGCGTTTGCCGCCCTGGCTGCTGGCGGTGCCCAGCAGCCAGCTGGTGGCCAGCAGCATGCCGATCACCATCGGCGCCATGCCCAGCTTGAAGGCGCGCACGGCGCGCAGCTCGCGGTTGCGGTGGCCCCACTGGGCGACCTGGTAGGTCAGGACGGTCGACGGCAGCAGGATGCCGGCCATGGTCGTGGCCACCCCGAGGAAGGCGGCCGCCAGGCTGCCCGTGTTCATGCCCACGTGCCAGCCCATCAGGGCGACGAACAGCACATTAGGGCCGGGCGCGGCCTAGGCCAGGGCGATCGATTCGCTGAACTGCGATTCGCTGAGCCAGCCCTTGTCTTCGACCAGGTAGCGGTGCATGTCGCCCGTGGCCGAGATCGCGCCGCCCAGCGAAAGCAGGGACAGCATCAGGTAGTGGATGAAGAGGTCGAGCCAGTCGTGCCAGCCGAACACCAGCTGCGGCGCGTTCATGGCTGCAAGCGCCGCCAGGCCAGCACGCAGCCGAGCAGGCCGAGCGGCGGCAGCACCCACAGCAGCGGGACGCGCAGCCAGGCCAGCAGCACGAAGCCGGCGGACGCGATCGCGATGCAGCAGGGCAATGGAATGGGATTCCTGGCCAGCGCGCTGGAGAGCTTGAGGCCGGCCGCCGCGATCAGGCCGGCGGAGACGGCCGCCATGCCGCGCAGGGCGCCGCCGATGGCCGGATCGTCCTTGAACTGCGCGTGCACGACCGCCAGCAGCAGCACCAGCACCAGGGGCATGGCCAGCAGGCCGCCCATGGCCGCCAGCGCGCCGCGCAGGCCGAACCAGCGCGCCGCGCAGGCCGAACCAGCGCGCGCCGAGCGTCAGGGCCAGGTTGACCACGTTCGGGCCGGGCAGGATCTGCGCCACCGCCCAGTCTTCGACGAACTCCTCGTGCGTCAGCCAGCGCTTGCGCTCGACCAGCTCGCGCTGGACGACCGGCAGCACGCCGCCGAAACCTTGCAGGGCAAGGATGGTGAAGGAGACGAAGAGATCGGTGAGCGAGGCGGGCCGGGGGCGGGGAGGTGGGGAATCCATTGGCGCATTATCGCCGTCCGTCCTGCGCCCTGTCCACGCGGACCCGGCCGGTCTCAGCCGCCGCCGATCCCCCGCATCACGTGGCCGCTGCCGCCGCAGTTCGGACAGGGCTTGCCGTCGGCCTGCTTGCCGCTGCCGGCGCAGACTTCGCAGACGTCTTCGCCGGCGCCGGGCGTGCCCGGTTCGGCTTCGTCGCCGGGATTCATGTCGGGATCGGGTTGCATGCTCATGGTGTCCTCGCTCGTCGATGGTTGGCGCGGCCATTGTAGGCGGCGTGGGCGGGCGGTGTCGCAGCGCTGCCCGCCTGGTATGGTCCAAGCACGAAAACACAATCACGCCTTTGACCTAAATCGGGTATTGACATTGATTTGGCTTCGACCATACTGCTCGCAGCCCCACCAATCCATCTCAGAAAGGGCAGGCGCACGATGAATCCTCCGCGTATTCTCCACGCCGTCTCCGACAGCGCCAACGAGGCCAGGCGCGACTTGCGCCAGCGCGACATCGTCGACGACGCCCTCCTTCTGATGCGGGCGGCCGGCACCCTGTCGGCCCTCGAGTTCCTGAAGTCGCATGCGGTCGACACCCGGATCATCACCCGTGTCCTGCTCGACCCGTCGAAGCGCCGCGGTGGCGCCTCCCTGAGTCCGGCCTGACCCGGCCCTGCTGCCGCCGGGCCCGGTTCGAAGCCGGGTCAGGCGGAGCGGGCTTATGCACAAAAATTTCCTAAGGATAATTTTGTGCATGAGCCTGACGCGTATGCGAGACATGCATGTAAACCCTTGATTTTTGGGGCTATGAACGCTGCCTTCCCAATAGGCAAATTGTTGAGAGCCGCATCAATGGCCGTGTCCGGCGTGTCAAGCCCCCGCTTTTCCACATAGTTATTCACAGAGTTTGTGGATATCCGGAAAATATTTTATAGATCCGTGACTTAGCGATTTTTTTGCATGTAATGCATGACCTGACGGCCGGCAAGTCGGCGTCCCGCGACGCGGCAGCGCTTGCACGCGCCCGGATTTCTGCTTGCGCAACAAAACTGGATAAATGTACAGTATGGCATGTCCAACCCAGCCGCTCCCATGTCCGCCGTCCTCGACCAGCCTGTCTTGCCAAGCGACCCGTTCGCCAGTCTCAATGCCGAACAGCGGGCCGCGGTCGAGCATGACATCGGCGCCGAGCTGGTGCGTCCCTTGCTGGTCGTGGCCGGCGCCGGCTCGGGCAAGACCAATACCCTGGCGCACCGGGTGGCGCGCCTGATCCAGTCGGGCGCCGATCCCCAGCGCATCCTGCTGCTCACCTTCTCGCGCCGCGCCGCGGGCGAGATGGGCCAGCGCGCCAGCGGCGTGCTGCAGCGCCTGCTGGGCCGGAATGGCGCCGGTTCCCCGATCACGCTGCCCTGGGCCGGGACCTTCCACGCGATCGGCGCGCGCCTGCTGCGCGAATACGCCGGCCGCATCGGCCTGGACGAATCCTTCACCATCCACGACCGCGGCGACTCGGAAGACCTGATGGGCATGGTGCGCCACGAGATCGGCCTGTCAAACACGGCTATGGACAGGCGCTTTCCGCTGAAGGGTACCTGCCTGTCGATCTATTCGCGGGTGGTGAACAGCCGCGCGCCTTTGGAGGAGGTGCTGCAGTCGACCTTCCCCTGGTGCGGCGAGTGGGAAGGCCAGCTCAAGACCCTGTTCGGCGCCTACGTCGACGCCAAGCAGGAGCAGAACGTGCTCGACTACGACGACCTGCTGCTGTTCTGGGCCGAGATGGCCGGCGACCCGGTGCTGGGCCCGGAGCTCGGCGCCCTGTTCGACCACGTGCTGGTCGACGAATACCAGGACACCAACCGCCTGCAGGCCGCCATCCTCACCGGCATGAAACCGGGCGGCGAGGGCGTGGTGGTGGTGGGCGACGACGCCCAGTCGATCTATGCCTTCCGCGGCGCGACGATCCGCAACATCCTCGACTTCCCGAACGAGTTCACCCGTCCCGCGCAGGTGATCACGCTCGAGCGCAACTACCGCTCGACCCAGCCCATCCTGGACGCCTCCAACGCGGTGATCGCCGGCGCGCTGGAGCGCCATGCGAAGACGCTGTGGACCGACAAGGCATCCGGCGCCAAGCCGCAGCTGGTCCTGATTCCCGACGAGGCCGAGCAGGCGCGCTGGGTCTGCAACCGCATCCTCGAGCACCGCGAGGCCGGCATCAAGCTCACCCAGCAGGCCGTGCTGTTCCGCGCGGCCAGCCACAGCGCGGCGCTGGAACTCGAGTTGATGCGCCGCAACATCCCCTTCGTCAAATTCGGCGGCCTGAAATTCCTCGAGGCCTCCCACATCAAGGATGTGCTGGCGGTGCTGCGCTTCGTGCAGAACCCCGCCGGGCGCCTGGCGGGCTTCCGCACCGTGCAGCTGATCCCCGGCATCGGCCAGGCCACCGCGACACGCCTGCTGGACGCGGCCGCGCAAGCGCCCGACCCGGTCGCGGCGCTGGAGGGCTTCGCGCCGCCGGCGCGCAGCAAGGTCGATTGGGACGCCTTCTGCGTCCTGTACCGACGGCTGCGTACGCCCGGCCTGCGCTGGCCGGCCGACATCGAGCTGGTGAAACAATGGTACCTGCCGCACCTGGAGCGCCTGCACGACGACGCGCAAGTCCGCGCGGCCGACGTCGAGCAGCTGGCCCTGCTTGCGGGCGGCCACGGTTCGCGCGAAGCCTTCCTGGCCGAGATCACGCTCGACCCGCCCGAGGCCACCAGCGACCGCGCCGGGCCGCCCTTGCTTGACGAAGACTACGTGATCCTCTCGACCATCCATTCGAGCAAGGGGCAGGAGTGGAAATCGGTGCACGTGCTGAATGTGGTGGACGGCTGCATCCCATCGGACATGGCGACCGGGAACCAGGATGACATCGAGGAAGAGCGCCGCCTGCTCTACGTGGCGATGACGCGCGCCCGCGAACACCTGCACCTGGTGCTGCCGAACCGCTTCTTCATCAAGCAGCAGGCGTCCACGGGCGACCGGCATGTGTATGCGGCGCGCACGCGCTTCATTACGCCGGCCATGCTCAAGCATTTCGAGGAAACCGCCTGGCTCGACGCCGAGTCCCGGCACCTGCGCAAACCGGTGCCGGAAAGCATCCGGATGATGGTGAGGGACCGGGCAAGAAGCGCCTGGAAATGACCGCGCAAGATGAGCGCAGATGAGGGCACGTTGACGACTTATCCCCCGCCGGCGTGTTTTGTAGGAATCTGCCTAAGGTATTAAGGTTGCACGAAAGCAGTGCGTGTGTAAGTCGTTGATTTTACGAGGCTTTGATTTTGCCTTCAGAACGGGCATTTTGTTGAAACCCGCATCATTACTGGACTTTCGCCTTGTCAAGTAGTGCTTTTCCACATCTTTATCCACAGATCTTGTGGATATTGGCGAATGTTCAAAAAAATCAGGCACTTAG
Source organism: Massilia agri (assembly GCF_024753255.1). Classification (GTDB taxonomy): domain Bacteria; phylum Pseudomonadota; class Gammaproteobacteria; order Burkholderiales; family Burkholderiaceae_D; genus Telluria; species Telluria agri. The sequence goes on from NZ_JANUHA010000015.1 coordinate 118,553, forward strand.
CTTTCAGATTTGATTTTTATCAATTCCCAAGGCCTCGGCCAGCAACTGCAGTGCCGGTAGTGCGCCCATCTCCAGAGCAACGCCATGGCGCACCGCCGCTTCGCGCGGATTGATGCGCACCACCGGCGCGCCCTGCGACTCCGCCATTCGCCTGACCGACGGTATGTCAACGCCCGCCCCGAGCTCGATCACGGCCAGCCGGGCGACCTTGGCGCGCCAGCGCGCGAAGCGCGCGTACTGCGCTTCGCTGCGCTGGGGCAGCCAGGCGCCGTCGCCGAACATCAGGATGTTGGGCCGCGAAAGCAGCGCGCAGCGTGGGCAGGCCGGCAGGGGCGAGACCAGCCTGCAGGCATCCATGTCGATTGCCGGCGCGACGCCGTCCGCCGGCCAGATCGCCTCGCCGCAGGGGCGCGTGCATTGCAGGTGGTGGATCGAGCCGTGGCATTCGACCACCGCATCTTCCGCGAAGCCGGCGCGCTGGAACTGGCCGTCGACATTGCTGGTGAAGACGAAGCTGCCATGCGCCATGCGCGCCGCGATCGCGCGCAGGATGCCGAAGCCCGCATGCGGCGTGGTGGCGCGGTAGAGCGCGAGGCGGTGGCCATAGAAGCCCCAGGCCAGGCGCGGGTCGGTGTCAAACGTGTCGGGGCAGGCCATCTCGTGGAAGGCCAGCCCCAGGCGCGCAAGGGGCGGGTAGGCACGCCAGAAGCCGCCTGTCCCGCGAAAATCGGGCAGGCCGGAATCGACGCCCATGCCGGCCCCGGCCGCGACCAGCAGGCCGTCGGCGTCCTGGATCAGGGCGGCGGCGCGCCTGACGGCGTCGTCAGGCCGCATGTCCCGCCTCGCGCTTCAGGCGCTCCAGCTCGGCCAGGAAGCGCTCGGCGGCCAGGCGGGGCGCCCATGGTTCCCAGGGCGTGCAGCCGTAGTGATCGGCCAGCGGGTCGCGCTCCAGCACCCGGGCGCGGATCTTGAGGGTGCTGCGCACCTCTTCAGGGGTCCAGCCGGTGACGTGCACGGCTTCGGTCGCGGCGGCCAGGCGGTCGGCCTGCTTGTGCAGGCGGTGCTCCTTCTCGGTCCAGGCGGGCAGGCCGTAGCGCAGGAATACCGCGTGCTCGAGGCGCCGGGTCAGGGCCCGGAAACCCTCGCCCAGGAAGGGCTTGATGACGGAGACCGCGTCGAAGCCGAGCAGCCCTTCCTCGGCGTCGTGCAGCAGCTCGCGCAGCTCCTGGACGGGCGAGGGGCGGGGAGCCAGGGCGCGCCGCAGCAGCATGACGGCGATCGAATGCTGGGCCACCGACAGCGGCAGCGGCCAGGCCGAGTGTCCGCCCCAGCGGTAGGTGCGGGCGAGGCCCAGCGCCAGGTCGGCGTCGTCCCAGTCGAAGGGGGTGGGGTTGAGCAGGTCCAGGCGCTTGCCCGAGGGCATGCGGACCCAGGCGCGCACCTCTTGGGCGCTGGGAGTGATGTGCATGTGGCGATTTTACACACGAGCACGCGCATTCTCCGCATAATTGATACAGGCAAAGAGGGCCTGCCGGCGTCTCCCTACACTGGGACGATTCGGCGTGGAGGCAGACATGGTGGAAGACGGCGGTATCGAATACGACGTGCTGGTGGTGGGCGGCGGCATCAACGGCGCGGGCATCGCGCGCGACGCGGCCGGGCGCGGCCTGCGCGTGCTCCTGTGCGACAAGGACGACCTCGGCGCCCACACTTCCTCGGCGTCCAGCAAGCTGGTGCACGGCGGCCTGCGCTACCTCGAACACTACGAGTTCGGCCTGGTACGCAAGGCCCTGGCCGAGCGGGAGGTCCTGCTGCGCAGCGCGCCCCACATCATGCACCCGCTGCGCTTCGTGATGCCCCACGATAGCGGCCAGCGGCCCGCCTGGCTGATCCGCGCCGGCCTCTTCCTCTACGACCGCCTGGCGCCGCGCGAATTCCTGCCCGCCTCGCGGGCGGTCGACCTGGCCGGGCACCGCGCCGGCGGCCCCCTGAAACCCGCCTTCACGCGCGGCTTCGTGTATTCGGACGGCTGGGTCGACGATGCGCGTCTCGTCGTGCTCAACGCCCTCGACGCCCATGAGCGCGGCGCCGAGGTGCGCACCCGCACGCGCTGCGTCGGCTTCGAGCGGCATGCCCGGCACTGGGTGGTCACGCTGGAAGGGGATGGCGGCCGCAAGCGGGTGCGCACGCGTTGCCTTGTCAATGCCGCCGGTCCCTGGGCGGGAAGAGTCGATGCGGTGGCCAGTGGCGCCGCGCCAAAGGCAGGGCGGCGCCTGCGCCTCGTGAAGGGCAGCCACATCGTGGTGCCGCGCCTGTTCGACCACAGCTATGCCTACATCTTCCAGCACCCGGACGGGCGCATCGTCTTCGCCATGCCCTACGAGGGCGTCTTCACCCTGATCGGCACCACCGACCTCGACTTCACCGGCGACCCGGACGAGGTCGCGATCGCCGACACCGAAACCTCCTACCTGTGCGCGCTCGCGAACCGCTACTTCCGGCGCCAGGTCTGGCCGTCAAGCGTGGTGTGGAGCTTTTCCGGCGTGCGGCCCCTGCTCGATGACGCGTCCGACAAGGCCTCGGACGCCACGCGCGACTATTCGCTGGGCCGCGACAGCGCCGGCGCCCCCCTGCTGTCGGTCTTCGGCGGCAAGATCACCACCTATCGCCGGCTGGCCGAAGAGGCGACCGACTGGATCGCGTCGAGCCTCGTCTCCGCCCGGCCCGCCTGGACTGCGGGCGCCTTGCTGCCCGGCGGCGACCTGTTCGGCGCGATGCCCGACAAGCGCGGCGTGCTCGAATTCGACCGCTGGGTGGCCGCCCTGCAGCGGCGGCTCGACTGGCTGCCGCCCGGCCTGGTGGGCCGCTGGGCGCGCGCCTATGGCAGCCGCGTGGACACCCTGCTCGCCGGCGCGCGCAGCCTCGACGGGCTGGGGGCCGAGATCGTTCCCGGTTTGTATGCGGCCGAACTGCGCTACCTGGTGCGGCACGAATGGGCGCGCAGCGCCCAGGACGTTCTCTGGCGGCGCAGCAAGCTGGGCCTGCACCTGCCGCCGGGCTGCGCGGACGCGATCGACGCCTGGATCGCGGCCGAGCGCGCGCCCAGCGGCGGCGTCGCGCTGGGCGTGCCGGCCTAGGGCCCGGCAGGCTATCATGGCGCGTCGACCATTTGAAAAGGAAAACCGATGCGCCTCTACACCAGTCCCCGTGCGCCGAACCCGCGGCGCGTCGCCATGTTCATGGCCGCCAAGGGCATCACCGGCATCGAGACCGTCGAAGTCGACCTGAACGCGGGCGGCCACCGCAGCCCGGAATTCCTGGCGCTGAACCCGATGGGCCGCATTCCCGTGCTGGTGCTGGATGACGGCCGCGCCCTGAGCGAAACGCGCGCCATCTGCACCTACCTCGAGGGCCTGTATCCGGAACCGAACCTGATGGGCGTGGATGCCACCGAGCGGGCCTTCATCGAGATGGCCGACCGGCGCGTGGAGCTGCACCTGATGCTGGAAATCGCGCACTGCGTACGCCACACGCATCCGGGGCTGGCGGTGCTGGAGCAGCCGCAGTTTCCGGAGTTCGGCGCGGCGCAGGGAAGGAAGATGCGCGATACGGCGCGGTGGCTGGATGGGGAGCTGGGCAAGCACCCGTATGTGGCGGGGGAGCGGTTCACGATTGCCGACATCACGGCCTTCTGCGCGCTGGAGTTTGCGCGTGGGCTGATGAAGTTCAGGCCGGGGGAGGAGGGGATGCCGCACCTGCAGGCGTGGCGCGACCGCATGGCGTAGGGGTGATCCAGTCCAGTGGACTGGATCACGCTCTGCCGTCCGCGCGTTCAAATCTCCGACGCGTCGCAAGGAACGGCGTTGTGGCCGTACACAGTTGAGTTGAACGCGCGGATGGGAAACCCGGCTACGCGCCCCGGTCCACCCTACGGTTCACCGCACACGCTTGTACCACCCCCCATCCCCGAACAGCGGCTGGTAATCCTCCACTCCCGCATCCGTCGACTCCAGTTCCCGGTCCAGCCCCATCACCCCGAACAGCGACAGGCTGTCGCGGAACAGGCGCAGCACGCGCTGGCGCAGCAGCGGCCCGAAGTCGGGCAGGGCGCGGCGGCAGACGATGCCGTGGAACTCGTTGAAGGACGCGTCCGTCACCAGGCTGTACTGCGCCCAGGTGATCCGTTCGCGCAGGCGCGGCAGCAGGCGCGCCTCGCCGTTCGAAATCTCGAAGTAATCCGCCAGGCGCCCGCTGCCGCCGCTGGCCATGTAATGCGATTGCGAGGACGTCAGTTCCGCCTCGGGCAGGGAAGCGACCCGCATCCGGGCCAGCTGCTCGTCGCTGCCGACGGTGGCGAAGACCTGGGTGCGGGCGTAGAGCTTTTCCTCGGCCAGCACGATCGCCAGCGTCCAGGCCTCGGCCACGCCGGCCGGTTCCGCCAGCCAGACCTTGGGCAGCGCGGTCGGACGCAGGCTGTCGCCCAGCGCCGTGCGCAGCCGCCGGGTATCGTCGGGCAGGTCGAACAGGGGCGCCGGCGGCACGCCGAGGGCGCGCACCACGTCTTCCGCCACGCCGCCCTCGTGCAGCACCCGCTCCTGCAGGCTCGAGAGCGTGGCCAGGCCGCGCGCGGCGACCTGGGCGAGCAGGCGCTCGCGCAGCCGGTCGCGCCCGTAGTCGCGGAAATCGACGCCGAAGCGCTGGTACAGCGCCTCGAGCAGCAGTTCGATCTCGAGCTCCTCCGTCGCCTGGCGCTCGGCCAGGCCGGCGAAGCCGCTGATGTCGCGCGCCGTCATCAGTGCAGCCAGACCCGCATCATCGACAGCAGCTGGGCCACGTCGACCGGCTTGGTGATGTAGTCCGAGGCGCCCGCGGCGATGCACTTGTCGCGGTCACCCTTCATCGCCTTCGCGGTCAGGGTGATGATGGGCAGCGAGCGGAACTTCGGAATACGGCGGATCGCGCGCATCGTGTCGTAGCCGTCCATCTCCGGCATCATGATGTCCATCAGGACGATCTCGATGGTCGGATCCTTCTCCAGCACCTCGATGCCGTCGCGGCCGTTCTCGGCGAACAGCACCTGCATCTGCTGGCGCTCCAGCAGGGTCGAGAGCGCGAAGATGTTGCGCAGGTCGTCGTCGACGATCAGCACCTTGCGGCCGGCCAGGCCGCCGTCGAGCGCATGGATCTCTTCGAGCATGCGGCGCTGCTGCTCCGGCAGGCTGGCCTGGGAGCGGTGCAGGAACAGGGCGGTTTCGTCCAGCAGGCGTTCCGGCGAGCGGGCATCCTTGATCACGATGGTCTTGGCGTAGCGCTTGAGCTTCGTGACTTCGCCGCGCGAGAGTTCCTTGGCGGTGTAGATCACGATCGGCAGGTCGCGCAGGCGCTCGTTCTTCGTGATTCTATCCATCAGCTCGAAGCCCGAGATGTCCGGCAGGGTCAGGTCCAGCACCATGCAGTCGAAATGCTGGCTTTCCAGCGCTTCCAGGGCGGCGGCGCCGGTGTCCACGGTCACCATGTGGATGTCGGTGTTGCCGATCAGGGCCACGATGGACTCGCGCTGGGCCATGTCGTCTTCCACCACCAGCAGCGAGCGCTTGCCGCCCATCAGGAACTTCTGGATGCGCTTGAATTCTTCCTGCAGCGCTTCGCGGCCGACCGGCTTGTTGATGTAGGAGATGGCGCCCTGGCGCAGCGCGCGCTCGCGCTCGCGCAGCGAGGACATCACGTGCACCGGGATGTGGCGGGTGTTCGGGTCGCGCTTGAGGCGGTCGAGCACCGTGAAGCCATCGATGTCCGGCAGGTCGATGTCGAGCAGGATCGCCGAAGGCAGGTAGTCACGGGCCAGCGACAGGGCCGAGTCGCCGCGCTGGGTGACGATGGCCTTGAAGTTCTTCTCGCGCGCGAAGTCGAGCAGCACCTTGGCGAAGCGCTCGTCGTCCTCGACGATCAGCACCGAGGGGTCGCCCGGGGTCACCAGGCCCCGGTCGTCCAGCACCGAGGAGTATTCGACCAGCGAGGACGATTCGATGGCTTCCAGGGTCGCCACCTCGTGCAGTTCCTGCGAGGCCGGCTGGGAGGCCACCTGGCTTGGCGCCGGCGGCGGGGCCAGGCGGGCCGGCTGCGGCTGGCGGGTCTGCTCGTAGTTGATGAAGCCGGCGCGGTTGTAGGGCAGGTAGAGGGTGAAGGTCGAACCGACGTTGACGGTCGACTCCACGCGGATCTCGCCGCCCAGCAGGCGCGCCAGTTCGCGCGAGATCGACAGGCCCAGGCCGGTGCCGCCATATTTGCGCGCGGTCGAGCCGTCGGCCTGCTGGAATGCCTCGAAGATCAGCTGCAGCTTGTCGGACGGGATGCCCACGCCGGTATCCTGCACCGAGAAGGCCAGCACGGCGTCCGCGTGCACCAGGTTCGGGTGGTCGGCGGTCCAGCCGCTGTTGACCAGGCTGATGGTGAGCGAAACCTGGCCGTGGCTGGTGAACTTGAAGGCGTTCGACAGCAGGTTCTTCAGGACCTGCTGCAGGCGCGTGGTGTCGGTCATCACGGCGGTCGGCAGGTTGTCCGCCAGGTCGACCTGGAAGCCGAGGTGCTTGGCTTCCGCCATGTGGCGGAAGGTACGGTCCACGTAGTTGCGCAGGTTCGAGAAGCGGTATTCCGACACGTCCAGGGTGACGGTACCGGACTCGATCTTCGACAGGTCCAGGATGTCGTTAATCAGGGTCAGCAGGTCGGAACCGGAGCCGTGGATGGTCTTCGCGAATTCCACCTGGCGGCTCGACAGGTTGCCTTCCGGGTTGTCGGATAATTGCTGCGCCAGGATCAATAAGGAGTTTAGTGGAGTCCTCAGTTCGTGCGACATATTCGCCAGGAACTCGGACTTGTACTTCGAGGACAGGGCCAGCTGGGTCGCCTTTTCTTCCAGCGCCAGCTTGGCCTGCTCCACCTCGCGGTTCTTGCGTTCCACCTCGATGTTCTGCTCGGACAGCAGGCGCGCCTTTTCCGCCAGTTCCTGGTTGGTCTGCTGCAGTTCCTGGGCCAGCGACTGGGACTGGGTCAGCAGCGACTCGGTACGGCTGTTCGCCTCGATGGTGTTCAGCACCACGCCGATCGATTCCATCAGCTGGTCGAGGAAGGACAGGTGGGTTTCGGTGAAGCGGTCGAGCGAGGCGATCTCGATGACGGCCTTGACCTGCTGTTCGAACAGGATCGGCAGCACCACGATGTTGTTCGGCGGCGCCGAGCCCAGGCCCGAGGACACCACGATGTAGTCGCGCGGCACGTCGGTCAGCCAGATGCGGGTTTTCTCCAGCGCGCACTGGCCCACCAGGCCTTCGCCCGGCAGGAAGGAGGTCGGCAGCTTGCGGCTGCTGCGGTAGCCGTAGGAGGCGATCATGCGCAGGCGCGCGTCGGTCTCCTGCGAGTCCATCATGTAGAACACGCCGTGGTGGGCCGAGACCAGCGGGGCCAGTTCCGACAGGATCAGCTTGGTCACGGCCTGCAGGTCGCGCTGGCCCTGCAGCAGGCGGGTGAAGCGCGCCAGGTTGGTCTTGAGCCAGTCCTGCTGCGCGTTCTTCTGCGTGGTTTCCTTCAGGTTGCGGATCATCTCGTTGATGTTGTCCTTCAGGTAGGACACCTCGCCGCGCGCTTCCACCTGGATGGAGCGCGAGAGGTCGCCACGGGTCACCGCGGTCGCCACCTCGCCGATCGCGCGCATCTGGTTGGTCAGGTTCGCCGCCAGCTGGTTGACGTTCTCGGTCAAGTCCTTCCAGGTGCCGCCGACACCCGACACGTTCGCCTGGCCGCCCAGCTTGCCCTCGGTACCCACCTCACGCGCCACGCGGGTCACTTCGGACGCGAAGGAGGACAGCTGGTCCACCATGACGTTGATGGTGTCCTTCAGTTCGAGAATCTCGCCCTTCACGTCCACGGTGATCTTCTTGGACAGGTCGCCGCGCGCCACCGCGGTCGTCACCGCCGCGATGTTACGCACCTGGCCCGTCAGGTTCGAGGCCATGAAGTTCACGTTGTCGGTCAGGTCCTTCCAGGTGCCGCCCACGCCCGGCACATAGGCCTGGCCGCCCAGCTTGCCCTCGGTACCCACCTCGCGCGCCACGCGGGTCACCTCGGATGCGAAGGAGGACAGCTGGTCCACCATGACGTTGATGGTGTTCTTCAGCTCCAGAATCTCGCCCTTGACGTCCACGGTGATCTTCTTGGACAGGTCGCCGTTCGCCACCGCGGTCGTCACGTCGGCGATATTACGCACCTGGCCCGTCAGGTTCGAGGCCATGAAGTTGACGTTGTCGGTCAGGTCCTTCCAGGTGCCGCCCACGCCCGGCACGTTCGCCTGGCCGCCGAGCTTACCTTCGGTACCCACCTCGCGCGCCACGCGCGTCACCTCGGATGCGAAGGAGTTCAGCTGGTCGACCATGACGTTGATGGTGTTCTTCAGCTCCAGAATCTCGCCTTTCACGTCCACGGTGATCTTCTTGGACAGGTCGCCGTTCGCCACCGCGGTGGTCACGTCCGCGATGTTACGCACCTGGCCGGTCAGGTTACCCGCCATCGAGTTCACCGAGTCGGTCAAGTCCTTCCAGGTACCCGCGACGCCCTTCACCTGCGCCTGGCCGCCGAGTTTGCCCTCGGTACCCACCTCACGCGCCACGCGGGTCACTTCGGATGCGAAGGAGGACAGCTGGTCCACCATGACGTTGATGGTGTTCTTCAGTTCGAGAATCTCGCCCTTCACGTCCACGGTGATCTTCTTGGACAGGTCGCCGTTCGCCACCGCGGTCGTCACCGCCGCGATGTTACGCACCTGGCCCGTCAGGTTCGACGCCATGAAGTTCACGTTGTCGGTCAAGTCCTTCCAGGTGCCGCCCACGCCCGGCACGTAGGCCTGGCCGCCGAGCTTGCCCTCGGTACCCACCTCGCGCGCCACGCGGGTCACCTCGGATGCGAAGGAGCGCAGCTGGTCCACCATGACGTTGATGGTGTCCTTCAGCTGCAGGATCTCGCCGCGCACGTCCACCGTGATCTTCTTGGACAGGTCGCCGTTCGCCACCGCGGTGGTCACCTCCGCGATGTTACGCACCTGCGAGGTCAGGTTACCCGCCATCGAGTTGACCGAGTCGGTCAGGTCCTTCCAGGTACCCGCCACGCCCTTCACCTGGGCCTGGCCGCCGAGCTTACCCTCGGTACCCACCTCGCGCGCCACGCGCGTCACCTCGGAAGAGAAGGAGGAGAGCTGCTCCACCATGGTGTTCGCGGTCATCGCGGCGCGCAGGTACTGGCCCTTGAGCGGGTGGCCGTCGACTTCCAGCGCCATGGTCTGGGACAGGTCGCCCTTCGCCACCGCGCCGATGACGCGCGCCATCTCGGTGGTCGGGCGCACCAGGTCGTCGATCAGGGTGTTGACCGAACTGATGATGGTGGCCCAGCCGCCCACCACGCCCGGCAGGTCGGCGCGCTGGGTCAGGTGACCCTCGCGGCCGACGACGCGCGAGACGTCGGTGACCGTCTCGACCATCTTCTGCTTGGTTTCGATGATGTCGTTCAGGGTGTCGGCGATCTTGCCGGACACCCCGGTCCAGTCCGAGGGCATGCGCACCGAGAAGTCGCCTTTCTTCAGCGCCATCAGCGTCGTGAGCAGCAGCTTGACGTCCAACTGTTCGCCCATGTCGGTCATGTTATTCATCGACTCGATCCTTGTTTCGGTAAGTGATAGGTATATGCGGGTAGAGAGATGCGGGCACAGGGCGCATTCGGCCCGGGAGTGCCGGCGAATGTGTCATGTGAAACGATGGAAAGATACTCTTGTAAAAATTCTAGTCAAGTAGCTCGGCCGTCAAGAAGTCTTGCAAATAAGAAAATAACTGAAGGCAATCTGGCGGAGGGTAGCGTAGCCGGCCAAAAGACAGCGCACGATTAGGAGCAATGTTGTGTTGTTACGACAATTCGTGAACGTTATTTCGTCGTGTTTACGTCTGGATGTGAATTTCGGAGAGAGTTCAGCGACGCGATTCATCTAGCATAGGCATGGCTGACCGACTATTGTCCCGACGTGCCATGATCGACAATGCCCTGCTGATGGATTTGCTGGAGGCCCCGACCGACCTCTCGTGGTGTGAACGTTTGTTCGGGCTGGCGCGCGCCCAAGGCTTCGACCAGGTCCTGTACGGCGTGGTGCCCTCGCGCCACGCGCGTTTCGAAACGGCTTTCTTGCGCAGTAACTACTCGAGCGAATGGCGCAGCCGCTACGACGCCAATGGCTTCGCCTATGTCGACCCGACCGTCGGCCATTGCCTGTCGAGTACCTTGCCCCTGGTCTGGGCCCCGTCCACCTTCGGCAAGGGCGCGTCCGACGCGCTGTACGAGGAAGCCAGCGCCCACGGCATCAGGAGCGGCGTCACGCTGCCGGTGCACGGCCCGCAAGGGGAGTTCGGGGTGATCAGCTTCGTGTGCGACGCCCGTCCCGGGGTGCCGCTCGAGCGCGCGATCGCGGAGGCGATGCCGAGCCTTTCCCTGATCCGCGACTATGCCTTCGCCTCCTCCGCGCGCTTTCGCGAGGCGAAACCCGAGCCCGAGGCGCCGCGCCTGACCCGGCGCGAGCTCGAGGTCCTGCAATGGGTCATGCTTGGGAAGTCCTCATGGGAGGTCGCCCGGATCACCAACTGCTCCGAGGCGACCGTCAACTTTCACCTCGCGAACGTGCGCCAGAAGTTCGGCGTCAACACCCGCCAGCAGGCGGTCGTCAAGGCGATCGCCCTGGGCCTGATCACGCCTGAAGATCACCATCGCTGAGACGCCCGTTGACGTAGAGGCGCAGCAGGATGGCGACAGGGGCGGGGATGGCCAGGCCGGTTTCGAAGCGGCTGCCGCTCGACTGCGTGACCCCGAAGCGGCTCCAGAATTTCTCCTGGCTCTCACGCTTGGCGATGCGCAGGCGCCGCAGGTCGTGCGGCCTGGCCTGCTGGGCCGGCCCACCGCCCTGGGCAAGCTGCTGGGCTTCCAGTTCCGCAGCCAGTGCCTCGCACATCATATCGTTTGCCATATTCGCTCCCTTTCCGTTCGGTCTATGCAGATTGCAAGTATTCCACCGTCCGCGCCTCCACCGCCACCTAGCAGAGCTGATAGTTCCCGCACTGCCCATCTTGCATAAATCTTGTATGCGCATTGCATAAGTCATTACAACGACCATCCACCACTCGACTAGGGGCCGACCATGAGCATGCTGATCGACATCGCTGCACGCCGCGAATTCAAATCGAAGGATCTGTGGGAAATGCACACGCTGCGCGCCAAGGTATTCCGCGGGCGGCTGGGCTGGGAAGTGCCGGTCCTGTCCGGCATGGAGATCGACGGCTACGACGCGCTCGAGCCGCGCTACATGCTGATGCGCGAGGCGGGCGGCATGCTGCGCGGCTGCTGGCGCCTGCTGCCGACCGAAGGCCCGTACATGCTGAAGGACTCCTTCCCGCAGCTGCTCGAAGGCCGCGAGCCGCCGAGCGACCCGCTGGTGTGGGAGCTGTCGCGCTTCGCGCTGGAGACAGACGGCACGGGGAGCTACGGTTTCTCCGAGATGACCATGGAGTCGATCGAGGCCATCATCCGGCATGGCTACGAGAACGGCCTGGCGCGCTATGTGACGGTGACGACCACGGCGATCGAGCGCCTGCTGCGGCGCGCGGGCGTGGTCACCAGCCGGCTGGGGGCGCCGCAGGTGATCGGGGTCGAGACGGCGGTGGCGCTGTACGTCGAGATCGGGGCCACGTGGGAGGCGCTGTTCGCGCACCGCATGGCTTCCTGACCGAACGAAAGTGGCTTTCGTAGGGTGGGCGGCTTCGCCGGCCGCGCGTTCAACTCACGGATGCGCAGTGGCCATGCATGCCGGAGCTGAACGCGCGGTCGGCAGAGCCGACCACCCTACAAACCCAACTGGCGGTGCAGGAAGGTCCAGGTCAGGGCCCACATGCGCGCGATCTGCGCATTGTCCGCCGCGCCGGCATGCCCGCCCTCGGTGTTCTCCCAGTACAGCACGTCGTGCCCGTACTCGCGCATGCGCGCCGCCATCTTGCGCGCATGCCCCGGATGCACGCGGTCGTCGCGCGTCGAGGTGGTGAACAGCACCCGCGGCCAGTGGCCGCCCTCGGTGCGCCGGCGCACGTTCTGGTAGGGCGAGTAGCGTCCGATCGCTTCCCATTGCGCAGGAATGTCCGGGTCGCCGTACTCGCCCATCCAGGAGGCGCCGGCCAGCAGCCGGTGGTAGCGCCGCATGTCCAGCAGCGGCACCTGGCAGACCACGGCGCCGAACAGCTCGGGGCGCTGGACCATGACGGCGCCGACCAGCAGGCCGCCGTTGCTGCCGCCCATGATGCCCAGGCGCCGCGGCGTGGTGATGCCGCGCGCCACCAGGTCTTCGGCCACGGCGATGAAGTCGTCGAACGCGCGCTGGCGGTTTTCCTTGAGCGCCGCCTGGTGCCAGCGCGGCCCGAACTCGCCGCCGCCGCGGATATTGGCCAGCACATAGACGCCCCCGCGCTCCAGCCAGGCCGCGCCGCTGATGGCGCCGTAGGCCGGCTTGAGCGAGACCTCGAAGCCCCCGTAGCCGTACAGGACAGTGGGCGTGGGGCCAAGCAGCGCGGTGTCTTCCTTCATGACGGCGAAATAGGGCACGCGGGTGCCGTCTGGCGAAGCTGCCGTGAATTGCCGCACCGTAAGGCCCCCGGCATCGAAAAAGGCGGGCAGCGTTTTCAGGGACTCGCGGGTGTCGCTGCCGGCTTCCGCCAGGTAGAGCGTGGCCGGTTCGAGGAAGCCGTTCACGGTCAGGAAATACCGGTTCGAGCCGACCGCGTCGTAGGCCCAGGTCTCGACGGCCCGGGAGCCCGGCAGGCCGACGTCGCGCGCCTGCCACCTGCCGTCGACGAGGCGCTGCTCGACCAGGCGGTTGCTCACATTGTCCAGCAGGGTGAGGAGCAGGGCGTCGCGGGTCACCGTGAGGCCGTCCAGCGAGGTGCCCGGGCCCGGTTCGAACAGCAGCTGGAAGTCCCTTGCCCCGGCCAGGAAGGCGTCGAAACCGGTCGCGAGCAGCGCGCCCTGCGGGTAGCGGCGCCCACCCGTTTCCCAGTCGGAGCGCAGTTCGATCACGATCTGGCTGCGCAGCGCGAAGGCATTCGCGTCCTCCGGCTTCGGGACCTTGGCCAGGGTATCGCCCTGCAGCACGAACAGCTCGCTGCTGTAGAAGCCGATCTGGCGCTGCACGAAATCGCGCTCGAAGCCGGGCGTGGCGTCACGCCAGCCGGAGGCGGACAGGTCATCCCGTTGCGCTTCGTAGACGGTGGCCGCTTCCGCAAGCGGCTGGCCGCGGCGCCAGCGCTTCACGATGCGCGGATAGCCGGAATCCGTCATCGAGCCGGGGCCGAAGTCGGTGCCGACGAAGAGCGTGTCGCGGTCGATCCAGGCCACGTCGCTCTTCGCTTCCTCCAAAACGAAGCCGCCCTCGACGAAGCGGCAGGTGGAGAGGTCGAACTCGCGCAGCACGCGGGCGTCGCCGCCGCCGCGCGACAGCGAGACCATGCAGCGCTCGCCATCCGGCTCCAGGAAGCTGGCGCCGCCCCAGACCCAGTTTTCACCTTCCTCCCCGGCCAGCAGGTCGAGGTCGATCACGGTTTCCCAGCCTGGTGCGGCCTGGCGGTACTCCTCCAGCGTGGTGCGGCGCCAGATGCCGCGCACGTGCACGGCGTCGCGCCAGAAGTTGTAGAGCAGGCCGGCGTGGCCGCCAGGGTAGGGGATCTTGTCGGTTGAGTCGAGGATGCCCTTCAGGCGCGTGCGCAGGACGGCAAAGCCGGGATCGGCCTCGAGCTCCCCCTCGGCGAGCCCGTTTTGCGCGCGCACCCAGTCGCGGGCGCGTTCCCCGTCGACCTCTTCCAGCCAGAGGTAGGGGTCGGAATCGGGGGCTACTGTCTGGCTTGGCGTCGGCATGGCGATGTGGTGTAGGGTGAATTTCAGTGAACAAGTGCGGCGTGCGACCCCCTATACTAGCAATATCGCATCGACCGACCCGCACGCCAGGAGCACATGCCGCCACATCCGACCGACCACTACGCCTCCGGCCCGCGCCCGCTGTGGCGGCGCGCCGCGCCATGGGTGGCCGGGGTGGCGCTGTCGTTCGCGGTCGGGCTGCTGTTCCATTCCCTGGCCCTGGGCGCCGTCGAAGACGACTCGCGGCGCCGTTTCGACAATGTGGCCCAGGTGGCGCGCGAGCGGGTGGCCGCCGCCATCGCCTCGTACGCGCGGGTGCTGCGCGGCCTGAGCGCGCTGCACACGGCCGGCGAAGCGCCGCTCGACCGGCTGCGCTTTCACCGCTACGTCACGGCGCTCGGCCTGCCCGAGCAGTTCCCGGCGATCGAGGCGGTCTCCTTCGTCGCCTGGGTGCCGGATGCCCGGCGCGGCGCCTTCGTTGCCGCCGTGCGTGCCGACGACAGCGTGCGGCCCGGCGGCTATCCGGCCTTCGACATCCGCCCCGCCGGACGCCGCCCCCATTACCAGGTGATCGCCTGGATCGAACCGAGCGACCTGCCCGATGACCGCCTCGGGGTCGACATCGCCGTCCACCCGGGCGTGGCCGCCGCCCTGGCGCGCTCGCGCGACAGCGGCGGCATCAGCGCCTCCGGCCAGGTGGTGCGCATCACGCGCCCGACGCCTTCCACGGTGCTCGGCATGCGCGAACCGATCTACCTCGGCGGCGGCCTGCCGGCCACTGTCGAGGAGCGCCGCGCGCGCTACCTGGGCAGCGTCGGCATCGCCTTCTCGGTCGAGAAGCTGGTGGCGCGCGCGCTCGGGCCGGCGCAGGGGCAGCCGGTGGCCTTCAGCCTCTACACGGAAACCGCGCCGAGCCACGACCTGCCCGCCGACCGGCCGCTCGCCCTGCAGGCCGGCGACCGGCTGCTGTTTGGCCCCGAGGTGCGCGGCCGGTCGGGGATCGATGCCCCGCGCTTCACCACGCTGCTGCCGATCGACTACGCCGGCACCCGCTGGAAGGCGCATTTCACGGCCTCCCGCGCCGACATGGTGGTGGGCTACGACCGCTACCTGCCGCTGCTCGCCTTTTGCGCCGGCCTCGGCGGAACATTGCTGGCCTTCGCCTTTCTCCAGAACCTGATGCGCTCGCGCCGCGTGGCCCTCGACCAGCGCCTGCTGCTCGACTCGGTGCTGGACAACCTCGACGCCTACGTCTACCTGAAGGATGGCGAGCGCCGCTTCCTGTACGTGAACGCCAAGTGCGCCGCGCTGATCAAGCTGCCCGCGTCAAGCGTGGTGGGGCGGCGCGACATCGACCTGGTGCCCGGCCACCAGGCCGATGCTTCCTGGGAGCGCGACCGCGAGGTGCTCGAGAGCGGCCGCCGCAGCGCAACCCAGGTCGAGCACATCCAGCCCGACGGCAGCATCCGCCAGATGTGGAGTGTGCGCGTGCCGCTGCAGCACGAAGGCGCGCCGCCGGCCGTGCTGTGCGTCTCGACCGACATCACGACGCTGCACGAGCTGAAAGCGCGCGCCGACGCGGCCAACCAGGCCAAGAGCGA
This sequence comes from Massilia agri, assembly GCF_024753255.1. Lineage (GTDB taxonomy): Bacteria > Pseudomonadota > Gammaproteobacteria > Burkholderiales > Burkholderiaceae_D > Telluria > Telluria agri. The sequence goes on from NZ_JANUHA010000015.1 coordinate 134,131, forward strand.
CTTCCTGTCGAACATGAGCCACGAGATCCGCACGCCGATGAACAGCATCATCGGCATGACGCACCTGGCGCTGCAGTCGAACACCGACCCGGCCCAGCGCGGCTACCTCGACAAGATCTACCACTCGGGCCAGCACCTGCTGGGCATCATCAACGACATCCTCGACTTTTCCAAGATCGAGGCCGGCAAGCTGGAACTCGACGCCGTCGGCTTCATGCTGGACGCGCTGCTGCACAACGTCGAGTTGCAGCTGGGCCAGGCGGCGGCGGGCAAGGGACTGGGCTTCGACGTCGAGGTGGCGCCCGAGCTGATGCGTCCGGTGCGCGGCGACCCGCTGCGCCTCGAGCAGGTGCTGCTGAACTTCGCCGGCAACGCCATCAAGTTCTCCGAGCATGGCCGCATCGAGCTGCGCGCCCGGCTGGCGCGCGCCTTCGGTCCCGAACTGCTGGTGCGCTTCGAGGTGCGCGACAACGGCATCGGCATCGCGCCCGAACACCAGGCCGGCCTGTTCAGGCCCTTCCACCAGGCCGACCAGTCGACCACCCGGCGCCATGGCGGCACCGGCCTCGGGCTCGTGATCAGCAAGCAGCTGGCGGAACTGATGGGCGGCGAGGTCGGGGTCGAAAGCAGTCCAGGCATGGGCAGCACCTTCTGGTTCACCGCCAGGCTGCGCCTCGAGGAGAGCGCCGCCACCGCCGGCCTGGGCGCGGCCCCGTCGCCGCAGGCGCCGCGCCTGGACGGCTGCGCCGTGCTGCTGGTCGAGGACAATCCCTTCAACCAGCAGGTCGGACGCGAACTGCTGGCCCAGGCCGGCGCCGCGGTGGTGGTGGCCGGCAACGGCCAGGAAGCGCTCGACGAGATGGCGCGCCACCGCTTCGACTGCGTGCTGATGGACGTGCAGATGCCGGTCATGGACGGCCTGGCGGCGACCCGCCGGATTCGCGCCGACCCGGCGCTTGCGGACACCCTGGTGATCGCGATGACGGCCAATGCCGGGGTCGACGACCGCAGGCGCTGCCTGGAAGCGGGCATGAACGAATTCCTGTCCAAGCCGGTGGTGCCGGAACTGCTGGCGGCGACCATCGCGCGCTGCCTCGGGCGAACCTCGGCGCCGGCGCCGGACGTGGCGCCGCAGCCACAGCCGGGCACGGGACCGATCGACCTCGCGCTGCTGGAAGCCACCTTCGACGGGGACCGTGAACGCATGCGTAAATATGCCTTCATGTTCCTGGCGACCACGCGCGACGCCCTGGCCGAGATCGACGTCGCCCTCACCAAGGGCGACCTGGCGGCCGCGGCGGCGGTGGCGCACCGCATCAAGTCCTCGGCGCGGGCGGTGGGAGCGATCGCCTTCGCCGCCGTCTGCGAGGACCTGGAAGGGCAGGAAGGGCGCCCGGCCCAGGCGCGGGCGCTGGCGGCCCGGCTGCGGGCCCAGCTGGCGCGTATCGAACGCGACGTCACGGCCAGGCTCGGCGCCCGGGAGGCAGACCAATCCTCGTAGGGTGGACGGGGACGCCTAGTCGGCTTCGCCGTCCGCGCGTTCAACTACCTTGTGAATGGATGCGCTGCTTGCAATTCACATACTGTTTGAACGCGCGGACGGGAATTCAGTCCACTGGACTAAATTCCCCCGTCCACCCTACGACAAAGCGCCGTGGCGAACGCCTTGCACTTTCGCCAGCGCCTCAAAAAGAGTATCCTTGGCGCCTGAGCAGCCCAACCATACCGATGTCTTCCCCGATCACCCCCGGCTTGTTAATTTTGCATGGCAACCAGATGGAGTTGCTGCGCAGCGCCATGTTCGACTGGATCCGCAGCCACCCGCTCGGCCCCCTCGAGCAGGAGACGATCCTGGTGCAGTCGAACGGGGTGGCCGAGTGGCTGAAAATCGCCCTGGCCGAGGACATGGGCGTGTGCGCCGCCACCCGCGTGGCGCTGCCGGCGCGCTTCCTGTGGGAAGCCTACCGCGGCATGCTGGGGCGCGACCGCGTACCCACCCGCGCCCCTTTCGACAAGGACCCGCTGACCTGGCGCCTGATGCGCCTGCTGCCGGGGCTGATGCACGACGCGAGTTACGCCCCGCTGGCGCAATTCCTCGGTGACGGCTGCCCGGAGCGCCGCCTGCAACTGGCCCAGCGCCTGGCCGACCTCTACGACCAGTACCAGGTCTACCGCGCCGACTGGCTCGAAGACTGGGAAGCGGGCCGCGACCAGCTGCGCCGGGCTGTGGGCGACCCGGTGCCGCTCGGCCCGGACCTGAAATGGCAGGCCTGCCTGTGGCGCGAGATCCACGCCAGCCTGGCGCAGGAAGACCGCGTCACCGGCCGCGCCACCATCCACCAGCAATTCCTGGCGGCGATCGAATCGGGCCGCAAGCCCGTGTCGCCGCTGCCGCGCCGGGTGATCCTGTTCGGCATGTCGACCCTGCCGTACCAGACCCTGCAGGCGATCGCCGCGCTGTCGCGCCACACGCAGGTGCTGTTCGCGGTGCCGAATCCCTGCCGCTTCTACTGGGGCGACATCATCGAGGGCCGCGAACTGCTGAAGGCCGCGCGCAGGCGCCAGCCGAGCCGTCCGGGGCTCGAGCTCGCCGCCGTGCCGCTGGAAGAGCTGCATGCCCACGCCCATCCGCTGCTGGCGAGCTGGGGCCGGCAGGGACGCGACTTCGTGCGCATGCTGGACGAATTCGACAACGGCGAAGGCGCGCGTTACGAAAACATGCGCGTCGACCTGTTCGACGACGAGGAGGGCAGTTCGCTGCTGTCCCAGGTGCAGGCGGCGATCCGCGACCTGCTGCCGCCCTCGGAACACCCGCAGGCGCCGCCCGCGCTTGAGGACCGTTCGATCGAGTTCCACATCACCCACAGCGTGCAGCGCGAAGTCGAGGTGCTGCACGACCAGCTGCTGTCCTGGTTCGCCCAGGACCCGAGCCTGCGTCCGCGCGACGTGGTCGTGATGGTGCCCGACATCGATACCTTCTCGGCCGCCATCCACGCCGTGTTCGACCAGCACCGCAGCAAGGACCCGCGCCACATTCCCTTCGAGATCGGCGACGTGCGCGACCGCAGCGTGAATCCGCTGCTGGTGGCGCTCGAGTGGCTGCTGCGCCTGCCGCAACAGCGCTGCCGCCAGAGCGAGGTGCGCGACCTGCTGGACGTGCCGGCGGTGGCCGGCCGCTATGGCCTGGTCGCCGAGGACCTGCCCATCCTGGGCCGCTGGATCGAAGGCTCCGGCGTGCGCTGGGGCCTGGACCGCGAACACCGCGCCGGCCTCGGCCTCGGCTCGGCCGGCGAGCAGAACGCCTGGATCTTCGGCGTGCGCCGCATGCTGCTCGGCTACGCCAGCGGCGCAGGCGCCAGCTTCGGTGATATCGAGCCGTATGCGGAAGTGGGCGGCCTGGACGCGGCGCTGGCCGGTTCGCTGGCCCAGTTCATCGAGACCTTGCTGGCATGGCGCGCCGAACTCGTGAAGCCGCGCACGCCGGGCGAATGGGGCGTGGCGGCGCGCGCGCTGCTGCACGCCTTCTTCCACCCGAGCAGCGAGGCCGATCGCCTGACGCTGGCCCAGCTGAACGAAGCGCTGCAGTGCTGGCTGGAGACCGTCGATGCCGCGGAGTTCGACGAACCGGTGCCCCTGAGCGTAATGCGCGAAGCCTGGCTGGCGGAGCTCGACCAGCCGACCCTGAACCACCAGTTCGTCTCGGGCGGCGTGACCTTCTGTACCCTGATGCCGATGCGCGCCGTGCCTTTCCGCGTGGTCTGCCTGCTCGGCATGAACGACGGCGACTTCCCGCGCCGTGCGAGCCAGGCGGACTTCGACCTGCTGGCGCTGCCCGGCATGGCGCGTCCCGGCGACCGTTCGCGCCGCGACGACGACCGCTACCTGATGCTGGAAGCGCTGCTGTCCGCGCGCGACAAGCTCTACGTGAGCTGGGTCGGCCGCAATGTGCGCGACAACAGCGAGCAGCCGGCTTCGGTGCTGGTCGCCCAGTTGCGCGACTACCTGAAGGCCGGCTGGAACCTCGACCTGTCCGAACGCACGGTCGAACACGCGCTGCAGCCCTTCAGCCGCCGCTATTTCGAGCGCGGCGGCTTGCTCACCTATGCGGGCGAATGGCGCTCGGCGCACGGCCTGGAAGAGGGCGGGCGCCTGGGCGACGCGCTGCCGCCCTACGAGCTGGAGCCGGGCTTCGTGCTGAAACTCGGCGAGCTGGCCGCGTTCCTGCGCCAGCCGGCCCGCTACTTCTTCCGCCGCCGCCTGGGCGTGGTCTTCGCCGACGCCGCCGTGGTGGGCGAGGACGAGGAACCGTTCTCCCTCGATGCACTGGAACGTTACTTCATCGAAGATCACCTGCTCGACGACAGCGGTGAGCCCGAGACGCTCCATGCCGTGCGCAGCACCTTGAACGAGCGCGCCTCGCGCCTGGCGCGCGAAGGCGTGCTGCCGATCGGCCTTGTCGGCCGCCAGTGGCAGCAGGAGCTGGTCGAGGGCCTGGTGCCGGTGCGCAGCGCCTGGCTGTCCCTGGGCGCGCGCTTCCCGCACGCGGCGCCCAAGCGCGCCGTCAGCCTCGCACTGAACGATGCGCATGGGGAACACCTTGTGCTGGACGACTGGATCGACCGCCTGCGCACCAATGGCGAGGAAACCGCCTGGCTGATGCAGGTGTCGTCGAAGGTGCTGGACAAGGAGGGACGCCCGCGCGGCGACAAGCTGATCAAGCCCTGGCTGCGCCAACTGGCCGCCAGCGCCTCCGGCATGCCGGTCGCCGGCCACCTGGTGGCGCGCGACGCGGTGCTCACCATGGCGCCGCTCGATCCGGTCGAGGCGGCGGCCATGCTGCACGACCTGGCCGACCTGTGGCGCAGGAACCTGGACCGTCCGTTGGCCGTCGCATGCAAGACAGCGCTGGCCCTGCTGCGCGAGGGCGGGAAGGACGCCGACGCGCGCCTGGTCTACGATGGCGGCTACGAGAGGTCGGGCGAGGTGGCGGAACTGTGCCTTGCGCGCCTGTGGCCGGATTTTTCCAGCCTGGCGGCCGCAGGCGACTGGCCGCACATCGCGCGTGACCTGTATGGTCCGCTGGCCGACTGGATCGAGTCGAGCGTGCAGGTGGCGCCGCTCGGGGGAGGCGAGGCATGAGCCAGCACCTGGAACCCTTGGGCTTTCCGCTGCATGGCACGCGCCTGATCGAGGCCTCGGCCGGCACCGGCAAGACCTGGACCATCGCCGCCCTCTACCTGCGCCTGGTGCTGGGCCATGGCGGCGAGGCCGCCTTCCCGCGTCCGCTTCTGCCGAGCGAAATCCTGGTCATGACCTTCACCCGCGCCGCCACGCGCGAGCTGGCCAATCGCGTGCGCGAGCGCCTGGTCGAGGCGGCGGCCTACTTTCGCGGCCAGCTCGACATCGACGATCCCTACCTGCGCGCGCTGCAGGGCGCCTATCCGGACGAGGGCGAGCGCAACGTCGCCGCCCACCGCCTGGTGCTGGCGGCGGAAACCATGGACGAGGCGGCGATCTTCACCATCGACGCCTGGTGCCAGCGCATGCTGCGCGAGCACGCCTTCGACTCGGGCAGTCTGTTCGACGAAGAGCTGGTGAGCGACGAACGCGCCCTGTTCGAGGACGCGGCCCACGACTACTGGCGCCAGCACGTCTATCCGCTCGGCGCGAACGCACTGGCCACGGTGCTGGATTCCTGGGGCGACGTCGAGGCCTTGAAACGTGACGTGCGCGAGCTGGTCAAGCGCACCCACCTGCTGGAGCCCTGCGGGGAAGAGCCGCTGGGCGTGCTGGTCGCGCGCCTGCAGCAGGCCCAGTGGGCGGAGCTGGCGCGCCTGAAGGAAGGCTGGCTGGATCGCGCCGACGAGATGGAGCGCTGGATCGCCGGACACCGCGAGCGCCAGCCGAAGTGCTTCAACGGCACGATGATGAAAGCGGCATCTCTGGTCCAGTGGTTCGAGGCGCTGCGCGCATGGGCGCTTGATCCCCGGATGTTGACGCCGGACCTGAACGAGACGGCCTGGCGCCGCCTGACGCCGGGCGGAATCGAAGAAGCATTCGCCAAGAACTTCCAGGCCGAGGTGCCGTCCTGCTTCGGCTGCATCGCGCCCCTGCAGGAAGCGCTGCGGCAGCTCCAGCCGCTTGCGCATGCGCTGCTGCGCCACGCCTCCCACCACATCGCGGCCCGCATCCGCGAGCTGAAGGCGCGCAATCGCCAGTTCGGGTTCGCCGACATGCTCGAGCGCCTCAAGACAGCCCTCGAGGGCCCGAACGGCGAGGCGCTGCGCCAGCGCATCGTGCTGCAGTTCCCGGTGGCGATGGTCGACGAATTCCAGGACACCTCGCCGGACCAGTACCGCATCTTCGATTTGCTCTACCGCGTCGCCGCCAACGACCCGCAGCAGGGGCTGTTCCTGATCGGCGACCCGAAGCAGTCGATCTATGGCTTCCGCGGCGCCGACATCCACAGCTACCTGGCCGCGCGCCGCGCCACGCAAGGGCGCCACTACCAGCTCGGGACCAACTACCGTTCGACTGCTCAACTGGTCGAGGCGGTGAACCAGCTGTTCCGGCATGCCGAGGAAGACCCTGACGGCTATCCGGCCGGCGCCTTCCGCTTCCGCAAGGGCATCGAAAATCCGCTGCCCTTCGAGGCGGTGCAAGCCAAAGGCCACCGCGAGCGCCTGGTGGGGGCCGACGGGCCCGCGCATGCGATGTCGGTCTGCTGCGCCGGTCCGATGAACCAGGACGAGTACCGCGAATTCTTCGCCCAGCACTGCGCCGAACACATCGTCGGCCTGCTGGGCGACGAGCGGGTCGGCTTTTCAAGCGGCGAACGTTTCCGCCGCCTGATGCCGGCCGACGTCGCCATCCTGGTGCGCGACCGTCGCGAGGCCGCCGCCGTGCGCCGCGCCCTGGTCGAGCGCAAGGTGGCCAGCGTCTACCTGTCCGACAAGGACTCGGTGGTCAAGAGCGAAGAGGCGGCCGACGTGCTGCGCTGGCTGTACGCGGTCGCCAATCCGCTCGACGGCGTGCTGGCGCGCGCGGCCTTCGCCACCCGCACGGCAGGGTTGCCGCTGGGGGAACTGGCCAGCCTGTCCGCCGACGAGGCGGCCTGGGAAGCGCGCGTCGAACAGCTGAAGAACCTGCACGGCGCCTGGCAGCGCCAGGGCGTGCTGGCCATGCTGCGCCGCTTCGTCCACGAACTCGGCCTGCCGGCCCGCCTGCTGCGCGAACCGGGCGGCGAGCGGCGCCTGACCAACCTGCTGCACCTGGCCGAGCTGCTGCAGGAAGCCAGCGCCCAGCTGGAAGGCGAGCAGGCCCTGATCCGCTGGCTGGCCGAGGAGATCGAGAGCGTCGGCGAGGACCAGGGCGAGAATAGCGGGCGGGTGCTGCGCCTGGAGAGCGACGCCGAACTCGTGAAGGTGGTCACGGTGCACAAGTCCAAGGGCCTGGAGTATCCGCTGGTCTACCTGCCGTTTGCCGTCACGGCGCGCCGCACCGAGAAGGGAAAGCGCAGCTTCTTCGAGTTCGTCACCGACGATGGCGCGCGCCGTCTCGACCTGTGGCAGGGCGACGAGGCGCTGCAGGCGGTCGACCGCGCGCGCCTGGAGGAAGACCTGCGCCTGCTCTACGTGGCACTGACGCGCGCACGCCACTTCCTGTGGCTGGGCGTGGCGCCGATCAGCGGCCGCAGCAGAACCGGGAATCACCTGCACGATTCAGCCCTCGGCTACCTGCTGGGCGGCGGCGCGAAGATCGAGGCCGAACGCCTGCGCGAGCGCCTGGAGCAGCTGCGCGGGAATGTCGAGGGCATCGTGCTGCACGACCTGACGACGCTTGATGCACGCACCCTGCTGGCGAGGGAGGATGTGCGCCCGGACCTGCTGGCGCCGCCGCGCTACGAGGCGCGTTTCGAGAAGGACTGGTCGATCGGCTCGTTTACATCGCTGGTGCGTCACGCAGCGCATCGTCCCGACCTTGCACCGCCGACGCCGATGACCGCGCAGGAAGCGACGCTGCTGGAAGAAGACCCGCAGCTGACCACGCCGCCGCGCATCGAGGACACGCCCTGGCACCGCTTCCCGCGCGGTTCGGTGCCCGGCAATTTCATGCACGAGCAGCTCGAATGGATGGCGCAGGAGGGCTTCCACCAGGCCGACGAGCCGGAATTCCTCGCGCGCCTCGGCCAGCGCATCGATCGCGCCGGCTGGGGCCACCGCCAGGAAGATGCGCTGGCCTGGCTGCACATGGTCGCGACGACGCCGCTGCCGCCGATCGGCATCGCCCTGTGCGGCCTGCGCGATCCGGTGCCGGAGCTGGAATTCTGGTTCCCCAGCGAGCGCCTCGATGCGGTGAAGCTGGACCAGCTTCTCCGCACCCACATCCTGCGTGGCCTCGAGCGCCCGGTCCTGCCGGAGCGTGTGCTGCACGGGATGCTCAAGGGCTTCGCCGACCTCGTGTTCGAGCACGATGGCCGCTTCTGGGTGCTCGACTACAAGACCAATGCGCTCGGTCCGGGCGACAGTGCCTATACCCGGGCCGCGATGGAACTCGGCATGCTGGACCACCGCTACGACATCCAGGCCACGATCTACACGCTGGCCCTGCACCGCCTGCTGCGCGCGCGCCTGGGCGACAGCTATTCTCCGCGCCGCCAGCTGGGCGGGGCGATCTTCCTCTTCCTGCGCGGGATCGCGAACGAGGACACGCGCGGCTGCTGCGTGTTGCCGCCGGATTTCGAACTGCTGGGTGGGCTGGAAAGCCTGCTGGACAAGGACGGCCATGGCGAAGCCTGAAGCAAACATCGACACCCTGTGGGCCGAGCTGGCGCGCCTGGCGGAAGAGGGCGAGCTGCGCCGCCTGTCCTGCGCCTTCGCGCGCTTCGTGGCAACGCTCGGCGCCGCCCCGCCGGCCCTGGTGCTGGCATCGGCGGTCCTGTCCGAGCTGGAAGGCCACGGCCACAGCTGCGTGCAGCTGGCCGACCTCGGATCCGGTCCGGCAGAGCTGCTGGGCTGGAGCGAGGAACAGTGGAAGGATCTCGCGCGCGCCGCCGGCCCGCTGCCCAGGACCGGCAAGGCCTGGGCCCAGCTCCTCGCCGGCTGCCAGCAGGTCTGGGACCGCGATGCCTTCGACTACGACCAGCCGCTGGTGCTGGACGGCGAACGCCTCTACCTGCGCCGCTACTGGCGCGACGAAACCCTGGTGGCGCAGGCCGTGCGCGAGCGCGCCCTGCAGGCCAGGGAAGTCGATGCCGGCACCGTGCGCGGCTGGCTGGACCTGCTGTTCGCCTCCGACCGCCAGGCCGAGGGCCCGGACTGGCAGAAGCTGGCCTGCGCCATCGCCCTGCGCGGTTCGGTCGCCATCATCACGGGCGGCCCCGGCACCGGCAAGACCTATACCGTGGCGCGCCTGCTGGCGCTCCTGTTCGCGACCGCGCCGGAAGCCGGCAGCCAGCGCATCGCCCTGGCCGCGCCGACCGGCAAGGCGGCCGCGCGCTTGAAGCAGTCGATCGACAAGGCGCTGGGCGAGCTGGCGGACCGGGTCGGCCCGCGCCTGCCCCTGCGCGAACTGACCCTGCGCATGGGCGCGGCGCGCACCCTGCATAGCCTGCTGGGCGCGCGTCCGGACAGCCGCGCATTCGCCCACCACCGCGGCAACCCGCTCGACGTGGACGTCCTGATCGTCGACGAAGCCTCGATGGTGCACCTGGAGATGATGGCGTCCCTGCTCGACGCGCTCCCCCCTGGCGCGACCCTGATCCTGCTGGGCGACAAGGACCAGTTGGCCTCGGTGGAGGCGGGCGCGGTGCTGGGCGACCTGTGTCACGACGCCCAGGCCGGCGCCTACAGCCGCGCGACCTGCGACTATGTGCAAGCCGCCTGCGGCGAAACCCTCCCGGGCGACTTCCTCGGCGACGGCGGCCCGCTGGCCCAGCAGACCGTGATGCTGCGCCACAGCCGCCGCTTCGGCGGGCCGATCGGCCAGCTGGCCCTGGCCGTGAACGCGGGCGACGCGGTGCGCGCGGAAAGCGTGCTGCGTAGCGGGCAGGACGGCGTGCGCTGGATCGAGAACGCCCAGCAGCAGCACGTCCTGCAACTGGCCCAGTCCGGATATGGTTCTTATCTGGACGTGTTGAATACGGGCTTGAAAGCCGGATTCAACACGAATCGTGAAGAGTGGGTGCGCCAGGTCCTGCAGCGCTTCGAATCCTTCCGCATCCTGTGCGCGGTGCGGGACGGTGAATGGGGTGTGTCGGGCCTGAACGAGGCGGTGGCCGGCCGCCTGGCCCAGGCCGGCCTGCTGCGCCCGCAGGGCGAGTGGTATGTCGGGCGGCCGGTGATGGTCACCCGCAACGACTACACGACCTCGGTCTACAACGGCGACATCGGCGTGACCCTGCCGGATCCGGCGCGTCCCGGTGCGCTGCGTGTCTATTTCCTGGAGGGCGACAAGGTCCGCAGCGTGCTCGCCACCCGCCTGCGCAATGTCGAAACGGCTTTTGCCATGACCGTGCACAAGTCGCAGGGCTCGGAATTCCGCCACACCGTGCTGGCGCTGCCGCGCGAACGCGGCGCCGTCCTCACGCGCGAGCTGGTCTACACGGGCATCACCCGCGCCAGCGAGCAGTTCACCCTGGTGTCGCCGGCCGGCGCCGTGCTGGCGGAAGCCATCGCGTTGCGCACCCACCGCACCAGCGGCCTGCGTGGCATGATCGGGACCCCGGCGCGCTGAGGTGCCAGCCCTCGCCGCTTGATCCAGCGTAAGGGCAGGGCGTGTGCACGTTTCCACGACTGAACCCGGCGGCTTTCCCCGCAGTCTTACTATCGTTTGCGAAATCGACATTTGCCACCCTGGGAAACAGGTGAACATCCGGGGTGACGCCGGTGGCGCCGCATGGCAAGCGCGCCACCGGCCAATCTGGAGCTGCCATGCGGCGAGATGCCCCGAATGCGGTGCCCCACGCTTCCCACCTCGATGGCCACGCGCTGGCCCGGGCACGCTTCGCCCTGCCGAGCGAGGTCCCGGCGCGCGCCTGGCCGCGCTGGTTCGCCCGCACCTTCGACGTCTGGTGGCATACGGGCCTGGTCGCCACGGTGCTCGGCTACACCCTGTGCCGTACCTCGCCGGGTTTCCTGCGCTGGCTCGAAACCCCCTTCGGCTGGAAGCTGTTCGGCCTGGCCTGCATCCCCGCGGGCCTGCTGCTGGATGCGCTGGTGCAGAAGGTGGCGGGCAATACGCCGGGCAAGGCCATGCTGGGCCTGCGGGTGGTGACGGCGGACGGCCGCTTCCCCGGGCTCAGGGAAATCCTCGGGCGCAATATGGGGGTCTGGAGCGCCGGCTTCGGCTTCGGCCTGCCGGCCGTCTCCCTGCTCACCATGGCGCGCCAGGGCCTGCGGCTGCGTCGCGGCGAAGCTGCGAGCTACGACGACGATTATTTCCTGGTGCGCGCGCGGCCGGTGCGATGGTGGCGCAAGATCGTTTTCGGCATGTCCTTCTTCTTCCTCTTCCTGGTCGTGGTGGTGCTCGACGCGATGGACCGCCAGGACAGCCGCGAGATGGCCGCCGTGCTGGCCGCTTCGCCCTATGCCTGGACCAATCCCGCCACCGGACGCATGGTGACGGTGCCGCCGCAATGGCGTCACGAAACGTTTACCGACGAGGATGGCCTTGTGCTCCACGTGTTCACCGAACACACCGAGCACGCCGTGGTCCTGCTGGCGCGCGAGGCACATGGCGAGGCGACCATTGCGCAATACTCGCGCGCGCTCGTGGAGCGGCTGGAGAACCAGTTCGCGCTGCCCGGCGGCCAGCTCGAAGACTTCCGCGGCAAGTCGTCCTGGCTCGTGACGGGGGAGGAAAAGGACGGCACGGCGCGCGTGCGCCTGCGTGTGGTCGAAGTCAATGGCGCCGCCTGGCGGGTGATGGCGATGCAGTCGCCGCCGGCCGCCTACACGGACGAACTGGTGCTGGCGCTGGAGCAGGGCTTGTGGGATACGGTGACGCCGCGCGAGTAGCCGGGCACGGCAGCTGCCAATAGAAAAGGGGCCTTGCGGCCCCTTCGTCTTGCTGCGCACAGCGGCGCTGGATTACTTCTTGCGGCGCTTCGGCACCACCTTGGTTTTGCTGCGCTTCTTCACGGCCTTGATCTTGGTCTTGCCGGCGCTTGCCTTGATGCGGGCGCGGCTCGAGGAGGCCTTGTAGCGCGGGGCGCGGTTCGAGGCGCGCGCCACGACGGGCGCCTTTTCGCCGGTGATGAAGCGACGGATGTTGAGCGCGTCCAGGATGCGGGCCGAGGAGGCGCCGGCATTGAGCAGCACCATGGTCGCGTTCTTGCCGCCGGCCTTGATGTTCATGATCAGGCAACGGCCGGCTTCCTGGATGTAACCGGTCTTCGACAGGCCGATGTCCCAGCCCTTGGCGCCGACCAGGCGGTTGGTGTTGCGGTACTCGACTTCGCGGCCGTTGATGTTGATCAGGTCCTTCGACTCGGTGGTCATGGCCGTGATCTCGGGATACTTGCTCGATGCGGCGGCCATCTTGACGAGGTCGCCGGCGGTGGAGCGGTTGCGCGGGTTCAGGCCGGTCGGCTCTTCGATCACGGTCTGGGTCATGCCCAGCACCGCGATCTTGTGGCGCACCGCCGCCTTGAAGCCTTCCTTGCCGCCCGGGAAGGTGCGTGCCAGTGCGGCGGCGGCGCGGTTATCCGAGGACATCAGGGCCAGCTGCAGCACGTCGCGGCGCGAGATCAGGGCGCCGACCGGCACCCGCGAGCTGCTGTGCTTGACGGTGTCGACGTCGCTGCGGTCGATCTCGATCAGCTCGTCCATGTCCTGCTTGGCGTCCAGCACGACCATGGCGGTCATGAGTTTGGTCAGCGAGGCGATCGGCACGACGCGATCGGCATTCTTCTCGATCAAAATCTTGCCGGTGTCATCTTCTACCACGAGCACCGACTGCGAGCCGAACGGTACCGCGAATGCGGAAACCGAAATGGACATCACAACGGTGGCAAACAATTTTTTGAGCATTGTCGGGTCAGGAAAGGGTTGCGTTGAGCGGGGCGGCGCAGTGTCAATACATTTAGCGCGCAGTCAACTGTCTAGCTGTAGGGCAACTACAGAGATTGAACGATAGCATCATGATTGATGCATGTCTATGGCGCACGGGCAAAAATGGGCTTGTGAACGGGTATTTTTATGCAGAATAACGACGAGCATGGCAAGCTGTCCATGAGAATGGTCAGTCTGACTCCAGAACCCCTGTCACAAAAACAAGGCTGTGTTCGCGTTAATTATGCTCTCGCAGCTGCCTTCACTAAGCTTGTCGTACCGCAGTACACAGCCACTGCGCTGGT
>NZ_JANUHA010000016.1 GCF_024753255.1 Massilia agri
ACGCGATCGGACTGGCGGAACAATTGATTGCGTGACCGGACGTGGCAAGGTGACCGCAGCCCAGCTGCGCCGGCACCTGCTGCCGGTGCTCGACCGGGACGTGCTGCTGGTCACGGACGCCTACCCTGCCTACAGATCATTTGCCCTGGGAGCCGGAATATCGCACGAGGCTGTGAACGTCAGTAGCGGCGAAAGAGTGCGCGGCGCCGTACACGTGCAGAACGTGAACGCCTATCACCGCCGTTTCCGCCAGTGGCTGGCGCGGTTCAATGGAGTGGCGTCACGATATCTGCCGAACTATCTTGGCTGGCAATGGGCGCTCGACGGTCGGCGCATCAAGACGGCCGAACGGCTGCTATCTGCGGCGCTGGGCGTGTTCAGCAGGGCGAGCCCACACTGAACGGTGACAGCGCCTTTTGCATTGTCGGGGTTGGAGGCTGCGCGCGCGGCGCAGCCGTCAAGCCTTACTTCGCCGCCTGCCCATCGCGCAGCCAGCCAAACAGCACCGCCATCATGAACGGACCCACGAAGAGGCCGATCACGCCCAGGGTCGACACGCCGCCCAGCAGGCCGAACAGCACCGCGAGGAAGGGCAGGTTGACCCGGTGGCCGATCAGCTTCGGGCGGATGAACTTGTCGACCATGAAGAGCTCCACCGCGCCCCAGGTGAACAGGCCCAGGGCCGCGCCCGGATTGCCCTGGCCGAGCAGCAGCAGCGAGACCATGGTGAAGGACAGCGGCGCGCCGCCCGGGATCAGGGCCAGGTAGCCGGTGAGCACGCCCAGCAGGGCCGGCGCCGGCGCGCCCGCGATGGCGTAGGCCACGCCCAGCACGATGCCCTCCAGCACGGCGATCGAGCACAGGCCGAGCGCAGTTCCGCGCACCGACAGCGGAAGAATGGCGCGTAGCCTGCCGTAGTGGTTGGGGAGCAGGCGCGCGCCGGCGCCGTCCACGTAGCGCACCACGGTGGGGCCGTGCAGGTACAGGATGAACAGGGTCAGCAGGGTGAGGAAGAGGTAGAGGGCATTGGCCAGGATGGCCGAGCCCCACAGGCGCGCGGCGCCGGTCAGCTGGGGCATCACGTCGCCCAGCGTGGTCTGGATCAGCGCGTTCAGGCCGCCCGGGACGGCAAGGTGTTCCTCCCACCAGGCGAGGACGCGCTCCGCGACCACCGGCAGCGAGGACAGCCAGCCTGGCGGTGCGATGCCGACCTCGTTGAGGCGGGCCAGCAGGTGCTGCAGGCCGACCAGTTCGTTGCCCAGGGCCTTGACCAGCAGCAGCGAGGGACCGAAGAAGCCGACGATCAGCAGCAGCAGCATCACGCTGGCGCTGGCCATGCGCGGCAGGCCGCGCGCCTGGAGGCGCTCGTGCAGCGGCCAGGTGATCACGGCCAGCAGGCCGGCCCAGGCGAGGGAACCGAGGAAATGCTGCAGCAGCAGCCCGAGGGCGATGGCGAAGGCCACCGGCAGTACATAGGAAGAAGCGCGCATCCTGGGCCTGTCCTCGTTCAGCCGCGCAAGCAAGCGGCGACAGGACGGCGGGGAACAGGTGCGGCGGGGTGGAAGAGGCGCTTCATGGTCCAATACCTTATTCGATGATCGCTAGCGACGGCAGGTTTGCCGTATTTTACGATGGGAAAGAATAAAGCATCTGAGCCATTCGGGAAAAGCGTAGATTCCCGAAAGTTTTCTTCCGAAAAATGGGAGAAGCGAAAGTACCTTCGCGCCCCACGCATGGTGGGGCGTGCAGGCGCCATCAGCCGTGCAGGTCGTCGTCCTTGAGGGCGCCGCTGACATAGAGGCGCAGCAGGATCGCGACCGGCGGCGGGATCATGACGCCGGTTTCGAAGCGGCTGCCACTCGACTGGGTGACGCCGAATCGGCTCCAGAACTTCTCCTGGCTCTCGCGCTTGCGGATGCGCAGGCGGCGCAGCTCGTGCGGCGCGGCCGGCCAGCCGGCGTTCTGCGCGGTCGTCTCCGGCGCCAGATCCATGCCCAGTTCTCCATCCATCATCTTGCCCGCCATGTCGTACTTCCCTTCGTTCACACGTTTCGTTACCCGCTTGCGGCCGGCTGTTTGCCCGAGTGCCGCACCAAGGCCTCGATCGTAATCGGAAAGGTGGGCTCCAAGGCTCACGAAAAATCACACCGGCCCGCTTTTTGACAATACATCTTTTGGGATGGTCCTCCCGGCGGGCGGCGGACCCGGCGCCGGCAATCTCGGGTATGATCCGTTCGTTTCTTTCTGACACTAGTTTCACTGGATGAATACCAAGCCTGAACCGGGCGGCGCCGTGCTGGCGCGCGCCGTCAACCTCGTCAATTGCGGCCTCGTGGTGCTCGACGCCGCCCAGGAGATCGTCCTGTGGAATGGCTGGATGGTGCCGCGTTCGGGCTATTCTGCGGCGCGGGTGCAGGGGCGGGCGCTGCTCGACGTGTTCCCGGAACTGCGCGGCTCGCGCGTGGAGGCCGCCGTGCTGGCTGCTCTCACTGACAATATATCAGCGACCGTCCCTGCCTCCCAGGGCCGCTCGCCGTTTCCCTTGCGCGAGGCGGGCAGCTTCGACGGCGCCCGCATCGACCAGGCGGTCGCCGTGATCCCTTTCAGCGAAGGCGGGGAGCGCTACTGCCTGGTCGAGATCCGCGACGTCAGCAACGCGGTCGACCGCGAACGGCGCCTGCTCGACCACGCCGAGTCGCTGCGCGCGCGCTCCTACGTGGATGGACTCACGGGCATCGCCAACCGCCGCCATTTCGACGTGGCGCTCGACCGGGAGCTGCGGCGCGCCCAGCGCAACGGCGGCGCCCTGTCGCTGCTGCTGATGGACATCGACTCTTTCAAGGCCTACAACGACCACTTCGGCCACCAGGATGGCGACGCCTGCCTGACGACCGTCGCCCAGGCCCTGGCCGCCATGCTCAAGCGCCCGGCCGACGTCGCGGCGCGCTACGGCGGCGAGGAGTTCGCGGCGATCCTGCCCGACACCACGCTCGAACAGGCCCGTGCCCACGCCAACGCGATCCGCGCCCACGTCGCTTCCCTGAACCTGCCGCATGCGCCGGCCGCCGCGCGGCCCCACGTCACCCTGAGCATCGGCGTCGCCGCATGCGACAGGGACGGCCTGACTGAACCGGCCGCCCTGATCGAGGCGGCCGACAAGGCCCTGTACGCGGCCAAGCGCGGCGGCCGCGACCGGGTCGTGGCCTATGGCGACCCTGCCTGAGGGCGCAGTCCGATCCTGGGCCTGCAGCGCGCCCGCAAGTACGCCTGACCCGTGTAAAATTGCAGAAGAGAAAGTCCAGCTGCACCGTCGTTGCTCTGGTGAACCGACCTCCCAGAACCGATAGCGCCCCCAGCCGGCCGGCTCGTGTACACTCGGCATGCCAGGCTGCCAGTGCGCTGGTGCGGACAAGAATGGAAACGCGATTCCCACTCCTATGCTGATCGGCCATTACGAACCCTCGCTGGTGCTCCTCTCGATCCTGGTCGCGATGTTCGCCTCCTATACGACGCTGAGCCTGGCCATGCGCGTCAAGGCGACCCAGGGCCTGGCTCCGCACGCCTGGATGGCCGGCGGCGCCTTTGCCATGGGCAGCGGCATCTGGGCCATGCACTTCATCGGCATGCTGGCCTTCCGCCTGCCCATTCCGCTCGCCTACGATCCCGCGATCACCTTCGTGTCCTGGCTGCTGCCGGTGGTGGTGTCGGGCCTGGCCCTGTGGCAGGTGAGGCACCGCGAGATCGGCGGACGACACCTGGCCTGGGGCGCGCTGCTGATGGGCCTGGGCATCAACGCCATGCACTACACCGGCATGGCCGGCATGCGCATGGACCCGGCCATCACCTACGACCCCTGGCTGTTCCTGGCCTCGGTGGCGATCGCCATCGGCGCCTCGGCCGGCGCGCTGTGGATCGCCTTCCGCCTCAACGAAAACCTGCTGCACCCGCGCCTGCTGCAGCTGGGCGCGGCCGTGGTCATGGGCGCCGCCATCGCCGGCATGCACTATACCGGCATGGCCGCCGCCCACTTCGAGGCGGGCAGCGTGTGCCGCGCGGCGGCCGGCGGCGTCGACCAGGACTACCTGGCGATCCTGGTGGCGGTGGCAACCTGTGCGGTGCTCACGATCGCGCTGCTGGCGGCGATCTTCGACACCCGCCTGGAGATGCGCACCCGTACCCTGGCCGCCTCGCTGGAAACCGCAGCCGAACGCCAGGCGCTTTACCTGCGCGAGCAGAAGGCGCGCGTGGAGGCCGAGAACATCAGCCAGCTCAAGGACGAATTCCTCGCCACCCTCTCGCACGAGCTGCGCACCCCGCTCAATGCGATGCTGGGCTGGTCCCAGCTGCTGCTGCAGGGCGCGCGCGACGAGGCGATGCTGCGCCGCGGCCTGGAAACCATCGAGCGCAATGCGCGCGCGCAGTCGCAGCTGATCGAGGACATGCTCGACATGAGCCGCCTGATGGCCGGCAAGGTGCGGGTCGAGGCGCGTGCGGTGACGCCGGCGGAATTCGTCAACGCGGCCCTCGAGACGGCGCGCCCGGCGGCCATGAGCAAGGGCATCCACCTGTCCGCCGAAGTCGACTACGACGCCGGCCCCGTGCTGGGCGATCCCGCCCGCATGCAGCAGGTGATGAGCAATCTGGTGTCGAACGCGATCAAGTTCACCGACGGCGGCGGCAGGGTCCTCGTCAGCGTGCGCCGCGAAGGCGGCGAGGTGGCGATCGACGTCGCCGACTCCGGCGCCGGCATCGATCCCGACTTCCTGCCCTTCGTCTTCGACCGCTTTCGCCAGGCCGATTCCTCGTCCTCGCGCCGCCACGGCGGCCTGGGCCTGGGCCTGTCGATCGCGCGCCAGCTGGTCGAACTGCAGGGCGGCACGATCACCGTGGCCAGCGCCGGCGCGGGGCGCGGCGCGACCTTCACCCTGCACCTGCCGATCCGCCAGGCCGAGGAAACCGTTGCGCAAGGCCCCGCCGGCGTGCCGGCCCCGGGTACGCCGGCCGTGTCCGAGGATGCGGACCAGGCAGGCGGCGAGCTGGCCGGCGTCACGGTGCTGGTGGTGGAAGACGAAAGGGATTCGCTGGAACTGGTGCAGCAGGTGCTGTCCGAGACCGGCGCGCGCATCGTCGCGGCCACCAGCGGCCAGGAGGCGCTGCGTGCGATGCCGCGCGACAGGCCGGACATCCTGATCAGCGATATCGGCATGCCCCTGATGGACGGCTTCGAGCTGATTCGCCGGGTGCGCGGCCTGCGCGACAGGCAGCTGGCCGGCGTGCCGGCGATCGCCCTGACGGCGTTCTCGCGGCGCGAAGACCAGCAGCGCGCGCTGGAAGCAGGCTTCGATGAATTCATGGCCAAGCCGCTGCGTCCGGCCGCGCTGGTGCAGGCGGTGGTGACCATCGCGCGGCGCCGCGCGCCGCTGGATACCTGAAGAAGGCGCGCGACCCGGCCGGGTCTTATTGCGCCGGCTGCCAGTACATGTCGGGCAGGACCATCTGCAGGCGCAGGCCGGGTTCGGCATTGCCGGCGCCCGGCGCTACGGGCGCCAGGTCCTCGACGATGAAGCCGCGGTTGCGGCCCGCTTCCTTGCCCTTGTAGAGGGCGCGGTCGGCCAGCGCGATCGCCTGTTCCCAGCCGAGCGCCGCGTTCGACACCAGGGGCAGCGAGACCGCGCCCGCGGTGGCGCTGACCTGCAAGGTGGTGCCGTCGTCCAGCACCACGGGGGCGGCCGCGATCGCGTTCAGGATGCGCTGGACCAGCAGCGGGCGCTGGGCCTGGGTCACGCCCTGCGAGTACACCAGGAACTCCTCGCCGCCCCAGCGCAGCACCATGTCCGACTCGCGCACCGTCTCGTTCAGGCGGCGGCCGACCTCGACCAGCACCGCATCGCCGGCGGCATGGCCGTACTGGTCGTTGATGCGCTTGAAGTGGTCGATGTCGAGCAGGGTGAAGCAGCCGCCCGACGGCGCGTCGGTCTCGCGCATGCGGTCGACGAAGGAACGGCGGTTGTACAGGCCGGTGAGCGGATCGTGGGCCGAATGGTAGGCCAGTTCCGCGTTCAGTTCCGCCAGGCGGCGGCTGGTGGCCTGCGATTTCCGGTACAGCACGAACACCACCGCCGCCAGCCCGAAGGCGAGCAGGGCGCCGGCCGTCGCCAGCCAGGAACGCAGCTTGCGGTTGCGGATCTCGGTGTCCTTGGCGGCATTCTCGTGGCGCAGGCGCTCGATCTGGGCCGCGCGCTGCTTGGCATTGAACTGTTCCTGCAGGGCCGCAAACGCCTTGTCCCGGCGCTCGACGGCGAGCGACTCCTGGATCTTCTCGCGCTCGCGCACGGTCTGCAGCGCCTGCCGGTACAGGCCGGCTTTCTCCAGCGCCGCGGCCTGCTCGTCGAGCAGGGCGGAGACGGTCGGCATGGCGCCGGCCTTGCGCAGGTCGGCGGCAACTCGCTCGATGTAGACCGTCCCCTCCTGCATCTTGCCTTGTCCGAACAGGGCGAAGCCCAGGTTGGCCCAGGCCATCTGGATCACGCTCTGGTCCTGCACTTCCTCGGCGATTGGAATCGATGCGCGCGCGGCGCGCTCGGCCTCCACGTAGCGGTGTTCCTTCAACCAGGCGTCGGCAATATTGCCAAGAATATTGCCTTGCAGCGAGCGCAGCTCGTGCCTGCGCGCCAGCTCCAGCGCCCGGTTGAAGGCGCCATGCGCTTGCGGCAACTGTTTCAGTGCGACATAGGCGCGTCCGTCCATGAAATGCATCGCCGCCTCGACCCGGGGCGTCATCGCCTCCTGGTCCTTGCGGCCGGCGCGCGCTTCGCGGTAGGCGGCAGTGGTTTCCAGGGCCTTGGCGGCATTGCCGCCATTGACGTAGAGCCGGGCCAGCGCCAGGCGCACGTCGGCTTCGCGCGGGCTCCACATCTCGGGATGCCGCTGGACCAGTTCGAGGCCGCGCAAATAGTGGCTGAGGGCGCGGTCGTGCTGGCCCATGATGTTGTAGATTGCACCGTAGGCGATTTCGGCATTCGTCTCGAATTCGATGTTGCCGAGCGGGCGGTGCTGGCCGACCAGGGTTTCCAGCAACGCCATCGCGGCGGCCGGATCGTTGTCGTTGAGGCGCTTGTACACGCGCCCCAGGCTGGCAAGCGCCAGGTTGGCCGCGTCGTGCTGTGCGGCAGCCAGGGCGATCATGCGCTCGTCGACCGCATACGCATCGCGCATCTGGCCGGCGTCGCTATGGGAACGGCGCAGCAGGCGCAGGTAGGAAATCAGGACAGGGTAAGGGGTAGCCGGGCCGAAGCTGGCGCCTTCCTGGAGCAGCAGGCTGCGGGCTTTTGCATTGTTGCGTTCCGCCATCTGGCCGAGTTCGCGCAGGCGCAGCTCGGCCGTTACCGTGCCGGTCGCCGGCGTCCCGCCTGCCGTCGCCCAGGCGGAAGCCAGCGCCAGCGAAAGCGCCAGCGAGGCGGCCTTGCGCAGGGTCCGGGATCCTGGTGTGGCTGGCAGTAAAGGGCGCATGGTGTGGCCGGCGGAAGGAAGAGTGGGCAGCGGAAGCGCTGCGGGACGTTGCAGCGGAATGCTGTCACTGGACGATTATGTTCTGTTGATTTGCGGAAATCAAGCCTGTAGGGAAACTGCTTGGGTCTTTACGTCACCGCGGCGCAACGGCGTGGTTTTTTGAATAAAACACAGGAATTATTCGACTTTCATCACTTTACTTTGATTCCAAACAACTTTCTGGTGATAATGTTACACCCGCACACGGGCCGGCAGGCGCAGCCAGGTCGGTTCCAGCCTGGCAGGCGGCTCACAGGCCCATTGCCGGCGGCACACAACAGCGCCCACGAGACGCGGCAGCCATACTATTTTTGATTGGAGAACCAGCAGTGAGTCTTTTCAGAACCAAAAACCTCGATACGATGGTAGCGGCGGCCCAGAAGCCGGGCGGCCTCAAGAAAGTACTGGGCCCGTTCGACCTCGTCCTCATGGGCATCGGCGCCATCATCGGTACCGGGATCTTCGTGCTCACCGGCACAGGCGCCGTGACTGCCGGCCCGGCCCTGACCCTCTCCTTCGTCATCGCCGCACTGGCTTGCGGCTTCGCCGCGCTCTGCTACGCCGAATTCGCCTCCAGCGTGCCGGTCGCCGGCTCGATCTATACCTACAGCTACTTCACCCTGGGCGAGCTGGTCGCCTGGATGATCGGCTGGGACCTGCTGCTCGAATACGGCCTGGCCACCTCGACGGTCGCCGTGGGCTGGTCGGGCTATTTCCAGTCGCTGCTCAAGGGCATCGGCGTCGTGCTGCCGGAAGCGCTGCGCGCGGCTCCGGGCGCCCAGCCGGGCGTGGCCACGATGTTCAACCTGCCGGCCTTCCTGATCATGATCTTCCTGACCTGGATCCTGTCGATGGGCGTGCGCGAATCGGCCCGCCTGAACAACATCATGGTCATCATCAAGACCGGCGTCGTGGTCCTGTTCATCGTGGTCGGCATGAACTACGTCAAGCCGGACAACTGGACTCCCTTCATGCCATTCGGCTTCGGCAGCGTGATGAGCGCCGCCGCCCTGGTGTTCTTCGCCTTCATCGGCTTCGACGCCGTCACCTCGGCCGCCGAGGAAGTCAAGAACCCGTCGAAGGACCTCCCGATCGGCATCATCGGCTCGCTGGCCGTCTGCACCGTGCTCTACGTGATCGTCGCCGCCATCATGACCGGCATCGTTCCCTTCCCGAACTTCAAGGGCGTCGACCACCCGGTCTCGCTGGCGCTGCAGTACGCCGGCCAGGACTGGGTCGCCGGCTTCGTCGACCTGGCCGCGATCCTGGGCATGAGCACCGTGATGCTGGTGATGGCCTACGGCCAGACCCGCATCCTGTTCGCCATGTCGCGCGACGGGCTGCTGCCGGCCAAGCTGTCGGAAGTGCATCCGAAATACGGCACGCCGTACTTCGCCACCTGGATGGTCGGCATCGTGTTCGGCCTGATCGCCGCCGTGGTTCCGCTGGACGTGCTGGCCGAGCTGGTCAACATCGGCACCCTGGCTGCCTTCTCGCTGGTCTCGGTGGCCGTGATCATCCTGCGCAAGAAGCGTCCGGAACTGCACCGCGCCTTCCGCTGCCCCGGCGTGCCGGTGATCCCGGCCCTGGCCGTGATCTTCTGCCTGGCCCTGATGTCCTTCCTGAGCTGGCACACCTGGGTGGCCTTCATCATCTGGCTGGCGATCGGCCTGGTGGTGTACTTCATGTATGCCCGCCAGCGCTCGCTGCTGAACCAGCCGCAGGCCTGAGCTGCAACGACGCTGCCTGAGGCAGCGTCCTGACCCGGCGCCCGCCCCTTGCAAGAGGGGCGGGCGCTGTCGTTTCATGGCCGGCATGGTAAGCTTGTGTTTCCATCGGATACGGGGAGTTTTCCATGAGCGCCATCGTGCTCGGCAAGGGCGATGCCCTCCTGATCGTCGACCTGCAGAACGACTTCCTGCCGGGCGGCAGCCTGGGCGTGCCCCAGGGCGATCTCGTGATCGACCCGATCAACACGCTCATCGCGCTGTACAGCAGCCGCGGCCTGCCGGTGTATGCCTCGCGCGACTGGCACCCGGATGACCACTGCTCCTTCGCCGCCCAGGGCGGGCCCTGGCCGCCGCACTGCGTGGCCGACACCCCGGGCGCCGCGTTCTCGCAGGCACTCAAGCTCCCGCAGGACGCCATCGTGATCTCGAAGGCCGCCACCTCGCAGGAAGACGCCTATTCCGCCTTCAACGGCACGGGCCTGGCGCGCAGCATGCTGGCCGACGGCGTCAAGCGCGTGACGGTGTGCGGCCTGGCCACCGACTATTGCGTGCTCAATACCGTCCTCGACGGCATCGACGCCGGCTTCGAGATCCTGCTCGCCCTCGAGGGCACGCGCGCGGTGGAGGTCACGCCGGGCGATGGCGACCGCGCGATCGCGCGCATGCTCTCGCGCGGCGCGGTGCCGGTACGGCTGTCCGGCGGCGGCCTGGTGGGCGACCTGTCGCTGGGCGCGCTGCCCTGATCGCTTTCCGCCCGCACGTGCTTCGTGTTGCCGCGCGCTATGCGAGGCAACGCACGGTGCCGTCCTGCCGGACTCCTTAGGCTGTCCCTTCCATGCCCGCGCCGCCCACCGGCGAGCGGGTTCCCGACACAGCCTGGCGAGGAGAAGCGATGAAAGCCGTTGTATTTCATGACGTGGGCGATATCCGCCTGGACGAGGTGCCCGAACCCCGCATCGAAAGCCCGAACGACGCAATCGTGCGCATCACGGCAAGCGCGATCTGCGGGACCGACCTGCATTTCGTACGCGGCACCTTCAGCGGCATGCAACAGGGCACCATTCTCGGCCACGAGGCCGTCGGCGTCGTGGAGCAGCTCGGCGAGAACGTGCGTAACCTGTCGGTCGGCGACCGCGTGGTCATTCCCTCGACGATCGCCTGTGGCTACTGCTCCTACTGCCGCGCCGGCCATTATTCGCAGTGCGACAACGCGAATCCCAACGGTCCGGGCGCCGGGACGGCCTTCTATGGCGGACCGAAAGCCACCGGCCCCTTCAATGGCCTGCAGGCGGAAAAGGCGCGCGTGCCTTTTGCGAGCATCAACCTGGTGAAGCTGCCGGACGAGGTGAGCGACGACCAGGCGATCCTGCTGTCCGACATCTTCCCGACCGCTTACTTCGGCGCCGACCTTGCCAATATCAAGCCCGGCCATACGGTCGTGGTCTTCGGCTGCGGCCCGGTGGGGCAGTTCGCCATCGCTTCCGCCAAGCTGATGGGGGGCTGGCCGGGTGCTGGCGGTCGATAATCTGCCGGACCGCCTCGACATGGCGCGCCGCCAGGGGGCCGAGGTCGTCAACTTCGACGAGGAAGATCCGGTCCAGGCGATCCAGGACCTGACCGGCGGCATCGGCGCCGATTGCGCCATCGACGCGGTGGGCGTGGACGCGGAATGCCCGCACCACGGTCCGGCCGCGAAGCAGGCAAAGGAGCAGGCCGCCGGGTTCGAGAAGGAAGTGCAGGCGGTGGCGCCGGTGCAGCATCCGGACGGCGAGAACTGGCGTCCGGGGCAGGCGCCTTCCCAGGCCCAGCAGTGGGCGATCGCCGCCCTGGCCAAGGCGGGAACCCTGTCCATCATCGGCGTCTATCCGCCCGACGATACCTCCTTCCCGATCGGCAAGGCGATGAACAAGAACATCACGATCCGGATGGGCAACTGCAACCACCGCAAGTACATTCCCCACCTGATCGACCTGGTACGGAGCGGCACCGTGGATCCGACCAGCATCATCACGCAGCAGGAGAAGCTGGAAGGTGTGATCGACGCCTACAAGGCGTTCGACGCGCGCCGTCCCGGCTGGCTCAAGGTCGAGCTCATTCCCGGCGCCGGCCAGGCCTGAGGGGACGCCATGGCGACCGTCGGCGACTTCCTGCTCGAGCGCCTCCACCAGTGGGGCGTGCGCCGCATATTCGGCTACCCCGGCGACGGCATCAACGGCATCATGGCCGCCTTTGGCCGGCGTGATGGCGGAGACGCTGCACTCGAATTCATCCAGACGCGGCACGAGGAAATGGCGGCCTTCATGGCCTGCGCCCACGCCAAGTTCACCGGTGAGGTCGGGGTCTGCCTGGCCACGTCGGGGCCGGGCGCGGTCCATCTGTTGAACGGCCTCTACGATGCCAAGCTCGAC
Organism: Massilia agri; assembly: GCF_024753255.1. Lineage (GTDB taxonomy): Bacteria > Pseudomonadota > Gammaproteobacteria > Burkholderiales > Burkholderiaceae_D > Telluria > Telluria agri. Next base: position 11,687 of record NZ_JANUHA010000016.1, read on the forward strand.
CACCAGCCGGTGGTCGCCATCGTCGGCCAGCAACAGCGCAGCGCGCTCGGCGCCAGCTACCAGCAGGAGATCGACCTGATGGCCCTGTTCAAGGACGTGGCCGGCGAGTACGTGCAGATGGCGGCGACCAGCGAGCAGCTGCGCCACCTGGTCGACCGCGCCGTGCGCATTGCGCAGAGCGAGCGCTGCGTCACCTGCATCATTATCCCGAACGACCTGCAGGAAGAGGAGGCCATGCCCACGCCGCCGCGCGAACACGGCTCGACCTTTTCCGGCGTCGGCGCGGCAAGAAGGGCCCAGGTGCCGCCCGAGGACGCGCTGGTCGAGACCGCCTCCATCCTGAACGCGGGCCGGAAGGTCGCGATCCTGGCCGGGGCCGGCGCCCACGGCGCCCAGGACGAATTGATCGAGGTCGCCGAACTGCTCGGCGCCGGCGTGGCGAAGGCCCTGCTCGGCAAGGCCGTGCTGCCCGACGACCTGCCATTCGTGACAGGATCGATCGGCATCATCGGCACCAGAGCCAGCAACGAGATGATGCAGGAGTGCGACACCCTGCTCATGGTCGGATCGAGCTTCCCCTACGCGGAATTCCTGCCGCCGGAAGGGCAGGCGCGCGGCGTGCAGATCGATATCGACGGTCGCATGCTGAGCCTGCGCTATCCGATGGAAGCCAATCTGGTGGGCGACGCCAGGGCGACACTGCGCGCCCTGATCCCGCACCTGCAGCGCAAGGAAGATCGCGGCTGGCGCGAAACGATCGAGGGCAAGGTCGACCGGAGCTGGCGCGAGCTCCAGCAGAAAGCGATGGAGCCGGCCAAGCCTGTCAATCCCCAGCGCGTGTTCACCGAACTCTCGCCGCGCCTGCCGGACAAGGTCATCCTCGCCGCCGACTCCGGTTCGGCCGCGGCCTGGTATGCGCTCGACCTGCGCATCCGGCGCGGCATGCTCGCCTCGCTGTCGGGCGGCCTCGCCACCATGGGTTGCGCGGTGCCCTATGCACTGGCGGCCAAGCTGGCGCACCCCGACCGGCCCGTGATCGCCCTGGCCGGCGACGGCGCCATGCAGATGAACGGCATCAACGGCCTGATGTCGATCGCCTGGCACCGCGCGCGCTGGTCCGATCCGACTTTCGTCGTGCTGGTGCTGAACAACCGCGACCTCAACTTCGTGACCTGGGAACAGCGCGGCAACCAGGGCGAGCCGAAGTACGAGGCGTCCCAGCGGCTACCCGACTTCTCCTATGCCGCGTATGCGCGCCTGCTGGGCCTGGATGGCTTGCGGGTCGACGATCCTGAACAACTCGGCGCCGCCTGGGAGCAGGCCTTGTCCGCCGACGGTCCTTTCGTGCTGGAAGTGATGGTCGACCCGAACATTCCGCCGCTGCCGCCGCACACGGTGCAAAAGCAGAAGGACAAGGTGGAAGAGGCGCTGGCGAAAGGAGATGCGGAAGCGCACGATGTGCGGCGGGGTGTCGATACGCAATCGCCGTCTTGAAGGAGATGCAAGTAAAACGCTGTCCAGCTTTTGTAACTTTGTAATCCCTTTCTTACATACTCTCAGCGCCGGAGCCGATTCTCGGGCAATAGCCCAGCCCGGATAATGTTGCTTATCGTCCCAGGACACCAACAACAGAAGCCGAGACACATGAATTCGATGCTGTTAGCCGACGCTTGCGCGGCCACCGCCGCCAGCCACGTCACCGCAGGCGCGTACGCCACCCGCGAGCGCGCCAAGCGACTGTATTTCTCGCTGTACGAAACGCCGCAGTCCAATCCCGACGCGGCGCGCGCCTATGTGGCCGACCAGATCGCGGCCGTGCAGGCCATGCCCGCCGACCTGCCGCCGACGCTCGCCGAACTGCCGGCCTGGGTCCAGGAACGCACCGACGCCGTCGGCGCCCAGTATCGCGACTACCTCGCGGCACGCAAGAACGGCGCGCCGCGCCGCTATTTCTCCTGCCGCGCCCATGCGCTCTATTTCATCAAGGCGGTGGCGCCAACCAAGCTGGTCGACGGCGCCTGGCTCTATGGCCTGCTCAGGCACTGGGACAATCCGGCCTACCACGAGCTGATCAAGACCTACCTCGAGGAGCTGGGCGAAGGCGTGCCCGACAAGAACCACGTCACCATCTACCGCAAGCTGCTGGCGACCCACGGCTGCGACGGCTGGGAAAGCCTGGGCGAGAACCACTTCGTGCAGGGCGCCATCCAGCTGGCCCTGGGCCACAATGCCGACCACTTCCTGCCGGAAGTCATCGGCTACAACCTCGGCTACGAGCAGTTGCCGCTGCACCTCCTGATCACGTCCTACGAGCTCAACGAGTTCGGGATCGACCCTTACTACTTCACCCTGCACGTCACGGTCGACAATGCGGCCAGCGGCCACGCCCAGAAGGCGGTGCAGGCGCTTGCCGGGCTGATGCCGCGCGTGGGCGACCGCGAGGCCTTCTACCGGCGCGTGCTGGACGGCTATCGCCTGAACGACCTGGGCGCCAGCACCACCTCGGTGATCGCCGAGTTCGACCTCCAGGCCGAACTGGTGAACATCCTCGCCGCCAAGAGCGGCGTCGGCAAGAACATGCACTCGGACTACTGCCGTGTCGCGGGCCGCTCGGTCAACGACTGGCTGACGGACCCGGCGCGCATTCCGGACTTCCTGGCGGCGCTCGAGAACGCCGGCTGGATCAAGCGCGGCGAAGAGGTCGAGCACAGCCGCTTCTGGCGCCTGGTGCATGGCGAGAAGGCCGAGATGTTCGGCGTGTTCAGCGCCTACGAGCAGCAGGTGCTGCGCGACTGGATCACCGCGAAGCCCGACGGCAGCCGTGCCGAGGGCGCCCGCAGCATGACCTGGCGCGCACGCCAGCGCACCCTGGACAACCTCGGCCAGCACGCCGACCGCAGCGCCGACTTTCCGGAGCGCGGCCTGATCCGGCGCCATCCGCGCCTGGAGACGCAGGACAACGAGCTGCGCCTGCTGGAAGAGCAGGTGGCGGCATGCGGCAGCAAGCAGGAAGCGATGGAGCTGCTGGGCGGCCTGATGTCGCCCGAGATCCACCATACGGCGGTGGGCCTGATGGCCACCCGCATGGTCACCCGGCTGTTCGACGCCTGAACGGGCTCGAGGACGGCCGCAAGCGGTTTTCGCGTGCCCCGGCCCCCGCGCCGGGACACGTCCACAATGACGACAAGGATCTATTCGTGCAAATCCTGGAACAACGCTTCCTGCGCGGACCGAACGTCCACGCCGACTCACCCTGCCTGCTCAGTGTGATCGACCTGCAAGACCTGTACGGACGCTCGTCGAAAGACATCCCCGGTTTCAACGAGGCGCTGTTGCAAGCCTTGCCCTCGCTGCACGGCCAGCTGCTGCCCAGCGGCCAGCGCGGCGGCTTCGCCCAGCGCCTGCGCGAGGGCACCTATCTTGGCCGCGTGATCGAGCAGGTGACGCTCGACCTGCAGACCCTGGCCGGGAGCCCTGCGAGCTACGGCCGCACCCGTCCCGTGATGGGGCATCCGGGCCAGTTCCGCATCGTGGTCGCCTACCAGTCCGAGAAGCTGGTGCAGCCCGCCTTCGAGCTGGCCGTCGACCTGGTTACGGCGCTCGCCCATGGCGAAGCCTTCGAACTCGCCCCGCGCCTCGGCGACCTGCGTTCGATCGCGGCCCGCCATGCCATCGGCACCAGCACCGCCGCTGTCCTGGCTGCCGCCCACGAGCGCGGCATCCCGACCCAGCGCATCACCGAGGACGCCAATCTCTTCCTGCTCGGCTGGGGTGCGAAACAGAAGCGCTTGCAAGCCACCACCACGGGCGACACCAGCTTCATCGCGGTGAAGATCGCCAGCGACAAGCAACTGACCAAGGCCCTGCTCAAGGAAGCGGGCGTGCCGGTGCCGGAAGGCTCGGTCGTCACGAAGGTCGAGGAAGCCCAGCGCGCCGCGGCGCGCCTGAAGGCGCCGTGTACCGTGAAACCCCTGGACGGCAACCAGGGCAAGGGCGTGACGGTCGACTGCCGCACGCCGGAAGACGTGGCGCGCGCCTTCGCTTTTGCCCGCGAATATGGCCGCAAGATCATCGTCGAACGCTTCGTGGAGGGACGCGACTACCGCGTGCTGGTGGCGAACGGCAAGGTCGCCGCGGCATCCTGCCGCCGCCCGGCCCACGTGGTGGGCGACGGCGTCTCGACCGTACGTGCGCTGGTCGAACGCGAGAACGAGAATCCGGCGCGCGGCGCCGGCCATGCCAACATCCTCACCAGGATCGCCCTCGACGACCATGCGGCGGACATGTTGCGCAAGCAGGGCTTCGACTTCGACAGCATCCCGCCGGTGGGCGTGATGGCCGAGCTGCGCGGCAATGCGAACCTGTCCACCGGCGGCACCGCCGAGGACGTGACCGACCTGCTGCCGGAATCGACGCGCCTGCTGTGCGTGCGCGCGGCCGCCAAGATCGGACTGGACGTGGCCGGCATCGACATCGTCTGCCGCGACATCGCGCTGCCGCTCGACGCCCAGCGCGGCGCCGTCATCGAGGTCAACGCGGCGCCCGGCATCCGCATGCACCAGTATCCCAGCAGTGGCGAAGCGCGCGATGCGGGCGACGCCATCGTGCAGGGCCTGATGGGTGATTCGGACGGGCGCATCCCGACCATCGCCGTCACCGGCACCAACGGCAAGACCACCACGACCCTGCTCATCGCGCACACTGTGCGCCTGGCGGGGAAGGTGACGGGCGTGACCACCACCGAAGGCGTCTTCATCGACGGCAAGCAGGTGGCCAGGGGCGACTGCACCGGCTACTGGTCGGCGCGCACCGTGCTCGGCTCGCCCGACGTGGAATTCGCGGTGCTGGAGACGGCGCGCGGCGGCATCCTCAAGCGCGGCCTGGCTTTTGATCGCTGCGACGTGGGCGTGGTGCTGAACATCGCCGCCGACCACCTGGGCCTGGACGGTGTCGACACAGTCGAGGACCTGGCGCAGGTGAAGGCCGTGATCGCGCAGTCGGCCTCGAAAGTGGCGGTGCTCAATGCCGAGGATCCGCTGTGCGTGGCGATGTCGCGCCGCGTGAAGCCCGAGACCGAAGTCGTGTATTTCTCGATGGATGCCGAGAACCCGGTCTTCCTGCAGCACCTGGAAGACGGCGGGCGCGGCGTCTACCTGCAGGACAATGCGGTAGTGGTTGCCGACGGCAACCTGCACCAGGAACTGGTGCGCGTGGAGAGCATGCCGGTCGCCTTCGGCGGACGCGCGCGCTTCAATATCGCCAACAGCCTGGCCGCCGCGGCCGCGCTGATGGCCTCGGGCTTTAGCAACCTGCAGATCGCCACCGGCCTGTCGACCTTCGTGTCCAACGGCCGCACCAACCCGCTGCGCACGAATATGTTCGACATCCGCAGCGTGACCGTGATCGTCGATTACGCCCACAACCCCGCGGCCTACAAGGCGATGGCGGAGATGGCGCGGGCGCTGCTGCCGGGCCAGCTGGTCGGCATCGTCACCGCGCCGGGCGACCGCCGCGACGAGGACCTGCTGGAAGTCGGGCGGGTCTGCGGCGAGCGCTTCGACGAGTTGGTGGTGTACGAATCACAGAGCCGTGGCCGCGAGGTCGGCGAGGCCGTCGACCTGATCCTCGAGGGCGCCGAAGAGGCGGCGGGCATCAGTGACACGCTGCACCGCGTGATCGAGGTGGGCGAGGCGATCCGCCACGGGCTGTCGCTGTGCCGCCCGGGCGACGTGCTGGTGTTCGCCTGCGGCTCGTCGCTGCAGGTCTTCGTGGATGCGCTGCGGGTCAATGACCCGGAGAGCGCGGACCTGGTGGCGGGACAGGTCTGAAAATAGTCCCTTGAAACGACGAAGCGGCCCGCGGGCCGCTTTTCTCGTGGCCGGCCGAAGATGTCAGAAGAAGAACTTCAGGGCCAGGGTCCACACGTCTTCCTTGGCGCCCGCGTCCTTCTTCTTGCCGAAGCGTTCGTATTCGGCCGTGATGGCGGTGTTCGGCGTCACCGAATACTGCAGGCCGAAGGCGCCATAGGCGCCGGTATCCGACTTCTTGATCGCCGGCGCGGCGGGCAGCACGATCTCGCGGCGGCTCTTGGCCACGCCCACCTTGCCGTAAACCGACAGCTTCTCGCTCAGGGGAATGGTCGGCTTGACCGCGATGTACATACCGTAGCCCTTCTTGAAATCGACACCGCCGGCCTCGATGGCCAGTTTGTTGGTGAATTCGTAGCCGCCGAAGAGTTTCGGGCTGGCCTTGCTGCCCCCGCCGCTGTAGTCGACCAGGCCGATGCCCAGGCCTGCGTAGGCTTGCGGCGCGACGGGACGGTTCTCGGACACCGGGCCCGCCGCACAAGCGACGCCGGCAATTACATAACCCGACAACAGGACAGCCAACCATTTCCGCATGCGTCTTCCTTCCAATCCTTCAAAGAACCGAATTTCGAATCGGCAAGGTAACAGCTGAGCAGGAGGAAGGAAATATCAATTTGTAACGAAATGCAAGAAGTTGACCTTATAGACACATATGCATCCTGATTTTAAGACGTCCTTAAGTGAAACGCCCCGACGAGCGGGGCGTTCATGGCGGGAGTAGAGGGGCTCAGACGGCTTCCGCTTCAATCTTCCTCGCCAGTTCCGGGCGGGTCGGACGCAGCGCATCGGTGAGTTCCGAGATCGTCGTGCCGCAGCCGAAGACCAGCACGTCTCCGGGGCGGCACAACGACAGGCCGTGCTGGATCGCGCGGTGCGATTCCAGCACCACGGTGAGCGCGTCCCGGGCAATCCTGCCCAGCTCGGCGCCGCGCACCAGCAGCGAGGCGGTTTCGCCCTCCGGGCGGCCGCGGTTCTCGGTCTCGAACACGACCAGGTCGTCGAAGCCGGCGGCGCAGGTACGGCCGATGTCGATCAGGTCGGCGTCGCGGCGGTCGCCCGGCGCCGCCACCACCCCCACCAGGCGGCCCGCGCTCATGGCGCGCGCGCTCTCGGCCAGGGCCGCATACGCCGCGCAGTTGTGGGCGTAGTCGACGATCACCGTCACGCCGTCCACGTCGAACACGTTCGAGCGCATCGGGTTGTGCTTGGCATCCGAGACGAAGCCGCGCAGGCCATCGGCGATCTCCTGGTTACCGAAGCCGTGCGCCGTCAGCGCGGCCGCGGCGGCCAGGGCGTTGGCGATGTTGTAGCGCGCGGCGCCGCCCAGCGATACCGGCATCTCGCGCGCGTCGAGCAGCGCTTCGTGGCGCGCGCCGTTGGCCAGCACCAGCGTCATGTCCTGCAGGTAGACGGCGCGCCCGCCATTCTCCAGGTGGCGCAGCAGGGTCGGATTGTCGGCGTCGAGCGAGAAGTAGATGACTTCCACGCCATCGCGCAGGCTGGCGGCCATCGACACGCAGTAGTCGTCCTCGGCATTGAGCACGACTGCGCGCGAGGCGCGCTGCGCGACCACGGCTTTCACCCTGGCCAGGTCGTCCAGGGTCTCGACGCCGTCCAGGCTCAGGTGGTCGCTCGAGACGTTCAGCACCACCGACACGTCCACGCGGTCGTAGGCCAGGCCGCGCTTGAGGATGCCGCCGCGCGCCGTTTCCAGCACGGCGAAGTCGACGCCGGGGTCGGACAGGATGCTGCGCGCCGAATGGTAGCCGGTGCAGTCGCCCTTCATCGTGAGCGTGCCGTCCACGAAGACGCCTTCGGTCGTCGTCACGCCGGTGCGCAGGCCCGCCGTGCGGGTGGCGTGGGCGATGAGCAGGGAGGTGGTGGTCTTGCCGTTGGTGCCGGTGATGGCCACCGTCGGGATGCGGCCGTCGCAGTCGCCGAACAGGGCGTCGACGATGGCGGCGCCGGCGTCGCGCGGGGTGCCGCGGCTCGGATACTGGTGCATGCGGATGCCGGGCGCGGCGTTCACCTCGATGATGCCGCCCTGCTGTTCGCGCAAGGGTTTGGCGATGTCCTGGCAGACGATGTCGATGCCGGCGATGTCCAGGCCGACCGTGGCGGCGGCGCGGATGCAGATGTCGCGGGTTTCTTCCGGCAGCAGGTCGGTCACGTCCTCGGCGGTGCCGCCGGTGGACAGGTTCGCGTTGCCGCGCAGGTCGGCGCTGACGCCAGCCGCCAGCACGGTATCGAAGCCGTAGCCCTGCTTGGCGAGAGTCTCTTCGGCCAGCGCATCCATCGGGATCTTCGTGAGGATATTGGTGTGGCCTTCGCCGCGCGCAGGATTGCGGTTCTCGATCTCGACCAGCTCGCGGATGGTCTTGTAGCCGTCGCCCGTCACGCAGGGCGGGCGGCGCCAGGAGGCGGCGGCGATCTTCCTGCCGGTGACGAGCACGCGGTAGTCGCGTCCCGCCAGGTGTTCCTCGACGATCACGTGGCGGCCGTATTTCTTCGCATGGGCGAAGGCGCGCGCCACTTCTTCCGGCGTCGCGCAGTTGGTGGTCACGCCCTTGCCCTGGTTGGCGTCGAGCGGCTTGATGCAGGCGGGGCCACGCAGGCGCCGCGCCACGCGCAGCGCCTCGGCCTCGGAAGTCACGGTGGCGCCGCCCGGGACCGGCACGCCGGCCTGCTCGAGCAAGGTCTTGGTCAGCTGCTTGTCGCTGGCAATGCCGACGGCGATGGAATTGGTGGCGCCGGTGATGGTGGCCTGCAGGCGCTTCTGGCGGCTGCCCCAGCCGAGCTGGAACAGATTCGCTTCTTCGGTCAGGCGCTGCGCCGGAATGCCGCGCCGGATCGCGGCCTGGACCACGGCGCCGGTACTGGTGCCGATCGCATGGCGTTCGGCCAGCTCGTGCAGCTGCGCGACGGCATCAAGCAGGTCGAAGGGGCGGTCCTCGGCGACGGCGCGCACCAGTTCCAGGCCGGTCTGCAGTGCTTGCACGACGAGCTGCTCGATCGCATAGCCGCACACCACGCGGCGCACGCGCGGCGCGCCAGGGACAGCCAGGGTGGCCCCGGCGGTGCCCGGTGCGCCGGCCAGGCGCTGCAGCTCCATCACGACCGGTTCGAGGGCTTCGACCAGTAGGGCTTCGTCGGCGAGGCGCACGGCGGCGTCCGGCGGCAGGTCGGGCAGCAGGGCGAACAGGCGGGCGGCGAACCCCGGGGACTTGGTTGCGGCGTCGTCGACGACTGCCATCAGACAGGGGCTGTCGGCATACAGGTTGGGGCCGCGCAGCAGGCGTTTTTCCTTGAGTTTCATTGGATCGGGTTCCGTTTCGTTACATTTTCCAAAAAATCGAGCAGCGGCGGCGGCAGGCCCTTGCCGGCTTCGTGCGAGACGGAAGGCAGCTGGTAGCTCGAACCGGCCGGGAGCAGGTGCAGGCGCACGTCGATCAGCTCCGGGGTGTCGCGGTCCTTGATGTCGGCCACGTTGGTGATCATGGTGCGGCCGTCGACGATGGTGACGGCGCCGGCGCCGAGCACTTCGATGCCGCGGCCCGGCGCGACCACGAGGGCGGTGTCCTCGTCGATGCCGATGCCCTGCAAATACGGGTTCTGTGCCACCACGGTCAGGAGGCGGGAGAGGCGCTGGCGTTCCGAAAAGTGCTGGTCGATCACGACGCGGTGCAGGAAGCCCAGGCCCGCGCCCAGGCTCACCGAACCCTTTTCGGGAAGCGTCTCGGCGCGGCCCTGCGCCAGCATGTGGCCGGACATGGCTGACGCCCCCGCGCTGGTGCCGCCGATGGTGGCGCCGCGGGTTTTCAGCGCAACGTGCATCGCCGCGTCCAGGGCGCTGCCGCCGATCAGGGCCAGCAGGCGTTTCTGGTCGCCGCCGGTCATGAAGATGCCGGTGGCTTCATCGATCTGGCGCACGAATTCCTCGCTGTTGGCGTCCTGGCGGCTGGTCAGTTCCAGGTGGCTGCGGCGGGTCACGCCGAGGTTGCCGAAGGCTTCGTCGTAGATGCTCCACATATCGTCGGGAATCGTGCTGGCCGCGGTGAGCACGACGATGTTGGCGTCCGCGCCCCCCGACAGTTCGACGAAGCGCGTCAGGATCTCCATTTCTCGCTTGCGGTCTTCGTGGCCGCCGATGATCACGAGGTGGCCGTACTGCTGCTGTTTGTCGGTGTCGCTCATCGTTGGGTCATCCTGGAGTGGGGCATGGCTTTGTTGGCGTAGGCGCCGGCTTCGGTCTTTGTCACGCCGATCAGGCCGATGTCGACATCCTTGTCGAACAGGTCGACGCCGCGCCGCAGCGCTTCTTCCAGCGTCATGCCGTGCTCCAGCCAGCCGTAGACGGTGCGCGCCAGCAGGTGGCGGATGATGTGTTCGCCGATGCCGGTGGCCGCGATGGCGCCCAGCGAGCCGCAGTAGAAGCCGCTGCCGATGATGGGGCTGTCGCCGACGCGGCCCAGCAGGCAGGGCGCCGAGCCGCCGGTGGAACAGGCCACGGCGAAGTGGCCGTCAGGTCCGCGCACCACGGCGCCGACCGTGTCGCAGGCTTTCGACGCCGGCAGCTGCAGCGGGGTCTTGTAATTCCAGAAGCGGTCGAACAGGCGGTTGTCGATGCCAGGCATGAGGGGTACCGAGCCGGCCAGTTCCTTCATGATCTGCCGATGTTCGCTGCGCTGGTGGTCGGAGACCGGATCGCTTCCGGGCATGCCGAGGCTGCGCGCGAATTGCTGGGCGCCTTCGCCGGCCAGCATCACGTGCGGCGTGTCGGCGATGGCGCGGGCCAGGCGCACCGGGTTCTTCACGTCGCGCACGCAGGCCACCGTGCCGAGGCGGCCGCGGGTGTCCATGATCGAGGCATCCATCTCGATGGTGGCGCCGTCCAGGCCGAGCGAGGACCCGCTGCCGGCATTGAAGCGGCCGTCGTCTTCCAGGGTGGCGACCGCGGTGATGGCGGCGTCGAGCGCGTCGCCGTTGACTTCCAGCTGACCGAGGGCGCGGCGCGCCGCCAGTACGCAGCCGTCTTCGTTGTCCGTCGACGATCCGACGCCACCGTGCACCACGACGGCGCCGGCCGGTTGAATGTTGCTCATGTAATCCTAATGGTTGTGCGTTGCAAAAATGCTCAGCTCCGTTGTCACGGAGTTAATATGGGGATTATCCGGGGTGGGGCCAGTGCCCCATATCGGTAGCGTTGCCGTGCTTGTGTAAGAGCTTGCTTACAGGGAGCCAGCCGGGCCCGGATAGAGGAGAGAGGCACCGCGCAGGGCTTGCCGCAGGGCGCGCACCAATTCGAGCCGTGCGGAAGGTGTCAGAAAACGTCCGACCTCGACCTGTACGCCACGCGCTTCGATGCGGACCAGGGTGCGCATGCCGGCGTCCGGCAGGCTCACGCGCGCGTGCGAAGGGTCGAGGCGCACGGCCTGCCGTCGCGTGCCGTCGGCACGTTCGACCAGCAGCCAGCCATCTTCCAGGCGGACCCGTTCGTGGTCGAGGGCGTGGCGGCTGTAGTGGAGCAGGGCGGCGCCCACGGCGGCGGCCTCGACCAGGGCAAAGGCGAGCACCATCCAGGCGCCCCGGAGGGTGAACACGAACGCGATGCCGAGTGTGGCCGCGCAGAGCAGGGCGTAGACCAGCAGTGCCTGGCGCGGGCTCAGGGAGCAATTGCGCTTCATCAGCCATTCGGCCGATGCAGGGGTCTCGGTGCCTGTGGATGCGTCCATGCCTGCCGGTGTGGTGGTGAGAACAAGATTGACCGCTTGCCTAGGCAAGTTTGCCACAGGAGCGAAAAACGCCACGCCCGGTCGTCCGGCAGCGCGCCATATCTGCTAACATTGCGCCCCTCCAAAGATATCCGTTCGTAATAAAGGTTCGTATGGCGCGCGCTTGCGGCGTTGACTTCGGCACGTCCAATTCCACCGTCGGCTGGCTTGCCGGCGACAGTTTTTCCGCCGCCGGCCAGGCGCTGCTCACCCTGGAAGAGGGCAAGGCGACCCTGCCGTCGGTGGTGTTCTTCAATGCCGACGACGAGCAGGTCACCTATGGCCGCGCGGCGCTGGCCGAATACCTCGAAGGCTACGAAGGGCGCCTGATGCGCTCCCTGAAAAGCCTGCTCGGCACCAGCCTGATCGACGGCCAGACCGAGGTCGCCGGCCGCGCGCTGCCGTTCAAGGCCCTGCTCGGGCAGTTCATCGGCGAGGTCAAGCGTCGCGCCGAGGGGCAGGCCGGGCGGACTTTCGAGAGCGCCGTGTTCGGCCGCCCTGTCTACTTCATCGACGACGATCCGGACGCGGACCGCCGCGCCCAGGATACGCTCGAGGAAGTCGCGCATTCGGTGGGTTTCCGCGAAGTCGCCTTCCAGTACGAGCCCATCGCCGCCGCTTTCGATTACGAGTCGCGCATCGAGAGCGAAGAGCTGGTCCTGATCGCCGACATCGGCGGCGGCACCTCGGACTTCTCGCTGGTGCGGCTCGGCCCCGATCGCGCCGGGCGCGTCGAGCGGCGCGAGGACATCCTCGCCAACGGCGGCGTGCACATCGGCGGCACCGATTTCGACAAATACCTGAGCCTGGCGAGCGTGATGCCGCTGCTCGGGCACGGCTCCACCATGTTGTCCGGCGCCGCGATCCCGTCCAGTTATTACTTCAACCTCGCCACCTGGCACACGATCAACCAGGCCTATACGCGCAAGAGCATCGCCCAGCTGGCCGACCTGGTGCGCGACGCGAAGGAGCCGGCCAAGCTGATCCGGCTGCAGAAGCTGATCGACGAGCGTGCCGGCCACTGGCTGGCGATCCAGGTGGAAGCGGCCAAGATCGGGCTGTCGGCCAGCCCGGAGGTGACGATGGATCTCGACCGCCTGTCGCCGCCCGAGCAGCTGCTGGTCACGCGTGAACAGTTCGAGGCGGCGATCGCCGGCCTGGTCGACCAGGTCGGCGCCACCGTCACGCGCCTGTTCAGTGAAGCGGGCGTGGACCCGGACGCGGTCGACACGGTCTTCTTTACTGGCGGTTCGAGCGGCGTGGCGCTGCTGCGCGAACGCATCGCGGCCCTGCTGCCGCGCGCCCGCAAGGTCGAGGGCGACCTGTTCGGCAGCATCGGCGCGGGTCTCGCGCTCGACGCGCTGCGCAGGTTCGGATAGAGCAGTCAAGACAGATAAGGCAGATAAAGCAGAGGAAAGCCATGAGTATATTTGAACGTCCGATCGTGATGCTCGACTTCGAGACCACCGGCCTGTCGCCGGATGCGGGCGACCGTATCACCGAAGTCGCGGCCCTGCGCATCGTCGGCGGCGAGATCCGCGACCGCTACGTCTCGCTGGTGAACTGCGGGGTGCGCATCCCATCCTTCATCACCCAGCTGACCGGCATCAGCCAGGACATGGTCGATTCGGCGCCGCCCAGCCAGCGCGTGGTGGCCGAGCTGCTCGACTTCATCGGTGGCGACATGCTGGCCGCCCACAATGCCAGCTTCGACGAGAAGTTCCTGAAGGCCGAGGGCTGGCGCATCGGCCGCCCGACCGGCCACTGCGGCCTGGTCTGTTCGCTGAAGCTGGCGCGCCGGCTCTACCCGGGCCTGCCGAGCTACAAGCTCGGCAACCTGTCCAGCCGCCTCGGCATCGTCTTCCGCGGCACCGCCCACCGGGCCGAGGCCGACGCCGAGGTCTCGGCCGAGGTGCTGCTGCATGCGGCGCGCCACCTGGGCACGAGCCACGGCCTGCAGCAGGTCGCGCCCGATCTGCTGGTGTCGATCAACAAGCTGGCCGCAGCCAAGGTGCCGGTCTTCCTCGAAAAATACGCGAGCCTCGAGCGCGAGCGCCGGCTTGCGGCAGCCTGAGTCTGCGCAGCGGCTGCGCGAGCACCGGCACGCTTGCGCGGACGCAAACCGCGCGCGTGTCGCCCCCTTAAACTTTTAACAACGGCGGCGCATCTGCGTCCCGCCGTGTCGATCGTTGCCGGGCACCCCAGAGGCGGGTTCGGCGTGGAGGGGAAGGGATGAGTCGCCAGAACGCCGCCCGCGAGGGCTACGATGTCTTCCTGTGGTTCCACCCGGCCGCCATGCGAGGCAATCCCTACGCCCAGTTCAATCTCGGCCTGCTGTACAAGCAGGGCCAGGCGGTCGAACGCGACGACGCCCATGCGCTCAAGTGGATGCAGCTGGCCGCCGAGAAGGGGCTGGCGGCCGCCCAGAACCATCTCGGGGCCATGTACAGCCGGGGCCAGGGCGCGCCCCGCAGCGACGAGCTCGCCGCGCGCTGGTTCGGGCGTGCCGCCGCCCAGGGCGATCCTTCGGCCCAGCAGAACCTCGGACTCCTGTACCGCAAGGGGCGCGGGGTGCCGCAGTCGCACGAGGTTGCCTTCGGCTGGTTCTACCGCGCCGCCGAGCAGGGCCTGGCCAGCGCCGAACACCTGCTCGGCGAGTGCTACCTGCAGGGGCTCGGCGTGCCGGTCTCGCACCCGCTCGCGATGGCCTGGTTTCGCAAGGCGGCGCGCCAGGGCCATGTCGGCGCCCAGCGCAGCCTGGCCCTGATGTACCGGCGCGGCGACGGCGTCGAGGCCGACGACGCCCAGGCCCTGTGCTGGTTCCGCCAGGCGGCCGCCCAGGGCGACCCCGTCTCCCAGCGCTACCTCGGCCTTGCCTATGCCCAGGGACAGGGGGTGACGGCCGACCCGGCCCGCGCCGTCGCCTGGCTCGAGCGGGCCGCCATGCGCGACGACACCGAGGCCCAGTACGCCCTTGCCACCCTGCTGGCCGGCGGACACGGCTCGGGCGACGACGAGCGCGCCCTGTCCTGGTTCCTGCGGGCCGCCACGCGCGGCCACGTCCAGGCCCAGTACTGTGCCGGCGTCATGTATTCGCTCGGTCGCGGCACGGTGCGCGACCCGGCGCGCGCCTTCGAGTGGACCCAGCGCGCGGCGGAGCAGGGCGCGCCGAATGCCCAGTTCAGCCTCGGGGTCATGTACGCACGGGGCGAGGGCGCGCCGCGCGACGAGACCAGGGCCGCCGAATGGTACCGGCGTGCAGCCCAGCAGGGCGACGCCAGCGCCCAGAACAACCTCGGCGTCCTCTACGCCAACGGCCAGGGCGTGCCGCACGACGATACCCTCGCCACCTACTGGTACCGCCAGGCGGCCGAACAGGGCCATGCGCTGGCCCAGTACAACCTGGGCGGCATGGTGGGCAGCGGACGCGGCGCCGAACGCGATCCGCTGCGCGCCTATATGTGGATGCTGCTCGCGGCCGGCTCCGACCACGAGGACGCCGGGTCCGGTTCCCGCAGCGCCGGCAAGACCGGCAAGCCGGGAACGGGCGGGCACTGGGGCCGCGCCCTGACCAACCGGGTCCAGGCCGGACGACGCCAGCGCGGCCAGGCGCCTGGCCACTAACTTCCATCAGTCAATCCACCACGATCATCTCCCTATTGAGCGGGTAAATGCCGCCCATGCGCCAGCCTGGAGAGGCATAGGCGACCTCGGCAATTCGCGTTATGATGGCCGTCGGCAATCGCCGACCCCATGAATAATCGACCGAGAACGATATGACCCTGAGACACGTAACGCTCGTCACCCTGCTGGCTGCGGCCTTTGGCGCCAACACGGCGCTGGCGCAGAGCTGCCCCGCCAATGGCCCTTCCTTGACCTACCCGGTCGCGAAGAAGCTCGACCAGACCGACAACTACCACGGCACCGTCGTGGCCGACCCCTACCGCTGGCTCGAGGACGCGAACAGCGCCGACACCAAGGCCTGGGTGACCGCCCAGAACACCGTGACCCAGGCATACCTGAACCAGATCCCGCAGCGCGCGGCGATCCGCGAGCGCCTGACCAAGCTCTGGAACTACGAGCGCTACAGCGTCCCCGGCAAGGAAGGCGGCCGCTACTTCTACTCGCGCAACGACGGCCTGCAGAACCAGTCGGTGCTGTACACCCAGAAGACCCTGAGCGACACCCCGCGCGTGCTGCTCGACCCGAACACCATGTCCAGCGACGGCACCGTCGCCCTGGCCGGCGCCGCGGTCAGCCCGGACGGCAAGCTGCTGGCCTACAGCACCGCCGCCTCGGGTTCGGACTGGAACGAGATCCGCGTGCGCGACATCGAGACCGGCAAGGACATTGACGACCACATCAAGTGGGTCAAGTTCTCGAGCACCGCCTGGACCAAGGACGGCAAGGGCTTCTTCTACAGCCGCTACGACGAGCCGAAGGAAGCGACCAAGCTGGCCGACGTGAACTACTTCCAGAAGCTCTACTTCCACCGCATCGGCACGCCCCAAAGCGCCGACACCCTGGTCTACGACCGCCCGGACCAGAAGGAATGGGGCTTCGGCGGCCACACCACCGACGACGGCCGTTACCTGATCATCACCACGACGAAAGGCACCGCGCCGAAGTACCGCGTGTCCTACAAGGACCTGTCCAAGCCCGATTCGAAAGTGGTCGACCTGATCGACAACTTCGATGCCGGCTACGACTTCATCGACAACGTCGGCACGGTGTTCTACTTCAGCACCGACCGCAACGCGCCCAAGAAACGCATCGTCGCGATCGACATCACCAGGCCGCAGGAGTCGAACTGGAAGGAGATCGTTGCCGAGAAGGGCGAAACCCTGACCGGCGCGGACATCATCAACAACCAGCTGGTGCTCGAGTACCTGAAGGACGCGCGCGCCGTGGTGCGCGTGCATGACCTCAAGGGCAAGCCGGTGCGCGAAATCAAGCTGCCGGGCATCGGCTCGGTCGGCGGCCTGTCGGGCAAGCGTGGCGACCTTGAGACCTTCTATTCCTTCACCGGCTTCACCACGCCGACCACGATCTACCGCCTGAACATGAAGACCGGCGAGAGCACCGTGTTCCGCCAGCCGAAGGTGGACTTCAATCCGGCGGACTACGAGACCCGCCAGCAGTTCTTCACCTCGAAGGACGGCACCAAGGTCCCGATGTTCATCGTGTCGAAGAAGGGCCTGAAGCTGGACGGCCAGAACCCGACCTACCTGTACGGCTACGGCGGCTTCAACATCTCGATGACCCCGGGCTTCTCGCCGGCCAACCTGGCCTGGATGGAGATGGGCGGCGTGTATGTCGTGGCCAACCTGCGCGGCGGCGGCGAATACGGCGAAGCCTGGCACCAGGCCGGCACCAAGCTGCAGAAGCAGAACGTGTTCGACGACTTCATCGGCGCGGCCGAGTGGCTGATCGCGAACAAGGTGACCTCGCCGCAAAAGCTGGCGATCGGCGGCGGTTCGAACGGCGGCCTGCTGGTGGGCGCGGCCATGACCCAGCGTCCGGAACTGTTCGGCGCCGCGTTGCCGGCGGTGGGCGTGATGGACATGCTGCGCTTCCACAAGTTCACCATCGGCTGGGCCTGGACCTCGGACTACGGCTCGTCGGAGAACCCGGACGAGTTCAAGGCCCTGGTCAAGTACTCGCCGCTGCACAACCTGAAACCGGGCACCTGCTACCCGGCGACCATGGTGACCACGGCCGACCACGACGACCGCGTGGTCCCGGCGCACAGCTTCAAGTTCGCCGCGGCCGCCCAGGCCGCCCAGGCGGGCGCCGCACCGGTGCTGATCCGCATCGAGACCAAGGCTGGTCATGGCGCGGGCAAGCCGACCACCAAGCAGATCGAGGAAGTGGCGGATCGCTGGGGTTTCCTGGCGCGTGAGCTGAAGGTTGGCGGCGCTGCGCCGACCGCGGTCGGTGGCAGCAACTAAGCCGAAGCCTTGATGTAAGAACGGCCACTCGAACGAGTGGCCGTTTTTGTAGGGTGGACGGGGTAATTTCGGGCAATGCCCGGAATTACAAGCGTCCGCGCGTTCAAATGCAACATGAGCCGTCACTGCGCATCCGTGAGTTGAATGCGCGGACGGCGAAGCCGTCCACCCTACCTCTGAACGACGACCAGCAGCGCCTTCGCCTCGGTCTTCCCCGCATTCCTGATCACATGGTCGTAATCCGCCGGATAGCGCGCCGTGCCCCCATGCTTGATCTTCTTCTTTTCCGTCCCCACTTCCAGCTCGATCGTGCCCGTAATGACGGTCAGGTGCTCCTTGGTGCCCGGATCGTGGGCCTGCGACGCCATCTCGCCGCCCGGCGCCAGGGTCAGCTCGTACCACTCGTACTTGCCCGCCAGGTCCATCGGACCCAGGATGCGCAGGGAATAACCGGCATGGGCGCCGGGCAGGGTAGGGGTTTCGTGCGGGTCCACCACGCGGATCAGGTCCACGGCCCGCACCTCCGACGAGAGCAGCTCGCCGATCTCCACGCCCAGGGCATTGGCCAGGCGCCAGGTGATGGCGATGGTGGGATTGGCCTTTTCGCGCTCGATCTGGGACAGCATCGACTTGGACACCCCCGCGATACGTGACAGATCTTCAAGGGTCAGGCCCCTGGCCAGGCGCAGGCGCTGTAGCGTGGCGCCAACTTCGGGCGGAGCGTTATTTGTTAGAGTTTTGCTCATTGATTAAATTAGGACCTGAATATGCTTATAGCTTTGCTTGCCAAGTTCATTAGCTGGGGGTAAGATTCAATATATTGAATTTTCGTTCGACATACAGAACTTGGTTTCTAAATCGAACGAGCCAACGATACGACATCCGCCAACCGCCGGTCAAGCCGGACCAACCTGGGAGTGGTTACAACATGAGCGATCAAGCATTTTACAGCGGCCTGCAATCGAAACTCGAGACGCTGCGCACCGAGGGCCTCTTCAAGCCGGAGCGCGTGATCGCTTCGCGCCAGGGCTCCGAGGTGGTCTCCCAGGATGGCCGCACCTTGATCAATATGTGCGCCAATAACTACCTGGGCCTGTCCGGCGACAGGGAGACCAGCGATGCGGCCGCCGCCGCGCTGGAAAAGTATGGCTACGGCCTGTCCTCGGTGCGCTTCATCTGCGGCACCCAGACCGTGCACAAGGAACTGGAACAGAAGCTCTCCGAATTCCTCGGCACCGAAGACACCATCCTCTACGCGGCCGCATTCGACGCCAACGGCGGCGTGTTCGAGCCGCTCTTCGACGAGAACGACGCCATCATCTCGGATGCCCTGAACCACGCCTCGATCATCGACGGCGTGCGCCTGTGCAAGGCGGCGCGCTACCGCTACGCCAACAACGACATGGCGGACCTGGAGAAGCAGCTGGTCGCCGCTACGGAAGCGGGCAAGCGCCACAAGATCATCGTCACCGACGGTGTCTTCTCGATGGACGGCACCATCGCCCAGCTGGACAAGATCGTCGCGCTGGCCGAGAAATACGGCGCCCTGACCATGATCGACGAGTCGCACGCTTCGGGCTTCATGGGCAAGACCGGCCGCGGCACCCACGAGCACTGCGGCGTGATCGGCAAGATCGACATCATCACCGGCACCCTGGGCAAGGCCCTGGGCGGTGCGATGGGCGGCTTCACCTCGGGCCGCAAGGAGGTCATCGAGACCCTGCGCCAGAAGTCGCGCCCCTACCTGTTCTCGAACACCCTGGCCCCGATGATCGCCGGCGCTTCGCTGGCAGTGCTGGACCGCATCTCGAAATCGACCGAGCTGCGCGACCGCCTGATGGACAACACCGCATACTTCCGCAAGGAGATCGAGCGCATCGGCTTCACCATCAAGCCGGGCACCCACCCGGTGGTGCCGGTGATGCTGTTCGACGCGCCGATCGCCCAGAAATTCGCGGCCCGCATGTTCGAGCTGGGCGTGCTGCTGTCAGGCTTCTTCTACCCGGTGGTGCCGATGGGGCAGGCGCGCGTGCGCGTGCAGCTCTCCGCCGCCCACACCCGCGAGCAGCTCGACACCGTGCTCAAGGCCTTCGAACAAGCCGGCAAAGAGCTGGGCATCCTCAAGAATCAATAAGATCGGAACAGAACAATGGAACGCATCCTCATCATTGGCGCCAACGGCCAGATCGGCAGTGAACTCGTGACCGCCCTGGCGGAGCAGCACGGCGCGCAGAACGTCATCGCCTCGGACATCGGCACCAACAACGTCTACGGCGCGGCGCGCTACACTCAGCTGGACGTGCTGGACAAGGACCGTCTCGCCCAGCTGATCGATGCGGAAGGCATCACCCAGGTCTACCAGCTGGCAGCGCTGCTGTCGGCCACCGGCGAAAAGGCCCCGCTCAAGGCCTGGACCCTGAACATGGACGGCCTGCTGAACATCCTGGAAGTCGCGCGCGAGCGTGGCGAAGCGGGCAAGCCGCTGAAGATCTTCTGGCCTTCCTCGATCGCCGCTTTTGGGCCGAATACCCCGGCCGAATCCACTCCGCAGTACGCGGTGATGGACCCGACCTCGATCTATGGCATCAGCAAGCTCGCCGGCGAGCGCCTGTGCGAGTACTACCACAGCAAGTACGGCGTGGACGTGCGCTCGATCCGCTACCCTGGCATCATCAGCTTCAAGTCGCCCCCGGGCGGCGGCACCACCGACTACGCGATCGCGATCTTCTACTCGGCGCTCAAGGGCGAGACCTATGAATGCTTCCTGGGCCCGGAAACCACGCTGCCGATGATCTACATGCCGGACGCGATCCGCGCCACCATCGAGCTGATGGATGCCCCGGCGGAGAAGGTCGCGATCCGCTCTTCGTACAACGTGGCCGGCGTGTCCTTCAACCCGCGTGAACTGGCGGCCGCCATCAAGAAGGCGGTACCTGGCTTCGAGATCGCCTACAAGCCGGACAGCCGCCAGCAGATCGCGGACTCCTGGCCGAAGAGCCTGGACGACAGCCGCGCGACCTCCGACTGGGGCTGGAAGGCGCGCATCGGTGTCGAGGAGATGGTCGCCGATATGCTGAAGAACATCGACGTCGGCGTCGCCGCCTGAGCGTCAACCCAAGATCAAACAATAAAAACAATCAAAACCGGATAGTCGAGACAACAAGATGGATATGAGCGTTTTCGATCTTTTCAAGATCGGTATCGGCCCGTCGAGCTCCCACACGGTGGGCCCGATGGTGGCGGCGCGCCGCTTCCTGCTGGAGTGTGGTTCGCTTGAGCAGGCGGTGGGCGTCGAGGCACACCTGTATGGTTCGCTGGCGCTGACCGGCGTCGGCCACGCGACGGACAAGGCCGTGATCCTCGGCCTGATGGGCGAGACGCCGCAGGGCGTGGACCCGGACACGGTCGAGGACAAGCTGGCCGAAGCCGAGATGGACGGCAAGCTGAAACTGCTGGGCGAGAAGGAAGTCCCCTTCCAGTACCGTACCGGCCTCATCTGGCACAAGCAGTCGACCCTGCCGGAACACCCGAACGGCATGAAGTTCGTCCTGCAGCTGCTTGACGGCAGCATCATCGAACGCATCTATTACTCGGTGGGCGGCGGCTTCATCACCGCGGCAGGCGAGAGCCAGGCGCGCGCGGCGGAAGCGCCTTCGCGCACGGTGCCCTTCCCATTCGACACGATGGCCGAGTTGCTGGCCCAGGGGCGCGAGCACGGCCTGTCGATCCCGCACATGCTGCGCGCGAACGAGCTGGCGCGCATGAGCGAGCTTGACCTGGACACGGGCCTGGATCGCATCTGGAAGGTGATGCACGACTGTATCGCCCACGGCCTCGTCACCGAGGGCGAACTGCCCGGCGGCCTGAACGTCAAGCGCCGCGCGGCCAAGCTGTGGAAGCAGGCGCACTGCAACGAGGGCAAGCGCGTCAACGAGTTGCCGCACGATGCGACGCACCACGTGACCCTGTATGCGATGGCCGTCAACGAGGAGAATGCGGCCGGCGGCCGTGTCGTCACCGCGCCGACCAATGGCGCGGCCGGGATCATCCCGGCGGTGCTGCGCTACTACGCCGAGGACTGCCGTCCGAGCGACCCGGTGCAGGGCATCCGCGACTTCCTGCTCACGTCCGCCGCGATCGGCATGCTGTGCAAGAAGAATGCCTCGATCTCGGGCGCCGAGATCGGCTGCCAGGGCGAGGTCGGGGTGGCGTGCGCCATGGCGGCGGCCGGCCTGGTGGCGGCGCTCGGCGGCTCCAACGAGCGCATCGAGAATGCGGCGGAGATCGGCATCGAGCACCACCTCGGCATGACCTGCGACCCGATCGGCGGCCTGGTGCAGATTCCCTGCATCGAGCGCAACGGCATGGGCGCGATCAAGGCGATCACCGCGGCCTCGCTGGCCATGAAGGGCGACGGCACCCACTTCGTCAGTCTCGACAATGCCATCGAGACGATGCGCCAGACCGGCGCCGACATGCAGGTGAAGTACAAGGAAACTTCGCTGGGCGGTTTGGCCGTCCACGTTGTGACCGTTAACCACGCCGCCTGCTGACCTGACGCTGCCGCTTCCCGTAGGGTGGGCGATCCCTCGCCCACGCGTTCAACTACACGTCGAGGGCCGACACCGTCTCTGTTCGTATTACGGTTGAACGCGTGGGCGGAGGACTCGCGGGGCCGCCCAGGCCCACCCTACGTAACCGGGATGTTTTTTTGCACCACAGCATACGATCCCTCAGGGCGCTATAATAAAAGTTCAACTTTGGCCCCTACCGGATTTCCTACCGTATGCATTACGTCTCCACCCGCGCAACCAGCGCGTCCGCAGCACGCAATCCCCAGCGTTTTTCCGACATCCTGCTAGCCGGTCTCGCTCCGGATGGCGGCCTGTATCTCCCCGAAACCTATCCGCAAGTCAGCGGCGCGGAACTCGATGCCTGGCGCAAGCTGTCGTATGCCGAACTGGCCTATGAAATCCTGCGCAAGTTTGCGACCGACATTCCCGACGACGACCTGCGCGCCCTGACCGCGAAGACCTACACCCCCGAGGTCTACCGCAATGCGCGGGCCGATGAGTCGGCCAAAGACATCACCCCGCTGCGCGTGCTGGAAGAAGGGGAAAAGGGCAAGCTGGTGCTGCAGGCGCTGTCCAATGGCCCGACCCTGGCCTTCAAGGACATGGCGATGCAGCTGCTGGGCAATCTGTTCGAGTATGCGCTGGCCAAGAACAATGACGAACTGAACATTTTTGGTGCGACCTCCGGCGACACCGGCAGCGCCGCCGAGTACGCGATGCGCGGCAAGCGCGGCGTGCGCGTGTTCATGCTCTCGCCGCACAAGAAGATGAGCGCCTTCCAGACCGCCCAGATGTTCAGCCTGCAGGACCCGAATATCTTCAATATCGCGGTGGAAGGCGTGTTCGACGACTGCCAGGACATGGTCAAGGCCGTGTCGAACGACCTGTCCTTCAAGGCGCGCCACAAGATCGGCACCGTCAACTCGATCAACTGGGCGCGCGTGGTCGCGCAGGTGGTCTACTACTTCCGCGGCTACCTGGCTGCCACCACCAATAACGAGCAGAAGGTGTCGTTCACCGTCCCTTCGGGGAACTTCGGGAATATCTGCGCCGGCCACATCGCCCGCATGATGGGCCTGCCGATCGACAAGCTGGTCGCCGCCACCAACGAGAACGACGTGCTCGACGAGTTCTTCCGCACCGGCGTCTACCGCGTGCGTAAACCTGCCGAGACCTACCACACGAGCAGCCCCTCGATGGATATCTCGAAAGCCTCGAACTTCGAGCGCTTCGTCTACGAGCTGGTGGGGCGCGACGCCGAGCGCACCCATGCCCTGTTCAAGAAGGTCGACACCCACGGCGGTTTTGACTTGTCCGGCGCTCCGGGCAGCGATGGCGACGAATTCAAACTCGTGGGCCAGTACGGTTTCGCCTCGGGCAAGTCGACCCACCCCGATCGCCTGGCCACCATCCGCGACGTGGCGGACGATTACGGTATCACCATCGACACCCACACTGCCGACGGCATCAAGGTCGCGCGCGAACACATGCAGCCGGGCGTGCCGATGATCGTGCTGGAAACCGCGCTGGCCGCCAAGTTCAACGAGACCATCCTCGAAGCACTCGGCCAGGACGCCGAGCGCCCGGCCGGCTTCGAGAACATCGAGGCGCTGCCGCAGCGCTTCGTGGTCATGCGTCCCGAGGTGGACAGCATGAAAGCCTATATCGCCGGGCACACGGGGCTGTGACGATGAAGCCGCCCATGCTGTCGGTGCGCGAGGCGCTGACCCAGCTGCTGGACGCGGCTAGTGCCGTCGACGGCGTCGAGCGCGTGCCTACCCTCGAGGGCAACGGCCGCGTGCTGGCGCAAGACATGCTCGCGACCATCGACGTGCCCTCGGCCGACAACACGCAGATGGATGGCTACGCGGTCCGCGCGCGCGATTGCGAGAGCGGCAGCGCGACCCTGCGCGTGGCCCAGCGCATCCCGGCGGGCACCGTCGGTGCGCCCCTGGAGCCTGGCACGGCGGCGCGCATCTTCACCGGCGCCCTGATTCCACCGGGCGCCGATGCCGTCGTGATGCAGGAGCAGTGCGAGGCGGTGGGCGACAGCGTCACCGTGCGCCATATGCCGCGTCCGGGCGAATGGATCCGCCGTACCGGCGAGGACGTCTCGAGCGGTTCCGTGATCCTGCCTGCGGGGACGCGCCTGCGCAGCCAGGAGCTCGGGCTTGCAGCGTCCGTCGGGCTGGCCGAACTCCCGGTGCGTCGCCGGGTGCGCGTGGCGGTATTCTTCACGGGCGACGAGCTGGCCATGCCGGGCGAGCCCTTGCAGCCCGGCGCGATCTACAACTCGAACCGCTTCACCCTGCGCGGCCTGCTGGAGAACCTCGGCTGCGACTTCACCGACTTCGGCATCGTGCCGGATTCGCTGGAGGCGACGCGCGACACGCTGCGCCGCGCGGCCGCCGGGCACGACCTGATCATCACCTCGGGCGGCGTCTCGGTCGGCGAGGAAGACCACATCAAGCCGGCGGTGGAAAGCGAAGGGCGCCTGGACCTGTGGCAGATCGCCGTCAAGCCCGGCAAGCCGCTCGCCTTCGGCGAAGTGCGCCGCGCAGAAGGTTCCTCGTACATCATCGGCCTGCCCGGCAATCCGGTATCGAGCTTCGTCACCTTCCTGCTCTTCGTGCGGCCATTCCTGCTGCGCCTGCAGGGCGTGAGCGGTCCGGTGGAGCCGCGCGGCTACGTCATGCGCGCCGATTTCGCGCTGCCCAAGGCCGACCGCCGCAATGAATTCCTGCGCGTGCGCGTGAACGCCGCCGGCGGCCTGGACCTCTTCCCCAACCAGGGCTCGGGCGTGCTGACCTCGACTGTCTGGGGCGATGGCCTGGTCGACAATCCGCCGGGCCAGGCGATCGCGGAAGGCGATCTCGTACGCTTCATTCCCTTCGCCGAACTGCAGCACTAGGACCAGCATGAAGATCAATGTGAAGTATTTCGCCTCGGTGCGCGAGTCGGTCGGCACGGGCCAGGAAACGCTCGAGTTGCCCGACGGTGCATCGACGGTCGGCGCGGTGCGCAGCCTGCTGGCGTCGCGTGGCGGTGTGTGGGGAGAAGCGCTCGGCGAGGGGCGCGCCGTGCGCATGGCTTGCAGACAGGTGATGTGCGGACCGGAGGCGCCGGTGGAAGAGGGCGCCGAAGTGGCGTTCTTCCCGCCCGTGACGGGCGGGTAGGGTGGTCGGCTATGCCGACCGCGCGTTCAAACAGTGCATGAGCAGTATTGCAGTGACTATTCAGGGGGCGGTTGAACGCGCGGACGGCGAAGCCGTCCACCCTACGGATCAGACGATGGTCTGCTCGGCCAGCGCCAGGAGTCTGGCGCAGTTCGCGTTGCGTTCGCCGAATTCGCGCCACGCATTGGTGCGCGCCACCGCCTGCCACTTGCGCAGGGCTTCGGCATTCATGTCCACCACCTGGGCGCCGGCCTTGGCGTAGACCGAGGCCACGGTCGCGTCGTCGTTGCGCGCGGCCTTGAGCGCGAAGGCCTCGAGCTCGGCGCCGACCGCCATCACGGCTGCCTGCTGCTGTTTGCTCAAGCGGTCGAAGACGGTGCGCGACATCAGGAGCGGCTCGAACATGAACCAGTAGGCGCCGCCACGGGCCGTGGTCAGGGCGCGCGCCGATTCCGCGAGGCGGAAGGAAATCAGCGAGGTCGAGGAGGTCAGCGCCGCATCGAGGGTCCCGGCGCGCATCGCGGCCGCGATCTCATTGGACGGCATGTTCACGACCGTCGCGCCGGCGTCCGTCAGCAGGCGGTCCATCTCGTGCGAGCCGCCGCGCACCTTCAGGCCGGCCACGTCTTCCGGATGCAGCAAGGGCTTGCCGCGCGAGGCGACGCCGCCGGCCTGCCAGATCCAGCTGACGATCACCAGGCCCTGTTCATTGAGGATGCGGCTCAGCTCCTTGCCGACCGCCGCGTTCTTCCAGGCGAAACCCTGCTCGTACGAGGTGACCAGGCCGGGCATCAGGCCGATGTTGGCTTCCGGCGCCTCGGCGCCCGCGTAGGACAGCGGCACCAGGGCCATGTCCAGCGAGCCGTTCCTGAGGGCGGGGAACTGGGCGTTGGCGCCCATCAGGCTGGAACCCGGGTAGATCGAGAATTTCAGCCCGCCACGGGTGCGGCGTTCGACGTCGGCCGCGAACATGCGGCACAAGCGGTCGCGGAAATCACCCTCGGAAATACTGCCGCCGGGGAACTGGTGCGAGATTTTGAGATTGTTCGGCTGCGCCCATGCGGACTGCATCCAGAGTGGACTGGACGCGATTGCGCCCAGCATTGTCCTACGAGACATTGCTGCCCTTGTCATTACCGACATACACATCCTCCAAGATGTTGAAACGGACTGCTTCCGGAATCGTGGCGGCCTCGTCGAGCGGGCGCCATCGTTCCTTATGGCGGATACAAGAATATTCCCCTCACATGTATTGTCAAGCGGAATCTTGCAGATATTACAAATGCATACGTGCCCGGGCCGGTAGCGAATTCTGCGCTACCGGCCCGGGCACGTCTTGATGCATTCCGGAGGAGTGGAGGTTCAGGTCTTCGTATCGGGGTGGCTGCACATCGCGCAGCTGGCGCCACGGCTGGCCCGGTAATAGCGCGAGCCGATGAAGATCGCGCTCGACACGACGGCCCAGGCCAGGGATTCGCGCCAGCCCGTCTCGAAGGCCTCGCCGCGCAGCAGCACGTCGATGCCTACCAGCAGGGCGAACATCGTGCCGGCCGCCAGCAGGTATTGGCCGCTCCAGTAGATCAGTCTTTGCATGGTCTCTCTCCCTATCGTGGACAACGGCTTCCTACAGGCGCTTCAGGAAACGGCGGACGGCCTCGCTCACGGCCTCGGGCTGGTCGATCATCGGGAAGTGGCGGGCCTTGTCGATGGCCTCGACTTCCAGCTTCGGCGTTTCGCCCATCAGCGCCCGATAATACGCCACTTTGTCCTGCATGCTGATATTGCCGAGGTAGGGCGCGTCGGGCGCATAATAGGGCGCCAGCACCAGGACCGGCACCGCTACCTTCGCCATGCCGGGACGCAGGTCGCGCGCCATCACCGCGCCGGCGTAGGCGCCGACCGCCTGCGGGTCGCTGCGGGCGCTGAGTTTCGCGGCATCGTCGGCCTTGCCGATATCGGTCATGCCGATGCTGCGCATGTATTGTTGCTGCTGGGCTGCGAAGGCCGGGCCGGCCAGGCCCGACATCTGCTTGCGCACGCCGTCGGACATGGCTGCGCGCTGCTCAAGCGTCAGGTCTTCGGTGCGCGGGAAGACCGGCAGGCCGTCGATGCCGACCACGCCGCCGAGGCGGTCCGGCACTTCCTGGGCCAGGGCATAGGCGAGCGTTGCCCCGATGCTGTGGCCCACGACCACCGGCTTGACCAGCTTGCGCGAGGCGATCAGCTCGGCCAGGGCGTCGCGCGCATTGTCGAAGGGGTCGCCGCTGACCGTTGGACGGCCGTCGAATCCGGGCAGGGTCACGACGTAGACCGTATTGGTGGGCGCGAAGTCGCGCACCATCTGCTGCCACACCCAGCCGCCGCTGGACAGGCCGGGGACCAGGATCAGGGCGCGCGGTCCGCTGCCGTGGCGCTCGACCAGCATGCCCTTGATTTCGAAGCGCTCCGCGGCGGCCGGCTGCGCCACCAGGAAGCGGTTGGGCTGCGCGGGCGCGTCCTGGGCCATGGACGGGGTGGCGAGGGCGAAGATTGCTGCGAACAACAACGAGGCTTTCATGCGGACTCCTGGTCTGGGGTGAAGATCGATTCGATCGGAAGCTGGAACAGTCTGGCGATAGCGAAGGCGAGCGGCAGGCTCGGGTCGTAGCGGCCGGTCTCGATCGCGTTCACGCTCTGGCGCGAGACGTCGAGCATGTCGGCCAGCTCGGCCTGGCTCCAGCCGCGCTCGGCGCGCAGGGTGCGGATGTGGTTGTTCATCGGTCGAGCAGCTTGCGCAGGATGCCGACGACGCCGACGGAGCCGCACAGGACGCACCACACGGTGAACATCGAGAGACGCGGGTAACCGGCCGTTTCGAGGAAGCCGTAGCTGAAGGTCAGGCCGGCGGTGAGCGCCGCGGCCAGCGCAACGTTCTCGAGCATGCGCATGCGCTGGTATTCGTCGATGCGGCCGAAGTGGCGCGCGATGACCCACAGGGCCGCGAAGAAGCCGATCATTGGTGACAGCAGCACCAGGGTGCGCAGGGCGCCTTCCTCCATCGGCCGGCCCCAGCGGATGGCGGCCACCAGCAAGACCATGTAGAGCGCGATCGACGAGACCAGCTCGCGCAGATAGGCTTTTCCGACCCGCTTTTCGTGCATGACATCCTCCAGGAAGTAAAGTATGCTTGACATCGTAGTCAAGGAAACCTGACATGTCAAGCTCCCTTTACATCGCACCGCGCATTTTATGCGGAACGCAAACTCGACTACAATGCCGCTCCTTTGCCTCCCTTGAACTCCGATGAGTCAGCAGCCCAGCCAATCCCAACGTGTCGCCGTGATCGGCGGCGGCCCCGCCGGCCTGATGGCGGCCGAGACCCTGGCCGCGGGTGGCGTGCAGGTCGATGTCTACGACGCCATGCCATCGGTGGGCCGCAAGTTCCTGCTGGCCGGGAAGGGCGGCATGAACATCACCCATTCCGAGCCGATACCGAGCTTCCGCGCCCGCTACGGCGCGCGCGAGGCCGAAGTGGCGCGCTGGCTGGACGCTTTCGACCCGCAGGCCGTGCGCGACTGGATCCATGGACTCGGCATCGACACCTTCGTGGGTAGTTCCGGCCGGGTCTTCCCGCTTGAAATGAAGGCTGCGCCGCTGCTGCGCGCCTGGCTGCACCGCCTGCGCGAAGCCGGCGTGCGCTTCCACCAGCGCCATCGCTGGCTGGGCTGGCAGGGCGGGCGCCTGCGCATCGCCACGCCGGATGGCGAAATCCTGGTCGAGGCGGATGCCACGATCCTGGCCCTGGGTGGCGCCAGTTGGGCGCGGTTAGGCTCGGACGGCGCCTGGGCGCCGCTGCTGGCCGGACATGGGGTGGACGTGGCGCCCCTGCAGCCCTCGAACTGTGGCTTCGATGTCGACTGGAGCGCGCACATGCGCGAGAAATTCGCCGGCAGCCCCCTGACTACCGTGGCGATCGCCTGGCAGGACAGCCAGGGCGCCATGCAGCGCCGCCAGGGCCAGTTCGTGGTGACGGCGACCGGCATCGAGGGCAGCCTGGTGTATGCGATCTCGGCGCCGCTGCGCGACCGCATTGCAAGCGAGGGCGGGGCCACCATCTGGCTCGACCTGCTGCCGGACCTGGACGCCGGACGTGTGCTGGAAGAGGTGACGCGCCCGCGCGGCTCGCGTTCGCTATCGAGCCACCTGCAGGGACGCCTCGGCATCAAGGGCGTGAAAGCGGGTTTGCTGCACGAGTGCCTGTCCAAAGAGGACTACAACGATCCGGACAAGCTGGCGCATGCGCTGAAGGCGCTGCCGCTGGTATTGAAACGCCCGCGCCCGATCGACGAGGCCATCAGCAGCGCCGGCGGCGTGATGTTCGAAGCCCTGGAAGGCAGCATGCTGCGCG
This sequence comes from Massilia agri, assembly GCF_024753255.1. Lineage (GTDB taxonomy): Bacteria > Pseudomonadota > Gammaproteobacteria > Burkholderiales > Burkholderiaceae_D > Telluria > Telluria agri. The sequence continues at coordinate 41,413 of NZ_JANUHA010000016.1, forward strand.
CGCTGCCGGGTGTCTTCGTGGCCGGAGAGATGGTGGACTGGGAAGCGCCGACCGGCGGCTACCTGCTCACCGCCTGCTTCGGCAGCGGGCGCGCCGCGGGACGCGACGCGCTCGCCTGGCTTGATGGTTCTATTCTGAAAAAGTAACGCTGCCGGTGCCGGTGCGGCTCACGCTGCGCTCGCCCGGATTGCCGTGCACTTCGATGTCGCCGCTGCCCGAGACCGAGGCGGTGACGGTATCGCGGGCCTGTACCGTGCTGCTGCCCGAACCGCTCTGGCTCACCTTGACCGTTTCCGCCCGCAGGTGGCGCGCGTCGAGGTCGCCCGACCCGCTGGCGCTGGCCGCCAGCTCGCGGGCGCTGCCGACGATGGTCATGCTGCCGGAGCCGGTGAGGCTCGCTTCGAAGCGTTCGATGCCGGCGCCGCCGTTCAGGTCCAGTTCGCCGCTGCCGCTCAGGCTTGCCGTGACCTCGCGGAAGCGTCCGTTGAAGCGCAGGCTGCCCGGACCTTCCATGCGCACCTCGATGCGTTCGCCCGAGAAGCCATTGACCGTGCTCTCGCCGCTGCCGTCCACCGTCACGCTGTTCAGGCCAGGGAGGACCAGTTCGACCTCGAGAGGCCGGCGGTGGCGCAGCACCATGCCGCGGATGCCGATGTGCAGGACCTCGCCATCCTTCGTGACGTCGACATTGCCCAGCAGGCGCGATTCGCCGCGCACCTTGAGCGAAGGCGCCGCGCCGTAGCGCAGGGTCAGGTCGATCGGGCCGTTCAGGTCCACGGCCTTGATGCCGGCCGGGACCTCGCGGGTTTCGGTGCTGAGTTGGCGGCCCTCGGCGGCGGCGGCCACGCCGTTCGCGCGCAGCATGCCGTAGCTCAGGCCGATCAGGACGAAGGCCAGCAGCAGGAGGCTGAAGCCGACTTTGAGGAGGGTGCGCATCTCAGGTCCCCTTCAGGAGCGAGAGGTTCATGCGCAGGTAGCGCTTCAGGCCGATGAAGGTGTACTTGGTCACCACCAGCGAGAGCAGGAAGAGCAGGATGCCGCCGCACACCATGGCCAGGCCGAAAACGGTCTGGGTGGTGCGCGATTCCTTGTCCAGGTCGGTCGTGATCTGGATGCCGGTGTCGGCCACCTTTTCGGCGCGGCGTATCACGAGTTCGGACTGGCCCATCTCCTTGTCGGCTTCCGCTTCCGCGTCGGCCTCGTCGCGGCTGGGCGGGTCTTCCTGGTAGACGTGGATGCCCTGGTCGCCGATCGCGACCCGGGTGCGCGAGCCGGTGGTGGTGCGGCGCTCGCTGCCATCCTCCATGCGCTCGACGCGGTGCAGGGGATTGTTCAGGATGAGTTCATTGGCGCCGGCCAGGCCGCTGGCCGTGATCGCGATGCCGGACACGTAGAAGCCCAGCGCGCAGGCATACACTGTGACCAGCAGCGCCGCGTAGACCGCCGCCGGGATGGCCATGAAGAGGTTGAACACGATCAGGCCGGCGCTGGAGACCAAGAGGCGCAGCGCATTCGCCGGGTTCTTCCTTGCGGTGAAGGCATCCATGTGGGTGCTGGCGCGCAGCGTGACCGCGACCTTGCGCGGGTCGCCGAGTTCCTCGGCGATGCTTTCTTCGCTCCGGCCAGCCGCCACGCCGTCCACGAATCGCTGCTCGTACCAGGCCAGGGTCTTGGCCTGCGTCTCCGGCGGCAGGCCATGCATGGCCCGCTTGAGCGCGTCGAGATATTCCAGTTTGCCCATGTGCGGCCTGTATGTATTTCTGTGAATCAGTGGTGCGCGACCACGGGAATGCTGCCGATCGCCACGGCCGTGCCGGCGCTGGAACCGCCGATCAGTTCCGGATGGACCAGCACGGCGGTGCTGGCGATGACCAGGGCCAGCAGGCCCAGGGTGCGCAGTCCGAGTTGTAGCTTGTTCATGATGTCCATTTCGTGCCGTAAAACCATGTAATCGATGGTGCTACTGTACGGAAGTGGAGGTCCCGGGGCCACCGGCGTGCGACAGGCTGCGCTTTTCGCGGGTCAGGGTGTCGCTAGAAGCGATGGCCGTGGCCGCGGCGATACCGCTGCGCACCGCCGTTTCCAGGGTGGCGGGGTAGTCGCTGGCCGTGTAGTCGCCCGCCAGCAGGACGCCCGGCAAGCCTGTTTCATTGCCGGGGCGCGCCAGGCCCGGGGTGCAGGAGAAGGTTGCGCGCTTTTCCGTAATGACGCGGCTCCACTGGGGCGCCGCCAGTTGCGGGCGCCGCAGGTCCTGCGCCAGCTGGGCGGCGATCGCCGCCGCCAGCGCCTCCTGTCCCAGCCCTGCCGCATCGCCGGCCGCGCTGACCACCACGGCCAGCAGTCCCGGCTGCTTCGCGTCGAGCTGGCCGCGGTCGAAGGCGAACTGGCCCCAGCGGCCCTGGGCCGGATCGTCGAGCAGGGCGTAGAAGGGCAGTTCCAGGCGCAGGGAGGGATCGTATTGCAGGTAGCAGGTGGCGATCGGCTCGTAGCCGAAGCCGCCGAGTTGCTCGCTCAAAACGGCCGTCTTCGGGTGCGGTGCCAAGAGGGCAGCGCTGACACTGGCCGGCGTGGCCAGCACGACGGCATCGAACGCCTCAGGCCGGCCGTTCAGGGTCAGCTGCCAGCCATCCTCGCCGCGGACCAGGGCCTCGGCCTTGACGCCCAGGCGCACGCTGCCCCCACGGCTTTCCACGTAGCGGGCGGCGGCCTGCGGGAACAGGGACCCCATATCGAGGCGCGGCAGCAGCATGTCGGAAGCGGCGCGGCGCCGCGCGCCCAGGCTGTCGCGCAGCACGGCCAGGAAGACCTTGGCCGAGGCGCGCTCCGGCGGCGTGTTCAGGGCCGCGATGCACAGGGGATGCCAGAGCAGGCGGTTCAGGCGCGGGGTCTGGTCGAAGCGATCCAGCAGCTCCTGGACGCTGCAATCCGTGTAGAGCACCCAGCCCATCCACTTCGCGGCGCTGTTGAAGCGCGCCAGGGCCATCTTGTCGGCGCGGGCAAGTCCTTTGGCGCGCAGCAGGGCGGCGAGCAGGTGGAAGGGCGCGGGCCAGCTTGGCGCGACGAAATCCATGCCGCCGCCTTCTTCGGGGAAGGGGTAGCGCATCTGCACGGGCAGGCGCAGCAGGGCCGCATCGGGATCGATGCCGACTTCCAGCAGCAGGCGCAGCGTGTCTTCGTAGGCGCCCAGCAGGATGTGCTGGCCGTTGTCGAGCATCCGCCCCCCGACCTCGACCCCGCGTGCGCGTCCGCCCAGCGCCCGGGCCGATTCCACCAGGGTGACCCGGCATCTCGCGCGCGCCAGTTCGACCGCCGCCGCGCAACCCGCCCAGCCGCCGCCGACGACGGCGACCCGATCAGGTACGGACATAAGTCTTCCAGGCCAGCCAGAGCTTTCTCAGCGGAGTCAGCGAGATGCGCTGGTTCAGCACGTGGAAGTTGTCGCGCTGGATCTCATCCAGCAGGGTGCGATAGATCGCGGCCATCATCAGGCCGGGGCGCTGGGCACGGCGGTCTTCCTTCGGCAACAGGGACAGGGCCTCGTCATAGGTGCGCTGGGCGCGCTCGGCCTGGAACTTCATCAGTGCCTCGAACTTCTCGCCGTGGCGGAAATTCAGGATGTCGGCGGCCGTCACATTGAACTGCTGCAGCTCGTTGACCGGCAGGTAGATGCGGCCCTTGCGTGCGTCGTCGCCGACGTCGCGGATGATGTTGGTGAGCTGGAATGCCAGGCCCAGCTTCTCGGCATATGCCAGGGTCTGCGGGTTCGTGTAGCCGAAGATGCTGGCCGACAGGATGCCGACCACGCCGGCCACGCGCCAGCAGTATTTCTGCAGGCCGGCGTAGTCGAGGTAGCGGCTCTGGTCCAGGTCCATCTCCATGCCATCGACAATGGCCTGCAGGTGCTGCTCTTCCAGCTTGTAGGTCGCGATGTGCGGCTGCAGGGCCTGGGTCACGGGGTGGGTGGGCGTGCCCTTGTACATGCTCGACACTTCGGTACGCCACCAGGCCAGCTTGATGCGCGCCACCGAGGCGTCGCTGGTCTCGTCCACCGTGTCGTCGACTTCGCGGCAGAAGGCATACAGCGCGGTGATCGCGCGGCGGCGTTCGGGCGGCAGGAACAGGAAGCTGTAGTAGAAGCTGGAGCCGCTCTGGGCGGTCTTTTGCTGGCAGTATTCGTCGGGGGACATGTAATTCTTGCTTATGGTGTTTGCTGCTGTGGGCGGCGAATCCGCTATCTTAGCCGATGCGGGGCGCGCCCTACATTTTCAGGGCGCGCCAGGCGACGACGATCCAGTCGGCCGGCTGCAGGGTCGGGCGCCGCGTAAAGACGTCGTAGTCGACCTTCTCGATCGCTTCCAGGATCCGCAGGCCGCCCTGGATCATCAGGCGCAGCTCCCAGCCGACCCGGCCCGGCAGGCGCAAGGCCAGCGGCGCGCCGCTCTGTATCAGGGCGCGCGCCCGGTCGACCTCGAAGCGCATCAGGGCGCGCCAGGCCGGGCTGGCGGGGTCGCGGCCGAGTTCGGTCTCGAGGACGGCATGGCGTTCCAGGTCTTCCCGGGGGATGTAGATCCGGCCCTTGGCCAGGTCGATCGCGACGTCCTGCCAGAAGTTAATGAGCTGCAGGGAAGTGCAGATCGCGTCCGAATCGCGCAGGTTGCGCTCGTCCACGGCATCGTACAGTTCCAGCATCAGGCGCCCGACCGGGTTGGCGGAGCGTCGGCAATAGTCGAGCAGTTGGGTGTAGTCGGCATAGCGGGCGGTGACCACGTCCTGGCGGAAGGCCGACAGCAGGTCGTGCATCGGCGCCACCGGCAGCCGGTACTCGGCAACCACCCGGGCCAGGCGCGCGAACATCGGGTCGGCGGGGATGGCGCCGCGTTCGATGGCGTCCAGTTCCTGGCCATAGCGCTCCAGGCTCGCCTGCCGCTCGGCAGGCAGGGCATCGCCCTCGTCGGCGATATCATCGGCGCTGCGGGCAAAGGCATAGATGGCTTCGACGGCCGGCACCAGGCGGCGCGGCAGCAGGAATGATGCAACCGGAAAGTTTTCGTAATGCTCGACGGGCATATTTGACTGTTGACTCTAAAGTCAGATTCTTTGCTCTTTCCATGATTATAATTGCTCAATTACAAATGCCCTAGCGCAGCAAATCCACCAGCAAAGGATTCCCCGTGTCCGCTCTCCCGCATTCCGCTTCCCGCCATTCCCCCTGCCTCGTCCGCGCCGCCTGCGCCGCGCCCCTCCTGCTCCTGCTGCTGGCAGGCTGCGGCAAGGAAGAGGCCAAGGTCGAAGACATCCGCCCGGTCCGCGTCGTCAAGCTCGCCGCCGGCGACGGCGCCGAGCGCGTCGAGTTCTCGGGCGACGTGCGTCCGCGCTACGAGTCGCGCCTGGGCTTCCGGGTCGGCGGCAAGATCGTCGAGCGCAAGGTCGACGTGGGCGCGAACGTCAAGGACGGCCAGGTCCTGATGCGCCTCGACCCGCAGGACCTGCGCCTGGCCGAGGCCCAGGCCAGGGCCACCCTGCGCGCCGCCGAGACCGAGCGCGACCTGGCCCAGGCCGACTACAAGCGGCACCAGAACCTGCGCGCCCAGAACTTCGTCAGCCAGGCGGTGCTGGATGCCAAGCAGGCGGCCCTGCGCGCGGCCCAGGCGAACGTGGACGCGGCGCGCGCGGGCTTCCGCGGCCAGTCGAACCAGGCCGGCTACGCCAACCTGGAGTCCGACACGAATGGCGTGGTGACGGCGGTCGACGCCGAAGTCGGCCAGGTCGTCGCGGCCGGCGCGCCGGTGGTGCGCGTGGCGCGCACGGACGAGAAGGAAGTGGTGATCGGCATCCCGGAAGACCGCGTCGAGCAGCTGCGCAAGGCCAGCGACGTCAAGGTGCGCCTGTGGGCCAATCGCGACGAAGCCATCCCCGGCAAGATCCGCGAAGTCTCGCCGGTGGCCGACCCGGCCACCCGCACGTATACGGTGAAAGTCTCGATTCCCGCCAATCCCGAGGTGCGCCTTGGGATGACGGCCACCGTCGACATGGCCGCAGGCGGCACGGGCGATGCCTCGCGCCTGCGCGTGCCTCTCAGCGCCCTGGTGCAGGACAAGGGCGCGACCAGCGTCTGGGTCGTCGAGAACGGGGCGGTGCAGCTGCGCCGCGTGCAGGTGGCGGGCCAGGCCGGCAACGACATCCTGCTGGCGGGCGGCGTGCAGCCGGGACAGACCGTGGTGACGGCCGGCGTGCACCTGCTCAAGCCCGGCCAGAAGGTCAGGATCCTGACGGCCGACGTCTCGCGCCGCGGCGACACCGAAGCCGCCGCAGTGGGCGCTGGCGCGCAAGGGGACGCTAAATGATCAAGGGCTTCAACCTGTCGCGCTGGGCGCTGGAACACATCCCGCTCACGCGCTACCTGATCGCGGCCCTCCTGATCGGCGGCATTCTCAGCTACCAGCAGCTGGGCCAGGACGAGGACCCGCCCTTCACCTTCCGCGCGATGGTGGTGAAGGCCGTGTGGCCGGGCGCCACCGCCGTGCAGATGGCCGAGCAGGTGACCGACCCGCTCGAGCGCAAGCTCCAGGAGACGCCGTATATCGACAAGATCCGCAGCTTCTCCAAGCCGGGCGAGACCACCATCATCCTCGAGCTGCGCGAATCGACGCCGCCCGCCGAAACGGGGCCGACCTGGTACCAGGTGCGCAAGAAGATCGGCGACATGGCCGGCACGCTCCCGCAGGGTGTGGTGGGACCCTTCTTCAACGACGAATTCGGCGACACCTACGGTTCGATCTTCGCCCTGTCCGGCGACGGCTTCACCCAGGCCGAGATGCGCGACTACGCCGACTTCGTGCGCCAGCAGCTGCTGAAAGTGCCGCTGGTCTCGAAAGTGGAGCAGTTCGGCGTGCAGCAGGAGAAGGTCTACATCGAATTCTCGAGTAAGAAATTCGCCCAGCTGGGCGTGCCCTTCGAGCAGATCGTCAACCAGATCGCGACCCAGAACGGGGTCGAGGCCAGCGGCGTGCTGGTCACGCCGACGGACAACCTGCAGGTGCGGGTCACGGGCGCCTTGAAGACGACCGAACTGCTGGAAAACCTCCAGCTGCGCGCCGGGAACACGACCTTCCGCCTGGGTGACTTCGCCGTCGTCAAGCGAGGCTACCAGGATCCGCCGCAGGACAAGATGCGCTACAACGGCAAGGAAGTCATCGGCCTGGGCGTGTCGATGGAGAAGGGCGGGAACATCATCAAGCTGGGCGAGGGGCTGGATGCGACGGTACGGTCGGTCCGCGCCCAGCTGCCGGTCGGCATCGAGCTCGAAAGGGTGGCCAACCAGCCGCAGGCGGTGACCGCCTCGGTCAACGAGTTCATCAAGGTGCTGGCCGAGGCGGTCATCATCGTGCTGGCGGTGTCCTTCATTTCGCTGGGCCTGCACACCAAACCCAAGCTGCGCATCGACGTGCGGCCGGGCCTCGTGGTGGCCCTGACCATTCCCCTGGTGCTGGCGATTACCTTCCTCTTCATGCGCGTCTTCGACATCTCGCTGCACAAGATCTCGCTGGGCGCCCTGATCATCGCGCTGGGCCTGCTGGTGGACGACGCCATCATCGCGGTCGAGATGATGGTGAGGAAGATGGAGGAGGGGATGTCGCGCTTCGAGGCCGCCACGTTCGCCTACACCTCCACCGCGATCCCGATGCTGACGGGGACCCTGATCACGGCGGCCGGCTTCCTGCCGATCGGCCTGGCCAAGTCGGCGGCGGGGGAATACACCTTCACGATGTTCTCGGTGAACGCGCTCGCCCTCCTGATTTCCTGGGTGGCGGCGGTGGTGTTCACGCCCTATATCGGCTACATCCTGCTGAAGGTGAAACCGCACGGCCAGGGCGAATCCTCGCACGACGTGTTCGACAGCCCGGCCTACGAGCGCTTCCGCCGCCTGGTCAACCGCTGCGTGGAGTGGCGCAAGACCACCATTGCGCTCAGCCTGGGCGTGTTCGCACTGGGCGTGTTCGGCTTCAACTTCATCGAGAAGCAGTTCTTCCCCGATTCCAGCCGTCCCGAGCTGATGGTCGAGATGTGGTCGCCCGAAGGCACCAGTTTCACCGCCAACGAGGCGACCGTGAAGCGTTTCGAGGCCTTCCTTGCGAAGCAGCAGGGCGTGCAGAGCGTGACGAGCTATGTCGGCACCGGCAGCCCGCGTTTCTACCTGCCGCTGGACCAGATCTTCCCGCAGTCGAACGTCTCGCAGCTGGTCGTGCTGCCCGTCGATGCCGAGGCGCGCGACAGGCTGCGCTTGACCATCGAGGACGCCTTCCGCAACGATTTTCCCGAGGTGCGCGGCCGGGTGAAGCTGCTGCCGAACGGTCCGCCGGTGGCCTACCCGGTGCAGTTCCAGGTGCTGGGTCCGGACATCGGCATCGTGCGCAAGGTCGCCGACCAGGTCAAGGACGTCATGCGCGCCAACCAGAACACGGTCGGCGTGAACGACAACTGGAACGAGGCGGTCAAGGTGCTGCGCCTGGACCTCGACCAGGACAAGCTGCGCGCGCTGGGCGTGACCTCGCAGGCCGTGCGCCGCGTGGTGAACACGACCCTCACCGGCACCCCGGTGGGCCAGTTCCGCGAAACCAACCGCCTGATCGACATCGTGGTGCGCCAGCCGGTCGAGGAGCGCTCGACCATCACCCGCCTGTCGGAAGCACTCGTACCGACGGCCGGTGGCGGCGCCGTGCCGATCGGGCAGGTGGCGAGGGTGCAGTTCGTGTGGGAGCCGGGCGTGGTCTGGCGCGAGGGGCGCGAGTGGGCGATCATGGTCCAGTCCGACGTCGTCGCCGGCATCCAAGGGCCGACCGTCACGGCCCAGGTCGACGAAAAGCTGGCCGACATCCGTTCCAAACTGCCGGCCGGCTACCGCGTGAAAGTGGAGGGCGCCGCGGCCGACAGCTCGGACGCGGAAGCCTCGATCATGGCGAACGTGCCGCTGGTGCTGTTCATCGTGTTCACGCTCCTGATGCTGCAGCTGCACAGCTTCTCGCGCGCATTGCTGGTCTTCCTCACGGGGCCGCTGGGCATCGCCGGCGCCGCCATGGCCCTGCTGGTGTTCGACCGCCCCTTCGGCTTCGTCGCCAACCTGGGCGTGATCGCCCTGTTCGGCATGATCATCCGCAACTCGGTGATCCTGGTGGACCAGATCGAGCAGGACATCGCCGCCGGCGCCGAAGCCTGGGACGCGATCGTGGAGGCGGCGGTGCGCCGCTGCCGTCCGATCCTGCTGACGGCCGCAGCGGCGGCGCTGGCCATGATTCCGCTGTCGCGGTCCGTGTTCTGGGGGCCGATGGCGGTGGCCATCATGGGCGGCCTGCTGGTGGCGACCGCTCTGACCCTGCTGTTCCTGCCGGCCTTGTATGCGGCCTGGTTCCGGGTAAAGAAACCGGTGGGCGCCAAGGTCGCGTGATTGGACCGGTGGTTGGAAGGCGTGGGCGCTCGCGCGCCCACGCGTCCAGCCAGATCATGCATATGGATAAGCCTCTTCTCATCTATATGGATGAGCTCGAGGTCCGGCACGCCTAGCAAAAAACGCCCAATAGTGACAGAAAATCCAGTAAAATATTCGTTTGAAGTTGTAGCCCCTAAACAGAGGAGTGCAGGGCGGCCGGTTTCACTGTCGGGCGCCCTTTGTTTTTGTGGCAGAAAATGCAATCCTGCGCGAGGATGGCGAAATTGGTAGACGCACCAGGTTTAGGTCCTGACGCCAGCAATGGTGTGGGGGTTCGAGTCCCCCTCCTCGCACCACGAATAATTATTTTTTTGGACGATTTTTATAATGGCAACTGCAGTCGAAACCCTGGGTAAACTCGAGCGTCGCTTGACGATCTCTTTTCCGGTAGCTGACGTCCGTACGGAGGTCGAAAAGCGCCTCAAGCAGCAGGCCAAGACGGCAAAGGCTCCGGGCTTCCGTCCGGGCAAGGTGCCGCTCAAGATGGTCGCGGCCCAATACGGCTACCAGATCGAATCGGATGTGCTGAACGACAAGGTCGGCCGCGCGTTCAACGCCGCAGCCAACGAGAACCAGCTGCGCGTTGCCGGCTTCCCGAAAATCGAGCCGAAGCAGGATGCGCCGGAAGGCACCCTGGCGTTTGACGCGACCTTCGAAGTCTACCCGGACGTCGTGATCGGCGACCTGGCCAATGTGGAAATCGAAACCGTGTCGGCCGACGTGTCGGACGCCGAGATCGACAAGACCATCGACATCCTGCGCAAGCAGCGCGTGCACTACCACACCAAGGGTGAGGCAGGCGAGCACGGCACCGGTGGCGAAGCCGTGGCTGCCAACGGCGACCGCGTGACCGTCGACTTCGTCGGCAAGATCGACGGCGAGGAATTCGCTGGCGGCAAGGCCGAAAACTACCCCTTCGTGCTGGGCGAAGGCCGCATGCTGCCGGAATTCGAAGCCGCGACCGTCGGCCTGAAAGTCGGCGAGAGCAAGACCTTCCCGCTGCCTTTCCCCGAGGACTACCATGGTAAGGATGTGGCCGGCAAGACCGCCGAGTTCACCATCACCCTGAAGAACCTCGAGTGGGCCCACATGCCGGAAGTCGACGCCGAGTTCGCCAAGTCGCTGGGCATCGAAGACGGCTCCATCGAAAAGATGCGCGCCGACATCAAGACCAACCTGGAGCGTGAAGTCAACGCCCGCATCAAGGCCCGCAACAAGGACGCCGTGATGGACGCCCTGGTCAAGTCGACCGAGTTGGAAGTGCCGAAGGCAATGATCCAGCAGGATTCGGAGCGCCTGGCCGAGATGACCCGCCAGGACATGATGCAGCGTGGCATGGATGTCAAGTCGATGCCGTTCCCGGCCGAGATGTTCGCCGACAAGGCCGAGCGCCGCGTGCGCCTGGGCCTGATCCTGTCGCAGCTGGTGGCCGACAACAAGCTGGAAGCCACCCAGGAGCAGGTGAAAGCCCAGATCGAAGACTTCTCGCAGAGCTACGAAGACCCGAAAGAAGTCCTGAAGTACTATTACAGCGACCGTCGCCGCCTGGCCGAAGTGGAAGCTCTTGTATTGGAAGAAAACGTCGTTAACTATGTCCTCGGCAAGGCGAAGGTCAGCACCAAGACCATCGCTTTCGATGAACTGATGGGTGGCAACCCACAGGGTTAAAAATAGCCCGACCCGTATGGGTTTCGGTTTATCGTCGGGTGGACGTCATGCCGGGTGCTGCCCGGGATGACGTCCACCCGACGTGTCTGGAGGCTAGGTTTTTTAACCCATTTTTACAAGGAACGAGACAGGTATGATTCGTAATCCGGCATTGGATACCCAAGCACTCGGCCTCGTGCCGATGGTGGTCGAACAGAGCGGCCGCGGCGAGCGCGCCTATGACATCTACTCGCGCCTCCTCAAGGAGCGCGTGATCTTCCTGGTCGGTCCTGTCAACGACCAGATGGCCAACCTGATCGTGGCCCAGCTGCTGTTCCTGGAGAGCGAGAATCCGGACAAGGACATCTCGCTGTACATCAACTCCCCGGGCGGTTCGGTCTCGGCGGGCCTGGCGATCTTCGACACGATGAACTTCATCAAGCCGGACGTCTCCACCCTGTGCACCGGCCTGGCCGCCTCGATGGGCGCCTTCCTGCTGGCCGCCGGCGCCAAGGGGAAGCGTTTCTCGCTGCCGAACTCGCGCGTGATGATCCACCAGCCGTCCGGCGGTTCCCAGGGCATGGCCTCGGACATCGAGATCCAGGCCAAGGAAATCCTGTACCTGCGCGAGCGCCTGGCGCGCATCATGGCCGACAACACCGGCCAGAGCATCGAGCAGATCCACCGCGACACCGACCGCGACCGCTTCATGTCGGCGGAAGAGGCTGTCGAGTACGGCATGATCGACCGCGTACTGACCAACCGCGCATAAGGGCAGCAATACCAGCTGCGCGTTGCGACGCCGTCAAAGGTGTTGCCAAAAAACGCCCGGGCGCAAAACGTGTTCGGGCGTTTCGTTTTTATTTCGGGTAGCATGTTCGTGTGCGCACTTGTTGCGTGCTCGTATTAGCGTTATATTCAAGCAACTTATTAGATAACCTGCCCCATGTCTGACAAAAAATCCTCCAGCGGCGAAAAACTTCTGTACTGCTCTTTCTGCGGAAAAAGCCAGCACGAAGTGAAGAAGCTGATCGCGGGCCCGTCGGTGTTCATCTGCGATGAATGCATCGATTTGTGCAACGACATCATCCGCGACGAGACCTCCAACGTCGAGTCGGTGGCGGGCGCGAAGTCCGACCTGCCGACGCCGCACGAAATCACCGAACTGCTCGACCAGTACGTGATCGGCCAGCAGACGGCCAAGCGCATCCTGTCGGTGGCGGTGTACAACCATTACAAGCGCCTCAAGCACCTGGGCAAGAAGGACGACGTCGAACTGGCCAAGAGCAATATCCTGCTCGTGGGCCCGACCGGTTCCGGCAAGACCCTGCTGGCCCAGACCCTGGCGCGCATGCTCAACGTTCCCTTCGTGATCGCCGACGCGACCACGCTGACCGAAGCCGGCTATGTCGGCGAAGACGTCGAGAACATCATCCAGAAGCTGCTGCAAAGCTGCAACTACGAAGTCGAGAAAGCCCAGCGCGGCATCGTCTACATCGATGAAATCGACAAGATTTCGCGCAAGTCCGACAACCCGTCGATCACCCGTGACGTCTCGGGCGAGGGCGTGCAGCAGGCGCTGCTGAAGCTGATCGAGGGCACCATGGCCTCGGTCCCTCCGCAGGGCGGCCGCAAGCATCCGAACCAGGACTTCGTCCAGATCGACACGACCAACATCATGTTCATCTGCGGCGGCGCATTCGACGGCCTGGCGAAGATCATCCAGAACCGTTCGGAAAAGAGCGGCATCGGCTTCGCGGCCACGGTCAAGAGCCAGACCGAGCGCGCCAACAGCGAAATCCTGATGGAAGCCGAGCCGGAAGACCTGATCAAGTTCGGCCTGATCCCCGAGCTGGTCGGCCGTCTGCCGGTCGTCGCCACCCTGAGCGAGCTGACCGAAGAGGCGCTGATCCAGATCCTGATCGAGCCGAAGAATGCTTTGATCAAGCAATACTCGAAGCTGCTTGAAATGGAAGGCGCCGAACTCGAAATACGTCCTGCGGCCCTGCACGCGATTGCGCGCAAGGCTTTGGCCCGCAAGACCGGCGCCCGCGGCCTGCGCTCGATCCTCGAGCACGCGCTGCTGGACGTGATGTACGAGCTGCCAAGCCAGCAAAACGTCGTGAAGGTCGTTATTGATGAAAATACGATCACGAATGGCGCAAAACCTTTGCTGATTTACAGCGAAACGCCAAAAGCTTCTGGGGAAAATTAAAAAAGCCCTGCACGCTTGCAACAAAAGTCTTGCCGTACGGATTCTTGAAGGTACAATTTACTTCAATAAAAGACGTAGGCTTCAATCGAAAAGCCACTCGCGGGTTCGCTCGTGCGGTGGCTTTTTCTTTTGAAAATGCGAATTTTATTGGAACGGCTATATTTTCTAGAAATTGGTATTCTTTTACTTGAAGAAAATATTTTCGCAGCGGTCTTGAGATTCAGGCTGCGAGCGCCCAAGTTCAGCAACACGCTTTTATAAGGTACGCCATGACAACTTCGAAATTAACCGAGCAAACGACGCTGCCCCTCCTGCCGCTGCGCGACGTGGTCGTGTTCCCGCATATGGTGATACCTCTGTTCGTCGGCCGTCCGAAATCCATCAAGGCCCTGGAAGCCGCGATGGAGCAGGGCAAGAGCATCATGCTGGCCGCCCAGAAGGCTGCCGCCAAGGACGAACCTTCCGCCGCAGACATCTACGAGATCGGCTGCGTGGCCAATATTCTGCAAATGCTGAAGCTCCCCGACGGCACCGTGAAGGTGCTGGTGGAAGGCGCCCAGCGCGCGCGCATCGACCACATCACCGATGGCGCGACCCACTTCACCGCCGAGCTGACCCCGGTCGCTTCGGAAATCGGCGACGATTCCGAAGTCGAGGCCATGCGCCGCGCCATCGTCCAGCAGTTCGACCAGTACGTCAAACTCAACAAGAAGATCCCGCCGGAGATCCTCGCCTCGCTGGCGGGCATCGACGACGCCGGCCGCCTGGCCGACACCGTCGCCGCGCACCTGCCGCTCAAGCTCGAGCAGAAGCAGGTCATCCTGGAGATCTTCAACGTCGCCAAGCGCCTCGAGCACCTGCTCGGCCAGCTGGAAGGCGAACTCGACATCCTGCAGGTCGAGAAGCGCATCCGCGGCCGCGTCAAGCGCCAGATGGAGAAGTCGCAGCGCGAGTACTACCTGAACGAACAGGTCAAGGCCATCCAGAAAGAGCTGGGTGAAGGCGAAGACGGCGCCGATATCGAGGAACTCGAGAAGAAGGTGATCGCCGCCAAGATGCCGAAAGAGGCGCTGGAAAAGGCGCAGGGCGAGATCAAGAAGCTCAAGATGATGTCGCCGATGTCGGCCGAAGCCACCGTCGTGCGCAACTACATCGACACCCTGGTTGGTCTGCCGTGGAAGAAAAAGTCCAAGGTCACCATTGACCTGGAAAAGGCCCAGCAAGTGCTGGAAGCCGACCACTACGGCCTCGACAAGATCAAGGAACGCATCCTCGAGTACCTCGCGGTGCAACAGCGCGTCGACAAGCTGAAGGCCCCGATCCTGTGCTTCGTCGGTCCTCCGGGCGTGGGTAAAACCTCCCTGGGCGAATCGATCGCCCGCGCCACCAACCGCAAGTACGTGCGCATGGCGCTCGGCGGCGTGCGCGACGAGGCCGAGATCCGCGGCCACCGCCGTACCTATATCGGCTCGATGCCGGGCAAGGTGCTGCAGTCGCTCGCCAAGGTCGGCGTGAGGAATCCCTTGTTCCTGCTCGACGAGATCGACAAGATGGGCGCGGACTTCCGCGGCGACCCGTCGTCGGCCCTGCTCGAAGTGCTGGACCCGGCGCAGAACCATACCTTCAGCGACCACTACGTCGAAGTCGACTTCGACCTGTCGGACGTGATGTTCGTGGCGACCTCGAACTCGTTCAACATCCCGCCGGCGCTGCTCGACCGGATGGAAGTGATACGCCTGTCCGGGTATACCGAGGATGAGAAGACCAGCATCGCGCAGCGCTACCTGCTGCCGAAGCAGATCAAGAACAACGGCCTGAAGGAAGGCGAGATCAAGGTCGAGGAATCGGCGATCCGCGACATCATCCGCTACTACACCCGTGAAGCGGGCGTGCGTTCGCTCGAGCGCGAGATCTCGAAGATCTGCCGCAAGGTCGTCAAGATGCTGCTGCTGACGAAAGCCGAGAAGCGCATCCTGGTCAACGCCAAGAACCTAGACAAGTTCCTGGGCGTGCGCCGCTATGATTTCGGCGTCGCCGAGAAGGAAAACCAGATCGGCCAGGTGGTCGGCCTGGCCTGGACCGAAGTCGGCGGCGACCTGCTCACGATCGAAGCGGTCAACGTGCCGGGCAAGGGCGCCATCATCCGCACCGGCACCCTGGGCGACGTGATGAAGGAATCGATCGAAGCGGCCCGCACCGTGGTCCGTTCGCGCGCGCAGCGCTTCGGCATCAAGGCGGAGACCTTCGAGAAGACCGACATCCACATCCACGTGCCGGAAGGCGCGACGCCCAAGGATGGTCCGTCGGCAGGTATCGGCATGACCACCGCCCTGGTCTCGGCCTTCACCGGCATCCCGGTGCGCGCCGACGTGGCGATGACGGGCGAGATCACGCTGCGCGGCGAAGTCCTGCCGATCGGCGGCCTGAAGGAGAAGCTGCTGGCGGCGCATCGCGGCGGCATCAAGACGGTCCTGATCCCCGAGCAGAACGTGAAGGACCTGGCCGACATCCCGGACAACGTCAAGAACAAGCTCGAGATCGTGCCGGTGCGCTGGATCGAGAAGGTGCTGGAAGTGGCGCTGGAGCGCCAGCCGGAAGCGCTCAGCGATGTGCCGGCCACCGTTGCCGTGGCTCCGGCCGCGACGGCGGATGGCTCGACCGACGTGGTCAAGCACTAAACCGCCTGCACACTCCGCTAAACAGGCGCCCTCGGGCGCCTGTTTTTCTTGCGCGGTACGCGGCTTGCGAACAACCC
Source organism: Massilia agri (assembly GCF_024753255.1). Classification (GTDB taxonomy): domain Bacteria; phylum Pseudomonadota; class Gammaproteobacteria; order Burkholderiales; family Burkholderiaceae_D; genus Telluria; species Telluria agri. Next base: position 57,514 of record NZ_JANUHA010000016.1, read on the forward strand.
GACGCGACCCTCGACGCATGTTGCTTGACATACCAATGTTGCCCTTGTTTAATACGCGCTTGCACTTTTGCAAGTAGGCGCCGCGGCGTCAAACGAACACACGAGGGTTGAGAAGTGAACAAGACAGAACTGATCGAAGAAATCGCGAAGTCCGCGGACATCACCAAGGCCTCGGCAACGCGTGCTCTCGACGCGATGATCGAAGCCGTGACCGAGTCCCTGAAGAAGAACGACAGCGTCACGCTGGTCGGCTTCGGCACCTTCACCGTGGGCGAGCGCGCCGCACGTACGGGCCGCGATCCGCGCACCAAGGAACCGATCAAGATTAAGGCTGCGAAGGTTCCGAAATTTAAGGCTGGTAAAGCTCTGAAAGATGCTGTAAACTAATGCCTTCTCTGCAGTGACATGCAGGGAGCACTACCTGCAAAGGTATTGCGATGTAGTGAATTCTTGTTGGAGCGGTAGTTCAGTTGGTTAGAATACCGGCCTGTCACGCCGGGGGTCGCGGGTTCGAGCCCCGTCCGCTCCGCCAACATCCACAACATTATTCTGGAGCGGTAGTTCAGTTGGTTAGAATACCGGCCTGTCACGCCGGGGGTCGCGGGTTCGAGCCCCGTCCGCTCCGCCAGAATTCAGTAAGATCCGAAGTCTGCAAAGGCCTCGGGAAACGAGAAGAGGCGAACGCGAGTTCGCCTTTTTTTTTAACCTGTGCTGTTAAAGCATTTTCAACCTTGAATGGCTGACCATGTTTGATTTTGTCCGTAACAACAAGCGCGTGATGCAGGGGCTGCTGCTCGTGATCATCGTGCCGTCGTTCGTGTTAGTGGGTCTCGAGAGCTACCAGGACCGCGGTGACGCCGCCGCCGGCGTGGCAACCGTGGCCGGCCAGAAGGTCACCCAGCAGGAATGGGAAGAAGCCCAGCGCCGCCAGATCGACCAGGCGCGCCAGATGATGGGCCCGCAGTTCGACCAGAAGATGTTCGAGACGCCGGAAGCCAAGCAGGCCATCCTGAACAACCTGGTCGCCGAGCGCGCGATCAACGCCGAGATCGCGGCCAGTCACATGACCGTCGGCGACGCCGCCATCGCCAAGCAGATCGCCGACATCCCCGGCCTGCGCAAGCCCGACGGCAGCTTCGACATGGAGCAGTACAAGTCGCTGCTGGCCGCCCAGGGCCTGACCCCGAGCATGTACGACCAGCGCCTGCGCCGCGACCTGACCGTCCAGCAGCTGGCCGGTTCGATCCAGCAGACCGCCTTCGCGCCGCGCACGGTCGCGACCCGCCTGTCGGACATCAACGACCAGGAACGCGAAGTGCAGGAACTGGTCTTCCCGATCGCCCAGTACCTGCCGCAGGTGAAGGTGACCGACGAGATGGTCAAGGCCTACTATGACAATAACGCCCAGCTGTTCACCATCCCGGAACAGGTGAAGGCGGAGTACGTCCTGTTCGACGCGGACGCCGTGGCCAGCCAGGTACAGGTGAGCGATGCCGAAGTCACGGACTACTACAACAAGAACCTCAAGGTCTACACGACGCCGGAACAGCGCACCGCGAGCCACATCCTGATCAACCTGGCGCGCGACGCCAAGCCGGCCGAGCAGGCCGCTGCCAAGGCCAAGGCGGAAAGCGTGCTGGCGGAGGTTCGCAAGAACCCGGCCAACTTCGCCGAGATCGCCAAGGCACAGTCGCAGGACCAGGGCTCGGCCGCGCAGGGCGGCGACCTGGGCGTGGTCGAGAAGGGCGTCTTCGTCAAGCCGGTCGAGGACGCGATCTACGCGCTCAAGGAAGGTGAAGTGAGCGGCCTGGTGCAGTCGGAATTCGGCTACCACGTCATCAAGGTGACTTCGCTCAAGCCTGCCCAGCAAAAGCCTTTGGCCGAAGCCAAGGACGAGATCGCGGCCGACCTGAAGAAGCAGAAGCTGTCGAAGAAGTATTCGGAGATGGCCGAGACCTTCACCAATATGGTGTACGAGCAGTCGGAGAGCCTCAAGCCCGTCGCCGACAAGCTGGGCCTGAAGATCGAGACCGTCGAGGGCCTGACCCGCAAGCCGAATCCGGCGCTGGCACAGGCGCCGTACAACAACGAGAAGTTCCTGGCTGCGATCTTCGGCGTGGACGCGGTCAAGAACAAGCGCAACACCGAAGCCATCGAGGTGTCGCCGAGCGTGCTGATCTCGGGCCGCGTGGTCGAGTTCAAGCCTGCCACCAAGCGTCCGCTGGCCGAAGTTGACGCCCAGATCCGCCAGCGCGTGACCCTGGAAGAAGCGGCCCGTCTGGCGCGCGCCGCCGGCGAGCAGAAGCTGGCCGCCGTGAAGGCATCCGGCGACGCCACCGGCTTCGGCGCGCCGACCGTGGTCGCCCGCACCAAGCAGCCGACCATCAACACCGCCGCGGCCCTCGCCGTGCTGAAAGCGGACGTGAGCAAGCTGCCGGCCTATGTGGGCGTGGAAGTGCCGGGCCAGGGCTATGGCGTCTACCGCATCGGCAAGGTCTCGCAGCCCGCGGCACCGGACACCGCGCGCCGCACCCAGGAAGCGCAGCAGATCGGCCAGCTGGTGGGCCAGGCGGAGATGTACAACTACGTCGAAGCGCTCAAGACCAAGGCCAAGGCCAAGGTCACCGTCTCGCCGTCGCAACTGGGCGTGCGCAGCGACGCGCAATAAGACGCCGTAGGCGAGCAAGGCATAAAAAAAGCCCGGCTGCGTGAGCAGTCCGGGCTTTTTGTCTTGTGGACGGACGCGCTGTCCGTAGGGCGCGCCCCGGTGTTCAGGCGGCGTGCAACTTGCGCGCCGCGGCTTCGAAATCGCCCTTCGAGATATCGCCCAGCTCCAGCAGCTGCGCCTTCGGGTACTGCACGAAGTTGCGGTCGATCGAACGCAGGTAGGCCGGGTCGTAGTGCTGCACCAGGAGCTGGTCCACCAGCTCCGGCATCGCGCCGCTGTTGGCCATCTCCTGCCACGCGGTGATCGTGTCGCGACCATGCAGCTGGACCAGGTGGTCGAGCTGCCCGTTCAGGGCCGACGGATCGGCGCAGAAGTGCTCGTAATCTTCCATCAGCAGGCGCACGCGGTTCTCGCGCGAAAGGGACAGGGCGATGCAGGGCGAGGCCCGCATGCGCGCCATGACGGCTTCCGGCACGCGCAGGTTGCCGACCTTCTTGCTCTCGGATTCGACGAAGACGGGCCTGGCCGGATCGAAGCGGCGCAGCAGGTCCCAGATCTGGCTCTCGAACCACTTCTGGGTGGGCTGCGGCTCGTTCGGCAGGTGCCCCAGCACGGAGCCGCGGTGGGCGGCCAGCTTCTCGAGGTCGAGCACCTGGGCGCCGATGCCGTCCAGGGTTTCGAGCAGGCGGCTCTTGCCGCTGCCCGTGGTGCCGCACACCACGCGGAAATCGAGCTCGGGCGGATTCTCCAGGCTGCCGGCTACGTGGGCGCGGTAGGCCTTGTAGCCGCCATCGAGCTGCACCACCGGCCAGCCGATCTTCGCCAGGATGTGGGCCATCGAGCCGCTGCGGTTGCCTCCGCGCCAGCAATACACGAGCGGCTTCCACTCGCGCGGCTTGTCCGCCCACAGGGTCTCGATGTGGCGCGCGATGTTGGCGGCCACCAGGGGCGCGCCGACGCGCTTGGCTTCGAAGGGGCCGGTCTGCTTGTACAGCGTGCCGACCCGGATGCGCTGGGCGTCGTCCAGCACCGGGGCGTTGATGGCGCCGGGAATGCGGTCGAGCGCGTACTCGGACTCGCTGCGCGCGTCGATGATGGTGTCGAACGCGTCCAGTGCAGGGAGGATGTCGGCAAAGCTGAGGACGGCGGGGTATTTCATTGTTTTTTCACGAGGCCGGAGAAAGTAGGCCAGATATTGTTCAGGATGATGGGATGGGCGGCGGCCAGCGGGTGCAGGCGGTCCTGCTGGAACAGGCTCGGCTTGTCGGCCACGCCTTCCAGCATGAAGGGTACCAGCGGCGACTTGGTCTCGTTCGCGATCTTCTTGAACATATTGAAGAAGCTCTCGGTATAGGCGCGCCCGTAGTTTGGCGGCATGCGCATCCCGATCAGCATGACCTTGGCCTTCTTCTGTTGGGCCATGCTCACCATCGCGCGCAGATTGCTTTCGGCCGAGGCCACCGGCAGTCCGCGCAGGCCATCGTTGGCGCCCAGTTCGATGACGACGATGTGCGGCTTGTGCTGGTCCAGCAGGGCGGGCATGCGGGTGCGCCCGCCGATGGTCGTCTCGCCGCTGATGCTGGCGTTGACGATGGTGGCGGGGATTTTCTCCTGCTTGAGCTTGCGCTCGAGCAGGGCGACCCAGCCCGTGCCGCGGGTGATGCCGTACTCGGCCGAAAGGCTGTCGCCCACCACGAGTACGGTTTTTGGTGCAGAATAGGCGCTCGCCGACGCGGCCAGCATCAAGCACGCAATCACGGACAACTTTTTAAGACTACGAAGAAGAAGCATGCGCGATAACCCCGAGGTGTTCAAGAATGGTGCGGCAGCCGAAACTGCCCGGCCGCCGGCAATCGTCGTCAGCGGCCTGTCGAAGCGGGTGGCGGACGCCAGCGGCGAACTCACCATCCTGCAAAACATCGATTTTACCGTGCAAGCGGCCGAGACGCTCGCGCTCGTCGGCGCTTCGGGCTCGGGCAAGTCGACCCTGCTCGGCCTGCTGGCCGGCCTCGACACGCCAAGCGAGGGCAAGGTCGTGCTCGACGGCACCGATATCTTCGCCCTTGACGAGGACGGCCGCGCGGCGTTTCGCAAGGCCAAGCTCGGTTTCGTGTTCCAGTCCTTCCAGCTGCTCGCCCACCTGAACGCGCTCGAGAACGTGATGCTGCCGCTGGAACTGCGCGGCGACCCGGACGCGCGCGCCAGGGCCGAGGCCATGCTGGGACGGGTCGGATTGTCGAGTCGCCTGAAGCATTATCCGAAATACCTGTCGGGCGGCGAGCAGCAGCGCGTCGCGCTGGCACGGGCCTTCGTCACCGAACCGCCGCTGCTGTTCGCGGACGAGCCGACCGGCAGCCTGGATGCGGCCACCGGCGAGTCCGTGATCCAGCTGATGTTCGAACTGAACCGCGAACGCGGCTCGACCCTGGTGCTCGTCACGCACGATCCGGCGATGGCGGCCCGCTGTGGGCGCACCATCACGATCGCGGCCGGCCGCCTGGCGTAAGACGCTAGGACACTTCCGCGACCAGCAGATTGAGCACTGCCCGCGCCGCCGCGGGCAGCTCTCCGGCCGTCATCCCGATCGGCCCGATGCCATGGGCGACCAGCAGGTCCGCCGCCGCGCCGTGGATCCAGGCTGCGCCGATCGCCGCTTCCCCTGCCGGCCAAGCCTGGGCCAGCAGCGCGCCGCAAATCCCGGCGAGCACGTCGCCACTGCCGGCCGTGGCCAGCCCCGCATTCCCGGTCGGATTGATCACGAGAGCGCCGTCGGGCTGCGCGATGACGGAACCCGAGCCCTTCAGGATCACGGTCGCCCGCGTGCGCAGGGCGATCTCGCGCGCCGCCGCCAGGCGGTCGGCCTGGATCACGCCCGTGCTCTGGCCGAGCAGGCGTGCCGCTTCCAGCGGATGCGGCGTCAAGACGCTCGGGGCGCCGCGGCCGGCAAGGCGGGCCAGCAGGTCGGGACTCGCGCCGATCAGGTTGATGGCATCGGCATCGACCAGGAGCGGGCTGTCGCTGTCGAGCGCCCTGGCCAGCAGGCGCATCGCGCCCGCGGAGTCGCCCATGCCGGGGCCGATGACGAGGGTGCGGCCTGTGAAATCGAATCCGTCGGCCGTGCGGAACATCAGTTCCGGCTGGACGCTGTCGTAGCCCGGGCCGGAATCCAGCATGGCGACGAAGACCCGGCCCGCGCCGCCATACAGGGCGCCGCGCGCCGCCAGCACCGGCGCGCCCGCCATGCCATGGGCGCCGCCGAGCACGGCGACGTCGCCGAAGCTGCCCTTGTGGCTGTTGTGGCGCCGCGCCGCCAGGCGATGCGCGAACAGCTCGGCCGTACCGAGGCGCGCGGAAGGTGGGGGCAGCAGCTCCGGGCTGACGCCCAGCATCTCCACCCGTACATGTCCCGCTGAATCGCGCCCATCCAGGGTGTGCAGGCCTGACTTGTCGCCCAGGAAGGTGATGGTGTGGGTCGCGCGAACCGCGACGCCCCCGGGGCCGATGACGGCGCCGGTATCGGCGTCCAGCCCGCTCGGCACGTCGAGGGCCAGCACGGGGCAGCGCATCGCATTGACCGCTTCCACCATCTCGCGGTAGTCGCCCTCGATCGGACGGGCCAGCCCGATCCCGAACAGGCCGTCCACCACCAGGCCCCAGTCGCCGCTGGGCGGCAGCATGTCGATGAAGCCGACGGTGCCGCTCCTGGCGCGCTCGTGGGCCGACTGGGCCTCGTCGGAGATCTCGCGCTGGCCCGGCTGGAACAGCACGGTGGCGTCGACGCCGCTGTCGGCCAGGTTGGCCGCCACTTCGAGCGCGTCGCCGCCGTTGTTGCCGGGGCCGGCCAGCACCAGCACCGGCTTGTCGCGCCGCTCGCCCAGCAGTTCGAGGGCGAAGCGGGCGGCCGCGTCACCGGCGCGGCGCATCAGGGTTCCGGGCGGCAGGCCGGCACAGGCCGCCTCTTCGATGGCGCGTACCTGCGCCACGGTGTAAAGATGATTGTCCATGTTCCGCATTGTCGTCCATTTTCGCCGGGGCGGTCGCGCGCAGCGGCTAGAATGGCGGGATCGACAGCATAGGGCAGGAGGGAAGCATGGACTGGCAGTTCTGGATCGATCGCGGCGGCACCTTCACCGACATCGTGGCGCGCAGGCCCGACGGGCAGCTCCTGACCCACAAGCTGCTGTCCGAGAACCCGGAACAGTACCGCGACGCGGCGGTGGCCGGCATCCGCCACCTGCTCGGCGTGGCGGCAGGCGAATCGATTCCCGCGGCCCTGGTCGAGGCGGTCAAGATGGGCACGACGGTGGCCACCAATGCGCTGCTGGAGCGCAAGGGCGAGCCGACCGTGCTGGCCATTACGAAAGGGTTTCGCGACGCGCTGCGCATCGCCTACCAGAACCGGCCGCGCCTGTTCGACCGCCACATCGTGCTGCCCGAGCTGCTGTATGCCGAGGTGATCGAGGTCAGCGAGCGCATGGGCGCGCATGGCGAAGTGGTGCGCGAACTGGACGAGCCGGCCACGCGCGCGGCGCTGCAGGCGGCCTATGATCGCGGCCTGCGCTCGCTTGCCATCGTCTTCATGCACGGCTACCGCTACACCGCGCACGAGGCGGCGGTGGCGCGCATCGCGCGCGGGATCGGCTTCACCCAGGTATCGAGTTCGCACGAGGTCAGTCCGCTGATGAAACTGGTGGCGCGCGGCGACACCACGGTGGTCGATGCCTATCTCTCGCCGATCCTGCGGCGCTATGTCGACCAGGTCGCCGGGGAATTGCCTGGGGTGAACCTGCAGTTCATGCAATCGAGCGGCGGCCTGACCGATGCGCGCGCCTTCCAGGGCAAGGACAGCATCCTGTCGGGGCCAGCCGGCGGGATCGTCGGCATGGTACGCGCCAGCCGCCTGGCCGGCTTCGAGCGCGTGATCGGCTTCGACATGGGCGGCACCTCGACCGACGTCTCGCATTACTCCGGGGAGTTCGAGCGCGTGTTCGAGACCCAGGTCGCCGGCGTGCGCATGCGCGCCCCGATGATGAGCATCCACACGGTGGCGGCCGGCGGCGGCTCGATCCTGCACTTCGACGGCGCCCGCTACCGCGTCGGCCCCGACAGCGCCGGCGCCAATCCGGGCCCGGCCAGCTACCGGCGCGGCGGGCCGCTCGCTGTCACCGACTGCAACGTCATGCTCGGCAAGATCCAGCCACGCCACTTCCCGCGCCTGTTCGGGCCGATGGGCGTCGACGCGCTGGACGACGTGGCCGTGCGTGCCGGTTTCGCTGCGATGGCGCAGGAGATCGGCGCCAGCACCGGCACGACGCCGGCGCCCGAGGAAGTGGCCGAAGGCTTCATCCGGATCGCGGTCGGGAATATGGCCAATGCCATCAAGCAGATCTCCGTGCAGCGCGGCCACGACGTCACCGAGTATGCCTTGACCAGCTTCGGCGGCGCCGGCGGGCAGCACGCCTGCCTGGTGGCCGACGCGCTGGGCATGAAGACGGTCTTCATCCATTCGCTGGCCGGCGTGCTGTCGGCCTACGGCATGGGCCTGGCCGACCAGACCGCGATGCGCGAGCGCGCCGTCGAACGGCGCCTGGCCGAACTCGCAAGCGATGCGCTGGCGCAGGAGCTCTCGGCCCTCGGCCAGGACGCGCGCGGCCAGCTGCGGAGGCAGGGCGTGGCGGAAGAACGCATCGAACTGGTCCAGCGCGTGCACCTGCGCTACGAGGGAACCGATTCGGCCATCGTCGTGCCCTTCGCCGACCCGGCCAGCATGCAGGCGGCATTCGAGCAGGCCTACAAGCGCCGCTATTCTTTCCTGATGCCCGCGCGCGGCCTGGTCGTCGAAGCGGTCTCCGTGGAAGCGATCGGCCGCTCGGACGCGCCCGGCGAGATGCAGGCGTCCGTCGTGTCGGCCGGCGCGCGGCCCCAGGCCAGCGAAACCGTCAGGATGTACAGCGGCGGCGCCTGGCATGACACCGGTATCTACGTGCGCGAATCCATCGGGCCAGGCGACATCGTGCGCGGCCCGGCCATCATCGCCGAAGCGAATGCGACCACCGTCGTCGAGCCGGGATGGCAGGCCGAGGTCACTTCCTATGACCACCTGGTGCTCAAGCGCGTGGAAGTGCTGCCCGAGCGGCGCGCCATCGGCACCGCGGCCGACCCGGTGATGCTGGAGATCTTCAACAACCTGTTCATGTCGATCGCCGAGCAAATGGGCCTGCGGCTGCAGAACACGGCCTATTCGGTGAACATCAAGGAGCGCCTGGACTTCAGCTGCGCGATCTTCGATGCAGGCGGCAACCTGGTCGCGAACGCGCCGCACATGCCGGTGCACCTCGGCTCGATGGGCGAGAGCATCAAGACCGTGATGCGCAGGAACGCGGGCAAGATGAAGGCCGGCGATGTCTATGTGCTCAACGATCCCTACAACGGCGGCACCCACCTGCCGGACGTCACGGTGATCTCGCCCGTGTTCGACGAGGCCGGGGACGAAATTCTGTTCTACGTCGGCTCGCGCGGCCACCACGCCGACATCGGCGGCACCACGCCGGGCTCGATGCCGCCGGACTCGCACCACATCGAGCAGGAGGGCATCCTGATCGACAACTTCAAGCTGGTCGACGGCGGCGACGGCATCCTGCGCGAAGATGCGGCGCGTGTCCTGCTCGGCAGCGGACGCTACCCGGCCAGGAATCCGGACCAGAACATGGCCGACCTGCGCGCCCAGGTGGCGGCCAACCAGAAAGGTGTCGAAGAGCTGCACCGCATGGTCGGCTACTATGGCCTGGACGTCGTGCGCGCCTACATGGGCCATGTGCAGGACAATGCGGAAGAAGCCGTGCGGCGCGTGATCTCGGCCCTCAAGGATGGCCGCTACAGCTATGACCTCGACAACGGCGCCCGCATCGAAGTGGCGATCCGCGTCGACAAGGCCAGCCGTAGCGCGGAGATCGATTTCACCGGCACTTCGGCCCAGCTGCCGAACAACTTCAATGCGCCGTCCGCCGTCTGCATGGCGGCGGTGCTCTACGTCTTCCGCACCCTGGTGGATGACGAGATTCCGCTGAACGGTGGCTGCCTCAAGCCGCTCAAGGTGATCATCCCGCCGGGTTCCATGCTCAATCCGCACTATCCGGCCTCGGTGGTGTCGGGGAACGTCGAGACCTCGACCTGCATCACGAATGCGCTCTACGGCGCGCTGGGCGTGATGGCGGCAAGCCAGGGCACGATGAACAACTTCACCTTCGGCAACGAACGCTACCAGTACTACGAAACCATTTCAGGAGGTGCCGGCGCTGGCGAGGGCTTCGATGGCACCGACGTGGTCCAGACGAACATGACCAACTCGCGCCTGACCGACCCGGAAATCCTCGAGTTCCGCTTCCCGGTGCGGCTGGAAAGCTACGAGATCCGCCGTGGTTCGGGCGGAGCAGGGCGCTGGCACGGTGGTAATGGGGGCACCAGGAAGGTGCGCTTCCTGGAGCCGATGACCGCGGCCATCCTGTCGAACAACCGCATCCATGCGCCTTTCGGCATGGCGGGTGGCGCGCCGGGCGAGCGCGGAAGGAACACGGTGCTGCGGGCCGACGGGACGGTGGAAACGCTCGGCCATATCGGCAAGGTGGACATGGGGCCGGGCGACCTGTTCGTGATCGAGACGCCCGGCGGCGGTGCCTACGGCGCTCCTTGATCAGATCCCCGGCTGCTTGCGTTTGCGGCGCCAGTACGCCGCAGTTCCCAGCCCGGCAAGCAGCAGGGCAGCAGAGCCAGGCTCCGACACCACGCCATTCGCGCCATAGCGCGTACCCGAAGCCGAGGCAATCGCGAAGTCCTCGACGAGCTGTCCCGCGCTGTCGCGCACCGCGATCTTGCTGAGGATCGCCGTATGGCTGAAGTCCGCCATGGCCGCCGAGCCTTCTTCCCACTGGAACACCTGGGCCAGGGCATAGAAGGAGAGCAGCATGTCGACCGGCGATCCGAAGACGATCGGCACCGTGATGGTGCCCACGCCGTCGATGACCGAGAAATTGCGCTGGCCTGCCCAGTCGAGCACGCCGTTATTGGCAGGGACGTACTGGAACAGGCTGCCGCCATAGGCGCCGCCGCTCTGGCTGGTGATGCCGTCGACTGCGAACGTGAAGTAGGCGGTGCCGCTGCCCTCGCCACCGGTGAAGGTGTAGGAGTCGATGAAACCGGAGCGCGAGCCCCCGGAGAAGAACGAGGGGAAGGCGCCGGCGCTCGCGTCCCCGCTCAGGCTCACGGCGGCGTAGTTCTTCAGGATGCCGTAGTCGGCCGATCCATGGGAATGGTAGTGCGCAGTGAAGTTCGTGCCGGGAACCGCCACCGATCCCTGGCAGGCGCTGGTGGCGCTCTGGCAGGCGTTCCAGCTGCGCGGGTCGGACGCGTTGTAGAAGCGGGCGTAATTGAGCGTCTCCAGCATCGGCCCGCCGAAGGCGGGCAGGGACAGCGCCGCAAGAAGGGCGCAGATCGTGCTTTTCAGTGTCATGGCATCTCCTCTGGTGTGAATACCCGCGTAGAGCAAAAAAGATGCCAGATTCAGAACAGCAGCAAGATCAATGGCTTAACCAATAGTTACTTCTAGCCTGTAAAATTTCCCGACAGGCAAGGCATCGATCAGCGCGGATAGATGAAACCCGTGCGGATGTCCATCGGCGCCAGCCGGCCGTCGACGCGCACCGTCAGGCGTTGCGGCGGCTCTTCGCCCGCCAGCACGCGCGCCCGGAACGGCAGCCCTTCGGCTTCCCGCACCAGCTTGTCGCAGCGTTCGTAGACGTTCGGGCAGCTCGTTTCCTTGAGCAGCGCCTGCACGATCGGGACCTTCCAGTATTCGACACCCCCGGCATTGAACTGGCAGACGAGGTAACCGTCGGCGCCACCGTAACCGTGGACCTGCAGGCCGGACAAGCCATCCTGTTCACCGTCGATCAGCGGCACCAGTGCCTGCGGATCGGCGCTGCGCCAGGTATCGATACGTCGGGACAGCCCCGCCTGCACGCGGCGCTTGATCAAGGCGTGGTCGACCGGCTCGTCCTCGCGCAGGGTCCAGACCCGGCCGGCAATCTGCGACTTGGCGTTGTAGGCGGCGCGGGCCAGGAATTGGCGCGAGGAAGACTGCACCAGCGCCGTGGCGCCGATCTTGCTGCGTTCGTGGGGCTTGCCCTCGACCTTGTCGATGGCCGACAGGTAGATCCACGGGTCGCCGCTCTGCAGGCTTTTTTCCTTGCCTTGTTTGATGGTGATGATGAGCATGTGGTGCTTTCGATTGCGAGACGCGGATCATACAGCACGCTTCACGCCAGGATTCGGGACTTTATCGCAATCCCGGTGACTGCGGGAGGAGCGACCGGCTAGAGTCCAGCTCCAATTCAGCTTTGATCAGCCACATGACCCTGCCAGCCAACACCCGTCAGTCCCTCGTCCAGCCAACGCCATCACGCATGCTGCTCGTCGCTGCCATGCTGATCTTTTTCTATCATTTCCCGCGGGCCTCAGGGAACGACTACCTCCTGCTGCTCTTTCCTTTGGCCGCCTGGTGGGGTTCGCGCTTGCTCGGCTTTCGCGGCATGCGGGCCTGGTACCTGGATGCACGCCCGGGCTGGCCGCGCCTGCTGGCGCTCGGACTGACGCTGGCAATCGCCGCCAAGTTCGCCGCCGTCGCGATCGGGACGCAGCGCGGCGTGTACACACTGGCCTGGCCGGATGCCGGAGCCGCTTCCGCGCTGGTCGCGACGCTGGCCTGGCTCCTGTTCTCGACCTTCGTCGCTTCGACGGCCGAGGACATCCTCACGCGCGGCCTCGTGCTGCGCGCTTTTCCACGACTTGGCCTGCATTGGGGAGTCGTCCTGCTGTCGTCGGGACTGTATGTGCTCAACCACGTGCACCGCCTGCACAAGGGCCCGGCCGAGTGGGTGATGCTGTTCTGCTTCGGACTCGCCTACGCGGCGGCGCTCTACCGCAGCCGGTCGCTGTGGGCGGCGGTGGGCCTGCATTGGGGCTGGAACCTCGCCAACGGCCTGCTCGACACCTTTGCCCGTGCAGACGTCGCGCAGCCTGCGCTTGCGCCCTGGTATTCCAGCGCGGCCCACCTCGTGCTGCTGGCCTGCGCGCTGGTCCCGATGGGGTTCAGGCCGAGATGCCGTACTTGCGCTTGGCCTGCTGGAACTCTTCGGTCAGCGCGGCCAGGCGCGGATGATGCGGGTCCATCGCCCGCAGCCGCTCGATCTGCTCCGCGGCCACCTCGCTGAGCGTGTGATCCCACCCCAGCTCGTTCACCTGGCGCAGGATACCGCCGGCCACCGCGACCATGACCTGCAGGTTCCCCGGCGCCATGTGCAGTGCCTCGAGCAGGGTCTGCACGGCGCCGCGCACGTCGCCCATATTGCGCTTCTCGTCCGCCACGCCCAGCAGGATCTGGGCCTGCGCACGCAGTTGGGCGCCCATGCCGTCGGCCAGGTCGGGGCGGCCGGCGCGCACGAACACGCCCATGGCTTCGTCGACGCTGACCGGGCTGGACACGTCGTGCATCACGGTCATCATGACGTTCGACGCCTGTTCGTCCATCTGGTGTTCGAGGCAGGCTTCGGCCAGGCCGATGCGCAGGTTCGAGGACAAGGCATTGCTGGTGCGCGCGGCGCTGGCCGCCATCTGCAGTTCGGCCACCGCGGCGCTGCCATTGCCCATTTTTTCGTGGAGCAGGGCGCTGGAATAGGCCTTGCAGGCGTCGACCTCGGCGCTACCGCGCATCGAACGCTCCAGGTCGCGGATCACGCCGCTGGCTCCCTGAACGTCGCCGCGCGTGACGAGCGCCTTGACGAGGTTGACGTGGTCTTCGGGATTGCGGAATTCCGAATACCTGGCCTTGCTCACGACCTGCTTGAAGGACTTCTCGGCGGCCAGCGCGTCGCCGTTCTCCAGCGCGACTTCGCCGAGCTTGCGCAGGCGCCGCACCATGTGCGGCGAGATCGATACAGCGTCTTCCAGCACCTTCTGGGCATCCTGGGTGGCGCCGAGCTTCTCGTGGCAGCGCGCCAGCAGGTCGTAGGCGGCCATCAGGCGCGGATTGGCCTGCACCAGCTGTTCGAGTGTGTCGCGCGCCTCCTCGACCTGGCCCTGGGCCACCATGGTGCGCGCCAGGCCCAGTTCGGCCCAGCCCAGCGGGCGCTCGGCCAGCACGTCGCGGTAGATGCTGCCGGCCTGTGCGTGCTCGCCGACCGACACGTGCAGCTCGGCCTTCAGGCGCAGGAAGTCGAGCGCATAGCGCGGGCTGGCGATCGCCGCCGTGGTGCAGGCGCGGATGGCGTCGACCGGCTTGCCCTGGGCGGCGAGCTGCCAGACCGGGAGCAGGCCGGTGCGGCGCTCGAGCGCACGCTTGATGCGGCTGCTGAGCATCTCGACCGTGAAGGGTTTCAGGACGTAGTCGGTAGGCGTGAGTTCAGCCGCGCTGACGACCTTGTCGTAGACGCCTTCCGACGTCAGCATGATGAAGATGGTGGAGGCGGTGATCAGGCGATGGTGGCGCAGGTCTTCCAGCAGCTGCTGGCCGTCCTGGCCGTCGCCGCTGGGGCCGCCAAGGTCGTACTCGCACAGGATGATGTCGTAGGCCCGCTTGCCGAGCTGCTTGATGGCCATGCTGGCGTTGATCGCCGACTCGACCTTGCTGATGCCGGACTGGTTCAGCATGTTCTGCAGGCTGCCGCGCATGCCCTGGTTCGGATCGACGATCAGGACCGACAGGTTCGCATTCTCTTGCATCTTCGCTTTCCGTTCTTCGGATTGTAATTATGTAGCCCTTACAATACCGATAAGTTCCTGAGGGATCAAGAAATGTCCGTTCTACAAGCCTTTCATTGGGCAGAATGCATCGCTGCATTGCAACACTGTATAATAGCGGGCTATCTTCCACCCTAGCAGCCACGCTGCGTCAACCGACTTCTCAGCCATGTTGATTCTGCCGGGTTCCAACGCCCTCTCCGCCTTCCGTAGCCAACGCCTCCTGTCGCAACTCCAATCGGTCGCCCCATCGATTGCCGCAGTCCAGGCCCGCTTCTACCACTTCATCGACAGCAGCGCACCGTTGTCAATCGAGGACACCGAGCGTCTATCGGCCATGCTCACCTACGGCGAGCCTGCCGCGCAAACGCTGTACGAAGGCGTGACCGAGGAGTTCTTCGTGATTCCGCGCCTGGGCACGATTTCGCCCTGGGCCTCGAAGGCCACGGACATCGCGCACAACTGCGGCATGGCGCACGTGCACCGCATCGAGCGCGGCGTCGGCTATACCGTGGTGCTCAAGAGCGGCCTGCTCGGCACCGGCATCGGCGCCCCGAAGAAGCTGGACGACGACGAGGTGGCCCTGGTCGCCGCGCTGCTGCACGACCGCATGACCGAGACCGTATTGCGCCACGCCGATGAGGCCTCGCGCCTGTTCGACGAACTCGAAGGCAAGCCGCTGGAAACCGTGGACGTGATTGGGCAGGGCCGCGAGGCGCTGGTGCGCGCGAATACGGAGCTGGGCCTGGCCATGTCGGTCGACGAGATCGACTACCTGCACGATGCGTTCACGAAGGCGCAGCGCAACCCGACCGACGTCGAGCTGATGATGTTCGCCCAGGCGAACTCCGAGCACTGCCGCCACAAGATCTTCAACGCGGACTGGATCATCGACGGCGTCAAGCAGGACAAGTCGCTGTTCGGCATGATCAAGAACACCCACCAGCTGAACCCGCGCGGCACCGTGGTCGCCTACAGCGACAACTCCTCGATCATCGAGGGGGCACAGGTCACCCGCTTCTTCCCGCGTGAGAAGCAGGAATATGCCCCGTCGACGGAGCTGGTGCACACCCTGATGAAGGTCGAGACCCACAACCACCCGACCGCGATTTCCCCCTTCCCGGGCGCCTCGACCGGCGCCGGCGGCGAGATCCGCGACGAGGGCGCAACCGGCCGCGGCGCCAAGCCGAAGGCGGGCCTGACGGGCTTCACCGTGTCGAACCTCCTGATCCCGGGCGCTGAGCGTCCCTGGGAAAACGCCAGCGACGTCAGCAAAGGCATCGCTGCCCGCGTGGACGCCGTCTACGGCAAGCCGGAGCGCATCGCCTCGCCGCTGCAGATCATGATCGACGGCCCGATCGGCGGCGCCGCCTTCAGCAACGAATTCGGCCGTCCGGTCCTGGGCGGCTACTTCCGCTCCTACGAGCAGAACGTCGGCGCGGCGAACGCGGTCTACGGCTACCACAAGCCCATCATGATCGCGGGCGGCATCGGCAATATCTCGGCCGAGCACACCCACAAGGACGAGATCCCGGTAGGCAGCCTGCTGATCCAGCTGGGCGGTCCGGGCATGCGCATCGGCATGGGCGGCTCTGCCGCGTCCTCGATGGCGACCGGCACCAACACCGCCGACCTGGACTTCGACTCGGTCCAGCGCGGCAACCCGGAGATGGAGCGCCGCGCCCAGGAAGTCATCAACGGCTGCTGGCAGATGGGCGCCGACAATCCGATCATCTCGATCCACGACGTGGGCGCGGGCGGCCTGTCGAACGCCTTCCCGGAAATCGTCAACGACGCCAAGCGGGGCGCGCTGTTTGACCTGCGCAAGGTGCCGCTGGAAGAAAGCGGCATGGCGCCGAAGGAGATCTGGTCCAATGAATCGCAGGAGCGCTATGTGCTGGCGATCGCGCCGATGGACCTCGACAAGTTCGCCGCCCTGTGCGAACGCGAGCGCTGCCCGTATGCGGTGGTCGGCACTGCCACCGAAGAGCGCCAGCTGCGCGTGATCGACCCGCAGGCTGCAGGTGGAGAAAATGCGGCCCCGGTCGACATGCCGATGGACGTCCTGCTCGGCAAACCGCCGAAGATGCTGCGCGACGTCGAGCACGTCAAATACAACTTCCCGGCGATCGACCTGACGGGCATCGAGCTCGAAGAGGCGGCGCGCCGGGTGCTCCTGCTGCCGACCGTCGCCGACAAATCCTTCCTGATCACCATCGGCGACCGTACCGTGGGCGCCATGACCGTTCGCGACCAGATGGTCGGTCCGTGGCAGGTGCCCGTTGCCGACTGCGCCGTCACGGCCATGTCCTATGAAGGCTTCGTGGGCGAGGCGATGGCGATGGGCGAGCGCACCCCGCTGGCCGTGATCGACGCCGCCGCTTCGGGCCGCATGGCCGTGGGCGAGGCGATCACCAACATCGCCGCCGCGGCGATCGAGCAGATCGGCGACATCAAGCTGTCCGCCAACTGGATGGCGGCTTGCGGCCAGCCGGGCCAGGACGCCGCGCTGTTCGACACCGTGAAGGCCGTGGGCATGG
Source organism: Massilia agri (assembly GCF_024753255.1). Lineage (GTDB taxonomy): Bacteria > Pseudomonadota > Gammaproteobacteria > Burkholderiales > Burkholderiaceae_D > Telluria > Telluria agri. The sequence goes on from NZ_JANUHA010000016.1 coordinate 74,512, forward strand.
AACTGTGCCCGGCCCTGGGCGTGTCGATCCCGGTGGGCAAGGATTCGCTGTCGATGCGCACCACCTGGAACGACGACGGTTCTGACAAGGCCGTCATCTCGCCGGTTTCGCTGATCGTCTCGAGCTTCGCACCGGTCTCGGACGTACGCCGTTCGCTGACCCCGCAGCTGCGCACCGACCTGGGCGACACCGCCCTCGTGCTGATCGACCTGGGCCGCGGCAAGAACCGCCTGGGCGCCTCTGCGCTCGCGCAGGTGACGCAGCAGATCGGCGACAGCGTGCCGGACGTCGATTCCCCGGAAGACCTGAAAGCCTTCTTCAACGCGATCCAGCGCCTGAACAGGGAAGGCAAGCTGCTGGCCTACCACGACCGTTCGGACGGCGGCCTGTTCGCCACCCTGACCGAGATGGCCTTCGCCGGCCGCGCCGGCGTGTCGGTCAACCTCGACATCCTCACCATGGAAGGCGAGCACGCTTCCGACTGGGGCGACGCCAAGAACTGGGCGACCCAGGTGGGTGAGCGCCGCAACGAGATGACCCTGCGCGCGCTGTTCAGCGAAGAGCTGGGCGCGGTGGTGCAGGTGCGCGCGGAAGACAAGCAGGCGGTCATGGCCGTGCTGCGCGAAGGGGGCCTGGGCGCCTGCAGCCACATCATCGGCAAGCTGAACGACCGCGGCGTGATCGAGTTCACCCGTGACGCGAAGGTGATCTACAACGTCAAGCGCAGCGAACTGCACCGCCTGTGGAGCGAGACCAGCTGGCGCATCGCGCGCCTGCGCGACAACCCGGCCTGCGCCGACCAGGAATACGACCGTCTGCTGGACGAAACCGATCCGGGCATGTCGCCGATCCTGACCTTCGACCCAAGCGAGAACATCGCGGCGCCGTTCATTGCGACGGGCGCGCGTCCGCGCGTGGCCATCCTGCGCGAACAGGGCGTGAACTCGCACATCGAGACCGCCTGGTCGATGCACCAGGCCGGCTTCACCGCCGTGGACGTGCACATGAGCGACCTGATCGCGGGCCGCGCGAAACTGGATGACTTCCATGGCGTGATCGCGGTGGGCGGCTTCTCCTACGGCGACGTGCTGGGCGCGGGGGAGGGCTGGGCCAAGACCATCCTGTTCAACCCACAGCTGTCGGATCAATTTGCCGCCTTCTTCGCGCGCAAGGACACCTTCGGCCTGGGCGTGTGCAATGGCTGCCAGATGCTGGCCAACCTGAAGCCGATCATCCCGGGCGCCCACGCCTGGCCGAAGTTCACCCGCAACAAGTCCGAGCAGTTCGAAGCGCGCTTCGGCATGGTCGAGGTGCTCGATTCGCCGTCGATCTTCTTCCAGGGCATGGCCGGCACCCACGCACCGATCGCCATCGCCCACGGCGAAGGCTTCGCCGACTTCTCGCTGACCGGCGACATCAATGCAGCGGTCAAGGCCCTGCGTTACGTCGATAACCGCGGCCAGGCGACCGAGGCCTATCCGTTCAACCCGAACGGCTCGCCGGGCGGCCTGACCGCCGTGACGACCGAGGACGGTCGCTTCACCGCGATGATGCCGCACGCGGAGCGCGTGTTCCGCACCGTCGTCCATTCGTGGGCGCCGGATTCCTGGAGCGACGCCGCGCCTTGGGCGCGCATGTTCCAGAATGCGCGCAAGTGGCTGGGCTGATTCTCATAGCCTGTCTGGAAAGCGCCCTGCGGGGCGCTTTTTTTTTGCGTCGGGAAACTTGACAGTGCGTCATATGGAGCAGCCCGCCAGCGCGCTAAGTCCTTGATTATAGGCAGTGATTGCAACAGGGCATGATTCTTGCTTAAAGGAATCAATACCGATTGAATAGTGGAGCATGAATGATGAAGAAGTTGCTTGCATAGGTTCTGCTGGGCGCAGCCTGGCTGCCGGCACGGGCGGAACTGATCAGGAACGGCGGGTTCGACCTGGGGATCGCGTCCTGGAACTGCACGATCAGCGGCGAAGCGAACTGCGGTGTGAGTGGCAGTGCCGGGCGCAATGGTGGAGCGGGATTGTCCGCCTACCAGAATGCGGGCGTGGGCCGGGTGTCCCAGCGCTTCGCGACCGAGATCGGCCGCACTTACGATCTGTCCTTCTATTCGTTCACCGGGGATCCGGCCAACCGGCTCGGCTACGGTTTTGGCGCGGCCGGCATCAGCTGGATCACGGTGCCGACGACGTCCTTCGGTCTCACCAAGGCGAGCTTCGTCGCCAGCACGGCCAGCATCACCCTGAATTTCTACTTCTCGACCCAGCCTCAACGCGGCAGCCTGCGCCTCGACGACATCTCGGTCCTGGCCCGCGCGCCGTTGCCGGCAAAGGTCCCGGAGCCGGCGACGACAGTCTTGCTGGCGCTCGGCCTGCTGGGCGTGGGCGCCGTCGCACGCCGCCGTCCACGCCGGTCGTAGGCGCAGGGGCGCAGCAGGGCAATCGAAGCGTCTTTGCCGGCGCTCCGATCTACCGGCCTTTGCGGCCGGGATTGCCTCAGCTGCCCCAGATCGGCTCGTCCTTGCTGCCGTTACCGCCAGGCGTGCCAGGGGTCTTCCCGGCGCCCGCGCCGGCCCCGCCCAGGCTGCCGCCCCCGGCGCCGTTCTCCTCCTCTTCGCGCCCGGCAGAGCCGCCCGTCGCGCCGGTGTCGCCGCGCGTGCCTCCGCCGCCGGTTTCCGGCTGGCCTGCGCTGCCGCGGCTGGTTTGCGCGGCGCCTGCGGGCATGGCATTGGCCTCCGGCGGGGAAGGCAGGAAATCGCCCGCCTGGCTGTCGCCGCCGTGGGCGCCGCCGGTGTAGTGGCCGGCGTTCGACTGCACGCCGCCCGCGCCCGGATCCTGGGCCGGCACCTGGTACTGCCACAGCCCGTCCTTGCCGCCTGTGTCTTGCCGGGCGGCCACATTCTTTGCCTGTTCCTTGTCCATGCTGTCCTCCTGTCCATGGATGACTCAGGGAGCTGACGCTAGGCGCGATCGGTGCCGGCCGAGCCGCTCATATTGCCATCCGCATTGCTTGCTGCGTTCCCGTCAGTATCGGCGGGAGCGCCTTTCACGGCGCCGCCCGTCGCTTGCGCCTTCCGGCTGGCCTCGATGGCGCCGGCGGTGCCGCCGGCGATGGGCTCCGTGGCGCTGCCGGCCCCGCTCAGCGGGCGGCCTGGCGCATTCACATTGCTTTCCGCGGGCGCGCTGACGATGCCGCCGCCGTGGCCTGCCGCATTCGGCGTGTAGTGGCCCGCATTCGATTCGCCGGCCCCGGTCCCGCTGCCCGGCGGCGGCACCTGGTAGCGCCACACCGGCTCGGCCGGCTGCGCGCTTGTGCCGCTTCCGATGGGCCCACCGGCTGCGCCGGGCAGGCGCTGGTCTTCACCCGGTCCTTCGCGACCGCCGTCGAGTGCCGCGCCTTCCTGAATCCGTTTTTCGGTGTTCATGATGGTCTCCTGTGTCGTTGGCCTTGCTGACGATCTTAGCCAACCGGGTGGAAGACTGAATAGGCGCACCTTCCGCGCTGGCGTAGGAGGGTTCCGAGTACTGCAATGCTTTCCGGCAAAATATGGTTAAAAATCAAATATTTGCGTGGATGAGTTCACGCAAGATCTGATTCCGCCCGCCAGCGCATGATGGTTGCAAGACGGCCCGCACGGTCGCCACTTTTCACGGAGGAACTCATGATTGTACGTCTCGGCTTCGCCCAACTCGCTACGCGACTCATTCTCGCCGCAGGCCTCATGCTCGGTATCGGTGCCAGTCCAGCGGCGTCGGCGCAGGAGGCCGCGCGAGCGCAGGCCGCGGCCAGCTGCGAGAGCCTGGTGCTGGCCGGGGGCGCGACCCCGGAGTCCCTGCTGGCCGACTGCACCTGCCCGCCGAAGGGCTGCGTGCGCACCCAGGGCTACTGGGGCAACAAGCCGGACGTGGTCTGGCCCAAAGGCTATGACCGCAATGCGCCCTTCTTCCGTAGCGGCCTCAGCTGGCAGGAAGTGCTCGACAGCCCGGTGCGGGGCGACGCGTACTTCATCCTTGGCGCACCAGTACATCGCGGCGGTGCTGAACATCGGCGCCGGAGCGTCGGCGCCGAACAGCCTGCGCGCGATCGTCCTCGCGGCGGGCTCCTGGTTCTCGACCGCCGTGCCCGGCACCTGCGTCAAGGGCGCCTGCCAGCTGCAGCGCTCCTGGGCCGGCGTCCTCGACGAGTACAACAACGGCGACTATCCCGGCGCGCCGAAGCACTGCGACGAGGATTGAAAAGCAGGGCGCCAATAAAAAAGCGCTCCCGTGGGAGCGCTTCTTGTTGGGCGAAAGCCGGATTACTGGATCTTGGCCTTCTTGACCAGGCTTTCGCGGTACTGCGCCAGCTGACGCTGCTGCAGCTGTTCCGCGACCTGCTGCTTGACTTCGTCCAAGGCCGGGATCTTGGCCTGGCGCACGTCTTCCAGCTTGATCACGTGGAAGCCGTACTGGGTCTTGACCGGGGTGTCGGTGATGGCGCCTTTTTGCAGGGCGGTCATCGCTTTCGAGAACTCAGGCACGTAGTTGGCCGGGCTTGCCCAGTCCAGGTCGCCGCCGTTCTGCGCCGAGCCGTCTTTCGACTGGGCCTTGGCCAGTTCTTCGAACTTGGCGCCGCCCTTCAGCTTGGTGATGATGGCCTTGGCTTCGTCTTCGGTCGGGACCAGGATGTGGCGTGCGTGGTATTCCTTGTCGCCCACGGCAGCCTTGTACTTGTCGTACTCGGCCTTGATGTCGGCATCCTTGATCGGGTTCTTTTTGACGTAGTCGGCGAGCATCGCGTTGATGATGATGCTCTGGCGGGCGTTGTCGATGGCCGCCTTGACTTCGGCGCGGCCGCCGATGCCTTGCTTGTCCGCTTCCTGGATCAGGACTTCGCGGCCGATCAGGTCTTTCTTGATCGCTTCACGCAGCTGCGGCGAATCGGTGGCGCGGCCTTGTGCGACAACTTGCTTGACCAGCTGGTCAACCTTTGCCGCCGGGATGGCCTTGCCATTGACGGTCGCGACGTTCTGCGCGATTGCTGGCGCGGCGACGAATGCGGTCATGGCTAAGCTAAGTGCCAAGGACAGGCGGGCTGGCTTCAAAATCATTGTTAAGGTCCTATCTAAACACGAAAGAGTTCGCCGCGGGCGGCAATAACCGGTGCTTCGCAGCACCGGCGGTAGTACATCTTACTGCACCTTTGCCTTTTTGACCATTTGCTCTTTATAGGCTTCGAGCTTCTTCTGGGCCAGCGAGTCGGCGATCTGCGGCTTCAGTTCGTCGAGCGAGGGCAGCTTGGCCGGGCGGGTGTCGTCCAGCTTGATCACGTGGAAGCCGTTGGCGGTCTTGACCGGGTTCTCGGTGACGGCGCCTTTCTGCAGGCCGGTGAAGCCGGCGGCGAATTCAGGCGGGAAGGCCGCCGGAACAGCCCAATCCAGGTCGCCGCCGCTGTTGGCGGTGCCGGTGTCCTTCGACTGCTTGGCCAGTTCTTCGAACTTGGCGCCGCCCTTGAGCTTGGCGATCACGGCCTTGGCGTCGGCTTCGTTCTCCAGCAGGATGTGGCGCACGTGGTATTCCTTGTCGCCGGTCTGCTTGACGAAGCGGTCGTACTCGGCCTTGATGTCGGCGTCGGTGACCGGGTTCTTGGTGATGTAGTCGCGCGCCAGGGTATTGACGACGATGGCCTGGCGGGCGTTGTCGAGGGCTGCCTTGACTTCCGGCTTCTTGTCGTAACCCTGCTTGACGGCTTCCTGCATCAGGACTTCGCGGGCGATCATTTCCTGCTTGATGGCATTGCGCAGCTGCGGGGAATCCTGGCCCTGGCCAGCGGCCACCATCTGCTTGACCGCTTCCTCGACGCGCGAGGTCGGGATCGGCTTGCCGTTCACGACGGCGAGGTTCTGCGCGAAGGCAGGCGCCGCGCTAACGGCGATCAGAGCTAACAGCAGGCGTGCTGGCTTAAAAGTCATTTCTGGGATTCCTTGGGGGGATGAGCTTGGACGGGAGTTGCTTCGTTCTTGGATGTGTTCTTGCACTTCGAGTTCTGATACTACGTGTTACCTATTGTCTGCCACTATTCTTAAAGATGACTGAAGCCGGCAGCTTGCCGGCCGGCTTCAAGCCTGCTCCGACGGCGCGATGGCCGTGATCGCGAGGGCGTGGATTTCCGCCTTGTTGATCATTTCGTGAACGGCATCATACACAAGACGATGGCGCATGACCAGCGTGAGGCCGGCGAACTTCCCGGAGACGATCTTGACGCTGTAATGACTGCCGCCAGAGGCCGCGCCGGCGTGGCCGGCGTGCAGGTGGGAGTCGTCGGTAATCTCGAGCAGGGTGGGGGACAGTTCCGCCTGCAGGCGTTCGCGCAGGCGTTCGGTGCGGTTCTGGTCGGCCGGATTCGTACTCATTGTGCATCCTCCTGAATATGTTTGGAAAGGAACAACGACTGGATGATGATGAAGGCGAACAGGATGCCGGTGATGCCGAACAGCTTGAAGCTCACCCAGGCGCCGGTATCGCTACGGAAGACCACGAAGGCCATCAGGAGGTTCAACAGGCCAATCGCGATGAAGAAGGCGGCCCAGGCGTAGAGCACCCGGTTCCAGACCGCTTCCGGCAGGTTCATCGCGCCGCCCAGCGCCGAGCGCATCAGGTTTTTGCGGTAGACCAGCTGGCCGAACAGCAGCGCCGCGCCAAAGGCCCAGTAGAGGATGGTCGGCTTCCACTTGATGAAGGTGTCGTCGTGGAAGTAGATGGTGGCGCCGCCGGCGACCACGACCACGCCCAGTGACAGCCACAGCATGCCGTCGATCTTCTTGCGGCGCACCAGCAGGTAGACGATCTGCAGCACGGTCGCCAGGATGGTGGCGGCGGTGGCCAGCAGGATCGGCGACTGCGAGGCCGGCACCGCGCCGCCCGCGATCAGGAAGCCGAGGTAGTCGCTGACCAGGCCATGGGCCCAGTCCTGGTTGTTTTCGCCATACTTGTAGATGCCGAAGAACAGGATTACCGGCAGCATGTCGAACAAGAACTTGATCATGTAGGCTTCCTTAGCGGGGTTCGAAGCGCAGCGCGGCCGAGTTGATGCAGTAGCGCAGCCCGGTCGGCGGCGGTCCGTCCGGGAACACGTGGCCCAGGTGGGCGTCGCAGACGGCGCAGATGATCTCGGTGCGCACCATGCCGTGGCTGCGGTCGACCTTTTCGACCACGTTGTCCGGGTCGAGCGCACGGAAATAGCTGGGCCAGCCGCAGCCGGAATCGAACTTGGCGTCCGACTCGAACAGCGGAGTATTGCAGCACACGCAGGTATAGATGCCGTGCTCGTGGTGGTCCCAGAATTTGCCGGTGAAGGCGCGCTCGGTGGCGGCGTGGCGGGTCACCTGGTATTCCATGGGGTCGAGCTGGGCGCGCCATTCGGCGTCGGTCTTGGTCACTTTGTCGTTCATGTCGGTCTCGTCGTTCTCGTCGGTTTTATTTAAACGATGTTCAGGAAGAGCAGCTCACCTCGAGGTGGGCCGCCCAGTCGGGCGGCAGGGCCGCGTAGGCCTCGTTTTCCGGCTGCTCGTCGAAGGGGCGCTCGAGGATGGCGAGCAGCTTGTGCACGCCGGCGTAGTCGCCGTTCTGGGCCTGTTCGATGGCGGTCTGGGCCAGGTAGTTGCGCAACACGTATTTCGGATTGGCGCGGTGCATGGCGGCGCGGCGCTGCGCATCGACGCTGTTTTCCTGGCGCAGGCGCTCGCGATAGCTGAGGGCCCAGGCGTCGAAGGCCTCGCGGTCGATGAACAGGTCGCGCAGCAGCGCATCGCTCTGCGGGCCTCCGTCCAGCTTCAGCTCGCCCAGGCGGCGGAAGAACAGGGTGAAGTCCGCATGGTTGGCCTGCAGCAGCTTGAACATGGCGTCGAACAGGGCTTCGTCGCCCGGACGCGCGTCGAACAGGCCGAGCTTGGCGTGCAACAACTCGTCCAGTCTGGCGCCGAAGGCCGGGCGGTAGACGTCGAGCGCCTCTTCGGCTTCTTCCGGCGTGCCGATCAGCGGGAGCAGGGCATTGCCCAGCGCATAGCAGTTCCAGTGGCCCACCGGGACCTGGTTGGCGTACGAGTAGCGTCCGCCCTGGTCGGTGTGGTTGCAGATGTGGTTGGCGTCGAAGGCTTCCATGAAGCCGAAGGGGCCGTAGTCGAGCGTCAGGCCGAGGATCGACATATTGTCGGTGTTCATGACGCCGTGCATGAAGCCCACCGCCTGCCACCCCGCGATCATGCGCGCGGTCCGGCGCGTGACTTCGGCCAGCAGCTCCTTGTAGGGGTTGGCCGCGGCCAGGAAATCGGGATACCAGTTCTTGATGACGTAATCCGCCAGCAGCTTGAGCTCGTCCTGCTTGTTACGGTAGTGCCAGTGCTCGAAGGAGCCGAAGCGCACGAAGCTGGGCGCCATGCGGGTGACGACGGCGGCGGTCTCGACGTTCTCGCGCATGACGCGCTGTGGCGAGCCGGTCAGCATCAGGGCGCGCGTGGTCGGAATGCCGAGCGCGGCCATGGCTTCCGAGCACAGGAATTCACGGATCGAGGAGCGCAGCACCGCGCGCCCGTCGCCCATGCGCGAATAGGGCGTCAGGCCCGCGCCCTTGAGCTGCACTTCCATCGCGCCCTCGGGGCCGTCCAGGTCGCCCAGCACGATGGCACGGCCGTCGCCGAGCTGACCGGCCCAGACGCCGAACTGGTGGCCCGAGTAGACCGCCGACAGCGGCTGGGAGCGCACGGCCACCTTGTTGCCGCTGAAGACCTCGACGAAATCATCGCGCGCGAGGTCCGCCGGGTCGAGCCCGACCAGCGCCGCCGCGGGAGCGCTGGCAGCGATGAAGGAGGGCGACGGCAGCGGCGTCGGCATCAGCCGCGTGTAGAACGCGGGCGGCAACTCCGCGAAGGAGTTGTTGAAGGGGATTTCGTCAGCAGTAATGGCGGCTCCAGTATGGAATGTCGCAAAGTTGGCAGGATTTTACCGTACCCGGGCGGATTCCATGCGCCACGGGTGTGCAGGCACGGCAGAGGCCGGGATGCTGCATCGCGTCATCGAATTGGATTGACGCAGCTCAAGCATGCAGTCGAAACTCGGCTTTACCTTGGAAATATTGCCAAATAGTCACGTTGCATAGGGAGGAGCATGAGCGCATACCCGGTGAGTCCCCTGATGGGCCAGATGATGGACCAGCCGCTGCTGGTCTCGAGCATTATCCAGTTCGCCGCCCGCCACTATGGCGGCAGCGAGATCGTATCGCGCCGCGTCGAGGGCGACATCCACCGCACCACTTACCGCGACTGCGAGCTGAGGGCGCGCCGGATGGCCGGGGCGCTGGAAAAGCTGGGTGTCAGGATGGGTGACCGGGTCGCGACCCTGGCCTGGAACGGCTACCGCCACATGGAGCTCTACTATGCGGTATCCGGCTCGGGCGCCGTGCTGCACACCATCAACCCGCGCCTGCACCCGGAGCAGATCGCCTACATCATCAACCATGCGGAAGGACAGTACCTGTTCTTCGACATGACGTTCCTGCCGGCCATCGAAGCCATGGCGCGCCACTGCAAGACCATCAAGGGCTATGTGGCGATGTGCGACCGCGCCCACATGCCGCAGGAGACGGGCATTCCGACCCTGCTGTGCTACGAGGACCTGATCGCGGCCTCGTCAAGCGACTACGCCTGGCCGGAGTTCGACGAACGCTCCGCCGCGGCCCTGTGCTACACCTCGGGCACCACCGGCAACCCGAAGGGCGCTCTGTACTCGCACCGCTCGACCGTGCTGCACGCCTACGCATCGAGCATGCCAAATGCCCTGAACGTGTCCAGCAGCGACGTCGTGCTGCCGGTGGTGCCGATGTTCCATGTAAACGCCTGGGGCCTGCCGTACTCGGTGCCGCTGTCCGGCGCCAAGATGGTATTCCCGGGGCCGGCCCTGGACGGCAAGTCGCTCTACGAGTTGTTCGAGAGCGAAGGCGTGACCTTCTCGGCGGGCGTCCCGACCGTCTGGCTCGGCCTGATCAACTACATGATGCAGAACGAGCTGCGCTTCTCGACCTTCCGCCGCACCGTGATCGGCGGCTCGGCCTGCCCGCCCGCCATGATGGATACCCTGATCGACCGGTTCGGCGTGGAAGTGGTGCACGCCTGGGGCATGACGGAGATGTCGCCGCTCGGCACCGCCTGCACCCTGATGGCCAAGCACCGTGCGCTGCCGCCTGACGAACAACGGGCCGTGCTGCGCAAGCAGGGCCATGCGATCTACGGCGTCGACATGAAGATCGTCGACGACGACGGCAGCGAACTGCCCTGGGACGGCGCGACCTATGGCCACCTGCTGGTGAAGGGGCCGTGGGTGGTGTCGGGCTACTTCCGCGGCGAAGGGGGCGAGGTGCTGCAGGACGGCTGGTTCCCGACCGGCGACGTGGCCACCATCGACGCGGATGGCTACCTGACGATCACGGACCGCAGCAAGGACGTGATCAAGTCGGGTGGCGAGTGGATCGGTTCGATCGACCTGGAGAATATCGCCATGGCCCACCCGGCCGTGCTGCAGGCGGCCTGCATCGGCGTGCAGCATCCGAAGTGGGCCGAGCGGCCGCTGCTGGTGGTGGTCAGGCGTCCCGGCGCCGACCTGTCGCGCGAGGAGTTGCTGGCCTTCTTCGAGGGCAAGGTGGCCAAGTGGTGGATCCCGGACGACGTCGTGTTCGCCGATGCCCTGCCGGTGGGCGGCACCGGCAAGATCCAGAAGAACAAGCTGCGCGACGCCTACCAGGACCACCGCCTGCCGACGGCCTGAGGCGCCGCGTGCGCACCCGGACGACTGCCCGGGCGGGCAGGGGAATCAGCCGCGCGGGACGCGGTTGAGCAGCTCCTCGCCGCGCTCGAAGGCGCCGATGCTGTCGATGGTGGTCTGCATGATCTGGCTGATCGCCTCGACAGTGAAGAAGGCCTGGTGGCCGGTGACGATCACGTTCGGAAAGGACACGAGGCGCTGGATCACGTCGTCACAGATGATGGTCGTCGACAGGTCCTGGAAGAAGAGGTTGGCCTCCTGTTCGTAGACGTCGATCGCCAGGCCGCCCAGCTGGCCGGTCTTGAGCGCCTCGATGGCGGCGTTGGTGTCGACCAGGCCGCCGCGGCTGGTGTTGACCAGGATGCCGCCGCGCTTGGCCCGGGCCAGCGTGCCGGCATTGATGATGTGCCGCGTCGATTCGAGCAGGGGACAGTGCAGCGAGACCACGTCGCTGAGTGCGAGCAGCTCTTCCACCGGCACGTAGCGACCGCCGGCCTGGTCGAAGGCGGGATTCACGAAGGGATCGTGGCCCAGGACGGTGCAGCCGAAGCCCGCCATGATGCGGCCGAAGATGGCGCCGATCTTGCCGGTGCCGATGACGCCGACGGTCTTGCCGTGCAGGTCGAAACCCATCAGGCCTTCCAGGTCGAAGTTGCCGTCACGCGTGCGCGTGCTGGCCCGCGCGATCTTGCGGTTCACGGCCAGCAGCAGGCCGACCGCGAACTCGGCCACGGAATGGGGCGAGTAGTCGGTGACACGCACGACGGCGATGCCCAGCGCCTCGGCTGCCGCCACGTCGATCTGGTTGTAGCCGGTGGAGCGGGTGGCGACCAGGCGTGTTCCCTGCCTGGCCAGGATGCCCAGCACCTCGGCGTCGGCGCAGTCGTTCACGAAAACGCAGACCGCCTCGCAGCCCTCGGCCAGGGCGGCGGTCGAGACGGTGAGCCGATCTTCGAAGAAACGCAGTTCGTGGCCCGCCCCGGCGTTGGCGCGGCCCAGCATGGTCTTGTCGTAGCGGCGGGCGCTGTATACGGCGGTCTTCATCGTTCCTCCGGGGGCAGGCGGTATTACATTCTATCCGCCTGTTTCGCGGCGCGGCAGCACGTGCCGGAAGGTCGGCTCGATATTCATCGCATGCAGGTGGCGCACAATGTCTTCCAGCGTGGCATCTTTGAGCAGCAGGCCTTCGGCCGCCGGTGTTGCGGCACGGGAAAGGTCGACTGCCGGCTCGTTCTGTTTCAGCGACACCAGCGCATCGAAGAACTGCGTCTTCTCGATGCTCTCCAGTCCCTCCAGGAAAGCCAGCTGCGCGTGCCCCGGCGGCGCGACCTCGAGGCCGGCTTCCTCGGCGAAGGAGGCGCCCATGCCGGGGTGGATGAAGGCTGCCCATTTGCCGGACACCGGATTGCGTGCCGGGGGCAGCCGGACCTGCTCGCTGGTCAAGAGTTCCAACTGCGGGAAACGCGTCTCGCGCAGCATGGCCACGAAACGGCGCGCATCACCTTCAGGGACCGGCTCGCGCAGCGACAGCCACAACTGGTAGCCGCTCTCGCCCGTGATGCTGACGGCCGGCGCGGGAAAGCCGAAGGACTCCTGCAAGGCGTTCGCGACCGCGCACAGGTCGAGCCAGTGCTGTTCCGGCGCAGCGCCTCGCAATCTCGGAAAATCGATGACGATGGCGCGACTCAGGCCTTCGCCGGAAACCAGCGAAACAAGACCCTGGCCGTTCCGGTCCTCCGGCGTGTTCCCGGGCATCAGGTAGAGGCGACACAGTTGCGCGGACAGTTTTTCCATATCGTGTGAGCGTGGCATGCGGGAGCGCTATTCTGGCACACAAGCCCGGACCAGAAAATAATACGGGCGTACTTTTATTTGATGTATAGTGAAGTGGATTTGATAGCCGGGGCAAGCCCGAGCCACTAACAAGGAGAAGGAAGAGACATGAGCGCCGACTACACCGTCCAGGGCAGTGTTGCCGTTGTAACCTTGAATAATCCGCCGGTGAACGGCCTGGGCCTGGAGACCCGGACCGCCGCCGTCAACGCGATCCGCCAGGCCGAGAGCGACGACGCCGTCAAGGCCATCGTCATCCTTGGGGCCGGCAAGGCGTTCTCGGGCGGCGCGGACATCCGCGAGTTCAATTCGCCCAAGGCCCTGACCGAGCCGACGCTGCACAGCCTGATCCGCGTGGTCGAGAACAGCAGCAAGCCGACCGTCGCCGCCATCCACGCCGTCTGCATGGGCGGCGGCCTGGAACTGGCCCTGGGTTGCAACTACCGCGTGGCCATCCCTGGCGCCCAGATCGCGTTGCCGGAAGTGAAGCTCGGCCTGCTGCCGGGCGCCGGCGGCACTCAGCGCCTGCCGCGCGTGCTGGGCCTGGAAATGGCCCTCAATATGGTGGTGTCGGGCACGCCGGTGCCGTCCGAGAAGTTGGCCGGCACGGCCCTGTTCGACGAGGTCTTCCCGGCCGAGACCGACCTCTTGCCGGCCGCCATCGCCTTCGCCGAGAAGGTCGCGGATGTGCGTCCGCTCCCGAAGGTGCGCGACCGCAAGGTCGACTATCCGAACCACGAGGCCTTCCTCCAGTTCTCGCGCAATACCGTCAAGGCCATGGCCGGTCCCTTCCCGGCGCCGCTGGAATGCGTCGAGACCGTCGCCGCGTCGGTGACCAAGCCCTTCGAGGAAGGCCTGAAGTTCGAGCGCGAGCGCTTCCTGCACCTGGCGCAAACGCCGGAATCGAAGGCCCTGCGCCATGCCTTCTTCGCCGAGCGTGCCGCCAGCAAGGTGCCGGACGTGCCTTCTGATACGCCTGTGCGCGGGATAGAGCGCGCCGCCGTGGTCGGGGCAGGCACCATGGGCGGCGGCATCGCGATGAACTTCGCCAACGCCGGCATCCCGGTAAGCATCCTCGAGACGAAGCAGGAGGCACTGGACAAGGGCCTGGCCACCATCCGCAAGAACTACGAGAACACGGTCAGGAAGGGCAAGCTGACCCAGGAAAAATTCGAGCAGCGAATGGGGCTCATCACCGGCACCCTGGCGTATGAGGACATCGCCCAGGCCGACATCGTGGTCGAAGCCGTGTTCGAGGACATGGGCGTCAAGGAGCAGGTGTTCCGCAAGCTGGACGAGGTCATGAAGCAGGGCGCGATCCTCGCCTCGAACACCTCGACCCTGGACCTGGACTGCATCGCCTCCTTCACGAAGCGTCCCCAGGACGTGATCGGCCTGCACTTCTTCAGCCCGGCCAATGTGATGAAGCTGCTGGAAATCGTGCGCGGCAAGGAAACCGGCAAGGACGTGCTGGCCACCGCGCTGGCGCTCTCCAGGAAGATCAAGAAGACCGGCGTGGTGTCCGGCGTGTGCGACGGCTTCATCGGCAACCGCATGCTGGAGCAGTACCTGCGCCAGGCCTTCTTCCTGCTGGAAGAAGGCGCGCTGCCCGAACAGGTCGATGCGGCCATCGAGAAGTTCGGCTTCGCCATGGGACCCTTCCGCATGAGCGACCTGGCCGGCAACGACATCGGCTGGTACATCCGCAAGCGCCGCGCCATCGAGTCGCCGGAAATCGCCTACTCGAAGACCGCCGACCTGCTGTGCGAACAGGGCCGCTTCGGCCAGAAGACCGGCGCCGGCTGGTACGACTACAAGGCGGGCGACCGCAAGGCTTATGCCTCGGAGTTGGTCAACGACATGATCGAGCGTCATTCGCGGGACATCGGCGTGGAGCGCCGCGCGATTGACGATGCGGAGATCGTCGAACGCCTGGTGTACGCCCTGGCCAACGAAGGTGCGAAGATCCTGGAAGAGGGCATCGCGCTGCGCGCCTCGGACATCGACATGGTCTACCTGACCGGCTACGGCTTCCCGCTGCACCGCGGCGGCCCGATGTTCTACGCGGACACGGTCGGCCTGCCGAACGTGCTCGACGCCATCCGCAAGTATGCGAGCGGCCGCCATGGCGAAGCCTGGAAGCCTGCGCCGCTCCTGGAACAGCGTGCGCTTGAGGGCAAGGGCTTCAACGGGTGAGCGCGCGCAAGACCGGCAAGCGCCTGTTGACCGGCGCGGTCGCGGCGCTGCTGCTGCTCGGGGCAACGAGCTATGCGAGTCCCTGGTGGCGCCTGCAGCAGTTGCGCGAAGCGGTGTCCGAACGCGACGCCACGCGTGTTGCCGGATTCGTGGATTTCCCGGCGCTGCGCGAGAACGTCAAGGTCCAGGTGATGGCGAGGATGGGGGCGGGAGCGCAGGGGCAGGACAGCGGCGGTCTCCTGGGTAATTTCGGCAGGGCGCTCGCCGGCGTGGTGATCGACCCGCTCGTCGACGCCCTGGTGTCGCCGGCCGGCGTGACCGCCATGCTCGAAGCGGGCGACGTGCGCGTCCGGCATAAGCCGGGCGACGGCATGCCGCCGCCTTCTTCAAGCGGGAAGAAGGTCCGCTATACGCTGTCCTACCGGAGCTGGGACCGCGTCGCCATCGAGCGCGAAAGCGGCGACGCCGGAGCCTTCATCCTGCACCGCCACGGGCTGTGGACCTGGAAGCTGGGCGGCATCGAGCTGCCGCACGCCTAGCCACCGCTTCCTTCGCGTGACATTTCGCTGGTTTTGAGGGGCCGGCGAAGTGTTAATCTGCGTCCTGTTCATTTCCGGACCGTCGCGATGCGAACACACCTTCTTCGTGCCGCCCTGCGCACGCGCTTCATCCTGTCGTGCCTGGTCTTGTGTACTGCCTTGGCCGGTTGCTCCCTGGAAGCCTGGATCGGCCTGATCGCGACGCCCGACGAGCAGGCGCGGGCCCACAGCCTCGTGGACCGGCTGCGCGCGCGTGATTATGTGGCGATCGAGCGTGCGCTGCGCGCAGACCTGCGCACGCCCGAACTGCGCGAGGCGCTGGACACGATGGCGGCAGCGGTGCCGGTGGGAGAACCGCGCTCGGTGACCATCGTGAGCGCCCACAAGAATACCAAAGGGGGCGTCACCTGGCTGACCCTGAATACCGAGTACGAGTTCGCCACCGGCTGGATGCTCGCCACCGTCACTACCGAAATGCGCGACGGCGCCCGCTCCGTCATTGCCTTCCACGTCTATCCGAGAGCCCAGTCGCTGGCCGCGGAACATGGCTTCAGCCTGGCCGGGAAGTCGATGGTGCAGTATGGCGTGCTCGTAGCCGCACTGGCGGCCTTCGCGTTGTCGCTGTACGCCCTGTACCGCTGCGTGCGTACCAAGGGCCTGGCGAAGAAGGCGCTCTGGGTCCTGTTCATCCTGGTGAGCTTCGGCCAGCTCGCGGTCGACTGGACGAGCGGTGAATGGCGCTTCGTACCCCTGCACCTGGAGCTCCTCGGCGCGAGCTTCATGGCGCCCCTGGGCGGCTCCTGGATCCTGACCGCGTCGCTGCCGGTCGGCGCCATCGTCTTCCTGCTGCGCGAGAGGAATGGGGCGCTTCCTATGAGGAAGACCATGGGAAGCGGCGGCCGGCCGGACGGAATCACGGCCGGTCAGGACGGGACAGCCGCTCCCCCGCAGGCGCCACGACAGTAGCGCCTTCCGCCTGCAGCTCCTTGCTCAGGAAGTAGTTCAGGGCGGTCCGGATCACGGCGATCGCGGCAAGCTTGCCGATCCGGTCCCAGGTCGGCGCCACCGAGGTCGAGAGGATGTCGGCCGCCAGCTGCAGCTCGAGGGCGAGCGTCAGGTAGCGGGCGAACGACAGGCGGATCGGGCCGAAGCTCGACCCCCGCTCGCGCAGCAGGTGCCGCGCCAGCGCCAGCACGACCACGACGACGCCGGCCGCGATCACCAGGGCGCCGAGCGCCTCCACGAAGAGGCGCAGCCACTCGACCGACGCCTGGACTTGTCCTTCCACCTGTTCGAACACCGCTTCCTCCTGTGCGTGCTTGCCGGACCCCATGGTACAGCGATGGCCCTGGCGGGCGCGCGCGCTCAGCGCTCCTTGCCGGATGCGCGCAACGCTGCCAGCAGCGGGTCCAACGCTTCGGCATACTGGCCCCGGAGCGTGTCCGCATGAACCGCATCGTCGCGCGCAGCGGCGAGCGCCAGGCCGCTGCCGTGCGCGTGGTCGACCAGGATGTCGCGCCACAGGCGCAGCTGTGGGGTGAGCGCGGACAGCAGTGCTTCCAGGCGCTGCGTGATCCGGACCGTCGTGCCGGCGAAGGCCGCGGGTTCGCCGAAGATGGCCAGGGTCAGCGCCGGATGACGGCCGACGGCCTCGTGGTAGCGCAGGAGCAGCACGCGCAGCGCCTCCTGCGGGGACCGGTCGTCGGGTACGTCCTCCAGCACGCCGCCATAGATCTTGCCCGACAAGGCGACGAGCAGGGCGGCGCGGTCCGCCACATGGTGGTACAGGCTCATGGGCGTGACCTTGATGCGGGCGGCGAGGGCCCGCATCGACAGCGCCTGCTCGCCTTCCTCGTCCAGCAGGGACAGGGCGGCGTCCAGGATGGCGTCCACCGTCACGCCCTGGCCGCGTGCCGGGCGGCCTCTAGGCCGGTTCATGGCAGCACGCGGTAGGTCGACTGGACCAGGCCCGAGGGGAAGCTGCGGCTCCCAAGCAGTTCCAGGTCCAGGTCGCGCTCCAGTACCCCGAACAGGGGGCGGCCGGCGCCGATGAGTACCGGCACCGTGGTGATCACCATGTCGGCGATCAGGCCCTCGCGCAGGAAGGACTGCACCAGCCGGCCGCCATCGACGTAGACCCGGCGTACCCCTTGTTCGCCCAGCATGCGCATCGCCTCGCGCGGAGCCTGGCTCGAGAAGCGTACCTTGCCTTCCAGCGTGGGCGGGACCGGCGTGCCGGCGAGCTGGCGGGACAGGACGAGGACGGGCCGGTCGTAGGGCCAGGTCTCGAAGGTCCGCACCTTGTCGAAGCTGCCGCGGCCCATCACGATCATGTCCTTGTCGGCGATGAAGTCGGTGTAGCCGTGGTCTTCGTCGGCGGCATCGCGCTGGAGCAGCCAGCCGATGTCGCCATCCGGCCGGGCGATGTAGCCGTCGAGGCTGGTGGCAATGAATACGTGACCGGTGTTCATGTAGTCTCCTTAAATATACACCGTATGATTAAACCACTCCTTCCGTCTCCGATCAAGTGCCCGGCCGATCTCGCCCGGGTGAGTTTTCGTGGATTTTCCTGCCCTGGTGGCTTGCTACACTGCCCCTTCCCAAACCAACGCTCGCGATCCGATGTCGAACCTTGAAAAGAAATGGTGGTTTAACGCACTTGCCGGCGGTGTCAGTGCGTTCTGCGCACGCTTCGTGCTCGAGCAGGCCGGTATCCCCGATCCTGCCGGCGCGGCGCAATGGACGCTGTTCTTCTTCTGCGTGCTGGGCTTCTGGCGCGGCTTTTCCTTCCTGGCCTGGCTGGCCATCCTGCTGGCCTGGCCGCGCAGTCCCTTGCTCGACTCGAAGTAGCGCCGCAATAAAAAAATGCCGCTGTCGCCAGCGGCATTTTTCATTGCGCCTTCGATGCTCAGTCGTTTGCGTAGATGTTGTTGTCCTTGGTCTCCCGGACGAACAGGCCGCCGATGACCACCGTGATCAGCGCGATGATGATCGGATACCACAAGCCATAGTAGATGTCGCCCTTGAAGGCCACCAGTGCAAAGGAGATGGTGGGCAGCATGCCGCCGAACCAGCCGTTGCCGATGTGGTAGGGCAGGGACATGGAGGTGTAGCGGATACGGGTCGGGAACATCTCGACCAGCATGGCGGCGATGGGTCCGTACACCATGGTCACGTAGAGCACCAGGATGAAGAGCAGCAGCACCAGCATCGGCTTGTTGATCTCGGCCGGGTCGGCCTTGGCCGGATAGCCGGCGGCTTTCAGCGACGCGGTAACTTCCTTCTTCAGGCCATCTTCCCGGGCCTTCGAAGCTGCATCGAAGTTCAGGTTATCCGGCGTCATGACGGCGTTGAAGGACTGGAAGGTGTTGTCGCCAACCTTGATCGTGGCGACCGTCCCGGCCGGGGCATCCTGGATGGTGTAGCTGACCGAGGCTGCGGTCAGCATGCGGGTTGCAATATCGCAGGAGGACGGGAATTTCGTGGTGCCGGTCGGGTCCACCTGGAAGTGGCAGGTTTCCGGGTCGGCGACGACCACCACCGGCGAAGTCTGGATGGCGCGCTCGAGGGCCGGGTTGCCGTAGTGGGTAATGGCCTTGAAGATCGGGAAGTAGGTCGCCGCGGCGATCACGCAACCGCCGAGGATGATCCACTTGCGACCGATCTTGTCGGAGAGGATGCCGAACACGATGAAGAAAGGGGTCGCCAGGGCGAGCGCGATCGCTATCAGGATGTTGGCGGTCGGGCCATCGATTTTCAATGTCTGGGTGAGGAAGAACAGCGCGTAGAACTGGCCCGTGTACCAGACCACCGCCTGGCCCATCGTCAGGCCGATCAGGGCCAGCAGGACGATCTTGGCGTTCTTGGGCTTCAGGAAGGATTCGGTCAACGGCGCCTTCGATGTCTTGCCCTCGGCTTTCATCTTCGCGAATGCCGGCGACTCGTTCATGGCCAGCCGGATCCAGACCGAAATCCCCAGCAGCACGACCGAGATCAGGAAGGGAATGCGCCAGCCCCAGGCCTGGAACTCTTCTTCGCCGATGGCGGTGCGGGTACCCAGAATGACCAGCAGCGACAGGAACAGGCCGAGGGTGGCGGTCGTCTGGATATACGCGGTGAAGTAGCCGCGCTTGCCGTGCGGCGCATGTTCGGCCACATAGGTGGCCGCGCCGCCATACTCGCCGCCGAGCGCCAGGCCCTGGAGGATGCGCAGGCTGACCAGGATGATCGGCGCGGCAATGCCGATGGATGCATAGCTCGGCAACAGCCCCACCAGGAAGGTTGACGCACCCATGATCAGGATCGTGATCAGGAAGGTGTATTTGCGGCCGATCATGTCGCCGAGCCGGCCGAACACCAGTGCGCCGAAGGGACGCACGATGAAACCCGCCGCGAAGGCCATGAGGGCGAAGATGAAGGTGGTGGTCGGGTCGCCGATGAAGAACTGCTTGGCGATGATGGCGGCGAGCGAACCGTAGAGGTAGAAATCGTACCACTCGAACACGGTGCCGAGCGAGGAAGCGAGGATGACTTTCCGTTCTTCCTTGGTGAGTCCGGCGGAGGAAGGTGCAGCTTTCCCTCCGGCGGTCATGCCGGGTGTAATTGCCATGTGTGTCTCCGTTATAGTTGATGTACTTCGTGTCACCGGAAATGCTGATTGTTTGTCAGCTGTCGCGGAGTGTGTGCCGCTTTCCTTACACGATGCTTTCTCCAAACTTACATCAAACTTACAGATGAGCATTGCAATTGGTGCAAGACAACATAATGGCGTCCGCTTTCATTCTGTATGTATCGTTGCTGCGCTGCGCAATATGACTTGCAGAATTATTTACGAACGACCGTTCTAAATCATGCTATTCTCGACCGGTCCAGAACACCCATAGAAGGAGACAAGCATGGTAGACGCCGTCATCGTTTCGACCGCCCGCACGGGCCTGGCCAAGTCGTGGAAGGGCGCATTCAACATGACCCACGGCGCCACCCTCGGCGGCCACGTCCTGAAGGCGGCGATCGAGCGCGCCGGGATCGAGGCGGGCGAGATCGAGGACGTCCTGATGGGCTGCGCCAACCCCGAAGGCGCCACCGGCGTGAACATCGCGCGCCAGATCGCGTTGCGCGCCGGCTGTCCGGTGACGGTGCCGGGCATGACCATCAACCGCTTCTGCTCGTCCGGCCTGCAGACCATCGCCACCGCCAGCCAGCGCATCCTGGCCGGCGAAGGCGAAGTCTTTGCGGCCGGCGGCGTCGAGTCGATCTCCTGCGTGCAGCAGGAAATGAACCGCCACATGCTGTATGACGTCTGGCTCAAGCAGAACAAGCCGGAGATCTACTGGCCGATGCTGCAGACCGCCGAGACCGTGGCCAGGCGCTACGGCATCAGCCGCGAACGCCAGGACGAGTACGGCGTGCAGAGCCAGCAGCGCGCTGCAGGCGCCCAGGCCGCCGGCCGTTTCGATGCCGAGATCGTGCCGATGACCGTGACCATGGGCGTGGCCGACAAGGCGTCCGGCATGCTGCTCTCGCGTGAAGTGACCATTTCGGCCGACGAAGGCATCCGCGCCGACACGACCCTGGAGGGAGTCTCGAAGATCCGCACCGCGCTGCCGGGCGGCGTCATCACCGCCGGCAATGCGAGCCAGTTCTCGGACGGCGCCGCCGCCACGATCGTGATGAGCAGCCGCATGGCAGAGCGCCGTGGCCTGGCTCCGCTGGGCATCTTCCGCGGCTACGCCGTGGCCGGCTGCGAGCCGGACGAGATGGGCATCGGCCCGGTGTTCGCGATCCCGAAACTGCTGCAGCGCGCCGGCTTGACGGTGGACGACATCGGCCTGTGGGAACTGAACGAAGCGTTCGCGGTGCAGGTGCTGTATTGTGCCGACAGGCTCGGCATCCCGATGGACCGCCTGAACGTGAACGGCGGCGCGATCGCCGTCGGCCATCCCTATGGCGTCTCGGGCGCCCGCCTGGTCGGCCATGCGCTCATCGAGGGCAAGCGCCGCGGCGTGAAGTATGTGGTCGCGACCATGTGCGTGGGCGGCGGCCAGGGCGCGGCCGGGTTGTTCGAAGTCGTTTAACCGCGTTTGACCTTTCAGGAGTCAAGATGCTCAAGCATATCGTGATGTGGAAGTTGAAGGATGAAGCGGCGGGCGCGGACCGCCTGACCAATGCGCGCGAAATGAAGCGCAGGCTGGACGAGTGCGCGAATATCGTGCCGGGACAACTGACCTTCGAAGTGACCCTGGCCCAGCCCGGCCTGGAGGCGACCTATGACGTGGTGCTGTATTCCGAGTTCACCGACAAGGCCGCGCTCGACGCCTACGCCAACCACCCGGTCCACAAGGCGGTGGTGCCTTTCATCGGCGCGATCCGCGAGGGCCGCCAGTGCATGGACTACGAAGTCTGATCCACCCGCCACCCAACAAATAGAACGGAGACAGCAATGCGCACCACCCAGGAACTCTTTTCCCTGCAAGGCAAGACCGCCATCGTCACCGGCGGCTCGCGCGGCCTCGGCCTGCAGATGGCCCGCGCCCTCGGCGAGCAGGGCGCCAGGGTCGTGATTTCCTCGCGCAAGCAGGAAGAACTCGACCAGGCCGTCGCGGAACTGAAGGAAGGCGGCATCGACGCCTTCGCCATCGCCGCCGACCTGTCCGACGAAGCGCAGGCCCACGCCTTCGTGGAACAGGCCATCGCCCAACTCGGCCACGTCGACATCCTGGTCAACAATGCCGGCGCCAGCTGGGGCGCCCCGGCCGAGGACTATCCGGTCGAGGCCTGGGACAAGGTGATGGACCTGAACGTGCGCAGCATCTTCCTGGTCACCCAGGCGGTCGGCAAACTGTCCATGATCCCGCGCCGCTACGGGCGTATCATCAGCATCTCGTCGATCGCCGGCCTGGCCGGCAATCCACCGGGTACGATGCAGACGATCGCCTACAACACCTCCAAGGGCGCCGTGGTCAACTTCACGCGCGCCCTCGCCGGCGAATGGGGCCGCTACGGCATCACCGTGAACTCGATCGCCCCCGGCTTCTTCCCCTCGAAGATGACCAAGGGGGTGCTGGCGGCCTTTGGGGCCGAGAACCTGGCCAAGGATGCGCCGCTGAACCGCCTGGGCGACGACGAGGACCTGAAAGGCGCGGTGGTGCTGTTCGCCTCCGATGCCGGCAAGCACATCACGGGCCAGACGCTGGCGGTCGACGGGGGCGTGTCCGCGGTCTGAGACCCACGCAAGGGGAGAACAAGCATGAAGGATTTTCGCGGCAAGGTCGCCGTCATCACCGGCGGCGCGAGCGGCCTGGGGCGCGAGTTCGCCAACATGGCGGCAGGGCTCGGCATGAAGCTGGTGCTGGCCGACGTGCAGGCCAAGGCGCTCGAACACGCCACCGAAGAGCTGCTGGACGTCGGCGCCGAGGTGCTGTCCATGGTCTGCGACGTCAGCAAGGGATCGCACGTGCAGGAACTGGCCGATTCGGCCATCGCGCGCTTCGGCGCCGTGCACCTGGTGTTCAACAATGCGGGCGTCGGCTCGGGTGGCCTGATCTGGGAGAACTCGGAGCAGGACTGGGAATGGGTGCTGGGCGTGAACCTCTGGGGCGTCGTCCACGGCGTGCGCGTCTTCACCCGCGCCATGCTCGAATGCGCCGCGCGCGACAGCGATTACGAAGGCCACATCGTCAACACGGCCTCGATGGCGGGCCTCCTGTGCCCGCCGGCCATGGGTGTCTACAACGTCTCCAAGCACGCGGTGGTGGCGCTCAGCGAGACGCTGTACCACGACCTGGCTTTGGTCGATGCGCCGATCAAGGCCTCCGTGCTGTGCCCATACTTCGTGTCGACGGGCATAGCCCGGTCGCACCGCAACCGGCCGGAGGAACTGGAGAGCGAAGAGAAGGTGACGCCCAGCCAGGTGGCGGCCCAGATGATGACGGAAAAGGCGGTCGAGTCGGGCAAGGTGACGGCGCAGGACGTGGCGCGCATCACCTTCGATGCGATCCGCGAGGAACGCTTCTACATCTATTCCCACCCCCAGGCGCTGGGGGCGGCGGCCGAGCGCTTCGAGGCGATCGTCAAAGGGGCGCAGCCGGCGGATCCGTATGCGGCGACGCCGCAGCTGACGGCGATGCTGAAGGCGGGGGTCAAGGGGCGGCGCTGACCATGCTCTGATTGGACGCGCGGGCGGGGGACCGCCCACGCGTTCAAGGTACGTAGAGCCGGTCAGCGGGTCGCGCAGAAGCCCGTGCTGTCCCAGGTCGCGCCGGCCGCCAGGTCCGGCTTCCAGTCCGGCCCCGACAGCTGCATCACGCCATTCTCGAGCGTGTACTTGCCGTTCCACAGCCCGCTCGGCGTGCCCGCAACCGGCAGCGACACAGTCCAGCCCACGGCATCGACCTGGCTCGTGCTGCTCACTTCGACGCGCGCGCAGTAGCCGCTGCCCCAGTCCCCGGTAATGAGCAGCTTGGATACCAGGGCGCCGGCCGGCAGTTGCGGCGGCGGTTCCACCGGCCTGGCCGGACGCGTCGCGCACAGGCCGATCTCGGCCTTGTCGCCCGGGCGCAGCATCTTGTTCCAGTTCATGCCCTTGACGGTGAGCTTGCGGCCTTCCTGCGTCCAGCTGCCGTTCCACAGCGAGGTGACGGTGTCCGGGAAGTCCTGCTCGGCCACCCACCAGCCTGCCGTGTCGCCGACATTGGTGACGGTCATGGCGCCGCACCAGCCGCTGCCCCAGTCGTTCGGCTTCGCGAACGCCACCGATACCGTCGGCACCGGCGCCGGCGGCAGCGGGTTCGGGTAGGGGCCGGGCTCGACCGCGTTGGGGTCGAGGAAGGCCTTCTTGGTCGCGGTCAGGAGGGGGTTGTTGACGCCGTCCGTGGTGCCGTAGTTGACCAGCCAGATGATGGTGCCGGCCGCGCCTTCCCCCGCGCGGGTCGACTGCGCCCAGGCGCCCTTGGCGGCGATGGTGTCCGGCTCCTCGTAGCTCAGGTAGCCGGTCGCCCACTCCGGGCGGCTGGCCGGGGTGTAGCCGCCCGGGTAGACCCGGTAGCTGGTCCGGGTTGCCGCGTCCCAGGCGAGGATGCCGTTATTCAGGTAGCCGTGCTTGTGCAGCTGGGCGTAGTTCCAGCGCACGTCGAACACGGACCACTGGCTCAGGTCGCCATCGGTCGGCTGGTCCGGTCCGGTGAAGGGCGGCGCGTAGTTCATGCCATAGAAGCCCAGGCCCATGCCCAGCCTGGAGCGCGGGATGCCGGCGTCCTCGTACATCTGGATGGTGCTGGCGATCGACATCGGACGGGTGCGGCTGTGGCCGGTGAGCGGGGCGAAGGTGGTGCTGGCCCAGCCCTGGCCGAACCAGCCCATGCCATAGCTCATGAAGTTGTACTGGTCGACCAGGTTCGCCACGCGCTTGTGGTGTTCGCTCACCTTGTCGATGTTGGTGTTCAGCATCCCGGCCGGGAAAGTGATGATGACCGGCTTGTCCTGGTAGCGCGCTCGCGCGTTGGCCTCCGTGCGAATGTCCGCGATCAGGGCCTCGAGCAGGGCTTGTTCCTCCGCCGCGTCGTCCTTGATGCCTTCCCAGTCGACGTCGACGCCGTCGTAGCCCTTGGCGACCATGTAGTCGACCAGGTTCTTGACGAAAGTCGGGCGCACGGCGGGCTGCGAGGAGGCGATGAAGCCCGCATTGTCGCCTTCGCCGCCCAGCATGATGATCGCCTTGGTCCCGACCTGGTGGGCGCGCATGATCAGGTATTCCTCGACGCTCTTGTCCCAGGCCGCGCCGGGACCGAGGTCGCGGCGCTCATGGGCCGTGCCGGCGCCCGGCACGATCTCGCCGGGCTTGCCGCTCTTGCCGCCGCCCGGACCGATGCGCGCGAACACGAAGTGTGTCATCGCCGTCATGTCGACGTGCTCGGGGGCCTGGTAGTCAGGGTTGTCCCAGAAGTAGGCGCCGTAGTAGCCGGTCACCCATTTGCCGGTGTCCTGGGCCTGGGCCGCGACAGGCGCGGCGGCGCTGGCTGCCAGCAGGCAGAGCGCCGCCAGTCGTGTAAGGGATGTCTTCATATCTTTCCTCTTGTGGTTGCCATGAGGAAAGAATGTTAAGTTCGCCGGCGCCTGGAATCTGTCGCGCAAATGTCTTTCCCCCACCCGAGGGGGAAAGTCGGGGCGGGAGTGATGTGGATCAGGCGGCGACCTGGCCGTCGGGCTGGACGATCCTTTCGTGCAGTTCCGGCTCGCCTTCGCTGTACAGCTTGACGACGGTCGAGGTGCGGGTGCCGTAGCCGTCGGATTCGATGCAGACCGGCGAGAGCATGCGCTCGAGTTCGATCGGCATGCCGGTCTCGGGCAGGCGCACGTCCGGCGCGCGGGTGGTGTCGGCCAGCATCTCGAAATAGGCGTCTTCCGGCGCACCCTGGCACAGCAGGCTGGCGAACTGGGCCTTGGTGCGCAGCACCTTGGGCCAGGGCGCGTCCAGCAGGCCGTTCGAGATGCCGTAGATGCGGCCCGGTTCCAGGGCCTGGCCGTTGCGCGGGTCGTCGGCGCCGCGGTTCGAGTACCAGTACAGGGCCTCGCGGTCGCCCAGCACCAGGTTGTAGCCGTTGTAGACGTCGCCGCGCGCCACGATCCCGGCGATGTATTCCGGCGCGGACATCTCGCCCGTCAGGAAGCCGGCCACCAGGTCGCCGCGGGTGGGCGCATTCTCGCGGCGCTCGGCCGGGCCGCGGATATTCGTCAGGGCGGCGAATCGCGGACCGCTTGGACCGCGGGTCGTCACGCCCATCCAGCTGCCGCCGCCCTGCAGGTCGCGGCCCGCGATGACGTGCGGGTGTTCCGGCCAGGGCGCGGCCGGGGTGGCGGGACGGTCGTAGAACTCGTCGCGGTTGGCCGCGGCGATGACGGGTACGCCCGGCAGCACTTTCCAGGCAAGGACGATCAGGCACATGTCGGCAGGTCCATGAAGACTTCGGACCGGCGCGGGCCCTGGATGAATTCGGCAAGGCCGGCCTCAAGGGCGGCCCCTTCCACCGAGCTTGCGAAGGCATCGGTGGTGGCGGGATAGACTTCCATCCACGTCTGCAGGCCGTCGCGGACTTCCGGACGGCGCTTGAGCTGGCAGGCGATGCCGGCGCGGGCAAGCCGCTCCTGCATGGCGCGCACCCGCGGCGCGAGGGCAGAAGCATCTTCCTCGCGCACCTTGTAATACACGTACAGGTCGATCATCGCTAGATGTCGAGCGCGTCGAGGTGGTAGGGCATCTGCTCGAAGCGCAGGGCGGGGCCGCCGGCCGCGCCATGGCGCACGTCCTCGCCCAGTGCGCCCAGCTTCAGCTCGACCAGCAGGTCGGCGCCACCCAGGCCGTTCGGAGCGGCGTTGACCACCATGCCGCAGGGCTGGCCCGGGTCTTCCATCGAATAGACTTCGTCGCCGGCGCGCGCGGCCGGGTTCGCGACCGTCGCGAGGGCCGTACGGCGCTTGAGCTTGCCGAGATACTGGCTGCGCGCGACGATTTCCTGGCCCGGGTAGCAGCCTTTCTTGAAATTCACGCCGCCTAGCAGCTCGAGGTTGACCATCTGCGGCACGAACTGTTCCTGGGTGGCGGCAGCGATCTGCGGCACGCCGGCATGGATGGCGGCGAGTTGCCAGGCCTGGGTCCCGCCCAGCGCCAGTTCGCCGGCGAGGGCGGGCAGGGCGCCGCTCGCCGCTTCCACCGTGGCCAGCCACAGGTAGCGCGGCGCCTTGAAAGCGTCCAGCAGGCGGATCACGGTGCCGAACTCGCCCTCGACCTTCCCGTAGGGGGCATCGGGGAGCGTGGCCACGTGCCGGCGCAGGGCGGTTTCGGCTTTGGCGCCGCCCAGGCCCAGCACGGCCGCGAAGGGGGCCTCAGTGGTGGCGTCGCGCAGCTTTGCCTTGGCGCGCAGCACGAACATCGACAGGCGCTTCTGCAGCGGCGCCTGGATCGCGCGCGGCAGCTGCAAGAACACGGTGTCGGGATCGCGCCAGACCAGGAAGGTCGCCTGCAGGCGGCCCTTCGGGGTGCAGTAACCGGCCAGGCGGGCCTCGTTCCGGCCCAGGTGTTCGACGTCGTTGGTCAGCTGATTGTGCAGGAAACTGGCGGCATCCTCGCCTTGCACGGCGATGAGACCCAGGTCGGTGACCGGGGCCACGAAGCCCTCGGCCAGCTCGGCGGCCGCCAGGGGACGGCCAAAATCTTCCACTTGGGATGCCTCGTCAATATGGAAACGGGCGCCAAGCGAGGCAAGCGTATCTGTCCAGTTAAGCATAAATCCAGTTAGTATTAGCAATTAGGCTTTATCATTACGGGCTCATTATAAAGATGTCGGCACAATCGCGCCGGAAGCGGTCCAAGCCGCGGCGCAAACCACAAAAAGAACATATGGCATTCATTAAAAAACTCCTGGTCACCGGCGTCATCGTCTCGGTGGCCGCGGTCTCCGGCTTTTCCTGGTGGGCCAAGAGCCCCCTCACCACGGAAGGGCCGGTGGTCGAGTTCACCATCAACCCGGGCAGCGGGGTCGGCGCGGCGGCGCAGCAGATGGCCAAGGCCGGCGTGCCGGTCAACCCGCAGCTGTTCAACATCCTGGCGCGCGTGACGGGCCAGGCCAGCCGGATCAAGGCCGGCAGCTACGAGCTGAAACCGAATACCTCGCCGCGGCGCCTGCTCACCCAGCTGGTGCGCGGCGAGTTCGCCCAGGAATCGATCACCATCGTCGAAGGCTGGACCTTCCGCCAGATGCGCGCCGCCGTCCAGGCCCACGCGCGCCTGCGCCACGACACCGTCAAGCTGTCGGACGAAGAGCTCATGAAGAAGATCTCGACCGAGTACACGAAGCCGGAAGGGCTCTTCTTCCCGGATACCTATCTCTTCGCCAAGGGTTCGTCGGAACTGGCCATCTACAAGCAGGCGCACCAGGCCATGCTGAACCACCTGAAGGCCGCCTGGGAGACCCGCGACCCGAGCCTGCCCTACAAGAGCCCCTACGAGGCCTTGATCATGGCCTCGATCATCGAGAAGGAAACCGGCCAGAAGAGCGAGCGCACCATGATCGCCGGCGTGTTCGTGAACCGCCTGCGCACCGGCATGATGCTGCAGACCGACCCGGCCGTCATCTACGGCATGGGCGAGCGCTTCGCCGGGGACATCCGCAAGAAGGACCTGCAGCTCGACACCCCCTACAATACCTATACGCGCGCCGGGCTGCCCCCGACCCCGATCGCACTGCCGGGCATCCAGTCGCTGGCGGCGGCGCTGGCGCCGGCCAAGACCCAGGCCCTGTATTTCGTGGCGCGCGGGGACGGCACCAGCCAGTTCTCGGACAACCTGAACGACCACAACCGGGCGGTCAACCAGTACCAGCGACGGACCAATCAATGAGGCAGGGACAGGCTGTAGGAAGTATCTTGAGAGGCAAGTTCATCACCTTCGAAGGCATCGACGGCGCCGGCAAGTCGACCCACATCGGCTTCGTCGCCGATTTCCTGGCGGCGCGCGGCAAGACCGTGGTGTCCTCGCGCGAACCGGGCGGCACGCCGCTGGGCGAGAAGCTGCGCGAGCTGCTGCTGCACGAGAAGATGCACCTGGAAACCGAAGCATTGCTGATGTTCGCCAGCCGCCGCGAGCACATCGCCCAGGTCATCGAGCCGGGCCTGGTGCGCGGCGACTGGGTGCTGTCGGACCGTTTTACGGATGCCAGCTTCGCCTACCAGAGCGGCGGCCGCGGCATGGACCGCGGCAAGATGGAGGCGCTCGAAGCGTGGGTGCATCCGCAGCTGCAGCCGGACCTGACCCTGCTGTTCGACGTGCCCCTGGAAGTGGCGCGCGAGCGCCTGGATGCGACGCGTACCCTCGACAAGTTCGAGCGCGAGCAGACTGAATTTTTCGAGAAATGTCGCGGCGAGTATCTTCGCCGGGCCTCCCAGTACCCGGAGCGCTTCGTCGTGATCGACTCGACCCGGGCGATTCCCGCGATCCAGTCGCAGCTGTCGCAAGTGTTGGAGAAATTGTTGTGACGATGTACCCCTGGCAGGTGGACGCCTGGTCCCGCCTGCAGCAGATGCGCGAGCGCCTGCCCCACGCCATCCTGTTCCACGGCCCGCTTGGCGTCGGCAAGGCCGACTTCATGGAGACTTTCGCCCAGGCCCTGCTGTGCGAGAACGTGCGCCCGGACGGCCACGCCTGTGGCGAATGCGCGTCCTGCGGCTGGTTCCTGCAGAACAACCACCCCGACTACCGCCGCGTGCGGCCCGAGGCCCTGGAAGACGAACCCGCCGGCGAGGCAGAAGAGGGCGCCGAACCCGCCGGCAAGGCCAAGTCGAGCAAGGCGCCGTCGAAAGAGATCAAGATCGAGCAGATCCGCGCGCTCGCGGACTTCATGAACATTTCCACGCACCGGCAGGGCCTGCGCGTGGTGGTCCTGTATCCGGCCGAGGCGCTGAACATGCCGGCCTCGAATGCGCTGCTGAAAACCCTGGAGGAGCCACCGCCGGGCACCGTCTTCCTGCTGGCCTCGAACAGCCTGGACCGCCTGCTGCCGACCATCCTGTCGCGCTGCCGCAAGTTCGCCCTGCCGATGCCGGCCCACGAGGAAGCGCTGGCCTGGCTCAAGGCGCAGGGCGTGCAGGATGCCGACAGCTGGCTGCGCGAGCAGGGCGGCGCCCCGCTGGCGGCGCTGCGGGAATCCGAGTCCGGCAGCCGCGAAGACCTGGACACCCTGCTGCATTTCCTGGCAACGCCAAGCGTGGATGGCGCCCTGCGCACCGCGGACAAGCTATCCAAGGCCGCCTTGCCGGCGCTGGTGGCGTGGCAGCAGCGCTGGCTTTACGATGTGCTCTCGATGAAGCTGTCCGGCCGAATCCGCTATTATCCGCGCTACCAGAGGGAGGTTTCCCAGCTGGCCGGCCGCGTGCCCACGGCAAAGCTGAACCGCGCCATCAAGGGGCTCGGGGAGCGCCGGGCCGTGGCGGACCACCCCCTTTCTGCGAAATTATTTGTAGAAGATATGTTGCTTGAGTACACTTCGTGCTGCGCATGAAAGGAATCCGATGAACGCCACGACGAACGACCCGACCGCCCCGCAGCAGCCGCGGCCGTCCGTCCTGTCGCTCGCGATCAAGGAAAAGGCGGCCCTGTACGCCGCCTACATGCCTTTCCTGAAGAATGGCGGCATGTTCGTGCCGACCACCAAACCCTACAAGATCGGCGACGAGATCTACCTGATCCTGTCCCTGATGGACGACCCGAACAAATACCCGATCGCCGGCAAGGTCGCCTGGATCACGCCGGCCGGGGCCAACAACAGCAAGGCACAGGGCATCGGCGTGCACTTCCCCGCCGACGAGGCGGGCCAGCGCGCCAAGGCGCGCATCGAAGAGATCCTCGGCGCGGCCCTGCGCTCGGCGCGCGCCACCCACACGCTCTGATTCAATTTAATTTACCTATTTCGGTTTCGCATTAGCTGCGCTTAATCTATGCCGTCCTACGTTCACCGCCTGGCCACCCGCGACGACCTGCCCGTCATCGTCGATATCTACAATTCCACCGTCGCCTCGCGCGAAGTCACCGCGGACACCGAGCCCATCACGGTCCAGTCGCGCGAGCAGTGGTTCGCGGACCATACGCCGGAGCGGCGTCCGCTGTGGGTGATCCACGACGCCGACGACAAGAGCGACAAGCCAGCGGTGATCGGCTGGCTGTCCTACTCGAATTTCTACGGCCGCCCGGCCTATTCCGGCACGGCCGAAGTGTCGATCTACATCGCGGAACAAGCGCGCGGCAAGGGGATCGGGCGCTACTGCTTAGAGCTCGCCATCGCGCATGCGCCGCGGGTGGACGTGCACACCCTGCTGGGTTTCATCTTCGGCCACAATGCGCCGAGCCTGGCGCTGTTCGGCAAGTACGGCTTCGAGAAATGGGCGCATTTCCCGCGCGTGGCCAATCTCGACGGCGTCGAGCGCGACCTCATCATCCTGGGCAAGCGCGTCGCCTGATCCTCGTTGTGCAACAAAATGGTTGCACTATGACGCAAATCCTCTATAATGCAACCATCTAGTTGCACTTCATGGAGGATGTATGGAATCGCTCGACCGTATCGAAAAGCGTATCGACCTGCAGGCCAGCCGGGAGCGCGTCTGGCATGCGCTCACCGACCACCGGGAATTCGGCAAGTGGTTTGGCGTCGTGCTGGACCAGCCCTTCAAGCCGGGTGAGACGGTCACCGGCACCTTCACCATGCAGTTCGACGAAGCCCGCATCATGGCGCACCAGCGCACGCTCGGTGTGGAAGCTTCCGGCATCCGCCCGATCGCACCCAACACGGTGTTCTGCACCGTCGAGCGGATGGATGCGCCGCATGCCTTCAGCTTCCGCTGGATTCCTTACGGGATCGACGCCGAGTGCGATCCCGCACGCGAGCCGACCACCCTCGTCGAATTCACGCTGGAGGAAAAGGGCGCCGGCACCAGCTTGACCATCATCGAATCCGGATTCAGCCGCGTCCCCGAGCACCGGCGCCTGCGCGCCTTCCGCATGAACGAGGGCGGCTGGGCGGCCCAGCTTGACAACATCCGGCGCCATGTCGACCAGCAGTGAAGGCGAACTCGCCCAGCTGTTCGCAGCCCTGGGCGATAGCGGCCGCCTGCAGCTGATCAGGCGCCTGCTGGCGGCCGGGGCGGTGTCGGCCACCGTGCTGGCGGACGGCGAAGCGGTCAGCCGCCAGGCCATCGTCAAGCAGCTGCAGGTATTGGAGGCCGCAGGCCTGGTCACGCACAGCCGCCAGGGCCGGGAAGTGCTGTACGCCCTCGACGCGCGCCGGCTGCAGGAGGCGCGCGCCTACCTCGACGCCGTGTCCGCGCACTGGGACGCCTCGCTGGAGCGCCTGCGCGGGCTGCTGGAATCCTAGCCCAACACCGGCAAACCCTGGTGTCAGGTCTGACAAATGGACACGAGCTCAGCAATATTGGCTCGCAACTGTTGAGTTCGTGTCCGAATGTCAGACCTGACACCGAGGTTGTTGTCGGGATGGTGGCCGGGCCAAGGCGACGGCCGTCCGCTCGCTGCATTAAAATGACGGGATGTTCATCGATTCCCACTGCCATATCAATTTTCCGGAGCTGGCAGCCCGGATGCCCGAGATCCTCGCCAGGATGGCCGAAAACAGGGTGACCCACGCCCTGTGCGTGTCGGTCGACCTGCCGGACTTCCCCCAGGTGCTGGCCCTGGCCGAGCAATATCCGCATATCTACGCTTCGGTCGGCGTCCACCCCGACTACGAAGACACGCCGGAACCGACCGTGCAGCAGCTGGTCGAGCTGGCGAACCATCCGAAGATCGTCGCCATCGGCGAGACCGGCCTGGACTACTACCGCCTGGAGGGCGACCTGGAATGGCAGCGCGAGCGCTTCCGCACCCATATCCGCGCTTCACGCGAGACCCGCAAGCCCCTGATCATCCACACCCGGGCGGCCAGCGCCGACACCATCCGCCTGATGAAGGAAGAGGGCGCCGGCACGGACGCCGGCGGCGTTGCGGGCGTCATGCACTGCTTCACGGAGTCGCTGGAAGTGGCCCAGGCCGCCATGGAGCAGGGCTTCTATATTTCCTTCTCCGGCATCGTGACCTTCAAGAGCGCGAAGGAGCTGCAGGAAGTGGCCCGGGCCGTGCCGCTCGAGCGCATGCTGATCGAGACCGATTCGCCGTATCTGGCCCCGGTGCCCTTCCGCGGCAAGATGAACGAGCCGGGCTATGTGGCCCACGTGGGCGAGTTCATCGCCAACCTCAAGGGCGTGTCGCTCCCCGAGCTGGCGCGCCAGACCAGCGAGAATTTCTTCACCCTGTTCAGTACCGCGAAGGCCTGAATCATGCGTCCACCCATGCGTTCATTCATCCTGCCTGCCTTTGTACTGGCCGCCACCCTGCACGGGAGCCTGGCCGCTGCCGCCACGCCCGAGGAGCGCACGGCCTTCTTCCGTGCGGTCCAGCTGAACGATACGAAGACCGTGACGGAAATGGTGGGCAAGGTGGTGAACGCCAACGAGATCAACCCGCTCGGCGGCGAGCCGGCCCTGGTGCTGGCGGTGCGCGAGGACGCGATGGGCGTGTTCCGGGCCCTGCTGGCCCACCCGGGCACCGACCTCGAAGCGCAGGCCATGAACGGCAACACCGCCCTGATGATGGCGGCGTTCAAGCGCAACAAGGCGGCCGCCCAGGCCCTGCTGGAGCGCGGCGCCGCCGTGAACCGGGCCGGCTGGACCCCGCTGCACTATGCGGCCGCCAGCGGCGACGAGGACATTGCACGCCTGCTCATCGCCCGCAAGGCGAAGCTCGATGCGCGCTCGCCGCGCGCGAGCGGCGCCTATACGCCCCTGATGATGGCGGCGCGCGAGGGGCAGGAGGGAGTCGCACGGCTGCTGCTGGCCCAGGGCGCCGATCCGCGCCTGAGGAATGGCGAGGGCCTTACCGCCGTGCAGATCGCCGAGCGCGCCGGCCGCGACGATATCGCCAGGGCGATTTCCAGCTTCAAGCGCTGACGCTTTAACATTCCTTCACGGAACTGGACGGTAAACACCCTCCAGCTCCGCGCATGGGCCGCATGTTTCCTTGGCCATAATGCTTGCACGACCTGAAATGTGCACATCACGTGCACATCGTGCGAGAAGGAAGACCATGCTGAACGAACGCGAAATCGAAAGCTGCTACCTGGGGCAGTTCATTCCAGTCCACTACCATCACAATATGCTGATGGACCAGAACCGGATGCACAGCTTCAAGTCCGCCATCCACTATGCCGTCAAGCCGGGCGCCAAAGTGCTCGAACTGGGCGGCGGCACCGGCGTGCTGTCCTTTTTCGCAGCCCAGCAGGCGGCCAAGGTCTACTGCGTCGAATACAACCCGGACATGGTGCGCGAGGCGCGCAAGTTCCTGGCGATGAACCCGAACGGCCACAAGGTCGAGGTGATCCACGCCGACGCCTTCGAGTACCTGCCGCCCGAGCCGGTCGACGTCGTGATCTGCGAGATGATCCACGTGGCCATGTTGCGCGAAAAGCAGGTCGAGGTCATCGAATCGTTCAAGCGACGCTATCTCGCCAAGTTCGGCGGCCCGCTGCCGGTCTTCCTGCCGGAAGCCGTGATCATGGCGGCCCAGCCGATCTCGCAGGAATACGATTTCGAGGGCTTCCACGCGCCGATCGTGCAGTTCCAGGAGACCGGCGTGATCTGGCCAGGCACCGTCGAGCTGGGCCAGCCGGCCGTCTACAGCGTGATCGACTTCAGCCAGCCGGTCGACAGTGTGTTCGCCTGGGAGGGCGCGATCATGATCGAGAAGGGCGGCCTGCTCAACGCCATGCGCTTCATCACCAAGAACGTGCTGGCCATCGTGCAGGAACAGTCGACCACGATCGACTGGCTCAACCACTACATGACCCTGCCGCTGGCCAACCCGATGCAGGTGGAGGCGGGCGACATGCTGCACGTGGCCTTCCAGTACCGCGCCGGCGGCTCGATCCCGTCGCTGCAGGCCTCGATCCAGGCGCAGGTGATCAACCAGAAGGTCCTCGAGCCGGCCCCGGCCTTCGCCTGAGGCCGTGTCCGGGGTGGGCGGCAGCGCCGTCCACCCGCCGCTTGCCCGCCTTTTCTCCCGTCCACCCCGCGTTTTGCCCCGTCTGTCGCAGACGGATTGTCAATACCGCCACGCCAGCCTACAGTGCTCCTGCGCCGTCAAACTCAAAGGAGCGAGAACAATGTTAGGTTTCCTGCTATGGTTGCTGCTGCTGTTCCTGTGCTGGCCCATCGCCCTGCTGGCCCTGCTGCTGTATCCGCTGGTCTGGCTGATCCTCCTGCCATTCCGGCTGCTCGGCATCGGGGTGGAGGCGGTGTTCGAGTTGCTGCGCGCGATTGTGATGCTGCCGGCGCGGATACTCGGCAATTCACCCGGCCGCTGAGTGTGGGCCAGATAACAGACGACAGCGCTTCGATCTTCTACTGTGGAGCTGCCCGCTTTTATCGTGAAAGCAGGCTTTGACTTTGAGGAAACGACTATGCGCTTGGATATTTACCGTAGAGCAGAGACCGACGGCAAGCTGTCCTATCTGGCAGTACCGGAATCACGCAACATCCCTGAAGAAGCCACCAATACCGATTGGGAAATCGAAACCCGCGCCTACGAGGTCGACGACGACGCCGACCAGGTGAGCGAGTTCGACCTGGAGAACGTGGCCGGCCAGATCGGCGAGAAGGGTTACGCGATCACCTCCAGCCAGCACTGAGTTTCCCCTGCGGCCTTGCATGCCGCACACCGCGCCGGCCCGTGAGCGACTCACTTGCCGGCGCTCCATGGGTCCGTAGAATTGCGACCCACCCTCCAACGGCCGAGCGGCCGTTATGGTATCCTGCGTCCTTGTCAAGCTGGCCAGGTCGGCCGAGATGGAGGATGCAATGAAGTGGGTTGTGGTCGGTTTTTATCTTCTCTCGATCCTGCACATCCACTTCCGCGGACGGGTCCGCCTGCCTTTCCGCCGCCAGTTGTTCGACCATTCGTCGTTCATGGCGCCCATCAACATCTTCATGCACAAGTTCTCGCGGGTGCCGAGTACGCCTTACATTCCGGTGAGCGAATTTCCGGAACTGAGCCGCCTGCAGGAGAACTGGCCCATCATCCGCGCCGAGGCCGAGAACCTGCTGGCACTCAAGAAGATCAAGGCGGCCGAGCAGAACGACGACGCCGGCTTCAATTCCTTCTTCAAGAACGGCTGGAAGCGCTTCTACCTGAAATGGTATGACGCCAGCCACCCCTCGGCCGAGCGCCTCTGCCCGCAAACCTATGCGCTGCTGCAGGCTATCCCCTCGGTTAAGGCGGCCATGTTCGCCGAGCTTCCGCCGGGCGGCAAGCTGAACCCGCACCGCGACCCCTTCGCCGGGTCGATGCGCTACCACCTGGGCCTGGCCACGCCGAACGACGACCGCTGCTTCATCGAGGTCGACGGCGAGCGCCACAGCTGGCGCGACGGCCAGGGCGTGATCTTCGACGAGACCTATATCCACTGGGCCATCAACGGCAGCGAGAGCGACCGCATCATCCTGTTCTGCGACGTCGAGCGTCCGATGCGCTACCGCTGGATGGGGGCCGTCAACCGCTGGCTGGGCCGCACCATGATGACGGCCGCCGCCTCGCCCAACGAGACGGGCGACCAGGTCGGCCTGGTGAGCAAGCTGTTCCGTATTTCCTATTACATGGGCCAGTACCGCCGCCGCTTCAAGGCGTGGAACAGGACGGCCTACAACATCACCCGCGTGCTGCTGGTGCTGGCCCTGGCGGCCTTCATCTACTGGATCTGATCCACAGGGCGGCGCGGTCGCGCATGAAGCGCAGCGCTCGCCGCACGATTCCGGACGCCGAGGGTGGAAGGTGGTCATTGTCGCTACAATGGCCTTCTACCCACCAATCTAGCGGAGGCAGTCGATGGCAAAGGTACTGGTACTGTATTACTCGACCTACGGGCATATCGAGCAGATGGCGAACGCAGTGGCGGAAGGCGCGCGCGCGGCCGGCGCCACGGTCGACGTGAAGCGGGTCCCCGAAACGGTGCCCGAGGAGGTGGCGAAAAACGCCCACTTCAAGCTCCAGCAGGATGCGCCGATCGCCACCGTGAACGAGCTGCCGGACTACGATGCCATCGTCATCGGCGCGCCGACCCGCTACGGCCGCATGCCCTCCCAGATGGCGGCCTTCCTCGACCAGACCGGCGGCCTGTGGGCGCGCGGCGCCCTGCACGGCAAGGTCGGCGGCGCCTTCACCTCCACGGCCACCCAGCACGGCGGCCAGGAAACGACGCAGTTCTCGATCATCACCAATCTGCTGCACTTCGGCATGGTGGTGGTCGGCCTGCCATACAGCTATGCGCCGCAGATGTCGCTTGACGAGATCGTCGGCGGCAGCCCCTATGGCGCCTCGACCATCGCGGGCGGGCAGGGCCAGCGCCAGCCGAGCGAGATCGAGCTGGGCGGCGCTCGCCACCAGGGTGAACTGATCGCACGCACGGCCGCCAAGCTGTTCGGCTAGGACGGGATGCCGGTGCAGGATGCTTGAAGGCGCCTCCGGCAGGAAGCGCCGAACTTTGCTATCGTTGGCAGTCCTGCAACCGTATGAGGACTGCCATGCTCGACGCTTCCGCCTTTCCCATCACCGCCAAGTGGCCGGCGCAACATCCGGACCGCCTCCAGCTGTATTCGCTGCCGACGCCCAATGGGGTGAAGGCCTCGATCATGCTGGAGGAAACGGGGCTGCCCTATGAGGCGCACAAGGTCAGTTTCGAGACCAATGACCAGCTGTCGCCGGCCTTCCTGTCGCTCAATCCGAACAACAAGATCCCGGCCATCATCGATCCCGATGGTCCCGGCGGCAAGCCACTGGCGCTGTTCGAATCGGGCGCCATCCTGATCTACCTGGCCGAGAAGACCGGCCGCTTCCTGCCCCGCGATCCGGGTAAACGCTACGAGGTGATCCAGTGGCTGATGTTCCAGATGGGCGGCATCGGGCCGATGTTCGGCCAGCTCGGCTTCTTCCACAAGTTCGCCGGCCGGGAATACGAGGACAAGCGTCCGCGCGATCGCTACGTCAATGAATCGAAACGCCTGCTGGGCGTGCTGGAAGGCCAGCTGGGCAGGCACGCCTGGATCGCCGGCGAGGAGTACACGATCGCCGACATCGCGACCTTCCCCTGGGTGAACAACCTGGTCGGCTTCTACGATGCCGGCGAGCTGGTGGGCTTCGAGGATTTCCCGCGCTTGCAGGCGGCCCTGGCCCGCTTCCGCGAGCGACCGGCGGTGGCGGCCGGGCTCAAGATCCCGGCCTGAACGCCTAAGCGCGGCGCTTGCGGCGCCGCAGGACCAGGAGCAGCGCCAGGCCGGGGGCCAGCAGCCACAACGACCCCGGCTCGGGAACCTCGACCGGCTTGGCCGGCTGCTGGCCGGGTTGCACCGGCTCCTTCGGCGGTTCGAGGGAGGACTCGGGCACAGGCGAATCGTCCGGGCCGCCAGGCGACGGATTGGTGCCGATCTCGGCCGGGGGCTGGGACGGGGTGCCGCTCTCGCCGCCGCCCGACTGGCCGCCGTCAGGCAGCGCGGGCGTCGGGACGTTCGGCTGCGAAGGCGAAGTGCCCGGCGAACCGGGGCTGCCGCCGTCGCCCGGGGTGGTGCCGGGCGTGGAGGGCTGCGGTGTCACGGGCTGGGGCGACGGGGTGGACGGTGTGCCGGGCACGCTGGTTCCGGGCGTGTCCGTCGACGGATTCGATTCGGCCGGGGTGCCGCCGCCACTGCCGCCACTGCCGCTGTCGTCATCGCTGCCGCCGCCCGAGGATTCTTCAGCACCCTTGCCGGGCGCGGCGCGCGAGCTGCCCGAGCGCGAGGACAGGATGGCGCCGCTGGACGCCCCCGGGACATTCGCCGTAGCGGCGAACAGGGATGCGCTTTCATGCGCGGCGCCGCCGGCCAGGATGCCGCCGGCGCTGCCGGTCCCCGGTGCATGCAGGAAGCCGCCGGGCGCGCCTTCACCCTCGAGCATGGCCATGGACACGTTCTCGAGCCCGCCTGCTGCGGGATCGTTTTCGACGACCGAGGAGTCGAGCTCTTCGGCTGACGGACCGTGGGCCTCGACCGGAAGACGTGGGGTGTCGGAAATCTGGTTGGCGCAACGGGCGCGCGCCTCGATGTTGCCGTCGGATACCAGGGTTTCACCCTCGGCCAGCATCACTTTCTTCGCGGTCCAGTAAACCTTGTCGCCCTTGCGGTAGGACACGTGGACGGCGCGCGGCGTCGTGACCGTCGTCTCATGGGCCCTGGCCATATCGAATTCGGCATAATGGGCGGCGACCACCTTGTCTTCGCGGATCACGCGGCCGAGTTCCCGTGCACCGGATACGCCGCCGGGAACGATGGAATAGGGATAGACGCGGCGCTGGCCCGGCTTGAGCACTTCCGCCTGCGCCGTCCCGGGCAGCGCCGCCGTGGCAAGCGTGGCCGGTGCCGACCGGGTGGCCGCCGTGGCCGGGCCCGGCGCCGGCGCCGTCAGCGCATATAGGGCCGCGCAGCCCACCACACCGGCCGCCGCGACGGCCGCCAGCCGCTTCTGAAGCGCCGTGCGTCGCGCCAGGCGTCGGGTGTAGGAATAACTGCGGTCCATGGAGAATGCTCAAAGTAGGAGAGTTCCTACAGAATAGTGTATTTCCATTAATAAATCTACATTTCTTAGTGAAAATTGATGAATCTGTTGTGCGGCATGCCACAAACATGATCCGGCATGATGTCGGATGCATAAATTTGAGGATGGCGCGGCGGCGCCGGTATGCATTCATGACGTGTTACCCAGCCGGGAATGCGCTACACTGTCCGCTCATGCCAATTCATCAACAGCATCAACAGAAGGTGGGGACTATGCGTTTATTCTTCGGCTCCGGTAACGCGGGCAAACAGTTGGGTTTCGCCATTGCGGCTTCGGTCTTGTCGTTCAGCGCGCTCGCGCAGAACTGGCCCAGCTCCACGGTCACCGTGGTCGTGCCATGGCCGCCGGGCGGCCCCTCGGACATCGCGGCGCGTCCGCTCGCCAAGGGCCTCACCCAGGGTCTGGGCCAGCCCTTCGTCATCGATAACCGCGCCGGTGGCGGCGGCAATATCGGCACGTCGGTCGTGACCCGCGCCAAGCCGGACGGCAACACGCTCCTGATCACGTCCAGCGCGCCGATCGTGATCAATCCGAGCCTGTACAAGAACATGAACTTCGATCCGCTCAAGGACCTCGCGCCGGTGACCAACCTGCTGCGCGTGCCCCTGGTGCTGGTCGCCCATCCTTCCGTGCCGGCCAAGAACCTGAAGGAACTGATGGCCTACATCCAGTCGAAGAAGGGCCAGTTCTCCTACGGCTCCTCGGGCAACGGCACCCCCCAGCACCTGACCAGCGAACTGTTCGCCAGCGTTACCAAGCTCGAGATGACCCACGTCCCGTACAAGGGTTCGGCGCCGGCCATTTCCGACCTGCTGGGCGGCCACATCCCCGTGATGTTCGACAGCACGATCGCGATCATGCCGCACATCAAGAGCGGCAAGGTGAAGCCGATCGCGATCTCCAGCGCCAAGCGTTCGCCGCTGCTGCCGGACGTGCCGACCTTCGCCGAAGCGGGCCTGCCGCAGATCGAGTCCTACGCCTGGTACGGTTTCTTCGCGCCGAGCAAGACCCCGAAAGCCGTCCTCGACAAGATCAATGCCGAGGCGCAGAAGGTCATGAAGGGTCCCGAGTTCCAGAAGGTGCTGGCCGACACCGGCTCGGACTACGTCGGCGACTCGCCGGAAAACTTCGCCAAGTTCGTGCAGGCCGAGCATGCGCGCTGGTCGAAAGTGGTGAAGCAGAGCGGCGCGACGGTCGACTGATCGCCGCGACATCGGATGAAAAACGCCGCCTCGGGAAACCGGGCGGCGTTTTTCTTTACTGCGCCCGCGGACGCTGGCGGTGGAAGGTCAGCGGGCTGTAGGGCACGGCCGAGGGCGGCGGCGATTTCAGGATGCCCGGCTTCATGGCGCCGACCACGTGCATTTCGCAGGGCTTGCAGTCAAAGCGCAGGGTGTAGCGCTCGTCGCCGCTGACCAGGGTCATCGGCTCGGCCTTCACCTGGCCCTGCACGCCTTGCACGCCCTTGGCCTGCTTCGGGCACAGGTTGAAGGAGAAGCGGAGGCAGTGCTTGGTGATCATCAGGGACACTTCGCCCGCTTCCTCGTGCGCCTCATAGGCGGCGTCGATCAGCTGCACGCCGTGCTTGTGATAGAAGGCGCGCGCCTTCTCGTTGTAGACGTTGGCCAGGTAGCTCAGCTGCTGTTCCGGGTAGACCGCGGGCGGCTCCACGGCCGCCTTGCGCTCCGGGCGCTGCCAGGCGGCCAGGCGCGCCGCTTCATGGGCGGTGATGGCGTCGCGGCGCAGGGCATTGATGCCGGCCGCCGGCACGAACCAGGGCTGGGACAGCTTCAATTCCACATTGCCGGCCTCGAACATGGTGTTGCCGAGCTTGGCCACGCTGGTGCGCAAGGAAGCTTCCGCCTGGGCGGCCTGCTGGGCCGGCTGCAGGGCGAGTTCGGCGCTGGCCGAGGTCTCGATGCCGTCCTCGTCGCGCACGACCAGGCGCAGGCCGCCCGGCTGTTCTTCCAGGCACAGGTCGACGCGCACCTTGCGCTCGGAAGACTTCTTGTTCAGGGCCGCTTCCCAGTGGTGGTCGCGGTTGCGGTGAAAGACGGTGCCGACCTTCAGGCCCTCGAGGCTCTTGACCACTTCGTTCGGGAACACGCGCCAGCGCTGGCCTTCCGCATCCTCGCCGAGTTTTTGGGCGGTGTTGGCCTGCACGCCGACGGTCTCGCGCTTGTGCATGTAGTTCAGGCCGTCGCCATTGGCCATCGGGGCGTTCGTCAGGAGGTCGATGAAGTCCGGGCCGATACGGGTGACCGTGCCCAGTTCCACGCCCACGTACTTGGGCGAGTCGAAGGCGCCGATATCGTCCTGGCGGCCTTGCGCAAAATAGTCGGTGTGGCCGCGGTGGAAGTTCTTGTCGACGTCCGGGGTGAACAGCACACGGGTGCTGCCGCTGGAAGCGCGCACGAATTCCGGACGGCGCTCGAGCAGCTCGTCCAGCAGCAGGCGGTAGTGGGCGGTGATGTTCTTCACATAGCCCATGTCCTTGTAGCGGCCCTCGATCTTGAAGGAGCGGATGCCGGCGTCGACCAGGGCTTCCAGGTTGCGGCTCTGGTCATTGTCCTTCATCGACA
Source organism: Massilia agri (assembly GCF_024753255.1). GTDB lineage: Bacteria > Pseudomonadota > Gammaproteobacteria > Burkholderiales > Burkholderiaceae_D > Telluria > Telluria agri. Next base: position 116,675 of record NZ_JANUHA010000016.1, read on the forward strand.
GCAGGTGTTTTTCGTAGGCCACCACACGGCCCTGGCCGTCGCTCAGGGTGTAGGGCAGGCGGCAGGCTTGCGAGCAGTCGCCGCGGTTGGCGCTGCGGCCGGTGTCGGCGTGCGAGATATAGCACTGGCCCGAGAAGGCCACGCACAGGGCGCCGTGGACGAAATACTCGAGCGGCGTGTCCACTTCGCTCTTGATCTTCCTGATCTGCTCGACCGTGAGCTCGCGCGCCAGCACCAGCTGGGAAAAGCCCACGTCGCCCAGGAACTTCGCCTTTTCCACGGTGCGGATGTCGCACTGGGTCGAGGCGTGCAGTTGGATCGGCGGCAGGTCCATTTCCAGCAGGCCCATGTCCTGGATGATGAGGGCGTCCACGCCCGCCTCGTACAGCTGCCAGATCTGCTTGCGTGCCAGCTCGAGCTCGCTGTCGTGCATGATCGTGTTCATGGTGACGAAGATGCGCGCGCGGTAGCCGTGCGCGAACTGCACCAGGGAGGCGATGTCTTCCAGCGGATTGCTGGCGTTGTGGCGCGCGCCGAAGGCGGGGCCGCCGATGTAGACCGCGTCGGCGCCGTGGAGGATGGCCTCGCGGCCGATCTCGGCGGTCTTGGCGGGCGACAGCAGTTCGAGCTCGTGATTCAACAATGACATGGCGGATTCCTGGATGCGAAGGCCGAAATTATAGCCACATCAAGGGCTTGCGTCATGCCCGGCGACGCCTGAATGCCGCTTATTCGAGGTTTTCGTGATGATCGGCCACACCCTGCTTCCAGTAGGCCGAGACCCGCATCGCTTCCTTTGGCAAGCCTTTTTCTTCCAGCAAGAGGGCGCGGACGGCCTTGGCGGTGGCGGCTTCGCCCGCGAACCAGGCGAACCCTTCTCCTGCGGGAAGCGCAACAGCGCGCAGGGCTGCGACCAGGGCGGCGTCACTATCGACCCAGCGCACATCGGGATCGGCGTGCGTGTCGAGCGGCAGGCGATCGGCCCCGCTGGCATGGATCACGGCCACCACCTTGCTGCCGGCCGGCAGCTCGGCCAGGCGGCGCCGGATCGCCGGCAATGCGCTGCGGTCACCCGCCAGCAAGTGCCAGTCATAGTCCTGTGGAATGACCATGGAGCCGCGCGGACCTCCTATAATGGCGCGCTGCCCGACGGTTGCGGCGCGCGCCCAGCTCGATGAAGCGCCGTCCTCGTGCAGGGCGAACTCGAGGGTGAGTTCGCGCCTGTCCAGGTCGTAGTGCAGCGGCGTGAAGTCGCGCCGCAGCTGCTCGCCATTGAGCTCGAACATGAACTTGACGTGGTCGTCGAAGGAGAGCGAGGTGAAGTGGGCCAGGGCCTCGCCCTGGAAGGTAATGCTGAGAAAACTGTCGCCCAACGGGGCGATGCGGGCGACGGTGACGTCGCGGATATGGAGTTCATGGCGCACGCGTTGTACGCTACGGCGGTTCTGCTGTTCCATGGCGGCTCGATTTAGTTGATAATGTCATCCATTATGGAAAAAGAAGTTGATAAGGTCAACCGTTTTTTGTCGTCCGGCGAAGGCGAGGTGATGGAGGCCATGCACACGATCATGCACCTGTACCGCTCGCGAAAGTATGGCGCGCTGCCCATCGACGCCGGCGGGGCGGGCGAGATCAGCCATATGGAGAGCAAGGCGCTCGGCTATTTTGCGCGCCGCCCCGGCGCCACCCAGCGCGACCTGGTCCAGCATTCCGGTCGCGACAAGGCCCAGGTGACCCGCCTGGTGCAGGGCCTGCGCGACAAGGGCCTGCTGGAGGCGCGGCAGGACGAGCATGACCGGCGCAGCACGCGCCTGTTCCTGAGCCCGCAAGGCGCGACCGTCTTCGCCGACATGCACCGCCATGGCCAGCAACTGGCCGCCCGTGCGCTGGCGGACCTGAGCCTTGAAGAGCGGGGCCAGCTGGCGGGCCTGCTGGCCAAGGTCGAAGCCCGGCTGCGCGCCGAACAGGACTGACATTCACCCCACGCGGCGGAACAGCCCGGGATAGTCGCGCACCAGGCCCCGCTCATCCACCTCGAGCGTGGCTTCGAAGCCACTGTCCAGCGCCTCGAAGCGATAGCGGCCATCGGGCAATCTCGTATATGCCTGGGGCGCGCGGTGCACGGCGAGGTCCGGCACGCTGATCCAGGCCATGAGCAGCTCGGTGCGCTGGCCCAGCTGGCCGCCCAGGCGGCGGATCGGCAGGGTGTTCGTGAAGGGAGTGGCCGAGATGTCGACGTCGGCGCAGCCGTGGAGGTGCGGCAAGGCTTGGCCATCGCCGTCGCGCCAGGCGCCGTCGCCGTCGGTGGTCAGCACAATGGACTTGCCTCCAGCTACGTGGACCTCGACGGAACGGACACGCCAGCCGCTGTCGCAGCAGATCCGGTAGTTGAAGGCGCAGGGGCCATCGCAAATGACCGTTCCTTCCGCGACGATCACGTCCTCCCGCTGTTGCAGGTCGAGATGTTCAAGCCCGGCACCGTCCTCGGTGCGCCAGCGATAGTTGCGTTTCATGAGCGCCCCTGTTTTGCGCCCGCGGTAGCACGCCGCAAGCGGGCCCGCCGCGCGCTTCGCCTTGCACGGCGGTGGAGGTCTCAGTCGTTGCGCGGATAGCGGCGCCGCTCGATGCGCCGGCGGCGCTCGGGCGCTTCAACCGCGCGCAGCAGGATGTCGCGTGGGATGTGGCAGTTGTCGAGGTAATCGAGCGCAAAGCGCAGGCCCCGGGTTTCCGCCAGGAAGAAGGCGTACTCGGCAGTTACTGCGGTCTCGTCGTCTCGTCGTCGTTGCGGCATGGTTCGCTCTCTGCCGGCGCCAGGGTGGCGTCGGCCATTGGACAGGCGGCAGAGGGGATGCCTCTGCCTGGCCGGTACCCCGATGACTCATACCGACTTGTTGTCAATATTACATGATCGCAGGCGCACGCACCGTTGATTGTGTTAGCGATTGTTACAACACAACGGGAGATGCCGGGAAGGCGTTGACACGCGGACGCCGGATGGCGCCCGCGTCGGGAAGGCTTACTGGCGCAGCAGGCGGCGCAGGGTGGTGGCGAGGTCTTCGGCCGAGAACTTGGCGACGTAGGCGTCGGCCTGGACGTTCTTGACGTGTTCCTCGTTGGTGGTGCCCGACAGCGAGGAGTGGATTACCACCGGCATGCCCGAGAAGCGACCGGTCTTTTTGATATTGCGGGTGAGCGTGAACCCATCCATCTCCGGCATCTCGAGGTCGGTCAGGACCAGGGCGACCTTGTCGTGCACGTTCTTGCCCTCGGCTTCGGCCGCATTGGCGATGCTGTTCAATTGGTCCCAGGCTTCCTTGCCGCTCTTGGTCAAGATGAAGGGCAGGCCCATCGCATTCAGGCCGTCTTCGATCAGGGCGCGTGCGACCACGGAGTCGTCCGCCGCCAGGATCACCGAGCCCGGCTTGATGTGGATCTTGGCGCCGACGGTCTGCTGGTTGATTTCGGGACCGGAATCCGGGTTCATGTCGCGCAGGATGGTCTCGACATCGAGCACCTGGGCCAGGCGGCCCGGTTCGCCGTCGATCTCCGGCAGGCGGGCGATGCTGGTCACCATGCCGCTGGCGGCGGTACGCTCGGCGGACATCACCTGGCTCCAGTCCAGGCGCACGATCTCTTCGACGCTCTCGACCGCGAAGGCCTGGGTAGTGCGGGCGAATTCCGTCACCAGCATGATGTTCAGGCCGGTCTTCGGCTTGACGCCGGCGATCGCCGGCAGGTCCAGTACCTGGATGATCTGGCCGCGGAGGTTGACCACGCCCAGCACGTGGGGCATCGAGCCGGCAACGGCGGTAATCTCGGGCATCGCGACGATCTCGCGGATCTTGAACACGTTGATGCCGAACAGCTCGCTGCGCTCGCCGTTCTCGTCGCCGCCGAGGCGGAACAGGAGGAGCTCGAATTTATTGGTGCCAGTGAGGTTGCTGCGCTCGTCGACTTCTTGTTGAACCGATTTCATATTCCGCCGTGATAGTGATAATGCCGATGGGAAAGCATTTTACGTGCGAAATACAGGAAATCGTAAAGACTGCCTCAAGTTCGGCAATTTTTCGGTCGGACCAAAGCACAAAAACAACGAATTCTCACACTTTCTTGCCGTTTCGACCAGACCGTTTGCCTCAGGCGCCTGCCGCGCGGTCCGGCGCGACGAAGGCCAGGCCTTCTTCGAAGGAGCGCAGGATCATGTCGACGTGGGGCTCGACCAGGGCGCGCTTGGGCAGCTGCTCGTCGTAGGGCAGCAGCACCGTCACCAGGAGGGCTTCCGGCAGGTCGGCGCGCAGGCTTGCCACCTCCGTGCGCCACTCGTCGAGATTGTCCTGGCGCGGATAGGTGATGAAGATGGTCGACACCAGGTCCGGTCCGGTGCCTTCCGGCCTTTCGTGCGCGCTGCCTGCGATGATGCTGCGCGCATCCACGTCGCCTTCGCGCAGGGCCCGCACCAGCAGCTCGGTGAGGAATTCGTCGCGCTCGGACGGCAGGCCGGCGCACAGCACGATGGAGCCGGCCGGCACGTCGAGCGAGCCCTGCCAGCGGCCGAAGCGCGCCTCGCGCATCTGGCGCAGGTGGGCGCCGATGTTGGCGTCCAGCAGCGGCACCGGCTTGCGACGCATGCGCGAGCGCCGGTCCGAGCTCGATGACACGGTCTCGGCGATGTTGGCGATCACCGCGCGCATCCTTTCCTGCTGGGCCTTGTCGATCAGGCCGGCGCCCAGGTCCGAGACCGCCATGCGCAGGCCGGGGAGCAGCACGTGGTCGCAGTAGCGCGCGAAGCTGTAGCGGCGCACATAGGCTTGCGCATCCTTGCCCAGTTCTTCCGCTTCGCCCGCCAGCACGCGCTGGTGGAAGCGCTCGGCGTCCGTCATGTTCGGCGCGTCGCCCAGCAGGATGGTGACCGGCGCCAGGCCGCGCACGTGGCGCCCGGCCACCACCAGGCACAGGGTCAGCGGAGTCGACAGCAGCAGTCCCACAGGGCCCCACAGCACGCCCCAGAACAGGGCCGAGACGATCACCGCCAGCGGAGAGAGGCCGGAACTGTGGCCATAGACGTTCGGTTCGATGAAGTTCGCCAGCAGCAGCTCGAAAGCGAGGAAGATCGCCATGCAGGTCAGGGCCAGGGTCCAGCCCGGGTCGATCGCGGCGACGAACACGGCGATGATGGCGCCGGCCAGCAGCACGCCGAGATAGGGCACGAAGCGCAGCACCCCGCTCAGGACGCCCCACAGCACGGCATGCGGGACGCCGGCCAGCCACAGCGACAGGCCGATCACGATGCCGAAGGTGGCGTTCACGATGAACTGCGAGAAGAAGAAGCGCGATACGCCCTGGGCGGCGTCGCCGAGCGTGCGGATGGTGCGGCTGACCTCCGCCTGCCCGGCGAGCCGCACCAGGCGGTCGCGCAGGGAACCCTGCTCCAGCAGGATGAAGACCAGCAGGATCAGCACCACGCCGGCTTCGCCCACCGGCCCCCAGACCAGGGCGATGGCGCGGCCCAGCGTGTCCTTCATGGTGCGCGGGACCCGCACCTCGACCGGCACCGGCTGGTTGGCGGCCGCCAGCGTGCCGCGCCGGGCGCGGGTCGGCTCCACCGTGCCCGGCGGCGCCACCGCCGTGAGCTCGGCTTCGATCCGGGTCAGCGGCCGCTCGACCATGTCGCGCACCTTGACCACCTTGGCCTTGATCGCGGCCCGGTACTGCGGCAGGTCGCGCGTGATCGTGACCAGCTGGCTGGCCAGCACCGCGCCGATGCCCACCACGCAGGTGGCGACCAGGGCGACCGAGAGCAGCACCGCCGGCATGCGCGCCAGCCCCGCCCGCGTCATGCTGCGCACCAACGGCGCCAGCACCAGGCTCAGGATCAGCGCCAGGGCCAGGGGTTCCAGCACGTCGCGGCCGAAATACAGCAGGCCGATGACGCAGGTGGCGCTGACCACGCTGTTGGCGGAAAGGCGCAGGGAAGGAAGCGGGACATTCATGCGGTGAGGTAGGCGAGCGTCAAGACAAAACAACTATGTATAAAGCAAAACGCGGCGTTCGCCAAGTGCGGCGGGCGGGCAGGGTGCCGGCGCGGACCGGCGCGACCGCGAAATGCCCCATGCATATCGACTTTTGGTGGCCGCGCACGGCAGCGCCCACTAGAATCGGCCTGTTTCCAACACAATGAGGATCTTCATCATGCGCAGACGCTTGCTGGCGCCGCTCCTGGCCGGCCTGCTGGCCGTTCCCGCCCTTGCCCAGACCCTGCCCTCGGTGGCGGTGCCGCCGGAAGTCGACCGCCTGCTGCGCGACTACGAACGCGCCTGGGCCGCCAACGACGCCGGCGCCCTCGCGGCGCTGTTCGCCCCGGACGGCTTCGCCCTGCCCGGTGGCCAGCCGCCGGCGCGCGGCGCCGACAGCATCCGCAAGGCGTATTCGCATGGCGGCGGCATGCCGACCACCCTGCGCGCCATCGATTACCGTGCATCGGGCGAGCTGGCCTATGTGGTGGGCGCCTACGGTCCCGCCGGCCAGCCGGGCGACTTCGGCAAGTTCGTGCTGGTGCTGCGCCGCGTCGACGGACGCTGGCTGATCGCGGCCGACATCGAGAACGCCAACGCGCGCATGGGGCCACCGCCACGTCCGGCGCCGAAGCCCGCCGCCGGCTAGCTGGGTGCAGGTCCGACCACACACCCCGTACGGCGCGTCGGTTGCAAGGGACGCCTTGCGCCCGCTCGACCCGCACCGGCGCCGCGGCTCGGACAGCACGCGGCGTACGAGATTGCGCAAGGAGCGGTTCGATTCTTGAAGTTAGCATCGGGAGGCGCCACGCATCGCCGCCATGGGAAAGCCCTGCCCGCGATACGGAAGAGGCCGCTGCGAGGGAGTGTCTTTACCCAGATTTACAAGGTCCCTTGGACGTGGATGAACACTGCCCGGGGGCATCCCGATACGATCCTTTCATGTGAGCTACTCTGACGACGTCCCATGAGCATGCCGCGGCCCGAGTTCTGGAGGAATGTCGCTACTGTCATGACTGGAGCGACAGGCGCGCAGGCGCTGACCCTGCTGGCCGCGCCCCTGCTCACACGCCTGTGCACCCCAGCCGAAATGGGCAGCTTCAGCGTCTGGCTCGGCGTGATCGCCGTGACCTCGCTCGTCGCCACGCTGCGCGTGGAAAACGCCATGGTGATCGACCACGAACGGCAGCAGCAGCGCCTGTGTTTCGGCGTCGTCGCCTATGTCGCGACCCTGCTCGCCATCGCGCTCACGCTGTGCTCGCTGTGCGCCTGCGCCTTCGGACTGCCGCCCTTGAGAACGGTGTCCTGGGGCGAGATGGCGACGGTTGGCCTGGCAACCTGGATCACCGCAAATATCCAGACGACGCTGGCGTATGCGGCGTCGCACCGGCGCTTCGGCACGGCGGCCAGGATCAAGCTGCTGCAGGCCGGGACCATCGCGGCCAGCCAGCTCGGATTGCTGTATGCCGGCCTGGACGGCGCCGCCCTGCTGGTGGGGCAATTGATCGGGCTGTGCGCAGGCCTGCTCGCGGGACGCATGCTGCTGTCGCCGCCCCGCCCGCGCCTGCGCTTCTTCCTCGATCGGGCCCAGCGCGACTACCTCCTGAAGCACAAGGCCTTCTGGCGCTATTCGCTGCCCTCGAGCCTGCTGAACACGATGGTCGGGCAACTGCCACTATTCATGATCGGCATCCACCACGGGGCGCTGGCCGCAGGCCTGTTCGCGCTGACGCAGCGGGTGCTGGCCGCACCCACCGCCCTGATCGCCACCTCGATCCTGGAAGTCTTCAAGCGCCAGGCCGTCAACGAGTTCGAATCCGTTGGCAATTGCATGGCCGTGTATCGCAGCACCTTCAAGGCCCTGGTGCTGCTGGCCCTGCCGCCGACCCTGCTGCTGCTGCTGTTCTCTCCCGCCTTGTTCGCCTGGCTCTTCGGCGAGGACTGGCGCGCGGCGGGCGAGCTGGCGCGCATCCTCGCCCCATTGTGCTTCTTGAACTTCGTCGCCAGTCCCCTGAGCTACGTCTTTTTCGTGGCCGGCAAGCAGCGCATGGAGCTGCTCTGGCAGGTCGCGCTCTTCCTCGCGACCCTTGCGGTCTTCGTGGCGCCCCTGTCGCTGCATGGCTCCTTGTTCGCCTACGCGCTCGCCCGTTCGCTGCTCTACCTCGTCTATCTGTACATGTCGCACCTGTGTGCGCGCAACGAGCCTGTGCTCGCCTAGTTCAGGGCAGGGTGCCGCGCCGCTGCCTCCTGGCCGCCATGGCGTGGGCGAGGCCGGCAAGCATGCGCAACAGCGCCGCCAGCGCGCCGGTCACGAATAGCGCAGCCAGCACCGAGGCCAGTGCCAGGAAGGCGAACCACAGGGAGGCGGACATGGTCGGTTGCTGCATCAGCGGTTGGCCCAGGCGCGCGTCGCCCAACGCCGTGAGCAGCATGATGACCGGGAAGTGGAAGAAGAAGGTGAAGGAGGCCGCCTGGGCCGACCAGGTGTCGGCTTCCCGCAGGGCCGAGTATGCCCCGCTTTCGCCCTGCCACGCCTGCCGCTTCGGAAACAGTGACCAGGCAATCGCGGCGAAGCCCAGGCCGGCGCCAAGAAAGCCCAGCTGGATCACCCAGTCGCGCAGCACCGGTTCCATGCCGCGCGTGCCGGGTCCCAGCACCCGGGACAGCAGCAGCGTCGCGCCGCACAGCAGCAGCGCGGGCAGGAGCGGCGGACGCCAGGCCCGCGATTCGGCCAGGAAGACCAGGCCGAGGCCGGCCAGCCAGATCGCGGCCCAGATCAGGAATTTGTAAGGCATCAGGAGCATGACCGCGGCCAGCAGCGCGACCCGTGCGAGGCGGCGCCAGGGCGGCGGCAGGCCGGCGGCGCGCACGAACAGGACCAGCAGGACCAGGGACCAGAACAGGTAGGACAGCAGGTACAGCATGCTGTTGCCACCGAAGTTGGGGACGACGAAGGGCTGCAGCATGAAGACGTTCCCGAGCAGCGGCACATAGCCGAGCGCGAGCGTGCTGAATTCCGGGAAGTCCGTGTACACGCCGGTGCCAATGAACAGGCGCACGCCCGCGTAGTCGAGGAGTGCGCCCAGCACCAGGCCGGGCAACATCAGGCGGTAGAGCTTGAGGGCGTGCCGGCCCAGGCTGGCGCCGTCTGCGGCCAGCCCGGACCGCTGCCTGTGCAGGATGAGGCCGGCGAGGATGCCGTCGAGGATGAAGAAGATCGCGTAGGACTCGTGGCCGAGCCCGGTCAGGAAATACAAGCCGGTGAGCAGGATGTTCTTGTCTTCGACGGCGTCGTAGTTGATGAAGGCGAGGAATCGGACGTGGTACATGAGGGCGAGCAGTGCGCTGGACCAGCGTGCCAGCAGCAGGAAGGTGAGGAATCGTTCGTTCATGGTAGGCCTCGCGGTGCATTGCCGGCGGCTCGCCGGAGAATGGATGTGGTCCACGAAAAAAGTTCCGCCGTTCTCTCCACGACATCGCCAGATATTGTTCTGCGACAAGCAAAGCGCCGATTTCAGGCGAGAGGCACATCGATTCTAGCCAGCGAAGGCCCGGCTGGCTTGAGACTGCACAGGAGCGGCGGCAGCGGGCCGCCGGATGCGTGAAGGCGAGAATGCGCACGGGTTTGCGTCGGCAAGCCGGTGATGCGCCGGGATTCGGGACAGGAGAGTAAGCTGGATCGGCCGCACCTTTGAAGGAGATCGCTGATGGAAACCACCACACCCCTTTCCGTGCACCAGCGTGAGGACCAAGGGAAATTGCTCCTGCGTGTGATCCTCGCCCTCATGCTGCTCTTCCATGGCGTGTCCAAGCTGATCGGGGGCGTCGGCTTCATCACCGGCATGCTGGAGAAGGCCGGGCTGCCGGGCGCCTTCGGCTACCTGGTCTATGTCGGCGAGGTGATCGCTCCGCTGTTGATCCTGTTCGGCCTCTACACCCGGGTCGCCGCTCTCGTCGTGGCGATCAATATGGTCGTGGCCCTGCTGCTGGTGCATACGGGTGAGTTCTTCTCGTTGAACCAGACGGGCGGATGGGCGCTCGAACTGCAGGGCATGTACCTGGGTGGCGCGCTCGCCGTGGCCTTGCTGGGCGCAGGCAGGTACAGCGTGGGAGGGGCAGCCGGGCGCTGGAACTGAGCAGGCAAGGGCCGCGGGTATAATCGGATCGATGAACGACGCCCCGAAAACCGCCCTGGCCCCGACCTTGTCCGATGTCGCCAAACTTGCCGGCGTGTCGCGGGCGATCGCGTCGCGCGCGCTGTCGGCGCAGCCGCGGCCGGTGTCCGCGGACAAGCGCGAACGGGTGCTGCGTGCGGCCGAGACCCTGGGCTTTCGCCCCAATCCGCTCGCGCGCGGGCTCGCCAGCAAGACCGTTAACCTTGTCGCCATCCTCGTCAACCACATCCACGACCTGTCGGACCTGGACCTGTTCGACCTGCTGCTGGCGCAGATCCAGGCGATCGGCAAGCAGGTGATCTTCATCCGCATCGGGGCCGGCGAGCACGCCGAGACCTTCCTGCGCGATGGGCTTGCCTATCACGTCGATGCGGCCCTGGTGTTCTCCGATTTCGCCGATGCCGGCACCGTGCGGCGCATGTTCCGCAACAATGCAGTCCTGATGCTCAACGGACACCACGATGCGGGTGCGCCGTCGGTGACGATGGACGAGGACCAGGGCATCCGCGAAGCCGTTGCCGATGCGGCGGCCAAGGGCGTGCGCAGCGCGCTGCTGCTGACCGGGCGCACCATGTCACGGGTGGAGCAGGCGCGCATCGCCTCCTACCGCACGGCCCTGGCGCGGCATGGCATCACCCAGCTGGGAGAGCTGGCGGGCGATTATTCCTATGCCAGCGGCCGGGCGCTGGCGCCGAGTATCGATGTGGATGCGACCGATGCCGTGTTCTGCACCTCGGACGCGATGGCGATGGGCGTGCTCGATGCGCACCGCCGGCATTTTCCGGAGCACCGGCCGGCGCGCTTTCGCCTGTACGGCTTCGACAACGTCTCGCTGACGCAGTTCGACGCCTATCCGATTTCATCGATCGGCGCGGACAAGCGGGACTACGTGGCGCAGATCGTGCGGATCCTCGAACAGCCCGCCCGGCTGGCGCGGGTAAGCGAGCAGGTATTGGTCGCCACCCGCTTCGTCCCACGCCTGACCGGTTGACGCTACTGCCCCTGTGGCGACAGTACCGGCGGTACGGCTTTGCTGCCCCACCACTTCCTGTAGTTGGCCGCGTAGGCGCCTGACCTGATGTAGTCCGAGACGAAGCCGTTCACGAACTTGAGCAGCGCCGGATCGCCCTTGGCCATCGCGATGCCGATCGGCGTGTTGCCGTACATCGTCGGCAGGGTCTCCAGTTGGGCGTTCTTGCTGGCGAGGTAGTCGAGCAGCGAGGAGTCCTCGATGCCGGCGTCGACCCGCTTCTGCTGCAGCAGCAGGACGCCGTCCGGCGCGAAATTGTCGGTGTAGACCACCACCGCCCGCGGCGCCGACTTCTTCAGGAAGGCGTCCGCCGTGGTGCCGCGTCCGACCACGACGCGCTTGCCGTTCAGGTCCGCCAGCGTCCTGACCTGGGCGCGTTTCTGGGCGATCACCCGCAGGCCCGCCTGGTTGTATGGAATCGAAAAGTCCACCACGCGTGCGCGCTGCGGCGTGATCGAGACGTTCGCCACCACCAGGTCGAGCTGTTTCGACATCAGCATCGAAATGCGCGCGTCGCTGGACACGTCCGAAAAGCGCACCGGCACGCCGAGCCTGGCGGCCAGCTGCCTGGCGACGTCGACGTCGTAGCCAACCGGCTCGTTGCTGGCGTTGCGAAAGCCGACCGGCTCGCCGCCCAGCGACACGCCGATGCGCACGTAGCCGCGCGCCTTGATGTCCTCGATGCGACCCGCCTGTGCGGATGCCGCGAGCAGCAGCATGGCTGCCGCGGCGGCGAAACGGGTGAAACGAAGCTGCATATTCAATCCTTTCATGGTGTGGCCCTGGCGGCGACGCGCAGTTCCGGCGCGGCCATGCGCTCGTCCCAGTACCAGTAGCGAATCTCTTCGTCGCAGCGGTAGTTGACGACCTGGTGATTGCCGTTTGCGTCCATGGCGTGGATGACGACGCCGGCCAGGAAGCCGGACTTCAGCTCGGACAGCTCCTCGACCGCCAGCTTGATGGCGTCCGCCAAAGAGTAGCCGAGCCGCATCGCCAGCACGATGCTGCGCGAGGTCCCGCAGCGCATGGTCATTTCGCCGGTATGGGTGCAGGCTGCGGCGCCGTAGCGGCTGTCCGCGTAGAAGCCGGCGCCAGGGATTGGCGAATCGCCCAAACGCCCCGGATATTTCCACGCCCAGCCCGAGGTCGAGGTGACGACGCCGATATGCTCGCCGGCGTCGCGGCCCAGGAAGACCGTGGTGTCGCGCACGCGTTCCGGGTCGGTGATGGTGTTGCTGAGTGGGGCCAGCGGGATGTCGGGGAAGGCCGCGCGCTGCTCCGGCGACATCTCCTTCTCCAGCTTTTCCCACCAGACGCGCCTGCTGTCCGGATGCAGCACCTCATCAACAGCGAAACCGCGCTCGGTGGCGAAGCGGCGCGCACCGGCACCCGTCAGCATCACGTGCGGCAGATGCTTCATCACCTCGTGCGCCAGGGCGGAGACGGGCAGGGTGCCGGGGACCGCGCCAACCGCGCCGACGTCGCGCGTGGTGCCGTCCATGACGCCGGCGTCGAATTCCATCTCGCCCAGCATGTTCGGCCAGCCGCCGTAGCCGACGCTGCGCACCTTCGCCTCGCGTTCGACCTTGGCGATGCCGGCCACCATGGCGTCGATGCCGGCGCCGTCCCGCCTCAAGAGGTCGACCGTGGTCTCGAAGCCGGGCCAGGCCTCGGCATTCGCAAGCAGCATTTTCATGATTTACGATTTACTCATTCTTGATAAAAATTGGGCGATGCGCGGCTGCGCCATGCCGCCGTCCTGGGCGAAGAAGTGCGCGGCCGGCAGGTCGGCCAGCAGGCGCCCCCCGTCCAGGAACACGATGCGGTTCGAGATGTGGCGCGCGAATTCGATCTCGTGGGTGACGAAGAGCATGGTGGTCCCGCTTCGCGCCAGCTTGCCGAGGATGGCCAGCACTTCGGCCGTCATTTCCGGATCGAGCGCGCTGGTGACTTCGTCGAGCAGCAGGTAGCGCGGCTTCATGGCCAGGGCGCGGCAGATGCCGACGCGCTGGCGCTGTCCGCCGGAAAGCTGGGCGGGCCAGGCATCCGCGCGCTCGAGCAGCCCCACGGCGGCGAGCAGTTCGCGCGCTTCTTCTTCGGCCTGGCGGCGCGGCACTTTCAATACCTCGATCGGGGCCAGCGTGATGTTCTGCAGCGCCGTCATGTGCGGGTACAGGTTAAACAGCTGGAACACCGTGCCGCAGCTGCGGCGCGCCTGGCGCAGGCCGTTCGGATCGTCGACGCGGTGGCCGTCGACCGAGATCGCGCCGCCATCGAGCTTTTCCAGCCCATTGATGCAGCGGATCAGGGTCGATTTGCCGGAGCCGCTGGCCCCGAGGATGGACACCACCTCGCCCGGCGCGATGCGCAGGTCGATGCCGTCGAGGACCGTGTTGGCGCCGAAGCGCTTGATCACGCCTGCGATCTCGATCATCTTACAAACCCTTCCATTGACTATGCGCGCGCAGGCGCGCTTCCCACCGGGCGCAGCTTGCTGCGATCAGGCGGGCCAGCAGGTAGTACAGCAGGCCGATCACCGTCCAGACGATGAAGGGCTTGAGCGTGCGGACATTCAGGATTGCGCCCACCTTGGTCAGGTCGACGACGCCGATCACCGAGATCAGGGACGTCACCTGCAACTGGTTGACCAGCAGCCCGGTCAGCGGACCGAAGCCGAAGGCCGCCGCCTGCGGCGCCACGACCCGCCGCAGCGTCTGCCAGCGGCTCAGGCCGAAGACGCGCGCCGTCTCCAGCTGCTCGCGCCCGACCGATTCGATGGCGGAGACGGCGATCACGTAGACGAAGGCCGCCGTGTTGCCTGAAAGGGTAATCAGGGCCGCCTCCACCGGCGTCAGGTCGGTCTGCAGCAGCACCGGCAGGCCGAAGAAGACGAGGAAGAGCTGCACCAGCACCGGCGAGTTCTTCAGCAGTTCGGCGAGCAGTGCGGCCATCGGAGCCAGCAGCGGCGTGCGGTAGTAGCGCAGCATCGCCCAGGAGAGGCCGATAGCCAGGCCGATGGCGGTGGTCGCTGCGAACAGGGCGACGGAGACGCCCAGGCCCTGCAGCAGCAGGAGCAGGTCGTGGTGGGTGAAATCGGTGAAGCGCATCAGGCGAGGTTCCGGTTCAGGCGCCGGTGCAGCGCCCCGCTCGCGAGCGACACCAGCCAGGTCATCGCCGCGTACAGCAGGAGCAGCAGGAGGTAGACCTCGAAGGGCTGGAAGGTATCCGAGGCGACGATCTTCGCGGTGCCGGTCAGTTCGTTGATGGTGATCGCCGACAGGATGGACGAGGTCAGGATCAGGTTGACGAACACCGATCCGAGCGGGCGGACCGAGGTGCGCAGCGCGATGGGCAGCACGATGCGGCGGTAGATTGCCAGGCGCGACAGGCCGCTGACCTGGGCCGCCTCCAGCACGCCCGGCTCCACCGCCAGGATGCCGGAGCGGATTACGTCGGAGGTGAAGGCGCCGCCCGCCAGCGAGAGCGCGAGCACGCCGGTGGCGAAGGCGCTCAGCTCGACGCCGATCTCGGGCAGGCCGTAGAACAGGAAGAACAGCTGGACGATGAAGGGGACGTTGCGGAAGACGTCGACGTAGACCTCGGCCACGCGCCGGGCCAGCGGCGCGCTTGCCGTGCGCATCAGGGCCGCCACGGTGCCAAGCAGCAGGCCGCCGGCCAGGGCCAGCGCGCAGGCGAGGGCGGAGAGGCGCGCGCCGAGCGCGAGGTCGCCGAGATAGGGTTCAAGCGTGGTGAAATCGAACGGCAAACAGCATACTCCGACTGGATTGAAACCGGTTTCACTGCAATTCCGGCAAGTCTCACACACGCAGCCGGGGATTTCAAGAGCAGGGCGGTTTCAAGCCCGCAGTTTAGCTTTCAGGGCCGCGACTTTCGTGCGGCTGGTCCGGCGGCGCCCGCCGGTGTCGAAGCCGAAGGCGCTGACCTCCGGCGCGGCCGCCGGCAGCGGCTCGGAGCAGGATGCGTGGACGTCGGTGAGCGGCAGCTGGGCGCGCAGCAGGTGGACGTTGTCCGCGTTGATTCCCGCGCCGGGCATGATCGTGATGCGGCCGGCGGCGGCATCGAAACAGCGGCGCAGGCCATCCAGGCCATCGGGCGCGCTGCGTGCGCCGCCGGACGTGAGGATGCGCTCGAAGCCAAGGTCGATGGCCTGGCGCGTTGCCTCGTCAAGGTCCGGGCACAGGTCGATGGCGCGGTGCAGTGTGCAGCGCAGCCCCTTGTCTGCCGCTCGGCATACCAGGCGCGCGAGCAGCCGGGTGTCCAGCCGTCCGTCCGGTAGCGATGCGCCGAGCACCACGCCTTGCAAACCCGCGGCGGCGACCGCGTCGATCTCCTGCAGCATCAGCTGGGCCTCGGGCTCGTCGAAGCAGAAATCGCCGCCGCGCGGGCGGATCATGGCCACCACCGCTACCTGGCTGCCTGATGCCGCGCGCAGCAGGCCGGCGCTCGGTGTCAGGCCGCCGATCTCCAGTGCGCTGCACAGTTCGATACGGTCGGCGCCGCCCTCGATCGCCGCCGCCAGGCCCTGGACGCTGTCGACGCACACCTCCAGCACGATCGGCTCAGGCATGCGCGCCGCCCACCTTCTCGAGGCCCAGCCAGGCCGCGCCGATCAGGCCCGGTTCCGCGCCGGACTGGCCGGGCACGATGATGGGCGCATCGGTCTTGCGCAGGATGCCGGCGCGCACCGCCCCGTCGAGGCGCGCGACCAGGGCCGCGCTGTTGGCCAGGCCGCCGCCCACCGGCAGGATCGAGGCGCCGACGGTGTTGACCAGCATGGCCAGCGGGCCGCTGAGCAGGTCGACGAAGCAGTCGATGGTGCGCCCGGCGCGGGCATCGCCGGCCTGCCAGGCATCGATGATGGCGCGGCTGTCCAGCGGCTCTCCGTGCAGGTGCTGGTGCAGGCGCTCCAGGCCGCGCGCGCCTCCAACCGTGTCGATGCAGCCGGCCTGGCCGCAGCCGCAGGGGAAGCGTGGAATCGACTGAGGTGGGCTGCCGGCGAATTGCGCGGCCACGGGGCCGTGGCCCCATTCGCCGGCAAAGCCGCCGGGCCCGCCGACCAGCCGGCCGTTGTAGACCAGGCCGCCGCCGACGCCGGTGCCGAGGATCAGGCCGAAGACGTTCGCGTGACCGCGTCCTGCGCCTGCCTGGGCTTCGGCGAGGGCGAAGCTGTCGGCGTCGTTGATGATCCAGACCGGCAGGCCAAGGGCTGCGGCCAGGTCGGCGGACAGGGTGCGGCCGTCGATGCAGGGAATGTTGGCGCACTTGATGCGGCCACTGTCTGGATCGATGACGCCCGCGATCGAGATGGCGACGCCGCGCGAAGGTCCGCCGGCGTCGATCAGGTCGCGCATGGCGGCCGTGAAGGCATCGAAATCGTGGGCGGGCGTCGCTACGCGCGCCAAGGGCCCGATCTGGCCGTCGCTTGTGGCGACCGCGCATTTGATGGCGCTGCCGCCAATATCGAAACAGGTAATCATGGTGCGCATGATACCGGCAAGTCTCGTCGAAAAGCCAGCGGGCAGGAAATCACCGTTACTGCGTCGGATCCGGCTTCACGCGGGTCAGCTTGTAGTCGGCGGCGGATCGTTCGAGCGCGAGCCCGAGGACGTCCTTGAGCTCCTCCGGTTTCGCGCCCGCGTCGAGCTGCCGTTTCGCGAAGGTGTTGCGCAGGGTGCGCCCGCCTGAGCGCTCCAGGTCCAGGCCGGCGCGCTCGAAGGTGGCGCGCATCTGGACGTAGACGGTTTTCCTGGTCAGGCGCTTGCCGGCCACGTTGGCCGGAAACACGAGCTGGCCCGGGATCTCCATCGCTTCGCGTTCCTCCAGCCAGGGGCGCAACTCGTCGACGCCTTCGCGGGGAAGGGTGACCGTGTGTTCGTGGCTGGTGTCGTGCTTTTCGCTCGGTGTGATGGTGAGCTCGATCGATCCGTCGAGGGCCGCCTGGCGACCGACCTCGGTCACGAGCAGGCCGACGGCTTCGGACACCCGCAGGCCGGCGAGCGCGATCACGACCTGCATGGCGCGATCGCGGCGCCGCTTCCAGCCGTCGAAGGGGGTGCTGCGGCGCCGCCGTGGCGGGTCGGCGGGCAGGGCGTTGAAGAAGCGCTCGAGCTGGTCATCCGACAGGCTCCGTCCGGCCTCGTCCTTCTTGATGTGGGCGCGGTCGATCTGGAGGATGGCCTGCTGCGCCGGATTCGGCGTCACGCCGAGGTGCTCGTAGCAGCGCTCCAGCAGCCGCAGGTAGCGGTAGGCGATCTTGCTGTTCAGGACAGGCTTGCCTTTTTCGGTCCGGCCGATGAAGCGCAGCAGGTCGGCCTGGGTGGCGGTGGAGAAGACGAGGCCCTGTTCCTGGAGCCAGCCGGCCACGTTGTTGAACATGAACTTGTAGATCTTTGCCGATTCCGCTGACAGCAGCTTGAGCTTGCCGTCAGCACGGGCGCGCCGGCCGGTCTCGGCGAAGGCTTCGGTGGACACGAAGTCCTTGAATGCCTGGACTGGGTTGGCGTCCCAGAAAGTCAGGGTGTGCATGGCGAGGAGCGTCGAATGAACGTGCCATTAACCTACCATGAAAAGTAACTAACCAACGACGCGTTTCACACAAACAAATAAACGAAACACTAACTACTCCGGAAACACCAACACTACAAAAGCAAGCCACCAGGAAGAAGGGGGGCGGCCAAATGCCCGGCAAGCGATCGGCGGCCGGGTTCAAGGTACCGGGGATCCACGCCACCCATGGCGACGCAGCCCCGCCGAAACACCATGCGAAACACCATGCGAATGAAACGCCAACGACTTCGGCCAGGCCAACAAAACCCAAGCAAGCAGAAAAAGGGTAGACGGGTAGGCCCGACAGGGGATGCGACCAATGCGCTGCGGCCGTCAGGTGTCCGGGGCGCGAGCAGAGCAGGGAAGCACGACCGGCGTCAAGCCGCGCTCGTGGGCGGACGAACCGCACCGTCCAGGAAGAGCCCGACCACCTTGGCAAACTCTTGCCTCAGATCGTGCCGGCGGTCCGTAATCCAGCGCATCAGGGCCGCAAGATAGAGATAGTGGAAGTAGAAGGCCAGCTCTTCGGCCGGTCGCGTCGGGTCGAGTTCTCCGCCTTGCTGCCCTGCGGTGATCAGTTGTTTCCATGCGTACACCATGTCGCCGCCGTCGGTGCCTTGGCCTGCCGATTCCTCGCCAGGCGTGAAAACGATGAATTTATAGCGAATATAGGGCAGGAGGTAATCGGGATGGCGCTCGCACCAGGCCGCGGACTCGGCGAGTAGCGCCGTGGCATTGGACCGGAAGGGCGCCTCGGCGTCGAATTGAAAGCCGGGGTTCGCAAGATCGTGCGCCAGTTCGGCTTCCAGCAGGTGCGCAAGTATCGCCTCCTTGACCGGAAAGTACTTGTACAGCGTGCGTTTGGAGACGTCGGCGGCGGCCGCGATCTGCTCCATCGTTACTGCCGCGTAACCATGGGCCCTGAACAGTTCACCGGCAACAGTGGCGATCTGCTGCGTCAGGCGCGCCTTCTTCACATGCCGCCGGCGGCCTGCAGAGGTCTCGCGTGCGCTTTCCAGATACGTCGTAGAGGTCATGGGCAGAAAGTATAATAGATGCTAAAGTAAACGCCGTATACTTTTGTAGGGAATTCCATGAGACTGCTGATCCTCACGTATGGCACGGAAGGCGACACCCGACCGCTCGTCGCCCTCGGGCACGCGCTGCACCAGCGTGGCCACGACATTCATCTGCTCGGCGATGCGCGCACCCTCGGGACGGCTGACGAACTGGGCCTGCCCAATTCGCCGCTGTCCGGCGATATCCGCCAGCTGTTCGCGGACTGGCGCAGCGAGGGACCCAGGGGCACGGCCAAAGCCCTGGTGCAGTTGAGCAACGCCAACACCCACGCCTGGATGGCTGAAACGTTCGCCGCCGCCGACGGCCGTGATGCGATTCTTACCTCTGGCCTGGCAGGCTTCATCGGCTTGTCGGTGGCCGAACGCCTGGGCATCCCGGCGATCGGGGCGGGCATGATACCGCTCACTCCATCGCGAGAGTTTCCCTCTCCGTTCCTACCCGCCGGCCTGGTGCCCCGCTGGCTCAATCACGCCAGCCTCAGGCTGACCAACACCTTGTTCTGGCTGGCGTTTCGGAAGAGCCTGAACGAAGCACGCCGGACAGTCCTGGATCTGCCGCCGTGGCGAGATCTGCCGACCGAACACCCGATGCTATATGGCATTTCACCAACTGTCCTGCCGCAGCCTGCGGATTGGCCCCCACATGCAAGGCTGTGCGGCCAGTGGCAGACGCCTGCGGCGGACTTCACGCCCTCGATCGAACTTGCCAGCTTTCTCCGCGACGGCCCGCCGCCAATTTATATCGGCTTCGGCAGCATGGTGGGAATCGACTGGACGAAGATGATCGGACCGCTGGGCGCCGCGCTGGCCGGCCGCCGGGCGCTGCTGAATCCTGGTTGGAGCGAGATTGACCAGCTTGAGCTGCCGGGGAACATCCTGCGCATCGGCGCCATACCGCATCGCTGGCTATTTCCGCAGATGTCTGCCGTGGTCCACCATGGAGGCTCGGGCACGACGCATTCTGCCGCGCACGCTGGCAAGCCTTCGGTCGTCGTCCCGTTCGCTGGCGACCAGGCTTTCTGGGCAGAACGCCTGTATCGCCTGGGCATCGCGCCGCCGGGGATGAACGCCGCGAAGCTCGATGCGCAATCACTGGGCAGGGCGTTCGACTTCGTTGAACGTGGCGAGGTGCGCAAGCGTGCGGCGGAACTAGGCGAACGGATGGGACGGGAAGATGGCCTGGGTACGGCAGCGGACCAGGTCGAAGAGCTGGTTCCGGTTGCGCGCCACCGGTCGATCAAGCAATCGTGGGGAACACAATGACATTCACGGTGAGACAGGAACAGCCGGGCGACAGTGCCGCGATCTTTGAACTGACGCAGCTCGCATTCTCGACGGCGACCCATAGCAGCCGGACCGAACAGTTCATCGTGGATGCGCTGCGCAGGAACGGCCATCTGGCCTTGTCGCTTGTTGCCGAGAGCGAGGGACGACTCGTTGGCCACGTCGCCATATCGGTGGTGACGACGTCCGGTCGCGACGGCTGGTACGGGATCGGTCCGCTTTCGGTGATCCCGGCGTTCCAGCGCCAGGGGATCGGCAGCTTCTTGCTGCAAGAAGGAATCGCCATCATGCGGGAACGGGGTGCAAGGGGGCTGCGTGCTGGTTGGGGATCCGGCGTTCTATGCCAGGTTCGGATTCGCCCGGTGTACGGAACTGGTGTATCCCGGAATCCCGCCGGAATATCTCTTGTATAAGAACTTCGATAACACGATTCCGAAAGGCGTGATCGCGTTTTCGCCGGCTTTCGCAGCAACGGCCTGAACGGCCAAGTCCAATGTACGCATAATCTATATTATGTTAAATGAGGTCCATGGGCGCCATCATGGCAAGCCCTCCTTGCCATCCGGCGAACTAAAAGTGTACATTTAGACGAACTAAATGTGAGACTCCCCGAAGGCTGCGAACTAATTTTGAGACATTCACCGAGTACAGCTAGCCTCCTCAGCTCTTTGGAGGTTGTCTTCTGCGACATGACATTGTCTCGCCGCTGTGAAATCCAGTTGGCATGACGGACGGGCCTGCGCGTGATACTGCAAGCTATGCTCATATGCAGGACGCGTAGCCGTGGTTCACCACTGCTGGACGTATGGCGGGAACGTTTATTGAGAGATCCCACCAGGTTGTAGACTATCTTTGGCTGAGCATTGCCGCGTAAGCATCCTGCTCCGAGCATAAATGGGGCTGGCGCCTGCTCGGGCATGGGCCGAGCTACGGTGGGGTCGCGTGCGTTCTAGGTCACGGTTTTGCTTATGCAGCGGCGTGGTGTTCAAGCGGTGCCACGCTGCAGTTGAAACGATTAGCGAAGTGCTAGAGCGGATCGGGCAAACGGGTGGTTCCTTCGGTTTTTCCGGTTACTTCGCGTTGTTTATACCGTACCCGCGCGTCGATCAGGTCGTCGTCTGGGTGCCTTCATTGCTTGGCCAGCCATTACCTGATTTAGTGCCTTTCGCACGGCTCGCGTGGGGATGGCGACACCACACATCGTCTACGAAAAGAATCCCTGTCCTGGCATAAGCAACCTGTCAAAAAAGACGAACTCGACATTATAAAACCTAATGTCGAGTCACTTTGAGGTCCACTACTCGACGCTGGATTGATACCAATCGCCACTAGCAAAGGGCGTAAGATTCGCCTACCAAATGGCGCAGCTCATATCTTTCGCCCCAACCTGATTGGTGCACCGCTCTTTTCCAAAATTCGCGATCCATAATTATGTTTTCGCCATCGCGCGCAGCGCCTTCCTTCAGGGCGTGTTCGATCGTTTTAGCGAAATAGGACATCGGCACTTCTGTCCTGGTATCCGCGCCGGTGGTCCGATCTGCCTCGACGAATTCCTGCCATAGGTCGCCTGCGTATGCTGCCAGACGGAAGCCGTTCAGATAAGCCTGAGGTAAGAAAAAACGGGTATGAGACCAGCCGCTATAGCGCGGAAAGCAGTCGTTGTCGAAAGCCTTGAGGCAGTGCTCGATTTCCGTTATCGAACGCATGCCGTGTAGCTCAAACGCTTCCGTTGGTACGCTGGGAACGAACGTGGGGAAGTCGCTTGCGTATGCAACACGCTTTTGTTTAAGAGTTCGTACGCGCGGATGACCAACAAGGACACTAAGTAATCGAATCCCGTTGTTCTTGAGTCGGTCCTGCAGGTTGCGCAGCGTATTTTCCGTGGTCGGATCCAATAACTGTGATTCGTCAATCCAGAGGACCAATGAGCGCTGGCCTGCCCGCTCGATCAGCTCCATAACGTGTTTTTCTAGGAAAAGACGCTCACGCCCAGGTGCGCCACTGACGGCCCCAGCGTGCACTTCCAAAAATCTAACATCTGGAAATTTAGCAGGTAGGTGTTCGGTGACATATCGTATGGCATATGTTTTGCCGATGCCGGGCGGTCCAAATATGACTGCCTGCTGTACACCTTGGTTAATCCACGCGGCAACACGGTCCGCCAATTCCTCCGCCTGCAGCGTTGAACAACTGTACGTGCGAAGGCGGACAGGATGTTTTTCGAAATCGATCGGGCGAGTTGTCGAATCCGCTTCCGGCACTGAAGAATTCGTCTGGGGGGCACCTTGGCCGTTGCTGTCTTGTAGAACAGTCATACGCTTTCCTTTCAGATGTCTAAGCGAAGCGAATACAAAGCTGCCTGGTCTTGACCAGATGATAACCTGGACTTGCAGTTAGGTGGCCGCTTCGACAGCGTTAAACCAACGATTCTTAGCGGAGCGACGGGTCGGCCCTCCAATGAGGATAGGCGGACAGTGCTTGAAGCTTACTTACTTCTTACCCTGCCACGACGCAGTCATACAGCTGGCTTTGCTTTAGCCCGGCGCGTGGTGCGAATTTTCCCCTCCGAACTTGGTTTTGCTGCGCGTGCCGACGCAGAGGGACGGCGGTTTAGCTGTTCACGAAGGATCTCCGCGCGTGCCCGCTCGACCGCGATCTGCCCAGTCAAATCCGATATGGCGACCTGCAATTGCTCGGCCTTGTCTCGAGCAATGTCCCTCTCATTGATTGCGGCTTTCAGCTTCTCTTCTAGCGCGGCAAAGTCTCTGGCCTGCTTCGCCGCTTCGATCCGAGCATTCGTCAGCTCGGACTGGAGTCGCTGCGTTGACGTCGCAGACAGGCTTCGCTCTGACTCGAGAGCCTTCTCCAGTTTGTTTGCGGTCGTACGTTCGCGATCGATTTCGACCAGGGCGCGGTGTTCCAACGCAGCGAAGCGCTCCTCGGCGTGCGCAATCCGCGCCGTAACCCGCTCGATCTCCTCAGCGTGTTGGATACGCGTTACCTCAAGCCGCCGCTCCGCTTCCGAAACAGCGTGACGAGCATCCGAAAGCCTTGCGTTCATCTCGGCAGTTGCCGCCAAACTGACGGCCGCCTCTTCACGCAAGTTCGCGTTTTCTCGGAAAGCGGTCTCCAGTTTTGCGGTGAGGATCTGCCGTTCTCGATTGGCGTTATCGAGTTGATCCTGGACAGTCTGTCTATCTTGTAGTGCCGAGTCACGTTCTTGCACTGCTGCCTGCCGAAACTGGTCAAGAGACTGGTCAGCCGCGGTCCGGGCCGAGCTCCAGAGCTTTGACACCAGATCGCCGGCGGCCTGCGCCAAGTCGACAGGCAGATCAGGTTGACCCAGATCCACCTTGCCCGACCGGCGTAGATCGGCCCAGAAAGCGCGCAGCGCCTCGGTCGGGGCCGACATGCTCCCTTTACGAACTAGCTGATACAGCTTATTGGCGGTCGGTGTAACGCCGTACCGGAAAAACATGACGATGCATACCTCCCTGTAGAGGTCAGGGGTCCGCGGATGCTCCGCGCGCAGCTTTTCCACATCCGCCTGCAATGCGGCGTCTAGATCGTTTTGCTCCGGCATAAGGCCCTCCGTATTTTCAATATTACTACGTATTACATTAGATTTACGATCCCCTACCTCGGAAATATGACATTATTCTTATAATGTCAAACCTGGCGGCTGCCACGCGGGGGAGGTTCGCCCCGCCGTTTGTTCTCCGTCCGGCAGCAGCGCAAATCTCAGCTCTCATGTGGAAGTGCTTAGTTGTATGCGCAGTCAACGTAGAGTCCAAATTGACAATGCGAAAGGTAGCTCTATACCTATTTAGCTGGTGGTTATGCTAAGGACTGTTCGCTGATCTATAATCAAGTAGGACGATTCCTACGAGTCGCTCCGCAGCTCATGTGTTTCTAAATAACATTAACTTGATGTGGAGAATGTGTATGGCGCTGTACAAATTTGGTCAACGGTTGACGCAAACTAACGATGCGGCCTTCGACGGTACGCATACCCCCGGAACCGCTGCGCCTCATCCAGGGATCTATCGCTGCACCTCGTGCGGCGACGAGATTGCTATCGCGGGCGGCCACATCTTGCCGCCCCAAAATCATAGGCAGCATAATCCGCAAAGCGGCGACATCCGTTGGCAGTTGCTCGTTTATCCCGTTCAGCAGAAGTAAGTAGCCTGGGGCATGCTTCATGAGCTGTGCCGACAGACTTAGTCGGCGCAGCTTTCCGAAAATTCCCTACCGCCCAGTCGATAGATCGGTCACCAGGTCCATACAACGACCTTCCAAGTCTGTCGAATTCGTCGCGGAAGAAAGGTCGTACCGGCGGGCTGCTATGCCTTAGACAAACCGTTTTGAGCATTAAGCTAGAGTGGGCTGCCGCAGTTATTCTCGAGGCTCGCTGGCGACTCCAAGCCTCGGGTCAAAACCAGCGCCCTATTGCTAATGTGAGGCCGAAGCATCACTGCAGGTCGCTCCTGTCAACTGGTCTCACAGAGCTCAGTACCGGCCTGCACGGGTTCTCCAGCCCTGCCCTTGCCTGGATCTCCATGGCAGCACGGAGGGTCTGCAGTAC
>NZ_JANUHA010000017.1 GCF_024753255.1 Massilia agri
GCCGGTCGCGCCCCGTCGATGGCGGTACAGACCCGGTCGAGTCCGATTGCCGGGCCCAGTAACGCAAGCAATTGCTCACGCTGGCGCCGGTCAAGATGCCTTGCTCGTGCCAGCCACCTCCTGAAGCCCGCCGCTTGCATTGCCGCCTCCGCTATCGACCGAGATGGCAATCAGACAGCGAAGCAGCTCGACAGTTCACCCTGACCCAACAGCAAACGGTGACAGCGCCATGAGTTAAGTACGGCACCGTCACCGCGCGGTGGAAACCGTATCTTGGACCCATGGCCAAGATCGTTTCCACCAAAAAGCTCTACGCCATGCAGCGCATGTCGGCCGCCCTCAAGCGGGCATCGGCGGCCCGGCCCTTCGGTCCGGACACCGATCGCGCGCTGCGCTGGGCCGCGGCCTGGGGCATGAGCGCGGGCATCCGGACGCCGCACACGCGGTTGCGGCTGCGGCGCGATACCTTGTTGGGCGTCGGTCCGGGACTGCATCCCCGAGCTTGATACACTGTCGTTCCAAAGGGGACGGACATGATCGCCAAACGCTGGCTCAAGCATACCGCGGCGGGGCTGCTCGACAGCTTTGTCAGCCGTAACAACGACTTCATCGGCTACTGGGCGCCGGGCGTGCTCTATACGGAGACGCGGGCAACCGGCATGCGGGTGGAACTCGACCTACTTCGCGTCGTCGCGCAGCCTGGCACACCCGCATCGGTCGCTGCGGCGCAGTACTGGTCCGGTTATCTCCGCGATGCGCTGCATCGGCACGGCAGCGGCGTCGACGATCTGCAGACCGCGACCGTGTCCTTGGCCTTCGGACTGCCTCCCTTGCCGCTGCCGAGCTATTACATGTGCGGCGGCGAGCCCTTTTCCTGTTCCGTGCGCCTGGTGTCGCGCTGCGGCGACAGCGTCGAGCGGGAAGCCGTTCGTTCCTGCCTGCCGCACCTGTCGCACGACGGCCGCCGCAGCACCCGCTACCGCGCTTGAGATGAAACCGGACGCGCAGGTTTTCCCTCCCTCCCTTACAATTGCGGTTTTTTCAACACGGGAGTTGTCATGCGCGCCATCGAAATCACGCAGCCCGGCAAGCCGGACGTCCTGCAGTTGTGCGAACGCCCGGTGCCGACCCTGAAGCCGGGCGAAGTGCTGATCAAGGTGCACGCGGCCGGCATCAACCGCCCCGACGTACTGCAACGCCTGGGCAAATACCCGGTGCCGCCGGGCGCATCAAGCCTGCCGGGCCTGGAAGTGGCGGGCGAGATCGTCGACGGCGACTGCGCAGCGGCCGGTTTTGCGAAGGGCGACATGGTCTGCGCGCTGGTGCAGGGCGGCGGCTACGCGGAATACTGCGCGGCGCCGGCCGAGCAGTGCCTGCCGATTCCACACGGCCTGAGCCCGCTGGAAGCGGCCTCGCTGCCCGAGACTTTCTTCACCGTCTGGACCAACGTCTTCGACCGCGCGCAATTGTCGCCGGGCGAAACCCTGCTGGTGCAAGGTGGCACCTCCGGCATCGGCGTGACCGCGATCCAGCTGGCGGCCGCGCTCGGCCACCGCGTCTTCGCGACCGCCGGCTCCGACGAGAAATGCCGCGCCTGCGAACAGCTGGGCGCGGAGCGCGGCATCAATTACAAGACCGAGGATTTTGCCGCAGTCGTAAAAGAACTGACGGGCGGGAAGGGCGTCGACGTCATCCTCGACATGGTCGCCGGCGACTACATCCCGCGCGAGATCGACTGCCTGGCCGACGATGGCCGCATCGCCCTGATCGCGCTGCTGGGCGGCGCGAAGGCCGAGATCGACCTCGGCCAGGTACTGCGCCGCCGCTTGCACATCAGCGGCTCGACCCTGCGCCCCCGCCCGGTCGCCTTCAAGGCGGCGATCGCCCGCAACTTGCGCGAGCGCGTCTGGCCGCTGTTCGGACAGGGCAAACTCAAGCCGGTCATTTACCGCAGCTTCCCGCTCGAGCAGGCGGCCGCTGCGCATGCGCTCATGGAGTCGAGCACGCACGTCGGCAAGATCGTGCTGGAAGTCGCCTAAGCGATTGATACAAAAGGAAAGTAGGCGGCTCAGCCATTGTTTGACCGCCACATATTCGACCGCTAGAATAGCGGGTTATTTAACTGTAGGATCGTATGCGTCCAAAACTCGTCGTCGGTAACTGGAAAATGAACGGCAGCCGCGCGGCCAATGCCATGCTCCTGACCGGTATCCTCGAAGGCTTGCAGGATGCGAAGGCCGCCAGCGCGGTCTGCGTGCCGGCGCCTTATCTCCATCAGTGCCAGGACATCCTGACGGGATCCGCCCTGGCCTGGGGCGCGCAGGACGTGTCCTGCCAGCAGCCCGGCGCCTATACCGGCGAGGTGTGTGCTTCGATGCTGCAGGATTTCGGTTGCCGCTACGTGATCGTCGGCCACTCCGAGCGGCGCGCCTACCATGGCGAGACGAACGAGTTGGTGGCGCGCAAGGCGCAATCGGCGCTGGACGCGGGTCTGACGCCGATCGTCTGCGTCGGCGAAACGCTGGTGCAGCGCGAAGCAGGGCAGACCATGGAAGTGGTCGGCGCCCAGCTGGACGCGGTGCTGGCGCAGGTCGGCCCGGCGGCCGTCGGCAAGCTGGTGGTGGCCTACGAACCCGTGTGGGCGATCGGCACCGGCAAGACGGCGACTCCGGCCATGGCCCAGGAAGTGCATGCTGCCCTGCGCGAAAAACTGCGCGCTTGCAACGCCGAGGCGGCGGAAAACGTGCTGGTGCTGTACGGCGGCAGCATGAAGCCGGATAATGCGGCGGACCTGATGGCGCAGCCGGACATCGACGGCGGCCTGATCGGTGGCGCAGCCCTGAAGGCGGCGGATTTCCTCGCGATCATCGAGGCGGCCTCGCGCGCCGCGCAGTGAAGAACAATTAATAAGTATTTGAAACGTCTTAACTTGGAAATGGAATTGCAATGAGCACCTTCTTTAATCTGATTATTGTTGTGCAGGTCATTTCGGCCCTGGCCATCATCGGCCTGGTGCTGGTCCAGCACGGCAAGGGCGCCGACATGGGCGCCGCCTTTGGTTCGGGTGCTTCGGGCAGCCTGTTCGGCGCCTCCGGTTCGTCGAACTTCCTGTCGAAGTCGACTGCCGTCGCCGCCGCCATCTTCTTCACCTCGACCCTGGCCCTGGCCTGGGTGGGCAACGACCGCGCCCGTCCGGGCACCGACGGTGGCGTGATGGAGCGCGTGACCGTGCCGTCCTCGCAGGCGCCGGCCACCGGCATCCCGAGCGACGTCCCGGGCGCAGGTCCGAACGCCGGCGCCGCCAACGCCCCGGCCGTGCCGGTCAACGACATCCCGCAAACCCCGGGTGTGTCCAATCCTGCGCCGAGCACCGCCGCTCCGGCCGCCGCCGCGCCTGCTGCACCTGCCGCACCGGCTCCGGCCACCAAGTAATTGCAGTCCTCCATCGCCAGGCAGGCGTCGCACGCCTGTTCGCGATTAGCGGTAGAATGCGGCTCGCTGCGGGCCGCTCTCCCGCGCAAAGCAGTAGATTGGTCTCGCTAAATAGCACTCATTCTCGATGGCGCCGCAGGAAGGTTTGCAGTCATCAAAGAAATGTTGAGTAATTGCGTAAATTCCTTGTGATAGCGCAATTTGTGCATTGAAAAGTAGTGCTAAAGCAGGTTAAAATACTGGTCTCCAGCCGACGTGGTGAAATTGGTAGACACGCTATCTTGAGGGGGTAGTGGCGCAAGCTGTGCGAGTTCGAGTCTCGCCGTCGGCACCAAGATTATGAAAGAGCCAGCAAGGGCGATGAGCAACCGCTCTCCTGCCTGAGCTGGCTTTTTTACGAGGATCAATCGTACGGTCCTGGTGGCATTCAACCGGTCAACCGGGCCAGGTTCGCGCGATTCGGCGCTGCACCTCTGCAGTGTTTCATTAACCGATCGTTCAAATAGGCTTCACGTGAACCTCGAAAATTACTTCCCCGTCCTTCTCTTTATCCTGATTGGCATCGGCGTCGGCGTTGCCCCGCAGGTGCTCGGCCGCATCCTCGGTCCGCACCGCCCCGACGCAGCCAAGCTCTCCCCGTATGAATGCGGCTTCGAGGCCTTCGAAGACGCGCGCATGAAGTTCGACGTTCGCTACTACCTGGTGGCGATCCTGTTTATTTTGTTTGATCTGGAAACGGCATTCTTCTTCCCATGGGGCGTCTCGATGCGCGAACTGGGCTGGACCGGTTTCATCACGATGATGGTGTTCATCGCCGAATTCGTCGTGGGCTTCTGGTACATCTGGAAGAAAGGTGCCCTTGATTGGGAATAAGCCATGGCAATTGAAGGCGTATTAAACGAAGGTTTCATTACCACCACAGCCGATAAGCTGATCAACTGGGCGCGCACGGGATCGATGTTCCCGATGACGTTCGGTCTGGCATGCTGCGCGGTCGAGATGATGCATGTGGGCGCCGCCCGCTACGATCTCGACCGCTTTGGCATTGTGTTCCGCCCCTCGCCGCGCCAGTCGGACGTCATGATCGTCGCCGGTACGCTGTGCAACAAGATGGCTCCCGCACTGCGCAAGGTGTACGACCAGATGGCCGAGCCGCGCTGGGTGATCTCGATGGGTTCCTGCGCCAACGGCGGCGGTTACTACCACTACTCCTACTCGGTGGTGCGCGGCTGCGACCGCATCGTGCCGGTCGACGTCTACGTGCCGGGCTGCCCGCCGACCGCGGAAGCCCTGCTGTACGGCATCCTGCAGCTGCAGAACAAGATCAAGCGCACCAATACCATCGCGCGCTAAGAACAGCGAAACACCATGACGACGAAACTCGAAACCCTTGAACTCGCCCTGAAAAACGCACTGGGCGAGGGCGCTGCGATTAGCTCGGCGCTGGGCGAAGTGACTGTGGTGGTCAAGGCCGCCGACTACATCAAGTCGATGCAGACCCTGCGCGACGACCCGACCCTGCGCTTCGAAGAAATGATCGACCTGTGCGGCGTCGATTACTCGCAATACGGCGAAGGCACCTGGGACGGCGCCCGCTTCGCGGTGGTCGTGCACCTGCTGTCGCTGGAGCACAACTGGCGCGTGCGCGTACGCGTGTTCTGCCCGGACGACGACATGCCCCTGGTCGAATCGATCACCGGCATCTGGCGCGCCGCCAACTGGTTCGAACGCGAAGCCTTCGACCTGTTCGGCATCCTGTTCGACGGCCACGGCGACCTGCGCCGCATCCTGACCGACTACGGCTTCATCGGCCACCCGTTCCGCAAGGACTTCCCGATCACGGGCTATGTCGAGATGCGCTACGACCCTGAACAGAAACGCGTGATCTACCAACCGGTGACGATCGAACCGCGCGAGAACATCCCGCGCGTGATCCGCGAAGAAACCTACGGGACGAAATAATGGCTGAGCTTAAGAATTACACCCTGAACTTTGGTCCGCAGCACCCGGCAGCACACGGCGTGCTGCGCCTCGTGCTGGAGCTGGACGGCGAAGTGATCCAGCGCGCCGACCCGCACATCGGCCTGCTGCACCGCGGCACCGAGAAGCTGGCCGAGACCCGCACCTACCTGCAATCGGTTCCCTACATGGACCGCCTCGACTACGTGTCGATGATGTGCAACGAGCACGGCTACGTGCTGGCGATCGAGAAGCTGCTGGGCATCGAAGCCCCGATCCGCGCCCAGTACATCCGCACGATGTTCGACGAGATCACCCGCATCCTGAACCACCTGATGTGGCTGGGCGCGCACGCGCTCGACATCGGCGCCATGGGTCCGTTCCTGTATGCCTTCCGTGACCGCGAAGACCTGTTCGACGTGTATGAGGCCGTCTCGGGCGCGCGCATGCACGCGGCCTACTACCGTCCGGGCGGCGTCTACCGCGACCTGCCGGACCGCATGCCGCAGCACAAGGAATCGCCGATCCGCTCGAAGAAAGCCATCGACGAACTGAACCGCGACCGCCAGGGTTCGGTGCTGGACTTCCTGGATGCCTTCACCAAGCGCTTCGACGGCTACGTCGATGAATACGAAACCCTGCTGACCGATAACCGTATCTGGAAGCAGCGCACCGTGGGCATCGGCGTGGTCTCGCCGGAAGACGCGAAGGCGATGGGCTTCACCGGCGCCATGCTGCGCGGCTCGGGCGTGGCCTGGGACCTGCGCAAGAAGCAGCCGTATGCCGCCTACGACAAGGTCGAGTTCGACATCCCGGTCGGCACCAACGGCGACTCCTACGACCGCTACCTGGTGCGCATCGAAGAAATGCGCCAGTCGAACCGCATCATCAAGCAGTGCATCGCCTGGCTGCGCGTGAACCAGGGTCCGGTGATGATCGACAACAACAAGATCGCCCCGCCGAGCCGCATGGACATGAAGTCCAACATGGAATCGCTGATCCACCACTTCAAGCTGTTCACCGAAGGCTTCCATGTGCCGGAAGGCGAGGCCTATGCGGCGGTCGAGCACCCGAAGGGCGAGTTCGGCATCTACATCGTGTCGGACGGCGCGAATAAGCCGTATCGCCTGAAGATCCGCACCCCGGACTATGTCCACCTGCAGAGCCTCGACGAAATGTCGCGCGGCCACATGATCGCCGACGCAGTCGCGATCATCGGTACCCAGGACATCGTGTTCGGCAGTATCGACCGGTGAGGCGGGCCTCCGCTAACTAATTTCGGATCTTATTATGTTATCGCAGGAAACCTACAAGAAAATCGATCGCGAGCTGGCCAAGTACCCAGCCGATCAACGCCAGTCGGCCGTCATGGCTTCGCTGGCCCACGCCCAGGTCGAACTGGGCTGGCTGTCGCCGGAAACCATGCAGGAAATCGCCGACTACATCGGCATGCCGGCCATCGCCGTGCAGGAAGTGGCGACCTTCTACAACATGTACAACATCAAGCCGGTCGGCAAGCACAAGATCACCGTGTGCACCAACCTGCCGTGCGCCCTGTCGGGCGGCGAGCGCGCCGGCCAGCGCATCAAGGATGCACTGGGCATCGGCTACCGCGACACCACCGAAGACGGCAAATTCACCCTGCTGGAAGGCGAGTGCATGGGCGCCTGCGGCGACGCACCTGTGATGCTGGTGAATAACCACCGCATGTGCTCGTTCATGAGCGACGAGAAGATCGACGCCCTGCTTGAGGAACTGAACAAATGACCAGCCTGCACGACCGTCACATCAATCCGCTGATCCTCAAGGACCTGAACGGCGAGAACTGGCACCTGGCCGACTACGTCAAGCGTGGCGGCTATTCGGCGCTGCGCCGCATCCTGGAAGAGGGCATCTCGCCGGAACAGATCATCGCCGACCTGAAGACCTCGGGCCTGCGCGGCCGCGGCGGCGCCGGTTTCCCGACCGGCCTGAAGTGGAGCTTCATGCCGCGCCAGTACCCCGGCCAGAAATACCTCGTCTGCAACACCGACGAAGGCGAGCCGGGTACCTTCAAGGACCGCGACATCATCCGCTACAACCCGCATGCGCTGATCGAAGGCATGGCCATCGGCGCCTACGCGATGGGCATCACCGTGGGCTACAACTACATCCACGGCGAGATCTTCCAGGAATACCTGCGCTTCGAAGAGGCGCTGGAAGAGGCGCGCGCCGCCGGCTTCCTGGGCGATAACATCATGGGTTCGCAGTTCAGCTTCCAGCTGCACGCGCACCACGGCTACGGCGCCTACATCTGCGGCGAAGAAACCGCGCTGCTCGAGTCGCTGGAAGGCAAGAAGGGCCAGCCGCGCTTCAAGCCGCCGTTC
This sequence comes from Massilia agri, assembly GCF_024753255.1. GTDB lineage: Bacteria > Pseudomonadota > Gammaproteobacteria > Burkholderiales > Burkholderiaceae_D > Telluria > Telluria agri. The sequence continues at coordinate 7,758 of NZ_JANUHA010000017.1, forward strand.
CCGGCCTCGTTCGGCCTGTACGGCAAGCCGACCACCATCAACAACACCGAGACCTTCGCGGCCGTCCCGTTCATCCTGAACATCGGCGCCGAGAACTACATGGGCCTCGGCAAGCCGAACAACGGCGGCACCAAGATCTTCTCGATCTCGGGCGACGTCGAGCGTCCGGGCAACTACGAAGTCCCGCTGGGCACGCCGTTCGCCAAGCTGATGGAGCTGGCCGGCGGTATGCGCGGCGGCAAGAAGATCAAGGCCGTGATTCCTGGCGGTTCGTCGGCGCCCGTGGTGCGCGGCGACGTCATGATGCAGACCGACCTCGACTACGACTCGATCGCGAAGGCCGGCTCGATGCTGGGTTCTGGCGCCGTGATCGTCATGGACGAGACCCGGTGCATGGTCAAGTCGCTGCTGCGTCTCTCGTACTTCTACTACGAGGAATCGTGCGGCCAGTGCACCCCGTGCCGTGAAGGCACCGGCTGGATGTACCGCATGGTCCACCGCATCGAACACGGCCAGGGCCGTCCGGAAGACATGGATCTGCTGAACTCGATCGCCGACAACATCCAGGGCCGCACCATCTGCGCGCTGGGCGATGCCGCCGCGATGCCGGTTCGCGCCATGATCAAGAACTTCCGCGAGGAATTCGAATATCACATCGAGCACAAGCATTGCCTCGTGCCCACTTACCTTTAAGCCAGGTCAGGTAACGACAAATGGTTGAAATTGAATTAGACGGCAAGAAAGTCGAAGTCGCACCAGGTTCCATGGTGATGGACGCCGCAAACAAACTCGGGACCTACATCCCGCACTTCTGCTATCACAAGAAACTGTCGATCGCAGCGAACTGCCGCATGTGCCTGGTCGAAGTGGAAAAGGCGCCCAAGCCGCTGCCTGCCTGCGCGACCCCGGTCTCGCCCGGCATGATCGTGCGCACCCACAGCGACAAGGCCGTGCACGCGCAGAAGTCGGTGATGGAGTTCCTCCTCATTAACCACCCGCTGGATTGCCCGATCTGCGACCAGGGCGGCGAATGCCAGCTGCAGGACCTGGCCGTCGGCTATGGCAAGAGCGGTTCGCGCTATGCCGAAGAGAAGCGCGTGGTGGCCCCGAAAGAGGCCGGCCCGCTGATCTCGATGGAAGAGATGTCGCGTTGCATCCAGTGCACCCGTTGCGTGCGTTTCGGCCAGGAAGTGGCCGGCGTGATGGAATTCGGCATGGTCGGCCGCGGCGAGCACTCGGAGATCACCACCTTCGTCGGCAAGACTGTCGACTCGGAAGTGTCGGGCAATATGATCGACCTGTGCCCGGTCGGCGCGCTCACCAGCAAGCCGTTCCGTTACTCGGCACGTCCGTGGGAACTGCAGCGCCGCAAGTCGATCGCGCCGCACGACTCGCTGGGCTCGAACCTGATCGTGCAGGTCAAGGGCGGCAAGGTCATGCGCGTGCTGCCGCTGGAAAACGAAGCCATCAACGAATGCTGGCTGTCGGACAAGGACCGCTTCTCCTATGAGGCGCTCGACAATGCCGACCGTCTCACCAACCCGATGATCAAGCAGGGCGGCGTGTGGCAGGAAACCGACTGGCAGACCGCGCTGGAATACGTGGCCCATGGCCTGCGTAACATCCGCCACGAGCACGGCGCCGACAGCATCGCCGCTGTCGCGACCCCACACTCGACGCTGGAAGAACTCTACCTGCTGAACAAGATGACCCGCGGCATTGGCTCGGACAACATCGAGTTCCGCCTGCGCCAGACCGATTTCGCGCTGGACGGCCAGGTCACGCCATGGCTGGGCATGCCGATCGCAAACTTCTCGCAACTGAAGCGCGCCTTCGTCATCGGTTCGAACCTGCGCAAGGACCACCCGCTGGTCGCAACCCGCCTGCGCACCGCCACCAAGGGCGGCGCCAAGCTGTCGCTGCTGCAGGCGTCGGACGACGACCTGCTGATGCCGATCGCTAACAAGCTGATCGCTGCGCCAAGCGACTGGCTGGCTGCGCTGTCGGAAGTCGTGTCGGCCGTCGCCGGCGCGAAGGGTGTGAATGCACCGAGCGGTTTCGAGAACGTGCAGGCAGGGGAGGGTGCCCGCGCCATCGCTGCAAGCCTGGTTGGTCAGGAGACCCTGGGCGCCGTCCTGATCGGTAACGCTGCGTCGTATCACCCGCAAGCTTCGAAGATCCACGCCGCTGCGCAGTGGATCGCCGAGCAGACCGGCTGCTCCTTCGGCTACCTGGTCGACGCGGCCAATACCGTGGGCGGCCACATCGTCGGCGCCACCGGCAAAGGCGAAGCCGTCTTCGCATCGCCGAAGAAAGCCTACGTGCTGCTGAACGCGGAACCGGAACTGGATGCGGCCAACCCGCAGCAGGCTCGCGCCGCCCTGGATGCCGCCGAAATGGTCGTCGCCATGTCCGCCTTCAAGCACGGCATGGACTTCGCCGACGTGCTGCTGCCGATCTCGCCGTTCAGCGAGACCGCCGGTACCTTCGTCAACTGCGAAGGCCGCGCACAGAGCTTCAACGGCACCGTGCGTCCGCTGGGCGAGACCCGTCCGGCCTGGAAAGTGCTGCGCGTGCTGGGCAACCTGCTGGGCCTGTCGGGCTTCGACTACGAGACTTCGGAATCGATCCGCGACGAAGCCATCGGCAAGGGCAATACCGACCTGTCGGCCAAGCTGAACAACGTCGCCAAGCTGGGCTTGAGCGCGGGCACCTACGCACCGGCCGGCCAGCTCGAGCGCGTCGCCGACCTGCCGATCTACTTCACCGACGCGCTGTCGCGCCGTTCGGAGCCGCTGCAGCGCACCGCCGACGCCAACGCGCCGCTGGTGACCCTGTCGAAGGCTGTCGCCGAGCAGATCGGCGTGCAGTCGGGCGACTCGGTCCGCGTGACCCAGGGTTCGGGCAGCGCCGTGCTGGTCGCCACCGTGGATGCGCGCCTGCCGTCGAACGCGGTGCGCGTGGCCGCCGGCCACCCGGCCGTCGCCGGCCTGGGTGCGATGTTCGGTTCGATCAATGTTGAAAAAGCAGTTGCACAAGGAGGCGGCAAATAATGGCAACGCCCGGTTTTATCGATACGCTGAACGCCGGCGGGGCTGACCTCCTCGGCCCGGTCTGGCCGCTGGCCTGGAACGTCCTCAAGATCGTCGTGGTGCTGCTGCCGCTGATGGGTCTGGTGGCCTACCTGACCCTGTGGGAGCGCAAGCTGATCGGCTGGATCCAGATCCGCGTGGGCCCGAACCGCGTGGGTCCGGGCGGCCTGCTGCAGCCGATCGCCGACGCGGTCAAGCTGCTGCTCAAGGAAATCGTCATCCCGACCAAGGCCAACCGCAGCCTGTTCGTGATCGGCCCGATCATGACCATCATGCCGGCGCTGGCCGCATGGGCGGTGGTGCCTTTCGGTCCGCAAGCCGCGCTGGCCAACGTCAACGCCGGCCTGCTGTTCCTGATGGCGATCACCTCGATGGAAGTCTACGGCATCATCATCGCCGGCTGGGCTTCGAACTCGAAGTACTCGTTCATGGGCGCGATGCGCGCCTCGGCCCAGATGATCTCCTACGAGATCCCGATCGGCTTCGTGCTGGTGGTGGTGCTGATGGTGACGGGCAGCCTGAACATGACCGACATCGTCACCAGCCAGCAGATGGGCCGCTTCGCCGACATGGGCCTGAACTTCCTGTCGTGGAACTGGCTGCCGCTGCTGCCGCTGTTCGTCATCTACTTCGTCTCCGGCCTGGCCGAGTGCAACCGCCACCCCTTCGACGTGGTGGAAGGCGAATCGGAAATCGTGGCCGGCCACATGGTCGAGTATTCGGGCATGTCCTACGCGATGTTCATGCTGGCCGAATACGCCAACATGATCCTGATCTCGACCCTGTGCGCGATCCTGTTCCTGGGTGGCTGGTCGGCTCCGTTCAGCTTCCTGCAATTCGGCGCGATTGGTGGCTTCTTCTGGCTGTTCCTGAAGATGTTCATCATGGTCTCGCTGATGATCTGGGTCCGCGGCACCTTCCCGCGCTACCGCTATGACCAGATCATGCGCCTGGGCTGGAAAGTGTTCATCCCGCTGACCCTGATCTGGCTGGTCGTGGTCGCGCTCTGGATGCATTCGCCGTGGAACATCTGGATGCCTGTGAAGTAAGGAAGCAAACAAAAATGAATCGGATTAAAGAAATCGTCGGCAGCCTGATGCTGTCCGAACTCTTCAAGGGCCTGGCCCTGACCGGCAAGTATGCGCTGTCGCGCAAGATCACGGTCCAGTACCCGGAAGAGAAGACGCCGATGTCGAACCGCTTCCGCGGCCTGCACGCCCTGCGTCGCTACCCCAACGGGGAAGAGCGCTGCATCGCCTGCAAGCTGTGCGAGGCTGTGTGCCCGGCAATGGCGATCACGATCGAATCGGCGCAGCGCGAGGACGGCACCCGCCGCACCACGCGCTACGACATCGACCTGACCAAGTGCATCTTCTGCGGCTTCTGCGAAGAGTCCTGCCCGGTCGACTCGATCGTGGAAACCCATGTGCTGGAGTACCACGGCGAGAAACGCGGCGACCTCTACTACACCAAAGAGATGCTGCTCGCCGTGGGCGACCGCTACGAAGCCGACATCGCCGCCGCTCGCGAAGCGGACGCGAAGTACCGATAAGAAGAGGCTGAAAAAGTCATGGAATTCACTACTTTCCTGTTCTACGCGTTCGCCACCATCACGGTGCTGGCGAGTCTGCGCGTCATCACCACCAAGAACCCGGTCCACGCCGCGCTGTTCCTGGTGCTGGCCTTCTTCAACGTGGCCGGCATCTGGCTGCTGCTGAAGGCCGAGTTCCTGGCCATCGTGCTGGTGCTGGTCTACGTCGGCGCCGTGATGGTGCTCTTCCTCTTCGTCGTCATGATGCTCGACATTAATATCGACCGCATGCGCGAAGGCTTCTGGGGTTACCTGCCGCTGGCCTCGGGCGTCGGCGCCCTGATCGTGCTCGAGATGGCCGCCGTGCTGTACCGTTCGTACAGCCAGACCGACCTGTCGGCCGAAGCCGCCGCCCTGAACATCGGCGGCACCAAGGAACTGGGCCTCCTGATCTACACCAAGTACATCTACGGCTTCGAGATCGCGGCCGTGATCCTGCTGGTGGCGATCATCGCCGCCGTCGCCCTGACCCTGCGCAAGCGCAAGGACACCAAAGCAATCGACCCGGGCCTCGCCGTCCGCGTCAAGCGTAACGACCGCCTGCGCATCGTCAAGATGGATGCGGTCAACCAGCGCGCGATCGACGAAGCCGCTGCCCAGAAAGCAGCAGCCGAGGCAGCCGCCGCAGCACCGAAGGAGGCACCATGACTTTGTCGCTCGCACACTACCTGATCCTGGGCGCGATCCTGTTCGCGATCTCGGTGATCGGGATCTTCCTGAACCGGAAGAACATCATCATCCTCCTGATGGCTGTCGAACTGATGCTGCTGGCGGTGAACCTGAACTTCGTCGCGTTCTCGCACTACCTGGGAGACGCGGCGGGGCAGATCTTCGTGTTCTTCATTCTGACCGTCGCGGCCGCCGAATCGGCGATCGGCCTGGCGATCCTGGTGGTCCTGTTCCGTAATCTGGACACGATCAATGTGGAAGACCTCGACAGCCTGAAGGGCTGATGGTCTCGGCTTGATAAACAATAACGATTAAGGTTCAACATGGCGGGGCAACTCTCTTCCTCAATGTTACTGGCGGTGCCTCTGGCGCCGCTGGCGGGCTCGGCGATCGCCGGCCTGCTCGGCACCAAGTTCTTCGGCAATGTGGTCGGCCGCAAGGTGTCGCACACGGCGACCATCCTGGGCGTTCTCATCGCACTGATCATCTCGGTCCAGACCCTGATGGCGGTGCTCGATGGCGCCACCTTCAATGAAGACATCTACACCTGGATGACCGTCGGCACGCTCAAGCTGGCCGTCGGCTTCCAGATCGACACGCTGTCGGCGATGATGATGTGCGTGGTGACCTCGGTCTCCCTGATGGTCCACATCTACACGATCGGCTACATGGCCGAGGACGAAGGCTACAACCGCTTCTTCTCGTACATCTCGCTGTTCACCTTCTCGATGCTGATGCTGGTCATGTCCAACAACTTCCTGCAGCTGTTCTTCGGCTGGGAAGCGGTGGGCCTGGTCTCGTATCTCCTGATCGGCTTCTGGTACACCCGTCCGACCGCGATCTTCGCGAACATGAAGGCCTTCCTGGTCAACCGCGTGGGCGACTTCGGCTTCATCCTGGGTATCGGCCTGCTGCTGGCCGCGTCGGGCTCGATGCAGTACACCGACGTGTTCGCGCAAGCGGACAAGCTGTCGCAGATGACCGTGCCGGGCATCGGCTGGCCGCTGCTCACCGCAGCCTGCATCTGCCTGTTCATCGGCGCAATGGGCAAGTCGGCGCAGTTCCCGCTGCACGTCTGGCTGCCGGACTCGATGGAAGGCCCGACCCCGATCTCGGCGCTGATCCACGCTGCAACCATGGTTACCGCCGGCATCTTCATGGTGTCGCGCATGTCGCCGCTGTTCGAGCTGTCGGACGGCGCGCTGAGCTTCATCATCGTGATCGGCTCGATCACCGCGCTGTTCATGGGCTTCCTGGGCATCATCCAGAACGACATCAAGCGCGTGGTCGCTTACTCGACCCTGTCGCAGCTGGGCTACATGACCGTCGCACTGGGCGTGTCGGCCTACTCGGTGGCCGTGTTCCACCTGATGACCCACGCCTTCTTCAAGGCCCTGCTGTTCCTCGGCGCCGGTTCGGTCATCATCGGCATGCACCACGACCAGGACATGCGCAACATGGGCGGCCTGCGCAAGTACATGCCGATCACCTGGATCACCTCGCTGCTGGGCTCGCTGGCCCTGATCGGTACGCCGTTGTTCTCGGGCTTCTACTCGAAGGACTCGATCATCGAGGCCGTGCACGCGTCGAACCTGCCGGGCGCCGGTTTCGCCAACTTCGCGGTGCTGGCCGGCGTCTTCGTGACCGCCTTCTACTCCTTCCGCATGTACTTCCTGGTGTTCCATGGCGAATCGCGCTGGAACCACCCGGTCAAGCACAGCGAAGGCCATGATTCGGATGCGCACCATGAGGAGGAATCGCACAGCGATTCCGCCCATGACGACCACGGCGACGACCACCACCACCACGGCCTGCAGCCGGGCGACAAGCCGCACGAGTCGCCATGGGTCGTGACCCTGCCGCTGGTCCTGCTGGCGATCCCGTCGGTCATCATCGGCTACCTGGCGATCGGTCCGATGCTGCATGGCGACTTCTTCAAGGGCGTCATCACCGTCAACCCGAGCCACCCGGCCATGGCCGAACTGAACGAGATGTTCCACGGCCCGATGGCGATGGCACTGCACGGCCTGCAGACCGCACCGTTCTGGCTGGCACTGGCAGGCGTTGCCGCGGCTTACTACTGCTATATGGTCAACCCGCGCGTGCCGGCCTGGTTCTATGCCAAGTTCAAGCCGCTGCACACCCTGCTGGACAACAAGTACTACATGGACAAGTTCAACGAGGTCGTGTTCGCCGGCGGCGCACGCGCCGTCGGTGGCGGCCTGTGGAAAGTGGGCGACCGCGGCCTGATCGACGGCCTGCTGGTCAACGGCTCGGCCAAGCTGGTCGGCTGGTTCTCGACGATCACCCGTACCTTCCAGACGGGCTACATCTATCACTACGCATTCGTGATGATCGTCGGCGTGCTGGCGACCCTGCTGTGGTTCTTCCCGTTCTGGCGCGGTTAATCGGGTTCGATAAGAAAAGCGAAAAATGATGCAGTCAATTTCTACATTTCCTCCTTACCTGAGCCTGGCGATCTGGCTCCCGATCGTCTTCGGCCTGATCGTCCTGGCCGTCGGCCGCGACAAGAACGCCGGCTTCACCCGCCTGCTGTCGCTGGTGGGCGCGGTGGTCAGCTTCCTGCCGACCCTGCCGCTGATCATGAACTTCGACAATGCCGCCCACGGCATGCAGTTCTATGAGTCGGCCAGCTGGATCGAACGCTTCAATGTGTTCTACAAGCTGGGCGTCGACGGCCTGTCGCTGTGGTTCGTGCCCCTGACCGCCTTCATCACCATCATCGTGGTGCTGGCGGCCTGGCAGGTGATCGAAGAGCGCGTCGGCCAGTACATGGGTTCCTTCCTGATCCTGTCGGGCCTGATGATCGGCGTGTTCGCCTCGCTGGACGGCCTGCTGTTCTACTTCTTCTTCGAAGCCACGCTGATCCCGATGTACATCATCATCGGCGTGTTCGGCGGCCCGAACCGCGTGTATGCGGCATTCAAGTTCTTCCTGTACACGTTCTTCGGCTCGCTGCTGACCCTGGTCGCGATCATCTACCTGTACAACCAGTCGGGCTCCTTCGACATCCTGGCATGGCACAAGCTGCCGCTCACGATGAACGAGCAGATCCTGATCTTCATCGCCTTCTTCATGGCCTTCGCCGTGAAGGTCCCGATGTGGCCGGTGCACACCTGGCTGCCGGACGCCCACGTGGAAGCGCCGACCGGCGGTTCCGTCGTGCTGGCCGCGATCATGCTGAAGCTGGGCGCCTATGGCTTCCTGCGATTCTCGCTGCCGATCGCTCCGGACGCTTCGCAATACCTGGCCCCGGTCGTGATCGTGCTGTCCCTGGTCGCCGTGATCTACATCGGCCTGGTCGCCCTGGTCCAGAAAGACATGAAGAAACTGGTCGCCTACTCGTCGATCGCCCACATGGGCTTCGTCACCCTGGGCTTCTTCATGTTCAACGACCTGGGCGTGCAGGGCGGCCTGATGCAGTCAATCTCGCACGGCTTCGTGTCGGGCGCGATGTTCCTGTGCATCGGCGTGCTGTACGACCGCGTCCACTCGCGTGAAATCGCCGACTACGGCGGCGTCGTGAACACGATGCCGAAGTTCGCGGCCTTCGCCGTGCTGTTCTCGATGGCCAATGCCGGCCTGCCGGCCACCTCCGGCTTCATCGGCGAATTCATGGTCATCCTGGGCGCCGTCGAATTCAACTTCTGGACCGGCCTGCTGTCCGGCACCGCCCTGATCCTGGGCGCCGCCTACTCGCTGTGGATGGTCAAGCGCGTCGTGTTCGGCCCGGTGGTGCACAAGCACGTCGCCGAGCTGACCGACCTGAACGGCCGCGAATTCGCCATCCTGGGCGTGCTGGCGATCGCCACCCTGTGGATGGGCCTGTACCCGGCGCCGATCGGCGATACCCTGCAGGTCTCGGTCACCGATCTCCTGCAACACGTCGCAGTCAGCAAAGTGCCTTAAATAAGCCATGAATGAAATGAACTCTACTCTGTTAGCAGCGACCGACACCAATCTGGCGCCGGTCTATGCCGAAATCTTCCTGCTGATCGCGGCTTCCGCGATCCTGCTGATCGACATGTTCCTGAAGGAGGGCAAGCGCAACCTGACGTATGTGCTGACCCTGCTCGCCATCTTCGGCTGCGGCGTGCTCACCTTCGCCGACATGAACAGCGGCGCCACCGTCTATACCTTCAACGGTATGTACGTGTCGGACCCGATGTCCAACCTGCTCAAGCTGGTGACCTACGTGGCCACCGCCATGACCCTGGTGTATTCGCGCCAGTACGCGGGCGACCGCGCCATGATGTCCGGTAACCTGGGCGGCGAGTTCTACGTGCTCGCGCTGTTCTCGATGCTCGGCCAGATGATCATGATCTCGGGCAACAGCATGCTCACGCTCTACCTGGGCGTGGAACTGATGTCGCTGTCGCTGTACGCCCTGGTGGCCATGCGCCGCGATCACGCGATCTCGACCGAAGCCGCGATGAAGTACTTCATCCTGGGCGCGCTGTCCTCGGGCTTCCTGCTGTACGGCATGTCGATGATCTACGGCGCCACCGGCGCCCTGAACATCGACGCCATCCAGGCAGCGAGCTCGGCCGCTGGCGCGAACTCGACCATCCTGGTGTTCGGCCTGGTGTTCGTCGTCGCCGGCCTGGCCTTCAAGCTGGGCGTGGTTCCCTTCCACATGTGGGTTCCGGACGTCGTGCAGGGCGCCCCGACCGCCGTCACCCTGCTGCTGGGCGGCGCACCGAAGCTGGCGACCTTCGCCATGGTGATCCGCCTGCTGGTGGAAGCCCTCCCAAGCATGGCTTTCGACTGGCAGCAGATGCTCTTGGTGCTGGCCGTGCTGTCGCTGGCCGTGGGTAACATCACCGCGATCGCGCAGACCAACATCAAGCGCATGCTGGCCTACTCGACCATCGCCCAGATGGGCTTCGTGGTGCTGGGCATGATGACCGGCGTGGTCAACGGCGACAACAGCGATGCCGCCTCGTCGTACAGCGCCGCCATGTACTACACCATCACCTATGTCCTGACCACGGTCGGCAGCTTCGGCCTGATCATGATGCTGGCGCGCGCCGGCCACGAAGCCGAGACCATCGCCGACTTCAAGGGCCTGGGCAAGCGTTCGCCGTGGTTCGCGATCGTCATGACCATCCTGATGTTCTCGCTGGCTGGCGTGCCGCCGATGGTGGGCTTCATGGCCAAGTGGGCGGTCCTGCAGGCTGTCGCCAATGCGGGCATGGTGTGGCTGGCCGTCGTGGCCGTGCTGTTCTCGCTGGTCGGCGCCTTCTACTACCTGCGCATTGTCAAGACCATCTGGTTCGACGAAGCCGCGGACACCGCCGCGATCAACACCCCGGCAGACATGCGCGTGGTGATGTCGCTCAACGGCCTGGCCGTGGTGGTGCTGGGTATCGTTCCGGGCTGGCTGCTGGCGGTGTGCTACAGCGCCATGCAGGCAACCCTCGCGAAGTAATCAAAGGCCTTGGATTCCTCCCTGGCCTCCTGGCTGGTGGTCGCGATTGCACTCGCGGCCGCCAACCTGCCTTTCCTCACCGAGCGCGTGTTCGGTTTCATTCCGCTGAAACCGAACACCCCAGGTGACGGCGCTGTATCGTCCCCACGCACGAAGTCCTTCCCGCTGCGCCTGTTAGAGTTAATTGTTTTATACTTTGTCGTCGGCTTCCTGGCTCGCGCCCTGGAATCCCGGATCGGCGGCGTGTTCGCGCAGAACTGGGAGTTCTACGCGGTCACCGGCTGCCTGTTCCTGGTGCTGGCGTTTCCCGGATTCGTCCTGCGTTACCTGCGCAAACGCCGCGCCTGACTCCCTGTAACGCAGTACAAACTGGAGAACGCATGGATTTGCGCGAGACCCGCATCGACGGGGGCGTCGCCTACGACGGCCCATTCCTCAAAGTAGAACGCGACAAGGTCCGCCTGCCGGACGGTTCCACCTCCCACCGCGAATTCATCCGCCACCCCGGCGCGGTCGTCATCCTGCCGCTGCTGCCCGATGGCCGCGTGCTGCTGGAGCGGCAGTTCCGCTATCCCAATTCGCAGGTCTTCATCGAATTCCCGGCCGGGAAGATCGACCCGGGCGAGGAACACCTGGCCTGCGCCAAGCGCGAGCTGGAAGAGGAGACCGGCTACACGGCGGCCAAGTGGCGCTTCGTCTGCACCATCCACAACGCCATCGCCTATTCGGACGAGCACCTCGAACTGTTCCTGGCCGAAGACCTGACGGCGGGAGAGCAGAAGCTCGACCAGGGCGAGTTCCTGGAGACCTTCACGGCCACCGTGCCCGAGCTGCTCGAGATGGTCAAACGCGGCGAGATCACCGATGTGAAAACCATCATCGGCACCTTCTGGCTCGAGAAGATCCTGTCCGGGGCCTGGAACCCCGCCTGAACCAATGAAAACGCTGCTGGCGCTCGTCCTCCTGTGTTGGGCGCTGGCAGCTTCCGCCCAGCCCCGCAGCGCCTTCCAGGCGCGGTGCGAGGACAGCATCGGCGAGACCCTGTCCGTGCTGACTGGCGTGCAGAACGGTTTTCGCATCGATAACAGCGTCGGCTACCGCTCGCTGACGGTGATGAAGGGCAGGGCGAGGGCCGGCCAGTACGTGCTGGGCCTGACCCGCACCGAGTCGCGCGTGAGCATCAATGTCGGCGGGCGCCTGCTGTCCGACCCGGCCAGCGGCTACGAATGCATCGCCCCGCACATCGAGGTCAGGCTGACCTATCCGCCCATCGTCGTGTACGTGAGCCGCGAGTTCCGTCCCGGCTCCTGCGCCTACGAGGAGGTGCTGGCGCACGAGATGCGCCACCTGAACACCTACCTGGACTACCTGCCGAAGGTCGAGGCCAGGGTGCGCGCCGCCCTGGCCCAGCGCTTCGAGGGCAAGCCCCTCTACGCCCGCATCGGCCAGGCCCAGGCCCTGCTCCAGCGCGAAGTCGACCGCGGCTGGATGCCCTATATTAAGAACGAGATGGCGAAGGTCGAAGCGCTGCAGGCGGCGATCGATTCGCCGCAGGAATACGCCCGTCTCGGCAAGGTTTGCGGCGGTGAGGTACAGTTGTTGCTTCGACCACTACGACGATCCAAGGCATCTTGAACAACCCGGCAATGAACGACCCCGCAGTCCCGGCTTCCCGCCCTCGCTATTTCGCACTGATCCCGGCCGCCGGTGTCGGCGCGCGCATGGCGGCGGGCAGCCCCAAGCAATACCTGCCCATCCTGGGCAAGCCGATGTTGCGCCACACGCTCGACGCTTTTCTTTCGAGCCCACGTATCGCCCATACCTATGTAGTCGTCAGCGCGGACGACCCCGTCATCGATGCGATCGTGCCCGGGCAGGGCGTAAGTGTCCTGCGGTGCGGCGGCGCAACCCGCATGGAATCGATCCGCAACGGCTTGCAGGCCCTGCACGGCGCCGTCGCGCCGGACGACTGGGTGCTGGTGCACGACGCCGCCCGTCCCGGGCTGGATGCGGAACTGATCGACCGCCTGATCGTCGAAACTGGAGAGCACCCGGCCGGCGGCCTGCTGGCGCTGCCGGTGGTCGACACCGTCAAGCGCAATGTTGCCGGCGAGGTGAGCACGGTATCGCGCGACGGCCTGTGGCTGGCGCAGACGCCGCAGATGTTCCGCTACCGGTTGCTGGTGCGCGCCCTCGACGCCGCAACGGACCCGTCCGCGGTCACCGACGACGCCAGCGCGGTTGAAGCGCTGGGACTGGCCCCTAAATTGGTGGAAGGACATCCACGCAATCTCAAAGTGACGCTGCCCGCCGACATCCGGATTGCCGAGATGTACCTGGCCGCCCATCAACCTGAACCAACTGAATAATCATGGCACAAGCTTCCTGGAATCCCACCCCGCCGTTCCGCATCGGGACCGGCTACGACTGCCACGCGCTGGTCGAAGGGCGCAAGCTCATCGTCGGCGGCGTGACCATCCCGCACCGCCTCGGCCTGCTCGGCCACTCCGACGCCGACGTGCTGCTGCACGCGATCATCGATTCGCTGCTGGGCGCGGCAGCCTTGGGCGACATCGGCAAGCATTTCCCGGACACCGACCCCATGTTCGCCGGCGCCGACTCGCGCACCCTGCTGCGCGAAGTGGCGCACCGCGTGCAGGCGACCGGCTACCTGATCGGCAACGTGGATGCGACCATCATCGCCCAGCAGCCGAAGATGGCGCCGCACATACCGCAAATGGTCTCGCGCATCGCCGAAGACCTGGGTGTGTCGCCGCAGCAGGTCAACATCAAGGCCAAGACCAACGAGAAGCTCGGTTTCCTGGGACGGGAAGAGGGCATGGCGGCGGAAGCGGTGTCGCTGCTGGTCAAGGCGCCCGAACTCGGCTAATGACGTTCTGACATGTGCGTGCATATGCACTATAATTCGCCGGACGGGCACTCCGACCCGCCGACGAGGAGCCGCACATGACAAGCACACCCGCACAACCCGCCATGACGCCGCGCGCGGCCTGGATGCTGATCCTGGCCGCCAGCGCCATCCTGATGATCACGATGGGCGCGCGCCTGACGACGGGGCTGTTCCTGTCGCCCATCAACACTTCCACCGGCCTGGGCGTGGCCACCATCAGCTTCGCCATGGCCGTCGCCCAGCTCATGTGGGGCGCCTCCCAGCCCGTGTTCGGCGCCATCGCCGACAAGTACGGTCCGGCACGCGTCATCGTCATCGGCGGCATCATGCTGGCGATCGGCACCGCCGCCACGCCCTTCATGACATCCGAATGGGGCCTGCTCCTGAGCATGGGCATCCTGTCGGCCGCCGGGGCAGGGGCGGGCAGCTTCTCGATCCTGATCGGCGCCACGGCCCAGCGCCTGCCGGCCGAGCGGCGCGCCTTCGCCTCCGGCTTCATCAATGCCGGCGGCTCCTTCGGCCAGTTCGTGTTCGCCCCGCTGATGCAGGCCATCATCGCCAGCGCCGGCTGGGTGATCGCCATGCTGACCATGGCGGCGACGACCTTGCTGACCATTCCGCTGGCGCTGGGCATGCGCGGCAGGCGGTCGCTACCGCCCGTGGCAACCGCCGCATCGACTCCGGCAGCCGCGGCAACGCCGGCCCCGGGAGCCGCGCCGGCGGTGCCGCCGCCGCCCGGCATGACCTTGACCGAACAGCTGCGCCAGGCCATGCGCGACCGCAGCTACCTGTGCCTGCACCTGGGCTTCTTCACCTGCGGCTTCCACATCGCCTTCCTCGTCACCCACCTGCCGCAGGAAGTGGCCCTGTGCGGCCTGAGCGCCGGCGTGTCGGCCACGGCGCTGGCGCTGATCGGCCTCTTCAATATCGCCGGCAGCCTGGCGGCGGGGGCGCTCGCCAACCGCTTCCGCATGAAGTCGCTGCTCGCCGTCATCTATGGCAGCCGCGCCGTCATCATCGTGGCCTACCTGCTGGCGCCGAAGACCGCCCTGACCTTCTATCTCTTCGCCGGCATGCTCGGCTTCACCTGGCTGGCCACGGTGCCGCCGACTGCGGGCCTGGTGGGCAAGCTGTTCGGCATGCGCTACCTCGCGACCCTGTTCGGCCTGACCCTGTTGTCGCACCAGATCGGCGGCTTCTTCGGCGCCTGGCTGGGCGGGCTGTCCTTCGTGCGCTTCGGCGACTACACCTGGATGTGGTATGCGGACATCCTGCTGGCGATCGCCGCCGCCCTGGTCAACCTGCCGATCCGCGAACAACCGGTCGCACGTCCCGCCGCGCTGGCGGCTGCGAAAGCCTGAGGATGGCGCGCGAGAGCTGGGCATACCGGGAGGTCGCGGTGGAGTCAATCATCGATCCGCGCAGCGGCCGGGTGATCATCCGGCCGGTGTCGGGCCAGGCCTATGCGACCTCGCTGCGGGTGCACTGTGCCCGCGCCTTGTGCGACCCGGAGCGCTATCCGGTCGGCACCCGCTTCCTGCTGTCGGCCAAGCTGACCGACCGGCAGGGCGGGGAACCCTATCTCTACGCCTGGCACGGCGACCCGGTGGTCGTCATGACGAAGGCCGCGGTGAAACGCTTCGTGGAGGAGCGCAGGCGCTTGCGGATCTGACGTCTACGGCGCGTCGACGTGCTCGAAGCTGAAGATGCGCGCGATGCGCCAGCGATTGCCTTCGAGGCGCATCAGGTGGGTGTAGTTGGCGCGGCCGACCAGTTCCTCCGGCTTGCCGCCTTCCTTCGCATAGAAACGGTGTTCGCCGACGACCATGGCGCCATAGACCGTGTCACCCTCGCGCATCGGATAGAAGCGCACGGTGCCGGGAATCGCTTCGCGCCGCAGCCGCGTCTTGTTGGTCTTCATGCCGTCGTTCGCGGCCGCCAGCGCCTTCTTGCCGATCAGCTTGCCGCCGCGGTCATGGTAGAACTCGACGTCGAGGCTGAGCCAGGCGTTCATGGCGTCGGCATCGCCCCGGTTGTAGGCGGCCCAGTAGGCTTCGTCGGCGGCGCGGGCGCCGGCGTCCCATTGTGTCGCCCCGGCCGGGCGGGCCAGGAAGGCGATGGCGGCGGCGGAAAACAGGACGGCGGCGATCGTGGCAAGGCGCTTGAACATGGTCTTCCTCATTCTCCGGATTTGCCACTATAGCCTGCCCGCATCTGCCGGAAATGCGCGCTTTGTCACAGGCGGCGCTGTCGCGGTAGACTTGTCGGCCAAACACTTCCACGATGGTGAGAAACATGGATGCACAGCTGGCGGGACGCCTGCGCTTCCTGCAGGCCGCCGAAGCGCTCAAGAACGTGCTCAGGAGCGGCCACAGCTCCACCGGCAGGCCGGAAAGCACGGCCGAGCACAGCTGGCGGCTTTGCCTCATGGCCCTCGTCTTCGAGGACCGGTTCGCGGGCCTCGACATGAAAAAGGTCCTGTCGCTGTGCGTGATCCACGACCTGGCGGAAGCCGTGGTCGGCGATGTGCCGGCGGTCCTGCAGCACGCGAACGACGACAAGGAGAAGGCCGAGCGCGCGGGCTTGCGGCAGTTGCTCGACGGCCTGGACCCGGCGCTGGCCGGGCGCATCGCGGCGCTGTGGGAAGAGTACGTCGCTGCGGCGACGCCGGAAGCGCGCGCGGTGAAGGCCATGGACAAGTGCGAAACCATCATGCAGCACAACCAGGGCCTCAACGCCCCCGGCTTCGACTACGGCTTCAACCTCGATTACGGACGCAGGCATGTGGAGGCCGTGCCCGAGCTCGTGGCCCTGAGGGCATTGCTCGACGAGGGCACGCGCGTACGGATGGCGGCGTCCGCGGCTGTGGGCATGCCAGCGCAATCTTGTGAAAATGGTTACCATCAGGGCTCGATGAAGACCCGCGAGGAAAAGGAAACTGATGAGCACTAAGAACATTGCTGTCATTGTCGGCAGCCTGCGCAAGGACTCGTTCACCCGCAAGGTGGCGCAATCGATGATCGAACTGGCGCCCGCCGGCCTGAAGATGGACATCGTCGAGATCCGCGACTTGCCGCTCTACAACCAGGACGACGAGACCGACAATCCTCCGGCCGCCTTCACGGCGTTCCGCGAGCGCATCCGGCAGGCCGACGGCATCCTGTTCTGCACGCCAGAATACAACCGCTCGGTGCCGGGTGCGCTGAAGAACGCGATCGACGTCGGTTCGCGCCCCTACGGCAAGGCGGCCTATGCCGGCAAGCCCTGCGCCATCGTCAGCGTCTCGCCGGGCGCGCTGGGCGGCTTCGGCGCCAACCACCACCTGCGCCAGATGTTGCCCTTCCTGAACATGCCCTGCATGCCGGCCCCGGAAGCCTACGTCGGCAACGTCGCGTCCAAGTACGAGGGCGACCGCCTCATCGACGATTCCAGCCGCGCCTTCTTCCAGACCTTCGTCGACACCTTCGCCACCTGGGTAGAGCAGCATGCCGAATGATTTCGCCATCCCCGTGCGGGGACTCGACCACATCGTCCTGCGCGTCAAGGACATCGATAACATGATCGCTTTCTACGGCGAGGTGCTCGGCTGCCCGGTCGAGCGGCGCCAGGAAGAAATCGGCCTGTACCAGCTGCGCGCGGGCATGGCCCTGATCGACATGGTGCCCGTCGACGGCAAGCTGGGCCGCGCAGGCGGCGCGGCTCCCGGCACCGAAGGGCGCAACCTCGACCACCTGTGCCTGCGCGTGGAGCCCTTCGACGAAGCCGCGATCCGGCGCCACCTCGCCCTTCACGGCGTGGAGGCGGGCCCGGTCGAATCGCGCTATGGGGCCGAAGGCGAGGGCCCGTCGATCTACCTGCTCGACCCGGAGGGCAACACCGTCGAGCTGAAGGGGCCGCCGGCGCGATGAAGCGGGCGCGGGGGGCGCGTGACGCGTTCTATCCAGTCGAGTGCGCCGGACCGGAGGGGGGCTGGCGCTCGCGCGTACACGAGGTCATCTTCGGCATCGATACGCCGGCAGGCCGCGCCTTCGACATTGCCCTGGTGGCCGCGATCCTGCTCAGCATCCTGGTGGTCATTCTCGACAGCGTGCCTTCGATCGGCAGCGCCTATGCCGGAGTGCTGTACGGGCTCGAATGGTTTTTCACGGTGCTGTTCACAGTTGAATACGTGGCCCGGCTGCTCACGGTGCGCCGCCCCTTGCGCTACGCACTCAGCTTCTATGGAGTGATCGACCTGCTGTCGGTGATGCCCACCTATGTGTCGCTGCTGGTGCCCGGAAGCGAAGCGCTGCTCGACATCCGCATCCTGCGCCTGCTGCGGGTCTTCCGCATTTTCAAGCTGACCCTGTATATCGAAGAGTACACCCGGCTGGCGGAGGCCCTTGCCGCAAGCCGCCGCAAGATCATGGTTTTCCTGTCGGTGGTGCTGATGGCGGTGCTGATCCTCGGAACGGTCATGTACGTGGTCGAAGGGCCGGAACACGGTTACACCAGCATTCCTGTCGCAATGTATTGGGCGATCGTGACCATGACCACGGTCGGCTACGGCGACATCACCCCGCACACGCCCCTGGGCAAGGCAATCGCCTCCTTCATGATGCTGCTCGGCTGGGGCATCCTGGCGGTGCCGACCGGCATCGTCACGGCCGAGATGACGGCGCGCCGGGTCGACCGGCGCCATGGCACCCGGTCCGTGCTGGCCTGCGAGGAATGCGGCAGCGGCGGCCATGACCCCGGGGCGCGCTTCTGCAAGGATTGCGGAGCGGCACTGCCGGCGCCGCTCGCGCAGGATTGAGCACCGGCGCACGTTTGGTGCAGGTCAAACGCGCGCCGCATCGTCCCTTTAGCCTTCTAGCTTCGTGCTGCGGACGACGGCTCAGCCGTCCGGCCGTGGCGTGCCCATTCGAAGCCATTACACTATGAGGTCGACGATGTATCCCTTTCCGCAATCCGTGAGTCCGGCCGTGCGCACCCACATGGACGCGCAGACCGCCTTCCTCAACGACATGTCGAAATCGATGTTCCGTTCCTTCCAGCAAATCTGCGACCTGAACATCCAGCTGGTCCAGACCATGCTGGAAGAAAGCACGCTGGCCAGCCAGCAAGTCCTGAGCGCCGACCGCCAGACCGAGATCTTCACGGCGGCGTCGAGCCGCGCCCAGCCCGCCACCGAGAAGCTGCGCGCCTACCAGCAGCACATCTCGCGCCTGGCCGCCGACGCCCAGGTCGAGCTGGCGCGCGTGACCGAGCAGCACGTGCAGAACACCACGCGCACGGCGCGCGCCCTGGTCGATGAAGTGGCCCGCACCGCCGCCGAGGAAACCGAGCGCAACATCCGCACCCAGCAGGAAGCGATGCGCAACGCCACCGATCCCTTCGTGCGCGGCAACGGCGATGCCCGCGGCGACGGCGATGCGCAGCGTGGCCAGATGGAGGCGCGCCAGGGCGCCCAGCAGGCCGCCGGCCAGGGTGGGCGGCCGGCGGGCGCATCGACGCACTGAGCGGGGTGGTGGCACGTCGCCGGTGCTAGCCGGCGGCGTGAGCGACGGTGCCCTTCACCGGGAGCACAGTCGCCTGCGCCGCCCGCTCGAATTTCAACCCGAACAGCGGGCGCAGGACGCCCAGCCGGCGCACCAGCTCGAAGATGCCGAAGCTCAGGGTCGTGGTCAGTACCACCAGCATGAGCGCTTCCGGCCCCGGCGCGATGCGCAGCGGTTTCATCGCATGCGCCAGCACCACGATCAGGGTCTGGTGCAGGATGTAGACCGGGAAGATCGCTTCGTTCAGGTAGCGCCGCGCCGGGCTGTCATGGTCCAGGTGGCGCACCGCGAATCCACAGGCGGCCACGGTCGCGCACCATGCCATCAATGCGTACACGGTGTAGGCAATGGGGCGCAGCGCCGGCGGTGGTGGGGTGATCTCCCACTGGGCAATCCACATGACCAGACAGGCCCAGCAGGTCGCCACAATGGCGAGCGCATGCCAGCGGAGTGGCGCCGGTCGGCTCCAGAAGCCCGGTACACGCGCCACCAGGGCGCCGAGCAGGAAGGGCAGGAAGGACATCGCATGGTTGCACCAGTCGTTCACCACGGCGTGGTTGGTCGGGAAGTGCTCGACCAGGGCGATGCGCGCCACCGCCAGCACGGCGGCCGGCAGGACGATCAGCTTCCACCCCCGCAGCAGGGCGCCGAGTCGCGCTGCGATACGGTCGAAGCGGGGGCCGAGCGCCGCTACCAGGCCGCCCAGCAGCATGGTGTAGATCCACAGGTAGGCGACGAACCACAGGTGGTTCCAGGTCGGCAGGTCCAGGCAGCCATCCTGGCAGAAGCCGCCATAGCCTTGCAGGTAGAGGCCCATGAAGGCGCCGTAGCCATCGGCATAGCCGAGCTTCTCGACCACCTCGAAATAGGCCTGGGGCGGCACGATCACCAGCATGCCGAATACCAGCGGCACCAGCAGGCGCAGGCTGCGCTGCTTCAGGAAGGGCGCGGCGCCAAGCTTGCGCAGCATGATGCTGGCCGCGACGCCGCCGATGAAGAACAGCAGTCCCAGCCGCCAGGGCGAGGACAGCATCATGAAGGGTTCCGGGCCGCTGCTGGCAAAGGGGCTCTTCACGTGCCAGCCCCACGTCACGTAGTACATGCCGACGTGGTAGAGGATCAGCAGGAAGAAGGCAAGGATGCGCACCCAGTCGAGGAAGTACAGGCGCGCGCTGGGGGCAAGGTCGTGATTGTTCATGGCTCGCTCTCGTTGTTCGAATGAGCGGCCAGCATCGCGCAGGCGCGCGTTTCTGCCGAGCGGTTTGGGGCGAAGCGGACTTGCGGTGGGGTGAGTCGGACGCGGAGCCGCGCTCACGGCGCCGCAGAACCGGGGCAGGTCTGACATCCGGACACGAACTCAATGCTAGTGTTGCGATACACAGGCGCCTCGGGGCCGCGCTATCCTTGACCATCATCGCAAGCGCATGGTTGTTCTCATTGTTGAGGTCGTGCCTGGACGTCAGACCCGACCCCGTCCGTATGCTCGGCAGCTTTCTCACTGCCCTTGGAGATGAGAATGACGGCTGCAATGTCCTTGCGCTTGTCCAGGCACTCCAACCAGTGCGTGCCTGCGCTGACAGGGTAGATTGCGTAGATCAGCCCGCCCGCAAATTTCCACGTGAGACCGCCATGCGGATTCAATTGAGGGGAGCGGCCGAAGATCTTTTCGTAGAAACTGGAGATCGCAGAAACGTCCTGGCGAGCACTGAAAGACTGCCAGCTGATCGAGAATGGCGCGCGGCCTCGATCGCCAAAGTCATCCACAGCCCCCTGGCATGCCAGAGTCGCACCAGGCGGAAGCGGCCGCGCCTCCAAGGGCTCCGCGATGGCAGAACTGCCAGCGCCCACAATGAATAGACTGAGTATGGTGAATGCAGTGAAGGTTTTCATTTCATGAGTCAGAGTCCGGTCGGGACTGTTGGCCAAGCGCCGTCATGAGCGCAGCCCGGAATTGCCGGCTGCATGGCGCGACAGCGCCGCTGCGCAGCACCAGCTCGCAATCGCCCTTGTCGAGCGGGACGATCCGTTCCACCGCCTTCACCCGCACCGCCGCGCGGCGATGGCAGCGCACGAAGCTGCCGCCCAGCTGCGCCAGGAGACCGGACAAGGTCTGCCGCAGCAGCGGCGCCCCTTGCGCCGTGTGCAGCACGACGTAGTTGTCCGCGGTCTCCAGCCACTCGATGTCGTCGACCTGCACCACGCGAGTGGCGCCGCGCTCCGTTACCAGCAGCTGGCGCGGCGGCATGCCTGCGGCCGCAGCCGTCTTCCCATGCGAACGCGCTGCCAAGCGCTCGCGCAGGCGATCCAGCGCACGCCGCAGGCGCGCCTGGTCGAAGGGCTTGAGCAGGTAGTCGATCGCGTTCGCATCGAAGGCGCGCAGGGCGTATTCGTCGTAGGCGGTCACGAAGACCACCAGCGGGGCGGGATCGGGCAGCGAAGCTGCGAAGTCGATACCCGACAGCTCCGGCATTTCGATATCGAGCAGCAGGGCGTCCGCCCGGCACTCGGGCAGGCAGCGCAGCGCCTCGTGCGCATCGGCCGCTTCGAAGATGGCGTCGATTCCTGCTTCCAGCGCCAGCATGCGGCGCAGCCGATCGCGCGCCGGGCGCTCGTCGTCGACGATCAGGATGCGCATGGCAGCCTCACCTCGGTACGCACCCCGCCGGGCTCCAGCTGGCTCAGCGCCAGGCTGGCGCGCTCGCCGTGCAGCGCGGCCAGGCGTGCGCGCAGGTTGGCCAGGCCGATGCCGGATTCGCCCGCCTGATCGGCATCGAGCCGTCCGGCATCGTCCTCGACCCGCAGCACCAGGGACTCGCCCTCGCGCGCGGCGCTGACCAGGATGCGGGTCGGCGCGCGTCGCCGCTCGACGGTGTGCTTGAACACGTTCTCGAGCAGCGGCTGCACGCTCATGGCAGGCAGCGGCACGCCCAGCATGGACTCCTCGATGCGCCACTCGATCTGCGCGCGGCCGTCGAAACGCCCTTCCATCACGCCGGCATAGGCGCGCGCCAGCCGCAGTTCTTCTTCCAGCGCCGCCTGCGGCCGCTGTCCCAGCGCCAGTGCGGCGCGCAGCATGTCCGACAGCTGCACCAGCACGGCGTCGGCGCGCTGTACGTCCGTGTGCATCAGCGAGGAGATGGTATTGAGCGCATTGAAGAGGAAGTGCGGCTGCATCTGGCGCGCCAGCGACTGCAGCTGGGCTTCGCGCAGCAGGGCGTTGGCCTGTTCCGCGCGCAGCCTCGCGCCGATCAGCTCGCGCCAGGACAAGAGGCCGAAGGCGATCACGGTGAACAGCCCCGCGAACACGGTGATCTTCAGCGACTCGTAGACGAAGACCTGGCCCCAGGGCTCATGGTCGTAGCTGCTGCCGGCCAGCGAATACACGGCATGGCGGATGCCGAAGGCCAGCGGCACGAAGGCGATCCAGTACAGCGGCATGATGCAGGCCTGGATCGCGAACCAGCGCCAGGGCGTGGCGATCAGGTGGTTGTAGCGCGCGCCGATGCGGCGCTGGATGAAGAGCAGCAGCGTCGCCACCAGCGCCGAGGAGCCTTCCCACAGCATCGGCTGCCAGTAGGCCGTACCGCCGTCGCGCCGGTAGTCCTCGACCGCGACCAGCATCATCAGGGTCCAGAACAGGAGCCAGGCGATGCCGAAGGCGATCTTGCTGCGGGTGGAGTTCATCGGCGCATGGGCTGTTGGGATGCCCGATCTTCCAGCATCCGGCCGCGCTTGTCAAAGCGCCTTGCCTGTCCTAGTTGCCGCCGGCCTTGTGCCCGCGTTCGGCGTCGAGCTCCCTGCGCATGGCCTCCACCTGCGCCATGTGCTCGGCCACGGTGGTGTCGGGGCTGGCGCGCAGCTGCGGCGGCAGCAGCACCGACATGTACAGTTCGTCCGCGACGCGGCCGTGGCGCTGCTGGTTGACGATCAGGACCAGGCTCGATGCCAGCACCGCGGCGCCCGCGCACAGCGCCCGCAGGCGCCGCCGGAGCGGCGGCTTGATGGTCGCCAGGTGGAAGTAGATGATGCCGGCCGCCGTGGCCACCGCCACGTGCGAGCCGTAGCGCGTCAGCCACTCCCAGGAGAAGGCATAGGCGGCCATTGCCGCCAGCAGGCGAAAGCCGACCAGGGCCGCCATGCCGCAGCCGAAGATGAACAGGTGACGCCCCAGGCGCGTGTAGCGTCCAAACAGGCGGTTGAGAAAAGCCCACAGGCTGCTCCACAGGAGGGCCACGCCGATGCCTGCGCTTGGAGCCAGTACATAGTTGAGCAGCTGGAAGGGCTGGGCGTCGAACAGCCAGGTCACGAGCAGGGCCACCAGCCCGGCCAGCAGCACGCCCACGGCGCCGGGGAGCAGGCCCTCCCAGCCGTGCATCGTGCGGTCGCGCAGCTCGGCCGGCACCGGGAAGTCCGCCGAACGCAGGCGCAGCGAGGTGTGGCCGAGGCGCACCACGGTGTCGCCGGACAGAGGGAGCTCCTGCACGCGCTTGCGCCCGAACACGACGCCGTTGCGGCTGCCGAGGTCGCGCAGCACCGGGGCGCCGCCAGGTCCCGCCTCGATCACGGCGTGGTGGGCCGCGGCGTACTCGTCGTCGAGGATGAAGTCGTTGTCGTAGGCACGGCCGATCCGGATCGGCAGGGCGGGCGCCCGGTGCCGGTGCAGCACTTCGCCGTTCCGGGCCAGCATCTCGACGGTCCAGGGCCCACTCATGGCTTGTCCTTGGGCGCGGGGGCGCGCCTGACGTTGCGCCCGAAGGAACCGAGGAAGGCGCGCGTCACGCGCATCCCGTTCTCGTACGAGACGCCGGCCACGTCCAGGCGGCTTTGCAGGCTCGATTCCGCGGCATCGGTACTTGCGGTGAGCAGGGTGAAGTTGTACAGGCCCTCGAACTTGCGGTAGGCGCGCACGCAGGTGACGGCGCGCAGCGGCAGGGTGCGGGTGTGCACGAATCCCTCGGTGCAGACCGGTTTCGTCATGCGTTCGTCGGCGCTGCTGCCCAGCCGCGTGGTGCGGAACAGGCGGCTGGCCAGGGCCGCGAAGGGCAGCGGATGCAGGTTGTCCGAGCGGATGTACTGGTGGGTCATCGACACGTGGCCGGTCTGCTGTTGCGAGGACACATAAATGGCCGACTCCATCGCGCAGCTCATCGAGTCCGAGGTGTAGGCCGTTTCGGCCTTGACGTTGGAACGCCCCCAGCAGCGCAGCTGGCCGGATTCGCGCACCGGCACGAGGTAGGGCCCCATGCTCTTGATCGACAGCGGCTCCTCCAGCAGGCGGTCGACCATGGCGCGCTGGTGCACCAGCAGCTGCTCGGCGATCAGGGGATTGAAATCCTTCGGCGGCGCCGGCTGGCGCGCCACCTTGCGCAGCAGCTCCTGGGCATACTTGACCGGCACCAGGAAGCTGACCGATTCGCCGTCGCGGCGCTTGGACACGTTGATGCCGGCGACCGTGCCGTTGTCGGTCACGCTGGGGCCCCCGCTCATGCCCGAGTTGATCGGGCCGCCGAACATCAGCTGGTCGTAGAAGCTGCGCGTGACCACGCCGTTGTAGGCGCCCTCAGAGATCGCAAAGCCGAGGTCGAGGGGATTGCCGAGCGAATAGAGGCGCTGGCCCTGGCTCAGTTTCAGGGCCCGCTCGGGCATCTTGAAGAAGCCGCTGCCTTGCCGGTTGACCCGGACCACGGCCAGGTCGTGCAGCACGTCCACGGCCATCAGCTCGACCGGGCCGCTGTTGCCGTCGGTGTCGACATACTCGGCGGTGTAGACGTCCGGGTCGAGCGCCATCTGCGAGACCACATGGTAGTTGGTGACGACCAGGTCGCCTTCGCCCACCAGGAAGCCCGAGCCGACCGTGGACTGGGTGCGCCCGTTCTTGAGCAGCATGCGGATCTGCAGCAGGTCGCCGCGCGCCGAGGAGTACAGGTCCTGGGCGGCCGAGGAGGGAGGCGGCAGGGCGTCCTGGGTGTCGACTTCACCCGGCGCCGGCGCGGGTGGGGTGGCGCCGGGCGGCGCCTGCGGCGGCAGGTGCGGCGGCGGGGCGGAAGGAGCTGCGGCGACGGAAGGACGGGCGGCCGCGCGATTGCCCCTGGCCTGGTCGGCCTGCGGCGCCGTGAGCGCGGCGGCGGCGAGGCAGGACAGCAGGAGGGCGGCGGCGAACCTTTTCATGCATTCCGATCATTGGCAAGAGGAGTGCCTATCTTGCCATCGGAAGCGCGCCCGGTGCGCGCGTTAGGGAAGCACTGATTTATTCTGGCGTGCAGGAATCGATCACGAAAAATGTGCCCGGCAAGGCCTGGCCGGCCGCGCTCAACCGCAGCGATACCGCGTGGTATCGCGAGGATTTACAACGCAGCAGGGTGCATTTTCTCGTGGTCGAGGCCGCCGCCATGAATAGATCAGTGCTTCCCCAGGGGTTGGAAAACCCGGCGGATCAGATCACGTCGGGAGCGGCGGCCGGAGACGGCGCCTGGTCCGCCGGCACGGCGGGCGGCGTCATCATGTGGCCGAGCTTGGCCTGCTTGGTGTTCAGGTAGTTGTTGTTGAAGGCGTTGCGGTTGACCAGCAGGGGCACGCGGTCGCTCACCTCGATGCCGAGGCGGGTCAGGGCGTCGATCTTGCGCGGGTTGTTGGTCATCAGGCGCAGCTTCTTCACGCCGAACTGCTCCAGCATGGGCTTGCACAGCTCGTAGTTGCGGGCGTCCGCGTGGAAGCCCAGCTGCAGGTTGGCCTCGACCGTGTCGGCGCCGGCTTCCTGCAGGCGGTAGGCGCGGATCTTGTTGACCAGGCCGATGCCGCGTCCTTCCTGGCGCAGGTAGAGCAGGATGCCGCGGCCTTCCTGGGCGATGCGCTGCAGCGCGCCTTCGAGCTGGGCGCCGCAATCGCAGCGCTGCGAGAACAGCACGTCGCCGGTCAGGCATTCCGAGTGCACGCGCGCCAGCACCGGCGCGCCGTCGCCGATATCGCCCAGCACCATCGCCAGATGCTCCTTGCCCGTTGAATGCTCGACGAAGGCGTGCAGCGTGAACTGCGCCCAGGGCGTCGGCAGGGCGCACGAGGTCACGTAGTCGAGCAGCTGGTCGTTGGCCGGGGCGGCGGAATTGGCGGAGGTGGCGGGCATGTCGAGTCTCTTGATGCGTATTGCAGTAACCGCCTAGTTTACCGGAAATCCGTTCCGCCCGTGCGGCGGCCCCGGCGGTAGCCCCGCTGGCTTACGCAGTTAGAAAGTTTCTCCTGAGGCATCGCGGGCACGATTCCCGCTCTTTCCCCGCCCGGTTCAGCGCCCGCTGCGCAGCGGGTCGAGCAGGCCGCGCAGGGCGTTGTGGTCGAGCTCGTACATCAGGGCGAGCAGCTGGCCGAGCTCGCCGCGCGGGAAGCCTTCGCGGGCGAACCAGGCCAGGTAGTGGCCGGGCAGGTCGGCGATCTTCTGCCCCTTGTATTTGCCATATGGCATTTCGCGGACGAGCAGGAGGGCGAGGGGGGCGGTATTCGTGTCCATGCGTAGCGCACTTTAACAGACAGGAAGGGCGTTGTAGCATCCTCCGGAAGGGGAGGACGATACGATGGAAACCGATTTTGACCTGGAGCGCTTCGTCCAGGCGCAGGCGCCGGTCTATGCCACGGTACTCAAGGAGCTGCGATCCGGGCACAAGCGCACGCACTGGATGTGGTTCATCTTTCCGCAACTTGGCGGCCTGGGAAGCAGCGAGATGGCGCAGCGCTACGCCATCCGCTCGGGCGACGAGGCGGCCGCCTACCTGGCCCACCCGGTGCTGGGCGCGCGCCTGCGCGAATGCGCCACCATCGTGGACAGTCTCGACGGACACACGGTGGACGAGATCTTCGGCCATCCGGACGAGCTGAAGTTCCGTTCGTCGATGACCCTGTTCGCCGACGTGGCGCCGGACGAGGCGGTGTTCCAGGACTGCATCGACAAGTACTTCGACGGCGAGCCCCTGGCCCGCCTGTGAGCCGGCCCGGGCCGCTCAACCGACCGTCGCGAGGATCGTCTCGAGCTGGCCGAGGTCGACCGGCTTGACCAGGTGATGGTCGAAGCCGGCGGCCAGGAACTGGTCGCGGTCGCTCTGCTGTCCGTAGCCGGTCACGGCCACCAGCATCGCGCCCGCGGTGGCGGGATCGGCGCGCAGGCGCCGCGCCAGTTCGCGCCCGTCCATCCCGGGCAGGCCGATGTCGAGCAGGCAGGCGCGCGGCAGCTCGCGCCGGGCCCGGTCGATGGCGGCGTGCGGTTCGTGCTCGACCAGGGCCTGGTAGCCGGATGCCTCGAGCAGCATCGACAGGGTTTCGGCCGCGTCCACATTGTCGTCCACCACCAGCACCCGGATGGGGCCATGGCGCCTTGCCTGGGCAGGCTCCGGCAGCGCGGGCGCCGCCCGTGCGCCATCCTGGCCGGGCAGCCAGACGCGGAAGCGGCTGCCCTGGCCCGGACCGGCGCTCTCGCACTCCACCGCGCCGCCATGCAGCTCGACCAGGCTCCTGACCAGGGCCAGGCCCAGGCCCAGGCCGCCGAGCGCGCGATCCAGGCTGCGGTCGGCCTGGGCGAACAGGTCGAAAGCGCGCGCCACCAGTTCCGGCGCCATGCCGATGCCGTTGTCGGCGACGTCGATACGGATGCGCCCACCCTCCACCGCGGCTTCCAGGCGCACGCTGCCGCCTTCCTGTGTGTACTTCGCGGCGTTGTTGAGGAGGTTGGCGAGGACCTGCACCAGGCGCTTGCGATCGCCCACCAGGATGGGCGACCCGGCGGGCGCGGCGACCGCCAGCGACTGCTGCCGCGCGCGCACCAGCGGCGTGGCCTGTTCCACCGCGTCGTCCAGGATATCCTGCAGCCGGACCGGCGCGCAGCTCAGTTCCACCAGGCCGCGGGTGACGCGCGAGACGTCCAGCAGGTCGTCGATCAGGCCGGTCATGTGGGCTGCCTGGCGGCCGATGATCTGGCTGGTGCGCCGCAGCAGCGCCTCGTCCGGCTGCATGCGCTGCAGGATCTCGGCCGCCGCGCTGATCGGCGCCAGCGGATTGCGCAGTTCGTGCGCCAGCATGGCCAGGAACTCGTCCTTGCGGCGATCGCCCTCGCGCAGCTTCTCCTCGGCGGCCTTGCGCTCGGTGATGTCGCTGGCGGCGCCGATCCATTCGTAGACCCGGCCGGCCGCGTCGAACATCGGGACCGCGCGCGACAGGGTCCAGGCTTCGCTGCCGTCGAGGCGCCGCACGCGGTGTTCCAGTTCGTAGGGCGAGGCGGTCCGGATCGCTTGCCGGACCGCCGCGTTCACCCTTTCCTGCTCGTCGGCGGGGACGTAGTCGCTCAGCCAGAGCTGGCGCGGACCGACGCTGTCCTTCAGGAAGCCGCGTCCGTCCAGTTCGTGCATCTCGCTCCAGTCGGCGTTCATGCGGTAAACCACCTGGCCGGCCGAACTAAGGGCGCGGTAGCGCATCTCGCTTTCGCGCAGGGCCGCCTCCGAGCGCACCTTCTCGGTGACGTCATTGGTGGTGTGGAGGATGCAGGCGATGCCGCCAACCCCGTCGAAGATCGGGGTGCTGATCGCGCTCCAGAAACGCTCCTCGAACACGATGCTGCCGTCCGGCTGCTCGACCGGGATGGGATAGCGCTGCGCCGGCAGGCGGTCGGCCTGGCCCGAGGCCAGGACGCGGGCAAAGGACTGGCGCAGCTCGGATTCGCTGGTGGAGGCCGGATCGTCGGGGTCGGTCGGGAAGGCCACGAACAGGCTGGTGCCGACCAGCTCTTCGCGCCGCCGGCGCGAGGCTGCCAGGAAGGTATCGTTGACTGCGAGGACCACGGCGTCCGGCGTGGGCGACAGCAGGTAGGTGCCGATTGGCGAGCTGTTGAACACGGCTTCGAACAGGTCGGGCGAAAGCATGGGGCAATTCCGGGACGTGGCAGCGATCGCACATTATAAATGTGTCCGGTTCGATAGCGTTACTGCAACTTTGTACGGTGCGAGGAGGCGGTGCGGGGCGCCGCGCGAAGTGTTGCGTATAATCCCGGTCAGTTTGCCCATTCATTATTAGATACTGATCATTCATGGCTTCTTCCGACAACATCAGCATGGCGGTGTTCTGCGACTTCGAAAACGTCGCGCTCGGCGTACGCGACGCCAACTACGAAAAATTCGACATCCGCCCGGTGCTGGAGCGCCTGCTGCTCAAGGGCAGCATCGTCGTCAAGAAGGCGTACTGCGACTGGGACCGCTACAAGGGCTTCAAGGCCGCCATGCACGAGGCGAATTTCGAAATGATCGAAATCCCGCATGTGCGCCAGTCCGGCAAGAATTCGGCGGACATCCGCCTGGTGGTCGACGCGCTCGACCTGTGCTACACCAAGTCCCACGTCGACACCTTCGTGATCGTGTCGGGCGACTCCGACTTCTCGCCCCTGGTCTCCAAGCTGCGCG
Source organism: Massilia agri (assembly GCF_024753255.1). Lineage (GTDB taxonomy): Bacteria > Pseudomonadota > Gammaproteobacteria > Burkholderiales > Burkholderiaceae_D > Telluria > Telluria agri. The sequence continues at coordinate 37,440 of NZ_JANUHA010000017.1, forward strand.
AGAACGCCAAGAAGGTGATCGGCGTCGGCGTCAAGCAGTCGACCTCGGACCTCCTGGTGGCCAACTGTGACGAATTCATCTTCTACGACGACCTGGTGCGCGAGAAGAACCGCGCCGCCGCCAAGCGCAAGGAGGAATCCGAAGCACGCAAAGGGCAGGGAGGCGGACGCCGCCCGGCCGGCGACGACAAGCGCAAGGAAGAACTGGAAGCGCGCAAGGTGCAAGCCCTCGAGATGGTCGTCGAGACCTTCGACGCCCTGGTGCTCGAGCGCGGCGACACCGGCAAGATCTGGGCGTCGCTGCTGAAGGACACCCTCAAGCGCCGCCGTCCGGACTTCAACGAAACCTATTTCGGCTTCCGCACCTTCGGCAACCTGCTCGAGGAAGCGCAGGCGCGCGGCCTGTTCGAGTTCGGCCGCGACGAAAAATCGGGCACCTATGTCTACCGCAGCGCCAATGCGCCGGTCGTGATGCCGGCGCCGGAACTGGTGGTGGTGCCCGAGGCGCCGTTCGAGGAAGCCGCGCCGCAGGCGGAGGCCAGCGACGTGGCCGCCACCGAGGCGCCTGCCGGCGAGGCACGTCCGGAGCGCGGCCGCCGCGGCCGCGGCGGGCGCAAGCAGGGTGGCCGTGGCGAGGCGGTCCAGGCCGAGCCGGTGCAGGGCCTGCCGGAACTGATCGAGGAGGCGCCTGCGGCGCCTGCCGCCGAGCCGCCGGTTGCGGAAGCACCGGCCGCGCCCGAGATGGCGCTTGACGCCGTCGCGGAGGAGCCGGCCCCGGCGCCCGTGAAGGAACGCCGTCGCGTGCCGCGCAAGCCGGCCGCGAAGAAAGTGGCCGGGGCCAGCGAGGCGCCGGTCGATGCCGCACCGGCGCCGGAGGCTGCTCCGGAGCAGGCGCCGGCCGAAGCGCCGGCCGAGGCCCCCGAGGCGCTCGAGGCCGAAGGGGGCGAGGGCAGCGACGCCAAGGCGGCTCGCAAGAAGCAGGCCCGTCCCGCCCATAAGGCGCCGGCCCGCAAGGCGGCGCCGCGCAGCCGCCGTCCGGCCAAGCCCAAGACCACGCCCGAGCAGGGCTGAGGCGCAGCGCGTGCGCCGGTAGCCTGGCGGCGATGCCATAATGGCATCGTCCGCCCTGGGTGCGGACCGGCGGGGTGTCCGCTCCGCACGAAGCGCCTGTCGCGAGGAGCCAGCCATGCGTGTGCCTGCCGCCGTCCTTTCCGCCACCGTCGCCCGCTGCGCGCTGCTGTGCGCGGCGCTGGGCCTCGCGCATACCGCGACTGCGGCGCCACCGGCCGATCATCCCATCCTCGGCATCTGGAAACTCAGCCTGCCCGACCTCGGCTGCTCCGAAACCTACCGCTTCCGCGCCGACGGCACCACCCTCGTCACCAGCGCCGAGGAAGTCTCGGAGAGCGAATACCGCATTCCGGACAAGCCCAGCGCCAGGGGCTTCTACCGGCTCGACGACCGCATCGTCAAGGACAACGGCAAGAAGGACTGCGCCGGCGCCATCATGAAGCCCGGCACCACGGCCACCAATTTCATCCGCTTCCACCCCTCGAACGCCATCTTCCTGATGTGCGCGGACGAGACCATGAATGCCTGCATCGGGCCGTTTGAGCGGGTGAAGGGCGAAGAGGCCTGAGCGGCAGGGCATAAGCGCAGGGCATGGGAGGGCGAAGGACATTGCATTTCCGGCGCATTCGCTTCGGTGTATATTGCTGGGCGAAACGACAACCCGCACTGGAACCCCATGTCCCCGGCACTTCTCTTCGCAATCCTCATCGGCTATTTTGCCCTCCTGCTCGGCGTCGCCTGGGCCACCTCGCGCAACGCCAACAACGACAGCTTCTTCATCGGTAACAAGAGCAGCAACTGGATGCTGGTCGCCTTCGGCATGGTGGGCACGACCCTGTCCGGCGCCACCTTCATCAGCGTGCCCGGCGCCGTGGGCGTGGACGCCTTCGGCTACGCCCAGATCCTGATCGGCTACGTGATCGGCTACATCGCCGTGGCCTACCTGCTGCTGCCCCTGTATTACCGCCTGCAGCTGACCTCGATCTACCACTACCTCGACGTGCGTCTCGGACGCCGCTCCTACCAGAGCGGGGCGGGCTTCTTCATCATCTCGCGCCTGCTGGGGGCCACCGCGCGCCTGTATTTGGTGGTGAACATCCTGCAGGCCATCATCCTCGACAGCCTGGGCATCCCCTTCTGGATCACGACTTTGGTCATCCTCGGCATGATCCTGATGTACACCTACCAGGGCGGCGTGAAGACCATCGTCTGGACCGACACCCTGCAGACCACCTGCATGCTGTTCGGCCTGTTCGCCTGCGTCTGGTTCCTGCTCGGCGAACTGGGGATGTCGATCCCCGACAGCCTGAACGCCATGCAGTCGCAGGGCCTGTCAACCATCTTCACCACGGACTTCGACAGCCCCAACTTCTTCCTCAAGCAGATCGTGGCCGGCATCTTCATCGTGCTGACCATGACCGGCATGGACCAGGAGATGATGCAGAAGACCATCTCGGTCAAGACGCTCAAGGATTCGCAGAAGAACCTCCTGACCCTGACCGCCGTGCTGGTGGTGGTGTTGATGAGCTTCCTGTTCCTGGGCGGACTGCTGTATCTGTACGCGCCCGCGGTGGGCGTGACGGCCACCGGCGACAAGATCTTCCCGGCCGTGGTCATGGGCCACCTGCCCGCCGCCGTGCAGATCATCTTCCTGATCGCCCTGATCTCGGCCCTGTTCCCGAGCGCGGACGGCGCCATCACGGCGCTCACGTCCTCCTTCTGCATCGACATCCTCGGCATCAAGCGCCGCACCGACCTCACGGAAGCAGCCAAGGAAAAGCTGCGCCGCCACGTGCACCTGGGCTTCGCCGCGCTCTTCCTCTTCCTGGTGCTGGGCTTCAAGGCGGCCGACAACCCGAGCATGATCGTGGTCATCCTGAAGCTGGCGGCCTATACCTACGGGCCGCTGCTGGGCCTGTTCGCCTTCGGCATGATGACGCGCCGCACGCTGACGGACCGCCTGGTGCCGTACGTTACGATCGGCGCACCGATTCTCTGCGCCCTCCTTGAGTACAATCAGGAATACCTGCTCGGCTCTTACCGCCTGGGGCTGGAATTGCTCATAGTAAATGGCATACTCGTGTTTGCCGGCCTGTTCGCCATCTCGCAGAGGGAAAAGCCCGGCGCGGCATTGGCATCAGCCTGAGCCGATACCATTCTTGACAACGGAGTTTCGATGGCCTTCAAACCCCTGAGTGCGCTGCGACGCGCCTTCGGCATGCTGTGGCATGCGGTCGACGTGTCCCGCCGCACCTTCATGAACCTGCTGTTCCTGCTGTTCGTGATCTTCATCGTGATGCTCTTCTCCTCGGGCGGCGTCAAGCCGATCGGCGAGAAGAGCGCGCTGGTGCTGGAACTGAAGGGCGACCTGGTGGAGACCTACGAGTCGAGCCTGGAGGACACCCTGCTCGACAGCGTGGCCGGCGACAGCAAGCGCGCCGTGCGCCTGCGCGACCTCCTGACCGTGCTCGATGCGGCGGCCAAGGACAAGAGCATCAACACCGTGGTGCTGCTGCTCGACCAGATGAACGGCGGCGGCATGGCCATGCTGCGCGACGTCGGCGCGGCCATCGACCGCGTGCGGGCTTCCGGCAAGAAGGTGGTGGCCTGGGGCGGCACCTACGACCAGAAGCGCTACCTGCTGGCCTCGCATGCCGACGAGGTCTACGTGCACCCGATGGGCATGGTCCTGATCGAAGGCTTCGGCGGGCGCCGCAATTACTATCGCGACGCGCTCGACAAGCTGGGCGTGACCGTCAACCTGATCAAGGTCGGCACCTACAAGAGCTTCGCCGAACCGTACATCGCCAACGGGCCCTCGGAAGCGGCCCAGGAAGCCGACAGCTTCCTGTACAACGCCCTGTGGCAGGACTATACGGGCCAGGTCGAGAAGAACCGCAAGCTGCCCAAGGGCGCGCTGGCCGGCTGGATCGAGACCCTGCCGCAGCAGATGGAAGCGCAGGGCGGCAGCGCGGCCAAGGTGGCCCTGCAGGCCAAGCTGGTCGACGGCCTGAAGACCCGCGACGAGCTGCGCGAGATGCTGGTCAAGCGCGGCGCCTGGGACGAGCGCATCAAGTCCTTCCGCCAGGTGGGTTTCAATGACTACCTGCAGCGCCACCAGCCCAGGCCCTTCGGCGACGCGGTGGGCGTGGTGGTCGCCTCGGGCAACATCACCGAAGGCTCGAGCGGCCCGGGCGTGGTCGGCGGCATCACCACCGCCAACCTGATCCGCCAGGCGCGCGAGGACGAAGCGGTCAAGGCCGTGGTGCTGCGCGTCGATTCGCCCGGCGGCAGCGCCTACGGCTCGGAGCTGATCCGGCGCGAACTGGAACTCACCCGCGCGGCCGGCAAGCCGGTGATCGTCTCGATGGGCGACGTCGCGGCCTCGGGCGGCTACTGGATCTCGATGGCGGCCGACGAAGTGATCGCCGATCCGTCCACCATCACCGGCTCGATCGGCGTGTTCACCATCCTGCCGACCGCCGAGAAGGTGAGCGACAAGCTGGGCATCCACACCGCCGGCGTGACCACCACCTGGCTGGCCGACGCCTACAATCCGCTGCGTCCGCTCGACCCGCGCTTCGGCTCCCTGGTCCAGAGCAGCATCAACCACGTGTACAGCGAGTTCACCACCCGCGCCGCCGCGGCCCGCAAGACCACGGTCGCGAAGATCGACGAAGTGGGGCAGGGCCGCGTCTGGACCGGCGCCCAGGCGAAGGAGCGCGGCCTGGTCGACCGCCTCGGCAGCTACCGCGACGCCCTGCAGGCGGCCGCCAGGCGCGCCAAGCTGGGCGAGGACTACCGCGTGGCCTACGTGGAGCGCCCGATCGGCAAGCTGGAACGCTTCCTGAACATGATGGGGGCGTCCACCGTCCAGGCGGTCAACATACAGGTGAAGCTCGGCCTGCTGGAGAATGCACTGCCGGCAGGTCCAGTGGCCAAGGTGGCGCACGACATGGCCTGGCTGAACGAAGTAGCGGACGGCCGCAAACCCTTCGCCGCCATCACCCACTGCCTGTGCGACATCCCATGAGGAAACTGGCTTGAAAAGAATTGTAGCCAGTTTGTAACTACCGGCTACAACATGAAAGACGGGCGCGGACGAGGTTTCGCGCCCGTTTTCCGTTTACGGCGGCCATTGTGGGGGCAACGGTGTAAATCGGTGTGAAGACGGTCCCGGCTTTGTAACAGAAGGGGGCGCGCAATGTACGTTACGAAACATATCGCCCGTAGGTGACATGCTAGGCTTTGAGGGTCCGTCTTGTACGAATAGCACTCTGGCAAAAACAACAAGGATCAGCATGGAGCCGACTACTTCCCCCAAATCCGCACTCACCAGCCCGCCGCCGCCATCGCCTGAAGCCAAGCGGCGCAGGCGCATCATCGGCACCGTGATCGCGGTGCTGGCCATGGTCGCCCTGGGCCTGCTGGCGTGGCGGCTGACCCACCAGCCGGCAGGCGGCGCTGCGGGCGGTCCGCCGGGCGCGGCTGGCGCCGGCGCGCGGGGAGGCCCCGGTGCGGGAGGCCCCGGAGGTGGACGGCGCGGCGCACCCGCCACCACGGTCGGCGTGGCGACGGCCGAGCAGACCGACATCCCCGTGCACATCGACGCCCTCGGCACCGTGGTGGCCGCGGCGACGGCCACCGTGCGTCCGCAAGTCTCGGGCGTGCTGCAGAAGATCCAGTTCACGGAGGGCCAGCTGGTCAAGGCCGGCCAGGTGCTGGCGGTGATCGACCCGCGTCCTTTCGAGATGGCGCTGCTGCAGGCGCGCGGCCAGCGCCAGCGCGACGAGGCCCAGCTGGAAAGCGCGCGCCTGACGCTCACCCGTTACCGCACCCTGCTCGAGCAGGATTCGATCGCACGCCAGGAAGTCGACACGCAGGCGGCCCTGGTCAAGCAGCTGGAAGGCACCGTCATGACCGACCGCGCCTCGGAAGGCGTGGCCCAGCTGAACCTGGGCTACACCCAGGTCAAGGCGCCGATCTCGGGGCGCCTCGGCCTGCGCACCGTCGACATCGGCAACCTGGTGGGGAGCAGCGACGCCAATGGCGTGGCGGTGATCACCCAGCTGTCTCCGATCGACGTCGAGTTCACCGTGCCGCAGGACCAGGTGCCGGCGCTGCAGGGGCGTATCGCGCAGGGCGCCAAGCTCCCGGCCACGGCCCTGGACCGCACCCGCACCGACACCCTGGCGAGCGGCAGCTTCATCGCGCTGGACAACCAGGTCGACGTCCAGACCGGCACCGTGCGCGCCAAGGCCCGCTTCACCAACACCGACAACAAGCTGTTCCCGAGCCAGTTCGTGAACCTGCGCCTGCAGCTGGACACGATCGAGGATGCCGTGGTCGTGCCGGTCACCGCCCTGCGCCACGGCGCCAACGGCGACTTCGTCTACGTGCTCAATGCAAAGGAGAAGACCGTGTCGCAGCGCGCGGTGACGCGCGGCCAGGCGACCGTGGACAAGGTGCAGATCCTGACCGGCCTGAAGGTCGGCGAACAGGTGATCACGGAAGGCGCGGACCGCCTGCGCGATGGCGCCAAGGTGACCTTGCCGGGTGATCGTCCGCAGGGCGCACGCGGTGGACAGCAAGGGCAGGGCGAGCGCCGTCGCCAGCAGGGAGCGCAGCAATGATGCTGGCGAACTTGAGCTCCGGCCTGCGCCGGAACGACGACGGTTTTGGGGACTGGTGATGAGTCCATCTGCGCCGTTCATCAAACGCCCGGTCGCCACGGCCCTGCTGATGCTGGCCATCGTCCTGGCCGGCCTGGTCGGCTACCGCTTCCTGCCGCTGTCCGCGCTGCCGCAGGTGGACTTCCCGACCATCCAGGTGCAGACCCTGTACCCGGGCGCGAGCCCCGAGGTGATGGCGCGCACCGTCACCGCGCCGCTGGAGCGCCAGTTCGGCCAGATGTCGGGCCTGACGCGCATGAGTTCCACCAGCGCGGCCGGCGTCTCGGTCGTCACGCTGCAGTTCGGTCTCGGCCAGACGCTGGACGTGGCCGAGCAGGAGGTGCAGGCCGCGATCAATGCCGGCGGCTCGCTGCTGCCGACCGACCTGCCGGCGCCGCCGGTCTACGCCAAGGTCAATCCGGCCGACGCGCCGGTGCTGACCCTGGCGATCACCTCCGATTCCTTGCCACTGACCGAGGTCCAGAACCTGGTCAACACGCGCCTGGCCCTGAAGATCAGCCAGGTCTCGGGCGTGGGCCTGGTCACGCTCTCGGGCGGCCAGCGGCCGGCCGTGCGCATCCAGGCCGACACCGAGGCCCTGGCCTCCTATGGCCTGGGCCTGGACACCCTGCGCACCGCGATCACGGCGGCCAATGCCAACAGCGCCAAGGGCAACTTCGACGGCCCCACGCGTTCCTATGCGATCAATGCCAACGACCAGCTGGTCACCGTCCCCGACTACAAGAACCTGATCGTCGCCTACCGCAACGGCGCCCCGGTGCGCCTGGAAGAGGTGGCCAAGGTGGTCGACAGCGCCGAGAACGTGCGCATCGGCGCCTGGGCCAACCTCAAGCCCGCCATCATCCTCAATGTGCAGCGCCAGCCGGGCGCCAACGTGATCGCCACGGTGGACGCCATCAAGGAACGCCTGCCCGAGCTTCAGGCGGGGCTGCCGGCCTCGGTGCGCATGGACATCCTGAGCGACCGCACCGCCGGCATCCGCGCCTCGGTCGAGCACGTGCAGATGGAACTGATCCTGGCCGTGGTGCTGGTGGTGCTAGTGATCTTCGCCTTCCTGCACAGCCTGCGCGCCACCGTGATCGCCAGCCTGGCCGTGCCGATCTCCCTGATCGGCACCTTCGGCATCATGTACCTGATGGGGTACAGCCTGAACAACCTGTCCCTGATGGCGCTGACGATCGCGACCGGCTTCGTGGTGGATGATGCCATCGTCATGATCGAGAACATCGCACGCTACATCGAAGAGGGCGAAAAACCGATGGCGGCCGCGATCAAGGGAGCGACCCAGATCGGCTTCACCATCATTTCGCTGACCGTCTCCCTGATCGCGGTCCTGATCCCGCTGCTCTTCATGGGTGACGTGGTGGGGCGCCTGTTCCGGGAATTCGCGGTGACGCTCGCCGTGACCATCCTGATCTCGGCGGTGGTGTCCCTGACCCTGGTGCCGATGATGTCGGCGCGCTGGCTCAAGAGCCATGAAGAAGAGCGCCCGGGCCGCTTCGCGCAGAAAACCCAGGCCTTCCTCGACCGCGTGATCCAGAAATACGACGTCGCGCTGGGCTGGGTGCTGGCGCGCCAGGGCCTGACCCTCCTGGTCGCGCTGGCCACCCTGGTGCTGACCGCGCTGTTGTGGATGGTCATCCCGAAAGGCCTGTTCCCGACCCAGGATACCGGCCAGCTGCAAGGCCGCCTGCAGGCGCGCCAGTCGATCTCCTATGCCGGGATGGCCAAGCTCCAGCAGGCGGCCATCGCCGAAGTCCTGAAAGACCCGGCGGTCGAATCGGTCAGCTCCTATGTGGGCGTGGACGCGGCCAACAACACCATGCTGCACACCGGGACCATGCTGATCAACGTGAAGCGCGAGGAGCGCGGCGACCAGGAAGGCATCATGGCGCGCCTGCGCAACCGGGTGGCCAATGTCGCCGGCGTGACGCTCTACCTGCAGCCGACCCAGGACCTCACCATCGACGCCGAAAGCGGCCCGACCCAGTACCGCCTGTCGATCGAGGGCGCCGACAGCGCCACCGTCAACGAGTGGGCGAGGAAGCTGGTGGCCCGGATGGCGACGAAGAAGGAGCTGCGCAACGTCACCACCGACGCCGGCGCGGTCGGCGCGGCCGCCTACATCGACATCGACCGCGACACCGCCTCGCGCCTGTCGATCACGGCCGCCTCGATCGACGACGCCCTGTACAGCGCGTTTGGCCAGCGCATCGTCTCGACCATCTTCACCGAAACGAACCAGTACCGCGTGATCCTGGAAGCCCAGCAGGACGAGGCGATGTCTTTGGCAGCCTTGTCGCGCCTGCAGCTGCGCACCGGTTCCGGCCAGCCGACGCCCTTGTCGGCCGTGGCGACCATCCGCGAAGCCGAGGCCCCGCTGCAGATCACCCACGTGGCCCAGTACCCGGCGGCCACGGTCGGCTTCGACACCGCAGAGGGGGTGTCGCTGGGCACGGCGGTGGACGCCATCCGCGAGGCGGGCGAGGAGATCAAGATGCCGGGGTCGGTCTCGATGACCTTCCTGGGCGCGTCCGGCGCCTACCAGGCCTCGCTGTCGAACCAGCTCTGGCTGATCCTGGCGGCGGTGGTCTGCGTCTACATCGTGCTGGGCGTGCTGTACGAAAGCTATGTGCACCCGCTGACCATCCTGTCCACCTTGCCCTCGGCGGGCGTGGGCGCGCTGCTGGCCCTGTGGGTGACGGGGCAGGGGCTGGGCGTGATCGGGATCATCGGCATCATCCTCCTGATCGGCATCGTCAAGAAGAACGCCATCATGATGATCGACTTCGCGATCGAGGCCGAGCGCGACGAAGGAAAATCGCCGCTGGACGCCATCCGCCAGGCCGCATTGCTGCGCTTCCGCCCGATCCTGATGACGACCCTGGCCGCCCTGTTCGCCGCCGTGCCGCTGATGCTGGGCTGGGGCGAGGGCGCCGAGCTGCGCCGGCCGCTGGGCCTGGCCATCTTCGGCGGCCTGATCGTCAGCCAGCTGCTGACCCTGTTCACCACGCCGGTGATCTACCTGGCCTTCGACCGCCTGGCGCGCCGCCGGACGGGCAAAGCGCCGAACAAGCCGAAAGAGGTCGGCGCATGAACCTGTCGCGGCCCTTCGTCGAGCGCCCGATCGCGACCGTCCTCTTGACGATCGGGATCGCGCTGGCCGGCATCGCGGCCTTCTTCGTGCTGCCGGTCTCGCCGCTGCCCCAGGTCGACTACCCGACCATCTCGGTGTCGGCGTCGCTGCCGGGGGCGAGCCCCGAGACCATGGCCTCCAGCGTGGCCACCCCGCTCGAGCGCAGGCTGGGCGTGATCGCCGGCGTCAACGAGATGACCTCGAGCAGCAGCAACGGCTCGACCCGCGTCAGCCTGCAGTTCGACCTGAACCGCAAGATCGACTCGGCCGCACGCGAGGTGCAGGCCGCGATCAACGCCGCCCGCGCCGACCTGCCGGCGACGCTGCGCAGCAACCCGACCTACCGCAAGGCCAACCCGTCCGACGCGCCGGTCATCATCCTGGCGCTGACCTCCAAGACCCGTTCGCCCGGCCAGATCTACGAATCCGTTTCCAACCTCGTGCAGCAGCGCCTGGCCCAGGTCAAGGGCGTGGGCGAGGTCGAGATCGGCGGCGGCTCGCTGCCGGCGGTGCGGGTCGAGCTGCTGCCCTATGCGCTGAACAAATACGGCGTCTCGAGCGAAGACGTGCGCGCCGCCATCCAGTCGACCAATGCCAACCGTCCCAAGGGCGCGATCGAGGGCGCGGGCAACCGTTTCCAGATCTATTCCCAGCCGGCCGGCAGCAAGGGCGGTCGCACCGCGGCCGAGTACCGTGACCTGGTGGTCGCCTGGCGCGATGGCGCCGCGATCCGCCTGCAGGACGTGGCGGAAGTCATCGACGGCGTCGAGAACATCAATACCCTCGGCCTGTTCAACGGCCAGCCGGCCGTCATCGTACTGGTGACGCGCCAGCCGGACGCCAACGTCATCGAGACGGTGGACGGCGTGCGCGCGCTGCTGCCCTCGCTGCAGGCGCAGCTGCCGGGCGACGTGACCCTGCAGGTGGCCTCGGACCGCACCAACTCGATCCGCGCCTCATTACATGAGATCGAATTCACCCTTGTGCTTTCGATCGTCCTCGTGGTGCTGGTCGTGAGCGTCTTCCTGCGCAGCATACGGGCGACCGTGGTGCCGGCCGTGGCCACCGTCGTGTCGCTGCTGGGCACCTTCGGCGTCATGTACCTGCTGGGCTTCAGCCTGAACAACCTGTCGCTGATGGCGATCACGGTGGCGACCGGTTTCGTGGTCGACGACGCGATCGTGGTGCTGGAGAACACCGCGCGCCATATCGAGTCCGGCATGGACCGCATGAAGGCGGCCCTGCTGGGCGCGCGCGAAGTGGGCTTCACGGTCCTGTCCATCTCGCTGTCGCTGGTGGCGGTGTTCATTCCGCTGCTGTTCATGGGCGGGCAGGTGGGCCGCCTGTTCCGCGAGTTCGCGGTGACCTTGTCGGCCGCCGTGATGATCTCGCTGGTGATTTCGCTGACCACCACGCCGATGATGTGCGCCTGGCTGCTGCGCAAGGAAGACAAGGAAAAGAAGCAGGGCAGGCTGGCGCGCTGGTCCGAGAAGGGCTTCGGCGGCGTGCTGCGCAGCTACGAACACGCGCTCGACTGGGCGCTGGACAGCAAACTCCTCGTGATGATCATCCTGGCGTTCGTGGTGGGGCTGAACGTCTATCTGTTCTCGGCCGCGCCGAAGGGCTTCTTCCCCCAGCAGGACACGGGACAGATCAACGGCGGCATCCGGGCCGACCAGAGCATCTCCTTCCAGGCCATGCAGGGCAAGCTGCGCCAGCTGGTCAACATCATCCGCAAGGACCCGGCGGTCGACACGGTGGTCGCCTTCACGGGGGGCGGGCGCGCGGGCGGCGGCTTCATGTTCATGAACCTGAAGCCGATCGACGAGCGCAAGGAAGGCGAGTCGGGCCAGGCCGTGATCGCCCGCCTGCGTCCCCAGCTGGCGAAGGTGACCGGCGTCTCGATCTTCCTGAACCCGGTGCAGGACCTGCGCATGGGCGGGCGTTCGAGCAATTCCACTTACCAATACACGCTCAAGAGCGACAATGCCGGCGACCTGAAACAGTGGGCCACGCGCCTGGCCGAGGCGATGAAGCGCCAGCCCGCCCTGGTCGACGTCGACACCGACCAGGCCGAGAACGGCGTCGAGACTTTCGTCACCATCGACAAGGAAACGGCATCGCGCCTGGGGATCACCACGCGCGAGGTCGACAACGCCCTGTACAACAACTTCGGCCAGCGCCAGGTCGCCAACATCTACGATGAGCTGAACCAGTACCACGTGATCATGGGCGTGGCCCAGCGCTATGCCCAGTCGCCGGAAGCGCTGCGCGACGTCTACGTGCCGGCGCGCGGCACCGGCACGGCCACCTCGACGGCAGGCGCCGGCGCCTCGTCCACCGGCACGTCTTCCACCTCCGGCAACCTGACCGCCGCACGCGACCCGTCCAGCGGATCGGCCTTGTCGACCAGCGCCACGCGCATGGTGCCGCTGATGGCGATCGCCAGCTTCGCCGAGAGCTCGACGCCGACCTCGGTCAACCACCAGGACGGGGAGCTCGCGACCACGGTGTCCTTCAACCTGGCCGACGGCTACAACCTGGAGGACGGCCAGGATGCGGTGAAGGCGGCCGAGGCCGAGATCGCCATGCCGGCCAACGTGCGCGGCAGCTTCCAGGGCACGGCGCGCGCGGCGGAGGAATCGAGCAAGGAACAGCCTTTCCTGATCGCCGCCGCCATCATCGTCATCTACATCGTGCTCGGCATCCTGTATGAAAGCCTGATCCACCCGGTGACGGTGCTGTCCACCTTGCCCTCGGCCGGCGTGGGCGCGGTGCTGGCCCTATTGATGTTCAAGATGGAGTTCTCGATCATCGCGCTGATCGGCGTCTTCCTCCTGATCGGCATCGTCAAGAAGAACGCCATCCTGATCATCGACTTCGCCCTGGAAGCGGAGCGGGCGAGGGGCCTGAGCGCCACGGAGGCTGTGCGCGAGGCCTGCATCCTGCGCTTCCGCCCGATCCTGATGACGACCCTGGCGGCGGCGCTCGGCGCGCTGCCGCTGGCGATCGGCTTCGGCGAAGGTTCGGAGCTGCGCCGGCCGCTGGGCATCGCCATCATCGGCGGCCTGGTCGCCAGCCAGCTCCTGACCCTGCTCACCACGCCGGTCGTCTACGTCCTGCTCGACAAGCTGAGAACAAGGAAGCCCGACGAACACGAGCTGACCCGGCACGCCGACGTACCAGACCCGATCCCTGCAAAATAATGAAGACTATGCGACTCCATTCCATCGCTCTGCTCGTCACCGCCACCCTGTCCGGCTGCGCCGTGGGGCCCGCCTACGAGCGGCCCGCGACGCCCGAACCGGCCGCCTTCAAGGAAGCGCAGGGCTGGGTGCCGGCGGCGCCCGCCGACGCCCTCGACCGCGGACCGTGGTGGCAGCTGTTCAACGACCCGGTTCTTAACGAACTGGCCGCCAGCGTCGAGGTCTCGAACCAGAACGTGGCGGCGGCCGTTGCCGCCTATGCCCAGGCGCGCGCCATCGTCGCGCAGGAGCGCGCTGCGCTGTTCCCGTCCGTGTCGCTGGGCCTGAGCGCCGACCGCTCGGGCGTGCGCAACGGGGGCGCCAGCACGGCCTACCGCCTGAACCTGGGCGGCGACTGGGAGCCGGACGTGTGGGGCAGGCTGCGTGCGGGCGTCACCAGCGCTCAAGCCAGCGCGGAAGCGACCGCCGCCGACCTTGCCAGCGCGCGCCTGTCGGCCCAGGGCGAGGTGGCGGCCAACTACTTCACGATCCGCGCGCTCGACGCCCAGCGCACCCTGCTCGAGAGCAGCATCGCCGGCTACGAGCGCGAGCTGCGCATCACCGAAAACCGCTACAACGTCGGCATCGTGGCCCGCACCGACGTGCTCCAGGCCCAGACCCAGCTGGCGAATGCGCGCAACGACGCCTTGACCCTGCAGCGCCAGCGCGCGCAGTTCGAGCATGCGATCGCGGTCCTGGTCGGCAAGGCGCCGAGCGAGTTCACCCTCGCTCCGGCCGCGGCATGGCAGGTACACGTGCCCGCGATCCCGGTCGGTGTGCCGGCGACCCTGCTGCAGCGCCGCCCCGACATCGCCGCCGCCGAACGCGACGTGGCGGCCGCCAACGCGGAGATCGGCATCGCGCGCTCGGCCTACTTCCCGAACATCGGCCTGAGCGCTTCGCTCGGCAGCGGGGGCGCGCGCTTCTCCGACCTGTTCTCGGCCTCGAACGCGGCCTGGTCCCTCGGCCTGTCGGCAGCGCAGTCGATCTTCAATGCCGGCGCCACCCGCGCCGGCGTGGCCGGGGCCGAGGCACGCCACCAGGCGGCAGTCGCACGCTACCGCCAGACGGTGCTGAACGCCTTCGCCGACGTGGAAGACCAGCTCACCGCCGTGCGCGTACTGGAACAGCAGCAGGAGCTGCGCCGCGTCGCGTCCGAAGCGGCCGACAAGGTCGAGCAGCAGATCCTGAACCGCTACCGCGCGGGACAGGTGAGTTACTCGGAGGTGGTGCAGGCCCAGAACACGGCGCTCAATGCGCGCCGCTCGCTGGTGCAGGTGCAGGCGGACCGGCAGGGCGCGGCCGTGAGCCTGATCCAGGCGCTCGGAGGCGGGTGGCGCGTGGGCCAGGACCCGATGTAATCAGCTTGTCATTACGCCGAAAAACGACCGCATGCAGACGTAACAAAGTTATACTCCGGGCTGCATTTTTTTCACCTGGGGTCACATGTTCAAATCGTTCCTGCCCGTCGCTCTGATGGGCGTCTCGGCCTTGGCCGGCGCCGACGAAGGCCAGTGGCAGCCGCACCAGCTGCCGCAACTGAAATCCGAACTCAAGCGCATCGGCATCACCATCCCGGCCGAGAAGCTGGCCGACCTGGCCAAGCATCCGATGAGCGCCATCGTCTCGCTGGGCGGCTGTTCCGCTTCCTTCGTCTCGCCTGACGGCCTGGTCGTCACCAACCACCACTGCGCCTACGGCGCCATCCAGCGCAATTCGACCCCCGAGAAGAATTACATCGTCAATGGCTTCCTGGCCAAGACCCGCGCCGAGGAGCTGCCGGGCGGCCCGAACACCCTGGTCTACGTGACCGAGAAGGTCGAGAACGTGACCGACCGCGTGCTCAAGGGCCTGTCGCCGTCGATGTCGGGCCGCGAGCGCCATGAGCTGGTCGAATCGCGCATCAAGTCCCTGATCGCCGAATGCGAAACCGACAAGTCGACCCGCTGCTCGGTGCCGGCCTTCCACCGCGGCCTCGAGTACTACCGCATCAAGCAGCTGATGATCCGCGACGTGCGTCTGGTGTACGCGCCGTCCGACCGCATCGGCAACTTCGGCGGCGACATCGACAACTACGAGTGGCCGCGCCAGACCGGCGACTACTCCTTCCTGCGCGCCTACGTCGGCCCGGACGGCCGACCGGCCGACCCGTCGCCGAACAACGTGCCCTACAAATCGAAGGACTTCCTGGTCGTTTCCGCCGAAGGCCTGAAGAACGGCGATCCGATCCTGCTGGCCGGCTACCCGGGCCGCACCAGCCGCTACAAGCTGCCGACCGAGATCCGCTTCGCGCGCGACGTCGAACTGCCGGGCCGCGCCGCCAGCATCACGGCCGACCTGTCGGTGATCTCGGCCGCCACCATGGGCAACGCCGCCTGGGACGTGCGCTACGCGAGCGTGGCCAAGAGCCTGAACAACGTGCTGAAGAAGACGCAAGGCCTGATCGACGGCTTCGCGCGCAAGGACATCGCCGCGATCAAGGACGTGCAGGATGCCGGGTTCCGCGCCTGGCACAAGCAGAAGGGTAACGGGGCGAAGAACCTGCTGTCCGAGCTGGACGGCGTGATCGCCCAGGACATGGCGCAGTCGCGCCAGGAAGGCGCCTGGCTCGAAGCCACCCACAGCGACCTGCTGAGAAGCGCACGCACCCTGTACCGCCTGGCGCTGGAACGCCAGAAGCCGGACGCCCAGCGCGAGGCCGGCTACCAGGAGCGCGACCTGTCCTTCATCAAGGCGCGCCTGACCCGCCTCGAGCAATCCTTCGTGCCCCAGGTCGACGAGGCCCGCTACGGCGCGGCCCTGGCGCGCTATGCCCGCATCGACGCGAAACTGCGTCCGCAGGGGCTGGACGCGCTGCTGCCGGCGCCCACCGCGCTGAACGCCATGTACAAGGCGACCGACCTGGACGACACGGCCAAGCGCCTGGCCTGGATCGGCAAGGATCCGGAGGCCTTCCGCAAATCCAGCGATCCTTTCATCCAGCTGGCCGTGCGCCTGCATGACACGGGCCTCGGCCTGGAGAACCGCCGCAACGAGATCGACGGCAACCTGGAACGCGTGATCCCGCAATACATGGCTGCCGTCATCGCCTGGAAGAAGTCGCAGGGCAAGCCGGTCTACCCGGACGCCAACTCGACCCTGCGCGTGACCTACGGCACCGTGTCGCCGTACGCGCCGCGCGACGGCCTGGTCAAGGGCCCGTTCACGACGGTCGAAGGCATTGTCGAGAAGGCGACGAACAAGGATCCGTTCATCGTGCCGGCGGCGCTGCTGGACGCCATCAAGGCCAAGCGCTATGGCGTGTTCAAGGATCCGGTGCTGAACACCGTCCCGGTGAATTTCCTGTCGAGCGCCGACACCACCGGCGGCAACTCGGGTTCGGCCGTGATGAACAAGCGCGGGGAACTGGTGGGCCTGAACTTCGACTCGACCTACGAGTCGATCACCAAGGACTGGTACTTCGACAGCGAGATCACACGCGCCATCCACGTCGACATCCGCTACATGCTGTGGCTGATGAAGGAAGTCGACCATGCCGACAACCTGCTGAAGGAAATGACGATCAAGTACCCGAAGAAGTAAGCCGGGGGATCACAAGAGAAGGCCGCCGCGTGGAGCGATCCCGCGGCGGCTTTTTTACGGGACGTCCGGGAAGCGGATTTCGAAGCGCGTTTCGCCCTGGCCGGTCGACGCGAGCGAGTATGTCAAGCGGTGACGGGTCAGGACTTCGCGCACGAACATCAGGCCGATGCCCTGGCCCCCCTGCTTGGTACTGAAGAAGGGCGTGAACAGCCGGCGCGGCGCCACGGCGCCGAGCAGGTCGGCGGAATCGATCACGGCCAGCACTGCTTCTGCTCCATGCCTTTCCAGCGACAATTCGACATGGCCGCCGGTCGCTCCTTTTTCCACCACCGCTTCGATCGCATTCTTGACGATGTTGAGCAAGGCGCCTTCCATCAGGCCGGCGTCCAGCGGCAGGGCCGGGGTCTCGTCGCAGCGGCGCCAGCCGAGCCGGATGCCACTCCTTGCGCATTGCTCCCGGTTGAGCCACAGGATGTCGTCGACCATGGCCTTGAGGCTGGCCGGGCGCAGTTCCGGCGCCGGCATCTTGACTACGCGCGTGAAGCGCTCGATGAATTCGCCCAGGCTGACGTTGCGGCGCTTGACTGCCTCGATCGCGGTCGTGAAATCGGCGGCGTCAGATTCGCCCAGCTGGCTGCGGTAGA
This sequence comes from Massilia agri, assembly GCF_024753255.1. Classification (GTDB taxonomy): domain Bacteria; phylum Pseudomonadota; class Gammaproteobacteria; order Burkholderiales; family Burkholderiaceae_D; genus Telluria; species Telluria agri. The sequence continues at coordinate 54,810 of NZ_JANUHA010000017.1, forward strand.
ACAGCAGGGAGTCGAGCACCGAGCGGGTGGCGGCGACGGTGTTGTTGACCTCGTGCGCCAGCACCCGCACCAGCTTCGCGTAAGTGGCCCGTTCCGAATCTTCCAGTTCGGCCGTCAGTTCCTCGATCATGAGGAAGTGGCGGGCAAAGCCGCGATCGAAGAAGTGCCCGCGCTGGGCGCGGTAGCGCCGACCCTCGGTATCGGTGAGCAAGCCGGTGTCGCCCGCGGGCAGGGCGTCGAGCTGGGCGACCAGGTCGCGGCTGCGTGCCCGGGCGCGTGCATCGAGGCCCGGGGCATAGTGGGCCGCGCCATCCACCCATGCCTTCAGCGGCTTGCCTTGCGCGTCGTGCAGCCCGAGGAGCGAGACGGCGCTGGCGTTGACCAGGCTGACCGCGCCATCGAAATCGAAGACCAGCACGGCGCTCGGCGTCGCCTCCAGCAGGCGGTCGAGGAAGCCCTGCTGCTCGCCGGCGGCCAGGCGCTCGCGGTGCAGGGCGGCGAGCATGGTGTTGAACAGGGTGACCAGCTCGTCGAGCTCGCGCGAGGCCGGCGCCGCCAGCTGGTTCGCGTAGTTCTGGTCCTGCAGCAGGTCGTGGAAGCGGCGCGTGTAGCCGAGCGGTTCGAGGGCCTGGCGCAGCAGGGCGAAGCCCAACGCAAGGCTGAGCAGCAGCAGCGTCTCGAGGCCGACGAAGAGCAGCGGCTGGTCCTTCAGGAGCAGGGCGGCCGCCGCGAACAGCAGCAGGTGCAGGAGCACCAGGTAGCCGCCCAGGCGGTGGCGCAGGCTCATTCGCTTGCGCCGCCGGGTTCGGCCAGGCCGTGGCGCTCCAGGCGCCGGTACAGGGCGGTGCGCGACAGGCCCAGGGCCCTGGCCACGCGGGTGATGTTGCCGCCATGCTGGTCGAGGGCCTGTTCGATCATGCGCCGTTCGACCTGTTCCAGCGTCATGCCGTCCACGCCCAGGCGCTGGGAGGACGGGCCGACGCCATCGTCGAGACGCCCGGCGGCGGCGAAGTCGGCCTGGCCCAGTTGGGAGGAGCCTGACAGGAGCAGGGTGCGTTCCATGGTCTGGCGCAGCTGGCGGATATTCCCGGGCCAGGACTGGGCGCTGAGCCAGTCCAGGGCGCCGTTGGTGAGCGTGACCTCACCCAGGCCGTAGCTCTCCGCCACCGTGGCCGCGATGTGGCGCGCCAGCATCGGGATGTCGCTGCGCCGCTCGCGCAGCGCCGGCAGGCGGATCGTGATCAGGTTCAGGCGGTAGAACAGGTCTTCGCGGAAGTCGCCGCTCGCCACCAGTTCGGCCAGCTCGCGGTTGGTGGCCGAGACCACGCGGATGTCGGCCTGCTCGCTGCGGCTGGCGCCGACCGGCTGGTAGCGCTGGTCCTGTAGCACGCGCAGGAGCTTGACCTGGTCGCCACGATTGAGTTCGCCGATCTCGTCGAGGAACAGGGTGCCGCCGTCGGCGCAGGCGACGTGGCCCTTGCGATCGCTGCGCGCATCCGTGAAGGCGCCGCGCACGTGGCCGAACATCTCGCTTTCGAACAGGGTCGGCTGAATCGCCCCCATATTGATCTTGACGATGGCCTTGCTTGCTCTCGGGCTGTTGCGGTGGATGGCGTCGGCCACCAGCTCCTTGCCGGTGCCGCTTTCGCCGAGGATCAGCACCGGCGCGCGGGTGCGCGCGACCTGGCCGATGGTGGCCAGGACCCGCAGCAACTTCGGATGTTCGCCGACGATGCCGCCGAAATCGAACTGCGCATCCAGCGCCTTGCGGCCCGGCCCCTCCGCATCCGGACCCTTGAGTTGCAGGGTCGCCGCGACCAGGTCCATCAGCTGGGCGTTGTCCCAGGGCTTGGTGAAGAAGTTGGCGGCGCCGGCCTTGATGCCGGCAACGGCCAGGGCGATCGAGCCCCACGCCGTCATCAGGAGCACCGGCAGGGCAGGGTGGCGCTGGCGGATCTGTTCCAGCAGCGCCAGGCCTTCGGCGCCGCTGGTCTGCAGGGAGAAATTCATGTCCTGCAGGACCAGGTCGAAAGGCCGGCTTGCCAGGAGCGCGAGGGCCGCCGCCGGCCCGTCGCAGCAGTGCGCATCGAAGCCGGACTGCTTGAGCAGCAGGGCCAGCGAAACCTGGACCGCGCCGTCGTCGTCGACGACCAGGATGCGCGGCGTGCGTGGTGCTTCCATGGTGGATCTCTTTCGTTCTTATTCGTGATGCAGCGCTTCGGTCGGGCTCAGGCGGCTGGCGCGCCAGCCCGGGTAGAGGGCGCACAGCAAGGATAGCAGATAGATCACCGCCATCGACAGGCCTGCTGCCTGGGCGAAGACCGCCCAGTCCAGGTGTTCGCCCAGCACCCGGGTCAGCGGCAGCTGCACCAGCAGGGCCAGGCCCACCACGATGGCCACGGAACTGAGCAGGACCTGCTCGAGCACGATCTGGCGGTAGATCTCGCCGGCGGTGGCGCCGATGGCCCGGCGCAGCCCGATCTCCGGGATGCGCTGGGTCGTGTTCTGCCACAGGGCGCCGAACAGGCCGAAGGCGACCATCACCAGCATGAAGGCGGCGATGATGCCCACCACGACCAGGGGCGCCATATGCTGCTTGAGCATCGAGGCGCGGGCCGCGGACGAGGGCGTGAACTGGTAGCTCCAGTCCTTGCGGATCAGTTTCAGGCGCTCGTTGAGGCGCTTCTCGAATGCGCGTTCGGTGCCGGGAGCCACGCGCAGCAGGATGGTGCGCACGTCCCAGCGGTTCTGGTCGGCGACGAAGCGGGTGAAGGCATGGTTGAGCGGCGCCGCCAGCTCGCCCTTGGCGCGGTAGGCCTCGACCACGCCGACCACGCGGTGCGGCACGTCCTGTTTCCCCTCGCGGTCGAAGAAGAGCTGGCCCAGCGCGCGCTCGCCCGGGAACATCGCCTCGGCCATCCTGCGGTTGATGACGGCCGGCCGATAGCCGCTGCCATTGTCGAGCGCCGAGAACCAGCGTCCCTCGACCAGCTTCAGGCCCAGCACGGCGGCGGCGCGGTCGTCGGCATCGAGCAATTCCGTATTGAAGCCATCGCCTTCGCCGGCCTTGCGCCGCAGGTTGCTGAACATGCTCGCGTTGACATAGGGCTCGAAGGTGACGAAGGCGACATCGCGCACCTCCGGCATCTCCATCAGGCCGCGCCGCAGGGCCTCGTAGCCCTCGGCGCCGATCCGGGTCTTCTCCTCGTCGCCGACGTGCATCCTGACCGCCCACAGGTCGCGGCTCTCGAAGCCGAGCGGCATGTTGTAGAGCTGCCAGTAGCGCAGGCCGAAGGCGGCGACGCCGAAGACGATGGCGAAGGCGATCAGGATCTCGAGGCTCAGCATCAGGTTCCTGGATTTGCGCTTCCAGCTCAGTTTCAGTAAGTGGCGGAACATCATGCGCCTCCTTTCAGGGCGTGGACGGGGTCGAGGCGCGACATCTTCCAGGCGGGCAGCACGCCGGAAACGATGCCGAAGACGGTGGCGATCAGCATGCCCCAGCCGAAGACGGCCAGGTTCAGGTCGACCTCGAGGTAGGGAATCAGGGCGCTGGCTTCCAGCCATTGCAGCGCCAGCACGGTGAGGCCGAGGGCGAGCAGGCCCCCGCAGGCGCACAGCAGGACGTTCTCGACCACCAGCTGCACGGCCAGCTGGCGGCTGGTGGCGCCGAAGGCCTTGCGCACGCCGATCTCGGTGCGGCGTTCCAGGATGCGGCCGGTGTTCAGGTTGACCAGGTTCAGGGCCGGCAGCAGCATGAAGAGCAGCATGCCGGCGGCGATCCCGGCCAGCACGGTGCTGGCGCCGGAATCGGCTTCCTCGCTGCTGCCGACGAGGACGCGGGAAAACAGATCGAGCTTGCTGTCGGCCCAGAACCGGATGGTCTTCCACTGCGCCGGATCGTCATGCACCAGGTTGGCGGCGATCTGCGCCACCTGGCGCTGGATGGCCGGCAGGTCGGCGGCGTCGCGCGCCAGGATCAGGGCGATGAACTGGCCGGTGAGCTGGCCGCGGTAGTCCGTGGACGGGAAAGTGGACACGGGCGCCCAGATGTCGGCATAGGCGTTCAGGTGCATCGCGTCGCCTACCACGCCCACGATCTCGTAGGCCACGCCGCCGACATCGACGCGCTGGCCGATCGCGACCTGCGGCACGCCCGGGAACAGGCGCCGTGCGGTGGAGGCGTTGATGACGGCGATATGGCGCCCGCCGGCATCGTCCGCGCTGGTGGGCAGGCGCCCGGCGAGCAGGCGGAAGTCGAGCACCTTCCAGTAGTCGGCGTCGGCGCGCCGCATCTGCAGCTCGCTGACGGTCTCGCCCTGGTAGACCGAGACTGGCTGCACCATCGTGACCATGGCGACGCGCTCGACGCCCGGCATCGGCTTGAGGTATTTGTCGATCAGCTTGTAGCCGAGCGGCGAGGTGCTGATGCTGTCGCGCTTCGGGCTTTCCATGCGCATCTGGATGATCTGCAGGAAGCGCTCGCTCTTGCCTTCGACGCCTGAAGGGCGGAACGCCGTCTCGAGCAGCGAGACCACCACCATCAGCACCACCAGCGTCAGGACGATGCACAGCAGGTTAATCAGGGTGAACAGCTTGCGGCGCATGAAGACCTTCCACGCCGTCAGGAGATAGTTGCGTAACATGATGTTCTGCTCCTGCGCTTACGCGACCAGCTGGCCGTCGAACACGCGCACGATGCGGCTGGTGCGGCGCGCCTCGCGCTCGTCGTGCGTCACCATCACGACGGTGGTGCCTTCACGGTTCAGCTTGAGCAGGATGTCCATCACTTCCTCGCCCATCTTGCTGTCGAGGTTACCGGTCGGCTCGTCGGCCAGCAGCACCTGGGGCCGGCCGACGATGGCGCGTGCGATCGCCACGCGCTGCTGCTGGCCGCCGGAGAGCTGGTTCGGGTAGTGGTCCATGCGCGCGCCCAGGCCGACTTTTTCCAGCGCCTCGCGCGCCAGGCGGCGCCGTTCGCCCGCCTGCAGACTGCGGTAGAGCAGGGGCAGCTCGACGTTGTCGATCACGCGCAGGTCGGGAATCAGGTGGAAGCTCTGGAAGATGAAGCCGAAGGTCTGGTTGCGCAGGCGCGCCACCTGCTTGTCGCGGTAGCGGGTGAGCGGCACGCCGTCGACTTCGATGCTGCCCTGGCCGGGCCGGTCGAGCAGGCCGATGAGGTTGAGCAGGGTGCTCTTGCCGCAGCCGCTCGGGCCCATCATGGCGAGGAACTCGCCCTTCTGGACGTGCAAATCGACGTCTTTCAACGCCAGGGTCTCCACCTTGTCGGTGCGGTAGGTCTTGCTGACCTTGTTCAGTTTGATCATGACTCCCTCTTGCTCGTTAATTGGTGATGCGGATGGTGTCCAGCCTGGCGAATGCCTTGGTGTCCGAGACGATGAAGCGATCGCCCGGGCGCGCGCCGGCCACGACTTCGACCAGCTTGCCGTCGCTGCTGCCCAGTTGCAGCGTGGTCTTGCGGGCGACGCCGTCCTGCACCGCGAAGACGGCCTGGCGGCCGGCGCCGTTGAATGCGCTGCCGCTGTCGAGCACCAGCGCGCCATTCTTGTGGGCGGTGACGACGCTGACATCGACCCGCATCTTGTTGCGCAGCAGCGGGCTGTCGGGCTTGTCCAGGTCGACCAGCAGCTTGACGGTGCCGTTCTGGATTTCCGGCAGCACGGTGTGCACGCGTCCCTGCAATCGCTCGCCGTTCTGCTCGATCCGCACTTCCTGGCTAGGGGCGAGCAGGCGCGCATGGAAGTCCGAGACGCTTGCCTCGACCCGGTAGTTGTTCAGTTCCGACACGCGCGCCAGCAGCTGGCCGACGGCGACGCTGGCGCCTTCCTCCTGCACCAGCGAAGTGAGCATGCCGGAGAAGGGCGCCGCGACCTTCGCCTGGGCCAGCTTGTTTTCCTGCTGGGCGAGCTGCTTTTTCAGGATCTCCTGCTGCAGGGTGGCGGCCGCGATGCTGGTGGCGGTGCTGCGACGGCTGTCGGCGATCAGTTCGCGCTGCTGGCGCAGCTGGATCTCGGCGCGCTTCACCGCAAGCTCTCCCGCCAGCAGGTTCTCGCCCGAGACCAGGCCGCTCTGGCGCAGCTTCTGGTTGCGTTCGTTCAGCGCGCGGCTCGAGAGCAGGTCGAGTTCGAGCAGCTCGATGGCGCTGGTCAGCTGCTTGTGCTTCTGCTCCAGCTCCAGCTTCGAGGTGGCGATGCGGTTTTCCTGCTGCGCCAGCTGCTCGCGCAGGGTGTCGACGGCCAGCACGATCTCGCGGTCGTCGAGTTCCAGGAGGATGTCGCCGGCCTTGACCAGCTGGCCCGGCTTGGCCCTCACCTTCGCCACGCGGCTGGCCACCGGACTGGCGACGACTTCCTCGTGGACCGGGATGACGACGCCGGCGGCGTTGATGGTATTGGCGACGTCGCCGCGGCGCACGGTCGAGACGACGATGTCGCCGGCGGAGACGCTGGGGCGCAGCAGGCGGTTGAGCTGCCAGCAGGCCAGCACGGCGCAGGCGAGCAGCAGGAGGGCGCCGCCCACGCGGATGCGGCGGCGGCGGTGAATCAGGGCAGGGTCAAGTGCGCGGTCCATGGTGCTTGTGATAATGGTCTTGCGCCTTCTATTGCAAGCACCGTGCCAGCCGCGCGTCCCTCTGGGACCGGCGCTTTCCGGCGCCAGGAATGCACGCAAGCGGGCAAGGGTGTCCGGATCCGGACGGTCCGGCTTGCGGATTCCCCCGCCAGCTTCCATAATCCACTGTTGACCTGACGACCTCACCTTCCTTCACCCGATCCGCTGCCCATGAACGAACAGCTGGCCTTCCTGGGCTTCTTCACCACGCCGCTGGAACTGATCTCCTTCCTGCTGGCGGTCACCACCGTCGCCCTGAACATCCGCCAGAAACACTGGGCCTGGCTGTTCTCGATCGCGTCCTCGGCGACCTACGCCGCGGTCTTCTTCGAGGCCAAGCTGTACGGCGACATGGGACTGCAGTTCGTCTTCATCGCCGCTTCGATCTGGGGCTGGTACCAGTGGCTGCACGGGGCCGGCGAACAGCAGCTGGTGGTCACGCGCCTCAAGCGCGCGGGCTGGCTGTGGGGAATCGCCGGCTGGGTGCTCGGTTTTCTCCTGCTGTCTTCCTTCCTCGACCACCTCACCGATACCGACGTGCCGCATGCGGACGGCTTCCTGACTGCCGGCAGCCTGCTGGGCCAGCTCCTGCTGGGCCGCAAGAAGGTCGAGAACTGGCTGGTCTGGATCGCGGTTGACGTGCTCTACGTCGGCCTCTACGTCTACAAGGGCCTGATGCTGACGGCGCTGCTGTATGCCGTGTTCGTCGGCCTGGCCTGGACCGGCTGGCGCGCCTGGTCGAACATCGCGCGGAGGGATGTGTGAGCCGGCCCGTGCAAAGAATCGCGATCCTCGGGGCCGAATCGTCGGGCAAATCGACGCTGGCCGAGGCGCTGGCGACGCGCTATGGCACCCTCTGGGTGCCGGAGTACCTGCGCGAGTTCGTCGATACGCGCGGCCGCGTGCCGTTCGAGAGCGACCAGTATCCGATCGCCCGCACCCAGGTGGAGCGGGAAGACGAGGCGGCGCTGCGTGCGAACGGCCTCCTGTTCTGCGACACCACGCCCCTGATGACGGCCCTCTACAGCCGCCAGTACTGGGGCCGGGTCGACCCCCAGCTGGCGCGCCTGGACGCGCGCCACGACTACGCCCTGACCCTGGTGACGGCGCCGGACAGCCCCTGGGAGCCGGACGGCCTGCAGCGCGAGTCGGAAGAGGTGCGCCAGAAGGTGCACCGGATGCTGCTGGACACCCTGGCGGCGCGCGCCATCCCCTATGTGTTGCTCGAAGGAGACCTGGCGCAGCGCCTGCGGCGGGTCGAGACGCTGCTCGGCCCCGCCGCCTGACCCTTTACGCTTTCTTCAGCGAGGCCGCCAGGTCCAGCCATTCCCGTGGCTGCGGCTTGCCCGGCTGGCGCACGCCGAAGAAGGTCACCACCAGCTTGCCGTCGGTGTCGAAGAACTCCACCGAGGTCACGCCGGCGCGGCGCACCACGTAGCCACTGCGCAGGGCGTCGTCGTTCAGGTGCAGGTTGAAGTCCGGGTCGAGCACATTGAGCCAGCCTTCGGCATCCGCCACCTTCCTGATCTTGCCGCTGTAGATCTGGGTCACACCCGCGTTGCCGACAAAAGCCATGATGGCGACCCCGTTCTTCGCCGCGCCCTGGAGCAGGCCGCGCACGGCGCTGGGGTCGAGCTTCTGCACCATGCCGCCGGGGGCCAGGCGCAGCGCCTGTTCGCGCGTGAGTCCGAACTCGGACACGATGCGGTTGAACTGGTGGACGTCGCTCATGTCACGCCAGGCCTGCTGGAATTCCTTGACGTCGATCGCGCTGTCCGGCTTCTCGGGCGGCGCCAGGCTGGCCGGCGCGAGGTCCAGCCTGGCGTCCTGGCGCGGATGGCGGAAGTCGGCCACCAGCTTCTCGAACACCGGCACGCCGGCATCGCTCTTCACGTACAGCTTGTGGACCGCGGTGCCGCCGGCGTCGAAGAACTGCAGGCTGCGGCTCACCGCGCCGTCGCGCATCGGCTGGCTGACGGCGAAGACGTATTTCCACTGGGGGAACTGGAAGCGCAGGTCGATCGGGCCGCCCAGGTAGCCGCCGGCGATGTTGAGCATGCGCGCCTCGCGTTCCGGGTCGGCCTGCGCATCCGCCGCGTCCTGCCCGGGCTTCAGGCGCATCGCGGTGCCGGTGACTTCGATGACGCAGTTGTCGTTGCGCGTCAGGGCCATCACGGTCCCCAGGTCGAGGGCGCGGCGCATGATCTCGCGCGGGCCGTGATTCGCCTCGTTCAGGCGCACCACGGTGCTGCCGATGCCGGTTGCGAGCAGTTCCGCTTCGGACACGCCCAGCTGGCGGGCGGCGTCGCGGATGCGCAGGTGCGGCTTCTCGGCGCGCAGTGTATTCCAGCGTTCCAGCAGGGTGGCGGCGTGGGCGCTGCCGATGGTAGCGATGGCGATGGTGGCTGCGATAAAAATGCGGCGGGTGGTCTTCATGGGTTCTCCTTGTTGTTGGATGATTAGTAGCTGATCTTCAGGCTGAGGGCGGCGTAGCGGCCGGGACGCGCCTGGCGCTCGATGTCGGCGAGGGCGGCGGCGCTCGTTCCCGCGGGCAGGCCGCGCGACGAGGCGTAGTCCCAGTACTTGCGGTCGGCCAGGTTGTAGATGCCGGCGGTCAGCGCCGCGCGGCGGTTGATGTTCCAGTAGGCGGTCAGGTCCAGCACGGTGCTCGAGGGAACAGCAAAGCGCGCCGTCGTCACGCCCGAGATCACGTCGGGCTCCGCCTGCTTGGCCGCCACGTACACGGCGGCGAGGGAGGCGCCGCCGCGCCCGAGTGGGTCGTCCCAGGCCGCGATGAAGCTGCTCTTGCGCGGCAGCGTCGAGGCCAGCGGCCCTTCCTTGCCGCTCGCGGTGTTGTGCGCCTTGCTGCGCTGGACGCCGCTGGCAAGTAGCAGGCGTGCGCCGCGCAAGGCATTGTTCCAGGCGCCCAGCTCGGCTTCCAGCGTTGCTTCACCGCCCCAGATGCGGGCGTCGCCGACGTTCTCGGGCCGGTACAGGCCGAAGGTGATGGTCGGGTAGTTGACCGGGTCGGCGGGCTGCGCCGCGTACTCGATGAAGTTCCTGTAGCGGGTCTGGAACAGGGCCGCGTGCAGCTTGAGGCCGCGCGCCGCATGCCCTTTCAGGCCGATCTCGAAGGCGTTGCTGGTCTCGCGTGCGAGGTCCGGGTTGCCGAGCACCGCGTAGCCGTTGCCGGCGCCGCTGTAGCTGAAGGAATCGTAGGTGCCGGTGCGCTCGGCGCTCGTGGGCAGGCGGGTGCCGCGGCTGTACTGCGCGTAGGCCAGCATGTCGCGGTTCAGCTGCGCGTTGAGGGTCAGGCTCGGCGTGGCGTAGCTGTCCGTTTCCTTGCCCAGCTCGCGCGCCGCGTTCGGGATCGACACCGCATAGCCGGCGGTGCTGTCGGGCTTCATCTCGCGCCAGGTGGCGCGCAGGCCCGGGACCGCGCTGAAGGTGTTCGACAGGCGCAGGACGCCGCGCACGAAGGCGCCGGCCTTGAGCGTGTCCATGTCGGCCATGCGGTTCTTCACCGTGACCTGGCGGGCGCCGGTGGCGACGATGGTGCGGTTCTCGACCCATGGACGGCGCGTCTCGGTATGCTCGATGCTGAATCCATAGTCGAGCGAATGCGCGCCGATCGACTTGCCCGCATTGCTGGCGAAGCCCACGCTGCGGGTCTGGTAGCTGGTGGCGATGTCGCGCAGCGTCGGCTGGCCACCGGTGACGTAGCGCGCATGGGTCAGGTCCGCGATCTCGGCGTCCTGGAAGTAGAGGCGGCTTTCCAGGCGCGAGAACCAGGGCGTGCCGCCGGTGTAGGCGTGGTCGATGCTGGCGCGGTCGCGGCGGGTTGTCGAATGCTGGCGCGCGCCGTCCGGATAGGAGGCGCCCTGCTTGTTGTCGTAGGCGCGCTCGTGGCGTGCGCGGAAGCCGTCCAGCGTGGCGGTGAAGTCGTGGCCGGCCCGGGGCGACCAGGCCAGCTTGGCCAGCAGGGCGTCGGAATCCCAGTCGTCCGGGTTCACGGGCGCGCTGCCCTGGCTGTCCATCTGGCTGCCCTCGCGGTGCACCGCGATTGCCAGCGCGCGTAGCACGCCGTGCTGGGCCGCGCCGGTGAGCGCATGCATGCGCATGTCGTTCGAGCGGTCGAGACCGAACTTGTATTCGGCGTAGCGCGGTCGCTGCGCGCTCACGTAGTCGTCCGGAGACTTGGTGACGAAGGAGACCGCACCGCCCAGGCCCTGGGCGCCGGGGCCGGCCGTGCTGGTGCCGGAGGCGATGCTGACGCTGCGGAAGGTCTCGGGGTCGAAGTAGTCGCGGCCGACGCCGAAGCTGTTGACGGTCGAGGCATCGGGCTTCGGCGCGGCGTCGGGCAGTTCGATGCCGTCCAGGTCCAGGCTCACCCGGTTGCCTTCCACGCCGCGGACATTGAAGCCGGTGTTGCCGGCGCCGTCCCAGATATTGCCGCTGCCGCTGGCTGCCCCCGGCACGCTGACGAGCGGCGCATAGCGGGCCATGTTCTGCATGTCGTTGGCGCCCTGGCGGCGCAGTGCCTCGGCGTCGAGCAGGGTAGCGCTGCCGGACTGGTCGACGCGCTGGCCGGTCACGACGACGGTGCCGGGACTGGTGGCGGTGGGCGCCGTCTCGAGAGGGGAAGCGTCGCTGGTCGCGGCGCGGGCCGGGGCAATGCAGGCAAGGGCGATGAGGGCGGGTAGAAGCCGCAAGCTGGGAAGGGATGCTGCCATGGGTGGTCTTTCGTTTGTTGTTGTCGTCACGCCGCCGTCGAGGGCGGCCCAGCTTCCGTAATGAGAATCATTCGCATGGAAGTGCGAGGTATACCAAATGATAATCATTCGCATTTGCAAACAAAATGTGCCACCTGTTTGCGACGCTCCGTGGGGGATGCAACTAGAGACTTTTTTTAGATGTCAATCGTTGCCTTCTGGTATTAAAATACCTGTCTGTACTGGCATCGATAGGCGGTGTACTGTGAAAAAATGGATCGGCCGCTTGTTAGGCGGCGACAAGGAGACGGAAGTCGCCACCGGCGCCGGAACGGCCGTGGCGATGGACGAAGAAGCGCTGGCGGCCGAAGTCGATGCCGCCTACTACCGCTACCTGACCGCCTCGAGTGGCCGCAATATCGCCCGGGAGCTGGAGGAGCAGGTGCTGGCGGAAGTGCGGGCCCTGGCGGGAGATCCGCAGGGGGCGTCGGTGCTGGTGCCGCGCGTTCCCGAGCTGGTGGGCCAGCTGCTCGGCGCGCTGTCGGACGAGAATATTTCCACGGCCGCGCTGTCGGCCGAGGTGGGACGCGACCTGGTGCTGGTCGCCGAAGTGATCCGTGAGGCCAACAGCGCCTACTACCGTCCGGCCAAGCCGATCGAGACGCTCGAGGGCGCGGTCACGATGCTCGGCCTGAACGGCCTGCGCATGCTGCTGGCGAAAATCGCGATGCGTCCGCTGATCCGTACCAAGACGCAGGGCGTGGCGCGCCAGTTGGCGCCCACGGTCTGGAAGCATTCCGAGCGCTGCGCCTTTGCCGCGAGCGTGATGGCGCCCGGCCTGTCCGCGGGCGTGTTTGAATCCTACCTGGCCGGCCTGATGCAGAACGTGGGCCTGCAGGTGGCTTTCCAGGTGGCCGACCGCATCTGCGAAGGCAAGGTGCCGGGTTCAGGGACCTTCGGCGTCGAGCTGTTCGCGGCCAGCCGCCTGCTGTCCTCGGTGATCGCCGCGCACTGGGACTTCCCGGTGGAGGTGGTCGATGCAATCGCCCGCATGGGCGATCCCGATGCCTCGCACCTGGCCCAGGCCCTGGCCCAGGGCGACCGTATCGCCAAGCTGCGCCTGCTGCTCGATGCGGAAGTGATCGAAGAAGACGACAGCTTCGTCACCACCGGACTGAACGGCTTCCAGCGGCGCTGCCTGGGCAAGCTGGCCGACCTGGGCGATTGATTCCGGGACCGCGGCTATGCGGTCTTCGTAGGGTGGTCGGGTCCCCCGACCGCGCGTTCAGCTTAGGCGTGCATGGCTACTGGGCATCCGGGAGTTGAACGCGCGGACGGCGAAGCCGTCCACCCTACGAACATCAGAAGTCGAACTGCGCCGACACGCGGAAGGTGCGCGGCGCGCCCGGCAGCAGGTAGCCGCCCAGCGACTGCGTCACGTCGCGCCAATAGAACTTGTCGAACACATTGTCCACGCGCGCGCGCAGGATGGTGTGCATGCCCCCCACACGCATTGCATAGGACGTGCCCAGGCTGGCCACGTGGTAGCCCGGCACGATGGCGCGGTTGGCCGGGTCGAAGGCCTTGCTGCCCGAATACTGCCAGACCGCGTCCACCTTCAGTCCCTGGACCGCCGGCAGCGCATATTCCACCCAGGCCGTCGAGCGCAGCTCCGGCACATTGGTCACGCGCTTGCCTTCCACGCTCGGGTCGCCCGTGCCGGTCTGCTCGGCGTCGAGCGCCATCACCGACAGGCTGTAGTTCAATTCCGGGTTCAGCTTGCCCTGGGCCGCCAGTTCCAGCCCGCGGTGGCGCTGCTCGCCGGCGCGCACGAAAGTACCGCCCGCGTTCACGTACTCCAGGCCCTGCCTGATATCGAAGACGGCGGCCGACACCATCATGGCGTTATTGACGATCCCCTTCACGCCCAGCTCGACCTGCTTCGAACGGCTCGGATCGAGCACGGTGTTTTCGTTGGTGGTGCCCATCTCGGCGATGCCGCCATGCTGCAGGCCGTGGGACAGCGAACCGTAGACGCTCCAGTCGCGCGCCGGCTTCCAGACCAGAGCGACGCTCGGCAGCACGAAGGAGTCGTCCGCATGCGCCCAGGGCAGCTCGACCTCGGCCTTCTCGTTGCGCTTGAGCTTCACCCAACGCAGGCCGGTGTGCAGCGTGAACTGCTCGGACAGCGTGGCCACGTCCTGCACGAACAGGGCGCTTTCACGGTCGTTGCGGCGCTCCATCACTGGGCCGGTCGCCGGATTGCCGGGGGCCGGTTCGACGTGCTGGTTGTTCCAGATATTGCTGGAGCCGGCATAGTCGTAGACGTATTCGCCGAAGCTGTCGTGGCGCTCGGACATCGCGGCGCCAATGGTCAACTGGTGGCGCACCGCGCCGGTTTTGATGCGCCCCTGCAGCATGGCCTGCGCACCCCACGGGGTCTTGCGCTCGCCGACGCTCTGGTAGTCGTAGACGTCGTAGTCGCCGTTCGAGCAGTAGCCCGGATAGAAGCCCTCACCCTCGTTGCTGCAGCCGTAGGGGAAGGCGGTGTAGTCGTCGCGCTTGAACCAGTGCTTGTTGGCGTTGATGGTGGCGGTCCAGTCCGCGTTCAGGCGAACCTGGAAGCGCAGGCCGAGATTGCTGCTGTCGGTTTCGACCGGCTTGGTCCAGGGCTGGTCGTTCAGCAGGGTCTTGGGGGAGATCCCGCGCGGCAGCGCCTCGTTGCGCAGCAGCTGGTAGCCGGGCGCCGTGATCTGCGAACGGTGCTGGTGGTCGAGGTCCAGCTGCAACAGGGCATCCGGCGTGATCTGCCAGTCGAACGCGCCGGACACGAACTGGCGCTCGCCATCGGCGCCGCGCACATAGGATTTCAGGTCCTCCAGCGCGGCGTTGACGCGGTAGCCGAAGCGGCGGTCCTCGAAGCGGCCGCCCAGGTCGATGGAGCCGTGCAGGGTGCCGCGCTCGCTCACCTCGATCAGCGCCGAGCGCAGCGGCGCACTGGTCGGGCGCTTGGTGACAAAGTTGACCATGCCGCCCGGCGCCGCGACGCCGGCCTGCAGGCCAGCCAGGCCGCGCAGCACTTCGATGCGCTCCTTGTTCTCGAGCGGGATCTGGGTATCGGCGGGGATCGCGATGCCGTCCTTGCGGTAGCTGGTGGCGTTGTCCAGGGCGAAGCCGCGGATCGAGAACTGCTCGGCATAGCCGACCGCGTTGTAGGCGTCGCCGATCGAGGCGTCGAAGCGGGCGGCGTCGGTCACGTTGCGGATCGACAGGTCCAGCATCTGGGTCGTGCTGAGGGCGGTGATCGAGGCCGGGGTGTCGAGCAGCGGCGCCTCGGTGAAGCCGCCGATGCTGGCGCGGTCGCTGGCGACCCAGCGGCTGCCGGTGACGACCACCGAGGCCACGCCTTCGGGCGCGGCCTGCTGCGCCGAGGCAGAAAGCGAGAAGGCCTGCAGGATCGCGCAGGCGAGGAGGGTAGGTTTCAGCTTGGATGTCATGGGTTTGCTCGTCTTCGCGCGCCACGCTCGATGCGAAATGGCGCGCTGCTTTTTCAAAAAGCCGGAGCCAACGTGGGGGAAGGGCAAACAAGGATGGGAACTGCGTTGCGCTTTCCTTCGCTGGCATTATCCAGATCAGGTACGAAGGGTATCTCTCACCCGGCAGCGCGCTGTTCGCACGCGCCAGGACCCCTAGCGAGGCGGCAGTGTAACACGGACCCGCGCAGTGTGGCGAAGGTGGCAACAGCGCCGTGGGCACCGGAATCGGCAATATTGTTCTTGTTGCCAGGATAAAAATCATAAATACAACGCAAATTTATTAAATCTGGGATATTGTTGTTATCGTGTGGCAATATAATTTGTAAATGTGATTAAATTGCCGATTCTTTGACAAATTGCCCATAACCATGAAACTTCTTCACCGTGTTGGTATTGCCCGGCAACTCTATACGGCATTCGGCCTGGTACTGGCCGTCACACTGGTCCTCGCCGTATTTGCGGTGTCCCGGGTCAATGGCATCCAGGGTGCGCTGGACGCCGCGAACGGCGTGCGCAACACCCAGCTCGAGCCCCTGTACGCGGCGCGGGAGGCCCTCGCTCAGACCGGTATCGCGGCCCGCAATGCTTATATTTTCGAGGACGAGAATGCCGCACGGCGCGAACTCGACCTCGT
The DNA here is from genome assembly GCF_024753255.1 of Massilia agri. Classification (GTDB taxonomy): domain Bacteria; phylum Pseudomonadota; class Gammaproteobacteria; order Burkholderiales; family Burkholderiaceae_D; genus Telluria; species Telluria agri. Next base: position 70,322 of record NZ_JANUHA010000017.1, read on the forward strand.
CGACAGCTTCAAGGCCGACTACTTGGCCGCGCTGCCCACGCTCGACGAGTCCATGGGAAGCGACCCGCAGTACCGCAAGGTCAAGGAGGGCCTGCTGGCCATGGCGAAGGAGCTCGAGCGTCCGCGCAGCTACCGCGCCAGCCAGGATCTCGAAGGCTACGGCCGGTTCCTGGTGCAGGAGTGCAGCCCGCTGCGCCGGCAGATCGTCGCCGACATCGACGCGCTGGTCCAGTCTCTCCAGCAGCGCAACGCCGCCAACAGCTCGGCTGCCAGCGATGAGGCCGCGCAGGCGCGCTCCTGGATCATGGCCTTGAGCGCGATCGCCGTATTCCTGTGCGCCACGGTAGGCGTGGTCATCGTGCGCAGCCTGCTGGCGCAACTGGGCGGGGAGCCGGCCCAGGCGACGGGCGTGGCGCGCGCCATCGCCGACGGCCGCCTCTATCACCCGATCGACACCCGCCGCGCCGGGCCCGCGAGCATGATCCATGCGATGGGCACGATGCGCAGGGAGCTGTCGGCCATCGTCAGCAAGGTGCGCAGCGGCACCGAGACCATCGCCGCGGCCTCGTCCGAGATCGCCACCGGCAATGTCAACCTGTCGGCCCGCACCGAGACCCAGTCGGCCGCGCTGGCCCAGGTGGCGCAGTCGATGAGCCATTTGGTCGAGACCGTGCAGCAGAATGCCGGCTACGTCCAGCAGGCCGGGCTGCTTGCCGGCGAGGCGTCGAAGGTGTCGCTGGAAGGGGGCGCGGCGGTCGAACAGGTGGTCGCCACCATGGGGCTGATCCACGATGCGTCCAGCAAGATCGTCGACATTATCGCGGTCATCGACGGCATCGCTTTCCAGACCAATATCCTGGCGCTGAACGCGGCGGTCGAGGCGGCGCGCGCCGGCGAGCAGGGACGGGGCTTCGCGGTCGTCGCGGGCGAAGTGCGCAACCTGGCGCAGCGCTCGGCCGCGGCAGCCAGGGAAATCAAGGGCCTGATCGAGGATACGGTGGCGAAGGTCGATACCGGCGCCGCGCTGGTGGGCCAGACAGGCGAGACCATCCGAAAGGTGGTGGACGGGGTGCAGCGGGTGAACGGCATCATCGAGCGCATCGGCAAGGCGACCGGCTCGCAGCGCGCCGACATCGAGCGTGTGGACGGCGCCATCGCCCGCCTGGACGAGATGACGGGACAGAACGCGGCCCTGGTGGAGGAAGCGGCAGCCGCGGCCGAGTCGCTGCGGGTGCAGGCGGCTCAGCTGCATGCGGTGGTGAGCATCTTCCAGCTGGAAGAGAGTGCAGGCGGCAGGGCGATTCAGGCGGCCGGGCGGCGCATCGCCATCACGTCCTGACCCCGTCCGCGATAGGCAGCCAGGCGCTGCGCGAGAAAGCCGGGCAGCCCGGCGCCGTGGATCGGCGCGAACCCGGCGGCGGCATAGAAGTGCTCGAGGTGGGTATAGGGCAGGCAGAAGGTGTCGCTCTGCGCCATATGGGGGACGCAGGCGGCGAGCAGGCGCGCGCCGATGCCCTGGCCCTGGAAGGCTTTGCTCACCTGCATGCCGCGCAATACCGTGACGCCCTCTTCGGGACACAGCCTCGCCACCCCGACCAGGGTGGCGCCAAGCTTGGCCACGATCACGGTATCGTCCGCGCCCGGGACCGCGCCGTAGCCCGCCTCGGCATACAGGCGGGCAATGGCGTCGCGGTCCAGCGGCCGCGCGGCCAGGATGTCGATCGACGACTGCAAGCCCGAACCCGCGGCAGCCGCCTCAGGCCTCGGCGACGGCAGGCGCGCTGACCGAGCGCGCCTGGCTGGCGGCGGCCGGCGCCATGTGGCGCAGCATCGTGCTGCGGGTCGAGTCGCCGATGGCGCGCCAGAACTCGCGGCGCTGGGCGGCGCGCTTGCGGTGCTTGGACGGCATGTCGGCCAGCGGCTTGAGGTAGAAGGGCAGGCGGATCAGGTAGCTGCGGCCCGGCATCTCGACCCCGCCCAGGATCTTCCAGAAGCCGTCGTAGGCGTTCTCGAAATGCTTGACGTCCTGCGGGTCGTAGGCGATGTGCGAGCTGCACTTGATGGCCACCACCTGGTCGATGCCCAGGGCTTGCGCCACGCCCTGCATGGCGGCGAAGCAGAAGAAGCTCGGCGAGTTGTTGGGGAAGGCTTGCTCGAAGGCCGCGAAGGCGGCGCCGGAATCGGTCCAGCGGCCCTGGTTGCGGGTGACGAAGGGCACCGTCGGCAGCTCGACGCCGGCGAGCTGGCCGTCGACCCAGGTATAGGACAGGCGGTGCAGGTACTTGCCGTCGGCGACCAGCGAGATGGTGAGGTCGCCCTCGGCGTCGAGGCGCGGGGCCATCTCGAGGCGCATCAGGAAGCTGTGCTCACCGTTGTCGTCCTGCGACAGGTGCTGCCACAGCGTGAGCCCGCCGCCGCCATACACCGCCTGGTGATAGGCGTTGCTGAAGGCGGCGTCTTCGAAACGGTAGTGCGAGAGCACGCACTGGACGCGCTGGCGCGCGCTCAGGTCTTTCGAGAGATAGCTGCGGTGGCTCAGGTGGTGGAACAGGTCGTCGCCCGGCGCGCTCGCGACGAAGCGGCGCACCAGGTCGAGGCGGCACAGGGCCTGGTGTTCGCGCCAGTAGCGCAGCACGCGCAGGCTGCGCACGATGCTGAGCATCCACGAGGCGGGCGTGTACTGGCCGCGGCGGGCCAGCCAACTTCTGGATAGGTGAGCGAAGATCACGATGCTGCTCCATTCGGCGTAAAGTTGCGGGCGCTTGGCGCGGCGCCACTGTCTTTATCTTGGATGCCCGCACAAGACGGGCTTGCACGGCAGAAACGACATTCTGCCATGAAGGGCCGGGGAGCTAACTGGCGCCAGGGTAGGTCAGGAATTTTCGAAGCGAAGCACGGCGGTGGCTTGCGTTCATAGGTCTCTCTCACGGTATCGGCTTTTTCGCCAATTTGCGACTTTTTGTTTTCGCCTGACAGGCACTACAAGATTACCATGTTTGTGCGGCGACACGCTTGGCTTTCATCGTCAATAATTGCGCCAGACCGAACCACCCCGGAGGCAACTGATGGCGTACGAACTTTTTTATTGGCCCGGTATCCAAGGCCGTGGCGAATTTGTCCGGCTTGCCCTGGAGGAAGCCGGCGCCGACTACGTGGACGTGGCGCGCCGCGAAGGCGGCATGGACCTCCTGCTGTCGGCGCTGGACACCGAATCCCATCCCTCGTTCGCGCCGCCCTTCCTGAAGGCGGGCGAGATGACCATCGGCCAGGTGGCCAATATCCTGCTCTGGCTCGGCGAACAGCATGCGCTGGCGCCGCGCAGCGATCCGGGCCGCCTGTGGACCCACCAGCTGCAGCTGACCATCGCCGACCTGGTCGCCGAGATCCACGACACCCACCATCCCATCGCCACCTCGCTCTACTACGAAGACCAGAAGCCGGAAGCGCTGCGCCGCGCGGCCGACCTGATCGAGACGCGCCTGCCGAAGTTCTTCGGCTACTTCTCGCGCATCCTCAGCAACCCCGAACCGCGCGACTGGCTGGTGGGTGACAAGCCGACCTACGCCGACCTCTCGCTGTTCCAGGTGATCGAGGGTCTGCGCTACGCCTTCCCGAACGCAATGAAGCGGCTCGAGGGCGAGTATCCCGCCCTGAGCCGCCTGCGCGACCGGGTGGCGGCGCGGCCGAACATCGCGGCCTACCTCGCATCGAACCGCCGCATTCCCTTCAACGAGAACGGGATCTTCCGCCACTATCCGGAGCTGGACGAATAATCAGTCCCACCTTGGCGCGAACTCGGGGCTGACCAGGCGCTCGCCGCGCTCGAGCGCATCGATCGCGGCGATGTCGCCGGCGTCCAGCGCCAGCCGCGGGGCCTGCAGGTTGCTGGCCAGGTTGGCGCGTTTGGTGGACGATGGAATCACCGCATAGCCCTTGGCCAGCAGCCAGGCCAGGGTGACCTGGGCCGCGGTTGCGCCGTGACGCGTGGCGATCCTGGCGATGACCGGATCGTCCATCACCTTGCCGTAGGCGAGCGGCATGTAGGCCGTCACGTGGATCCCCATCTCGCGCGCGAACGCCGCCACGCTGCGGTTCTGCAGGTAGGGATGCAGTTCGACCTGGTTGGTGGCGATGTTGGCGGCGCCGACCGCATCGATCGCCTCGCGCATCAGGGCGACCGGAAAATTCGAGATGCCGATGGCGGCGCTCAGGCCCGCTTCGCGCGCCCCAAGGAGCGCTTCCATGGTCTCGCGCACCGGTACTTCGGCGCCGGGCGACGGCCAGTGCACCAGGGCCAGGTCGACCTGCTCGAGGCGCAGCTTGCGCAGGCTCTCCTTCAGGCTCGGCGCGACCAGTTCGCCGGCCAGGTTCGCGGTCCAGATCTTGGTGGTGACAAAGACCTCGTCGCGCGCCACGTTCGAGGCCGCGAGGGCCGTGCCGACTTCTTCCTCGTTGCCGTAGATCTGGGCGGTGTCGATGTGGCGGTAGCCGAGTTCGAGTCCATTGGCGACCGAGTCGATCGCTTGCTGGCCCTGCAGGCGGAAGGTGCCGAGGCCGAGTTGGGGCATGGTCATGTTCATGTTGACTCCTTTTGTATTCAGTGGGTGGTAATGGCGGTCTTCACGGCCGCCTTTGCCGGCAGGCCGTCGCGGCGGTCGAGCCAGCCGGCCAGGGTCGTCAGCCCGAAGGCGCCGACGACGATCAGGGCGCCGATCGGCGCCGTAGCCATCAGGCCGAAGTGGGCCACCACCAGGCCGCCGCCCCAGGCGCCCAGGGCGATGCCGACGTTGAAGGCGGCGATGTTCAGGCCCGATGCCACGTCCACGGCCTGCGGCGCATCGCGTTCGGCGCGCTGCACGACATAGACCTGCAGGCCGGGCACGTTGCCGAAGGCGACGGCGCCCCACGCCAGCACGGTGGCCAGCACCAGCCATTTGTTCGGCGCGGTGAAGCTCAGGACCAGCAGCACCAGGGCCAGCAGGGCGAACACGATCTGCAGCGCGGGCAGCGGTCCCTTGCGGTCGGCCAGCTTGCCGCCCCAGATGTTCCCGGCCGCGACCGAAACGCCATAGACCAGCATCACCAGGCTCACGCTGGAGGCCGCGAAGCCCGAGACTTCCTGCAGGATCGGCGCGAGATAGGTGAAGGCGATGAAGGAGCCGCCATAGCCGAGCGTGGTCATGGCGTACACCAGCAGCAGGCGCGGCTTCCTCAAGACCGCCAGCTGGGTCAGCAGGCTGGCGGGTTTGCTGCCGGCGATATTCCCTGGCACCAGGACCCAGCTGCCGACGATGGCGACCACGCCCAGCAGCGAGACGGCGAGGAAGGTGGCCTGCCAGCCGAAGTGCTGGCCGATGTAGGTCCCGAGCGGCACGCCCGTCACCAGGGCCACGGTCAGGCCGGTGAACATCAGGGCGATGGCGCTGGCGGCCTTTTCCTTCGGCACCAGGCTGGTGGCGATGGTCGAGCCGATCGAGAAGAAGACGCCGTGGGCCAGGCCGGTCAGCACGCGGGCCGCCATCAGGGCCGCATAGCCGGGCGCCATCCAGGCGACCAGGTTACCGAGCGTGAACAGCATCATCAGGCCGATCAGCAGCTGCTTGCGGGGCACGCGGCCGGTGAGGGCGGTCAGCACCGGCGCGCCGACGGCGACGCCGAGCGCGTACAGGCTGACGAGGAGGCCGGCGGACGGCACCGAGACGCCGAGGCTGGCCGCGATGGTCGGAATCAGGCCGACGATGACGAATTCCGTCGTCCCGATGGCGAAGGCGCTCAGCGTGAGCGCCCAGAGTGCGAATGGCATGGTGTTCTCCTTTGGTCTGCCAATGTGAAGCAAGGCCCGCAGTGTGCCTGCTTGCCAGGCGTAGAAAAATGCCTTGGCGTACAATTGACTTTTGACGTGGAGTCACGAATGATCGATGTCGACGCCCTGATTGCCTTCGCTGCAGTCATAGATACGGGCTCGTTCTCGGCCGCCGCCGAGCGCCTCGGCCAGACGCCCTCGGGCGTCTCGCGCACCATCTCGCGCCTGGAGGAGCACCTGGGCATGACGCTGATGCACCGCACGACGCGGCGCCTGCAACTGACGGAAGAGGGGACCTGGCTGCTGGGCCGGGCGCGCAGCCTGCTAGCCGACCTGGCCAATACCGAGCTGGAAGCCGCCGCGCGCCGCTCCCAGCCTTCGGGCCTGGTGCGCGTGAACGCGGCCACGCCGGCGCTCGACCACCTGCTCGCGCCGCTGCTGCCGGACTTCCTGGAAGCCTATCCCCTGGTGCAGCTGGAACTGGTGAGCGGCGAGACCTATGTCGACCTGATCGAGGAGCGCGCCGACCTGGCGATCCGCATCGGCGCGCTGCCCGATTCGACCCTGAACGCGCGCCGCCTCGGGGCATCGCACATCCGCGTGCTGGCCGCGCCCGCCTACCTGGAGAAGCATGGCCTGCCTTCCAGGGTCGAGGACCTGAAAACCCACCGCACGCTCGGCTTCACGGCGCCGGCGTCGCTGAATACCTGGCCGCTGCGGCACGCCGGCGGGGAAGGGTGGACGGTGACGCCCTCGGTGACGGCATCGAGCGGCGAAACGGTGCGCCACCTGGCGTTGTCGGGGACGGGGATCGCCTCGCTGTCGGACTTCCTCACCCGCCCCGACGTCGAGGCGGGACGGCTGCTGCCGGTGCTGGAAGACGCCACTCTGCACTGGACCCAGCCGGTATGGGCGGTGTTCTACAAGCAGGGCGCGCTGGCGCCGCGGGTGTCGGCCCTGGTGGACTTCCTGGCCAAGCGGCTGCAGGGCAGGCTTTCGTAGGGTGGTTGGCTCTGCCGACCGCGCGTTCAAGCAGCGCGAAGATGGACGATGCGCCTCATTTCACCGTGTATTTGAACGCGCGTTCGGCGAAGCCGAACACCCTACGTTTCAAGCGTTCCTGATTTTTCGAGGCGCTTGTAGTACACCAGCGAAAACACCACCGGCACGATCGCCCCCGCGACCAGTCCCGCAATTCCGAGCACCCCGTGCCAGCCCGCCAGCGCGACGAGCACCGCCAGCGCGCCGCCCGCCACCATGGTGCGCGCCGCCAGCCGGTGCGTCGCATACCAGACCCGGTCGTTGGCCAGCGTCCAGGGCGTGCGCACGCCGAGCCAGAAGTTGCGCCGCACCTTGCCCATCACATTGCCTGCCAGGACAAAGAACATCCCGAGCCCGCCGACGATGGCGCGGTCCATCGCGAAGCCGCCTTGCCAGGCGGCCCACAGGTGCACGCACTGGATATAGCCGATCAGGAGCACCATCGCCATGCCGCTGAACCACCAGGTCGCCTCGAAACCCTCCACCGCGAAGCGCTTCGGCGACACCTTCGGCAGCAACGGCCACAGCAGGCCCAGGCCGAGGAGGAAGACCGAGTGCATCAGCACCTCGATCCGCGGCCCCCAGCCGTCGACTTCGCCGGCCGCATTCCAGTGCACCGGCACCTGCGCCGGCAGTCCGGGATAGATGGCCAGGGCCATTGCCAGCACCAGCAGCACCACGGCCGCGAATACGAACAGGTAACGCTTCATTGTTTGCCTCCCCTGGCGCCGCGCGCCATGTCCATCGACCAGGCCAGCACGTCCTCGAGCACCGTGGTGTCGAGCGAGTACCAGATGGTCTGTCCCTCACGCCGGCTGGTGATCAGTCCGGCCCCCTTGAGTACCGCGAAATGGTGCGACATGGTCGGTTTGCTCATGTCGAAATGCGCCGCCACCTCGCCAGCGCTCAGCTCTTCGTGACGCAGCAGGCGCAGGATCTCGCGCCGCGTCGGATCGGCGATGGCCTTGAACACCTCGTTCAACGGTCCTGCCATGTTAGATCGCTTTCTAATTAGATGAATGTCTAAATACTAGTTGCCTTGGCGCGCCAGGTCAAGCAGGAGCTGAAAACCGGCGCTCCCGAGCAAGCTTCGGCGGCGCGGATTATGATGGCCGACCCCCCAACAAGAAAAGGACCGTCATGAAAGAAGCCCAGTATATGCATGGCTCGCTTCAACACGTCGAGCGCATCGCCGCCTTCTCCGATGGCGACGCCGGTGGCAATCCTGCCGGCGTCTGGATCGGCGACACCTTGCCGCCGGATGCGGAGATGGCGGCCGTCGCGCATGCGGTCGGCTTCTCCGAAACCGCCTTCGCGGCGCCGCAAGGCGAGGGCTGGCGGGTGCGCTATTTTTCGCCCGAATCCGAAGTCGCCTTCTGCGGCCACGCCACCATCGCCCTGGGCGCCGCGCTGGCCCGCCGCTTCGGCGACGGCCGCTTCGATCTGACGCTGAACGCGGCGCAGATCTCGGTCGAAGGGCGCAAGGAAGGCGAGCGTGTCGCCGCCAGCCTGCAGTCGCCGCCGACCCGGAGCAGCCCGGCCCCCGCCGCCCTGGTCGATGCGGCGCTGGCCCTGTTCGGCTACACGCAGGCCGATCTCGACGTGCGCATTCCGCCGGCGATCGCCCATGGCGGCAACGACCACCTGGTGCTGGCCCTCAATAGCCGCGAGCTGCTTTCGCGCATGCACTACGAACTCGAAGCCGGACGCCGCCTGATGAACGGGCACGGCCTGGTGACCATCGTGCTGGCCTGGGCCGAGACGCCGCAGCGCTTCCATACGCGCAACCCCTTCGCTTCCGGTGGCGTGCTGGAAGACCCGGCCACCGGCGCCGGCACCGCCGCCTTCGCCGGCTACCTGCGCGACATCCAGTGGCCGCACGGCGGACGGATCGAGGTGGTGCAGGGCGAGGACATGGGCATGCGCTCGCGCCTGACGGCCGAGTTCGGCGACGAGCCGGGCAGCTCGATCCGCGTTTCCGGGAGCGCGCGCACCATGTAGGTCGGTGCATGAGCGGATGGGTCGCAGCGCCTGCGGCCCGTCCGACACCGACTCAGGACTGTGGCGAGATTGTTACGTACGACCGTCCTATGGTTGTAGGAATAGTCTTGCAGTCCGTGTAGGACAAATAGAAGGCAAAAAGTACTCCTGCTCAGCAGTTAGAATATTTCTGAGCGGATTGATAATTTGAAGCAGGCAAGTTTTGTTTCACAATTTCAATCCAGGAGTTTCACCATGTCGTTGTTCGACCCAGTCGTTTCCACTCCCTCCAGCGCCGCGGCGCCCGCCGCACGCCAGGAGCGCGAGGCGCGCGCGGCTGGCCGCAATGTCGAGCGTCTGCCTTTCACCATCCGCCGCGTCGAGACCGAGTCCGACCTGCTGAAGGCCGTGCGCATCCGCCATGCCGCCTATGCCCGCCACGTGCCCGAATTCGCACGTACGCTGCTGCATCCGGAGGCCGCCGACTACGACGACGACACCATCGTGCTGCTGGCCGAGTCCAAGCTGGACGGATCGCCGCTGGGCAGCACCCGCATCCGCACCAACCTGCATCGCCCGCTCGGCGTCGAGGAATCGATCGTGCTGCCGGAATGGCTGCAGGGCCGCCGCCTGGTCGAGGCCACCCGCCTGGGCATCGATGAGGGCCGTGTCGGACGCGTGGTCAAAATGGCACTGATCAAAGCCTGTTTCATGTATTGCGAAGACAACGCCATCGACTTCTCGGTTGCCACGGGCCGCCCGCCGGTGGACCGCCAGTACGAGCAACTGCTGTTCGCCGACGTGTTCCCGGAGCAGGGCCCGGTCCCGCTGCGCCATGTCGGCAACATCCCGCACCGCGTGATGGCCTTCGAGATCGCGAGCTTCGAACAGCGCTACCGCGATGCGCGCCATCCCTTGCTGAATTTCTTCTTCAACACGCACCATCCGGACATCGACATCGGCCCGGCCGCGCCGCCGCCAGCCCTGGTACTAGCTCGTACTAAAATCGCGCAGTACTCACCGTTGTTGCCGCGCGAATTCGCGGCTGCCTGAGCAGTTATTGCATGACGGCATCAATGTAAGCCTGTATCCTTGCGCTTTGAGCCGGCGCCCGAACGGCACCGGCATTCGCTCGCATCGATATAGCTTATGCCCATCCCAACACCGCAACGTCGTTCTTCGCTCCTGGCCGCCGCGCACGCGGCCGTGGAGCGGGTGTTGAAGTTGTTTTCGTATTACCTGATCCCGCTCGGGATCGGCCTCGTTTCCTTCATCGCCCTGGTCTTCTGGAACGACCAGTACCGCACCAGCGGCGACGTGCCGCTGTCGATGCACGTCGCCGTGCAGACCGAAGAGGCGCTCGATCCGCGCGGCGCGCTCGCGCGCGTGCAGGCCGCGGGCCTGGTCACCGGCCATGACACCCACCTGTCCGAAGCGCCGGTCTGGTTCGCTGTCGAACCGATGCCGCGCAGCGGCGCCCAGGTGATCGAGTTCCCGTCGCGCCATGCCCTCGACGTGGCCTGCTGGGACGCCGTCAGCCTGGCTCCGCTGGGCAATGCCGTGCGCGGCGCCGGCGCCGGCTTCATCGAAGGCTCCAAGGCCGGCTTCGCATTGCGCATGGCGCCCATGCCGTCCGAGCTGCTGTGCCGCGCCAACTTCGCCGGCCCCGCGCGCCTGACGGTGCTGCAGTGGCCGGCCGACCAGTACGCGCTGTCGGTCGAGCAGTACCATCGCAAGTCCGGCCTGCTCGATGGCGGCATGGTGGTGCTGGCCCTGTTCATCCTGATCACCGCCCTGATCAACCGCCAGCCCCTGTACGTGCTGTTCGCCGGCTGGCTGGTCCTGAATCTGCGCGTGGCCGCGCTCTCGGCGGGCTGGGACATCCAGTGGCTGGGCCAGACCATACCAAGCGACTGGCTGCTGCGCAGCCGCTCGATCGGCATCACCCTGTACGGCATCGCCACCTTGACGCTGTACCAGGCGCTCCTGAAAGACCATATCGCGGCGCTGCGCTACGTGCTGCCTTTCCGCATCATGCAGTGGCTGTGCATGCCGATGCTGGCGGCCGCCATCCTGCTGCCCTACGGCGTCTACCTGCCGCTGTTGTGGGTGATCTGCACCTGCTGCTTCTCGGTGATGACGGTGGGCCTGTTCAAGATCATCGTCGAATCGCGCAACCGCGTTGCCGCGTGGTTCGCGGCCTCCTTCGTGGTCAGCTTCCTGGCGACCATCGCCGAAGTCGCGTCGGCGGCGCTGGGCATGCGCGAGCTGCTCGGCATCATCAACAGCGTCACGGCCGCGCTGGCCTCGAGCCTGCTGGCCGCGCTGGCCGTGGCCGAACAGATGCGCAGCGAGACCGAGCAGCGCGAAGCGGCCCAGCAGGAGCTGGAGCACGCCTACCAGGCCATGCCGGTGGGTCTCTTCACGCTCGACATGTACGGGCACTTCCTGAGCGTCAATCCGGCCCTGCAGAAGATGCTGGGCATCTCGAGCTTCAATGCCGGCCGCACCGCCTGGCGCCAGTTCTTCACCGAGAGCACCTGGACCGAGCTGCACGAGCAGGTGCACACCCAGGCCGAGGCCGAGATGGAACTGGCCAGCCGCGACGGCAGCCAGCGCTTCCTGGTGTCGGCGACCCTGGCGCGCTCGCGCATCGAAGGGGTGCTGCAGGACACCACCGAAAAACACAAGGCCACCGAGCAGCTGCAGTTCATGGCCAACAACGACCCGCTCACCAAGGTCTTCAACCGCCGCGGCATCGAGCAGGAATTCCAGCTCGCCGCAGCGGGCCTGGCGGCCGGGCGCCCGATGGCGCTGGCCTACGTCGACCTCGACCGCTTCAAGCTGATCAACGACCTGTTCGGCCACGCGGCCGGCGACGAGGTGCTCAAGCAGGTGTGCGAGCGCATGGCCACCATGCTGGCCGGCGGCCAGCAGATCGGCCGCGTGGGCGGCGACGAATTCGTGATCCTGATGCCGGAGACGGCCATCCCGCTGGCCTCGATCATCTGCCGCGGCATCGTCGACCGCCTCGGCAGCACGCCCTACCGCGTGGGCGACAAGGCCTTCCACGTGCGCGGCTCGGTCGGCCTGATCGAAGTCGAACCCAGCATTGCCATGAAGGATGCCATCTCGACCGCCGACCGCGCCTGCCGCGAAGCCAAGACGGGGCAGGGCGACGGCCTGGTGGTCTACGAGCGCGGCGCCGAAGCCTTCCGCCAGCGCGCGGCGGAACTGGACATGGTGGCGCGCCTGTCCGGTCCCAATGCGACCGATTGCCTGCTGCTGGAAATGCAGCCGATCATGTCGCTCGGCCACCCGCGCGAATCGCTGAACTTCGAAGTGCTGCTGCGCATGCGCGAGCCGGACGGCCGCATCGTGCCGGCCGGCGCCGTGATCGCCGCCGCCGAGAAGAGCGGCCGCGCGAGCGTGATCGACCGCTGGGTGATGAACACGACCCTGTCCTGGATCGCCGAGCATGCCGAGCAGCTGGGCAATACCCGCTTCGTGTGCATGAACCTGTCGGGCGCCTCCCTCAACGACGAGCGCTTCGTGCAGGACACCTTCGAGATCCTCGGGCGCTTCGTGCATGTGGCGAGCCGCCTCTGCCTCGAGATCACCGAGAGCGTGGCCCTGCACGACCTCGACAACACGCGCCGCTTCATCGACCAGGCGCGCAGCTTCGGCGTGAAGGTTGCGCTGGACGACTTCGGCGCCGGCTACACCTCCTTCTCTTACCTGAAGGAATTGCCGGCCGACGTGCTCAAGATCGATGGGAACTTCATCAAGAACATCAACGCCCACCCGGCCAATGTGGCGATCGTCGAGGCGATCGTCAGCCTGGCCGGCAACCTGGGCATGAAGACCATCGCGGAATGGGCCGAAGATGCCGCCACCGTGCAGACGCTGTCGGAGATCGGCGTGGACTATGTGCAGGGCTGGGCGGTGGCGCGTTCGCTGCCGCCAGAGCGCATCCTGGAGGCGCGTTCGGCTGCGGATTTCATTACGGATCCGGCGGTGCAGGAACTGGTGAAGGTGCTGGGCACGCCGATGACGCCGCACCTGGCGAGCGTGCAGAAGATTCGCGATCTGTTCTGATGCGCGCTCACGCAGCCTCGGCCGGATAGATCTTCAATCCAGGGTCGCAAGCGTCTGCTTGCCGCCTGCATCCATCAACAGGAAATTGGCCCTGGCGGCCTTCAGGGTCGCGACATCACGCGTCAAGGGCTTGGCCTTGGCCCGTGGCGCCATCACGCGCCTTTGCGCGGGCGGAGGCGGCAGCACGCTGTGCTCGACGGCCAGCGGATAGGGTTGCACGCGGTTGGCTCCTTCATCGGCCGGCATGCTGGCCAGGCGCACCGTGGAGGCGCCGCCGTCGCAGGGCTGGTCGGTCAGGGTGACCCGCCCGAGGCCGTCCACGCACTTGACGATGTCGGTGCCGGCGTAGGTTGCGGGGGCCGATGAGGCAAGGGCCGCGCAAAGAATGCTGAGGCAGAGATGACGCTTCATGGTCGACTCCTTTTCTGGAGCCTCCAGTGTCCGCGTCTGTCTTACAATGCTCTGTTCGCTGCCTCACGTGTGCGCGGCATGCATTCAAGAATCTCTCAGCCGTTCGGCTGTTCCGCCACCAGCTGCACTTCCACCAGGCAACCGTAATGCAGGGCCGGCACCGGAACGACCGCCCGCGCCGGCCGGTGTGCGCCGAACACGGCCGCATACGCGGCATTGAAGGCCGGCCAGTGCTCGACCCCGGCCAGGTAGGCCGTGCACTGCACCACGTCATGCAAGCCGCAGCCCGCCGCGCGCAGGATCTGCTCGCATTGCGCGAATACCGATGCGCACTGCGCCTCGAAAGAGGTGTCAGGCAGGTCGCGTGCCGGCAGCACGCCCGACACGAAGACCAGGCCGCCGCGCGTGACGACGGCCTGCGAGTAATGGCCGGCGGGTAATGGCAGGCCGGGCGCCTGGACGAACTCCATCAGGCTTGCGCGCCGGACACCAGCTCGGCGAAGCGCGACAGGTCGACGTTGCCGCCGGAGATCAGGATGCCGACGCGCTTGCCCTTGACGTCCACCACGCCGTGCAGGGCCGCGGCCGCGCCGAGGCAGCCGGTCGGCTCGACGATCATCTTCATGCGCTCGGCAAAGAAGGCCATGGTCTGCACCAGCTGGGTGTCGGTCACAAGGACGATGTCGTCTACCGCGCGGCGAATCACCTCGAAATTGTGCTCGCCGATATGGGTCACCATGGCGCCGTCGGCGATGGTCTTGGGCACCGCGATGTGCACGATTTCCCCTTTGCGCAGCGACTGCTGGCCGTCGTTGCCGGCTTCCGGCTCGACGCCGATCACCTTGCAGTCCGGGGCCAGGGCGCGCGCCGCCAGCGCAGAGCCGGCCAGCAGGCCGCCGCCGCCCAGGCAAACCAGCAGGATGTCGAGCGGCCCGGTCTCCTCGAACAGTTCCTTGGCCGCCGTGCCCTGTCCGGCGATCACGTCCGGGTGGTCGTAGGGCGGAATCAGGGTCATGCCGCGCTCTTCCGACAAGCGGCGGCCGATCTCTTCGCGGTTCTCGGTATAGCGGTCGTAGGTGATGACTTCGCCGCCGTACTCCCTGGTCGCCTTGACCTTCAGGGCCGGCGCGTCGTGCGGCATGATGATGGTCGACTTGATGCCGGCCAGCCTGGCCGACAGGGCGATCGCCTGCGCGTGATTGCCCGAGGAGAAGGTCAGCACGCCGGCCGCGCGCTGGGCGTCGTCGAACTTCGCGATCGCGTTATAGGCGCCGCGGAATTTGAAGGCGCCCATGCGCTGGTAGTTCTCGCACTTGAAGAACAGCTCGCCGCCGCTGATGCGGTTGGCCGTGGTCGAGGTCAGCACCGGCGTGCGGTGCGCCGCGCCCTTCAGGCGCTCGGCGGCCAGTTCGATGTCATGGTAGGTGGGGGCGGTGACGGTCATGGCGCTCTCGGATGGGTCGAAAGCCGCCAGTATAGCGAATCGGGCCCCGCTCCTCAGCCGTTCATGCGCTGGAAGACCTCGCGCGCCGCCAGGCCGCCGCCGCCGATCAGGAGGCTGAAATAGAGGATGGTGAACAGGTTGCCGATGTGACCCAGCAGCACGCACACGCCGTCGCGCTGCAAGAGACCGATGGCGAGGAAGAGCAGGGCCACGGCCGGGAAGGTATTGCTGAAGGGGATCAGCCCGAAGGGCATCATCAGGAGCACCGCGCCCAGCACCAGGGCCGCGTCGTTCAGGTACTGGATCGGTCCCTTGGCCACCAGCCACTGGATGCGGTTGGGGCGGCTGACCTTTTCGATCTTCACCATCCAGGGCAGGGCCTTGCGCAGCAGGGGACGCAGCTTGCGGGTGCCGATCACGCGGTGCTTCAGGCGCTCCGGCACCCATAGTTCGCGGCCGAACAGGCGCGAGAGGCCGATGAGCAGGATGGCCGCGCCGAACACGGTGCTGACGCCCGGGATCGACACCGGGATCAGGAACACGAGGGTCAGCAGGCCCGCCAGGATCAGGAGGCCGTCCTTGCCGACCAGCTGGATCAGCTCGCTCAGGGTGATGCCGGTGCGCGGCAGGGAGCGCACCATGGCGCGGATCTTCTGGGACAGCGGGATATTGTCGAGGAACTGTTCTTGTTCGTGTTTCATGATCGAGGTACCGGGTTGGTAGGGTGGTCGGCTGTGCCGACCGCGCGTTCGACTCCCGGTCGAGCCGCTACTGCGCAGGCCGGAGCTGGACGCGCGGTCGGCGAAGCCGACCACCCTACGAGTTTACTATGTATTGATCGACTGGCCTCAGCCGGCAAGCGGCAGCGCGATCTGCAGCAAGAGGCCGCCGCCTTCGCGGTTGCTCACCGACAGTTCGGCGTTGTGGCGCGACAGCACGCGCTCGACGATGGCCAGGCCCAGGCCGGCGCCGTTGGCCTGTCCACGCGCGCTGTCCAGGCGCGTGAAGGGCTTGAGCAGCTGGGCGATCTGGTCTTCCGGCACGCCCACGCCGTGGTCGCCGATCTCGATGACGGCGCGCCGTCCGTGGCCGGTCGCTTTCACGCGCAGGACGATGTCGATCTCGGTGATGTCCTGGCCAGGTGTCTTGCCGTACTTGCGCGCGTTCTCGATGATGTTGTTGACCACGCGCCGCAGGTCGGTCGCATTGCCCATCACATGGATGCCCGGCATCAGGTCGACCTGCACCCGCAGGTCGCGGATGCGGCCCGCTTCGCGCCCGACCTCGGACAGCATCTCCGACAGGTTCACGGCGACGAAGGTGGCGGCGTCGGTCGGCTTGGCGAAGTCGAGGAACTGGCCGATGATGGCGTCCATCTGGTTGATGTCCGACTGCATGCCTTCGCGTGCATCCTGCGGCAGGTGCGCCATCTCGACTTCCAGCTGCATGCGCGCGAGCGGGGTGCGCAGGTCGTGCGAGATGCCCGCCAGGATGACGGCGCGGTCCTTCTCGACCTGGGCCAGGTCTTCGACCATCTGGTTGAAGCTGCGGTTCGCCTCGATGATCTCCTGCGAGCCCTTCTCGGGCAGCGGCGTCGGGCGTTCGCCCTTGGCGATCGCGCGCGCGGCCGCCGTCAGGCGCGCCAGCGGACGGTTCACCAACGAAGAAACAAACGCGGCCCCGACCAGCGACAGGAGGCCCACCAGGGTCGCCCAGCCGAGCCACTGCACGCGCGTCAGGCCCGCCAGGCGCTCGCGCTCGAGCATCAGCCAGTATTCGTCTTCCTGGATGTTGAAGCTGATGTAGAAGCCCGGCACGCCATTCACGCTGCTGGAGAAGCGGGTCTGCTTGCCCAGCCGCTCACGCACGGCGGTGGCGATGTCCGCCATCAGGGCCGTGTTGGGCGGCGGCTCGACCACGTCGTAGTCGTTCATCGTGAGGATGCGGATGCCCTCATTGGACACCAGTTCGAGCAGCAGCTCGCGGCGCAGGTCCGGCGCGGAGTGGGTGAGGGCGGCCCGGGTCAGGGTCACCACCGAGCCCACCAGTTCGGCCGTTTGCTGCACCTGTGGTCCGCGCTGGAACATATTGAGCATGCCGATCCACGAGCCCATCGAGGCCGCGGTCAGCAGGGACATCAGGAGGAAGGTGCGCCAGAACAGACCGCTGCGGTACCAGGCGAAGCGCGCGGCGCGGCGCGCCGCGGAAAATGGTGCGAACACTAGCGCGGCTGTCCTTCAGGGATGAACACATAACCCAGGCCCCAGACGGTCTGGATGTACAGGGGGCTGGAAGGGTCGGGTTCGATGAGCTTGCGCAGGCGCGAGATCTGCACGTCGAGCGAGCGGTCGAAGACTTCGTATTCGCGGCCGCGCGCGAGCTCCATCAGCTTCTCGCGCGAGAGCGGCTGGCGGGCATGGCGGGCGAACACCTTGAGCACCGAGAATTCGCCGGTGGTCAGGGGCACGGTCTCGCCGTTCTTCTTGAGGGTGCGCGTGCCGAGATCGAGCACGAAGTCGCCGAACTCGAAGGTCTGCGGGGTCTCGCTCGGGGCGCCCGGGATCTCGTCCGGACCCTTGCGGCGCAGGACCGCGCCGATGCGCGCCACCAGCTCGCGCGGGTTGAAGGGTTTGGGCAGGTAGTCGTCGGCGCCCATCTCGAGGCCGACGATGCGGTCCACGTCCTCGCCCTTGGCGGTCAGCATGATGATCGGGGTCTGGTCGCCGGCGCCGCGCAGGCGGCGGCAGATCGACAGGCCGTCTTCGCCCGGCAGCATCAGGTCCAGCACCAGCAGGTCGTAGCGCTCGCGCAGCCACAGCTTGTTCATGGCCGGCGCGCTTTCGGCCGTCACCACCTGGAAGCCCTGCTCGGTGAGGTAGCGGCGCAGCAGGTCGCGCAGGCGCACGTCGTCGTCCACCACCATGATCTTCGCGGAGTGGCCGCCCGCGGCGCCCGGGGTCGCAGTATTTGCAGCGCTATTGTTCGAGTTATTCGTCGATGCGTTCATATGGATTCCAGAATTGTCAGAAGCATGTCGCTATGGTAACGTCTTATGGCTTGAGCATCGCGTTCGAATTGCTCAGGCATTACATTGTGTTACAAACTTTACCCAATCAGGCTTACTCCTCGGACGGTATGCACATACACTGGCGGCAAGTGGTCATCACAGCTTATCTGTTTATATGGCATCGCGGAAGAGGGACACCATGAACGACGCGCTCAATACAATTCAGGCAGTAAAAGACGGGGCACTGGGCCTGGTGCGTCATGGCATCGTGGCCTGCGTCCTCGCCTGCACCGCCGCCGGCGCCATGGCGCAAGACCGCGGCCCGCGCCGCGACGAGATGCAGCAACAGCAGATGCGCGACCGTTACGAGGCGCGTGCGCAGGACCAGCGTTTCGACAGCCGCGCCTACGAAATGCGCGATAATGCGCGCCGGCAGGAGCAGATGGAAGACCAGATGCGCCGTGGAGAGGAAAGCCGCCGCGGCCGCCTGACGCCCGACGAGCGGCGCGAACTGAAGCGCCAGATCAACGAGGCCAACGTCGACCTGTATCCCAACGCCCGCCGCCGCTGAACAAGCGGCTGGCTGGAAAGGCGGCGCCTGCGGGCGCCGTTTTCTTTTTCGGCTTTCCCCCTTGGATGGGGTTTCTTCAAAGAAAATTTGTTGCCATATGTTTATTTACATTGCGCAACATGCTATCGTGGCGCCCACTAGACCAGACTGGAGGGCGCCCCGTGTCCAACTCCGCAGCAAGCATCCTGCCGGATAGCCCGGCTGCACGCCATTCAGCGCATGTCGCGCCTCCCGCGGCGCCGGCCCATTGCATCGTGCGCCAGGACGACGGCGTGTATGCCGACCTGAACGCCCTCGGCCCAGCCCTGGTCGCCGCTGTCGACGCCATCTTCCTGAAGAACCAGTACTTCGCAGGGCTCGACTATCCGGTACTGGTCAAGGCCCTGTTCGGCCACGGCCCCGAGCTGCCGCGCCATCCGCGCGGCGAGCCCCTGGTGCGCCTGGCCGGCGACATCCTGCCTTTCTCCCCGGCCCGGCGCCAGCTGTATCGCGCCGCCAGGATCGCCGACGGCGAGGCCGAGTACTACTTCGAACCGGTCTTCATGCGCGACGAGGACGGCGAAGAACAGCCCACCAGCCTCGACCTCGACGAATTCGTCGCCGACATGTGGATGAAGGGCATCCGCTTCGGCATCGACCTGGAGGCCGTGCGCGGCGCCATCTCCAGCGGCGCCGCCGGCCGCATCGTGGTGGCGCGCCGCCTGCCGCCGACCCCGGGACAGGACGCGCGCGTGGTCGAGGTCACGGGCGACCTGCACCGCAGCGATGCCCCGCGCCAGCTCGCCAACGGCAAGCTCGACCTGCTGAGCTTCCAGAACCGTTTTCCCCAGGTCCAGCGCGGCAAGCGCCTGCTGCAGAAACTGCCGCGCGTGGCGGGCGAGTCCGGCTTCGACCTGTCCGGCATCGTGCTCCCGCCCGAGCTGCCGGACGACCTCGACTTCAATGGCTGGTGCGGGCCGGGCACCATCATCGACCGCCTGGCCGAAGGCGAATTCCTGGTCGCGCTGCAGGATGGCTTCGTCAACGTGGAACGCGGCAGCAACCGCGTGTCGGTGGGCGACAAGATCATCAGCCACGACGGCGTCAGCGTCCGTACCACGGGCAACCTGGATCTATCCGGCGACTTCGAGGAATTCGGCGAGGTGCAGGAAAACCGCGTGGTGGAGGGCGAGAGCATCACCGTGCATGCCGACGTCTATGGCCACATTGCCTCGCGCGGCGGCACCGTGCTCCTGAACCGCAACCTGATGGGCGGCAGCGCGAAGAATGCCGACGGCCCGGTCGTGGTGCAGGGCGTGGCCTCCGGTGCCGTGATCCAGAGCGCCAAGGGCAATGTCCAGTTGCAGCGCGCCGAGAACTGCATCATCTCGGGCGCGAAGGTGACGGTGGTCGAGGCCATCAACTGCGACATCATGGCCGACGAAGTCGACGTGGGGCAGGCCGAAGGCTGCGCGATCGCCGCGCGCCGCGTGTCGATCGAACGCGCCCTGCCGCGCGGGCACAGCGAGATGCGCGTGTTCGTGCTGCGTCCGGACTGTTCGCGCATCGACAAGGCGATCGGCATGATCCGCGAGCGCGTGGGGCAGTTCGGCCGGCTGGTCGAGCAGCGCCGCGCGGCGATCGCTTCGCTCGCCGCGCAGCCGGAGGTGGCGAACTACGTCAAGCTGGCCGGGCGGGTGCGCAAGGGAGAGCTGGTGCTCACGGAGCAGCAGCAGCCGGCCTTCAAGAAAATGGCGGCGGCCGTGGCGCCTGCGCTCAAGCAGATGTCGCTTCTCAACCAGGAAGTCAAGGACATCGAGCTTGAACAGAAGGCGGGCATGGAGGTGCTGGGCCGGCTGGAGACGCAGCGCGCGGCCCACGATGGCGCGGTCAGCGTGGGCATCGTGGCGGTGGCGGGGGACATCACGGTGCGGGCGCTGGATGTCGAGCCGGATACCTCGGGGAGCGAGAGCAAGCCCTACGACCTGCCGGCGCGGACCATCAAGGCGAGGTTGCGCGAGGCGAGCGGGGCGGAGTTGCTGTTTGCGGGCAGCAGCGGGAGCTTCAGCTGGAGTACGTCGGACGTCGTCGCGTCCTGACGCAGGCGGATCGATGATCGAAGCATGGGCAAAGCGGGCGCCGGGCGAGAACGCCCAGCGGCTGCGGACCCGGGTGCTTGCTATCTCAAGATATCGGTCGCCAGGTGGCCTTCCGGCAGCCCATCGAGCAGGAAGATGACGCTCGACGCGTTCCGGGCACGGAGGGGCAGGATTTCCTGGTAGGCGGGCGATTGATACCAGTCGCGGGCATGCTCGATATCGGGAAACTCTATGATGACCAGGTCCTGCTGGAGGCTTCCCTCCAGGACTTCAGGTCCTTGACCATGAACCAGAAAACGGCCCCGATACGGCCTCATGGTCTCGTCGATGCGTTCAAGATACTTGACGATGTCGGGACCGAAACGGACTTCCTTCAGCAGACCGACCGCGTATGCACTCATGTTGTTCTCCTTTTGGATTGGCAAAGTGTGCTGCGACTCCCCGACCTGGATGAGGCCTTCGTCAGGAAAGTCGTCACGGTTGGAGTATCGGCTTCACTCCAGTTCGCGCCAATTACGTCGGAGGTAATAGCAATCGGAGTACCGCATGCAGTTCAGTCGATTCCTAATCGCAGGGGCAGGCAGTCTGCGCCGGCCGGATCTCGGTCGCCTGGTGATAGGTATTCTTCCACCCATCCTCCTGCCGCACCCAGACCCGCACGTAGCGCCCCCGGAACATCTTCGCATTGGGCTGGGCCAGCACGCTGCGGAAGATCCCGGTGACCAGCGCCGCCTCGCCGTTGTCGAGCAGCTGGACCTCGCTTGATTCGTTCTCGTACACCTTGAAGCGGATGTCGCCCCGGTCGAGGGCGGTCAGCAGCTCGGTCTTGCTGCGCGCGCGGCCGCGGCTTTCGACGTGGGAATACTCGCGGTCCATCAGCTTGCGCAAGGTAGAGATGTCGCGCTGCAGGATGGCGTTCGAGCGCTGTCGTTCGAGCGACTGCAGCACGCTTTGCACGTGGGCGGGCGTGTCGGTGGATACGGCCGGGCGGTCGTTCTGCAAGGCAGCACGGCCGGCGCCTGGCAAGAGCGGGAGCGCCAGGCACAGGACGATGCCGATGAGCGGTTTCATGGTGCTTCCTTCCATGCGGACGCGAGCATGCCGCATGCATTCATCATAACAGCGCCTGAACGGCCCGGACAGTTCTCGAGGGGCTCCCGCGCGGCAAATCCGGTGCAGCGGCGTTCAGGCACGCGCGACGTGGATCTTTTCCTTGATGTGCTTGAGGTTGGCGACGATGGTGAAGGTCATGATCACCAGCAGCGACCAGGAGCTCCATTTACTCACGTGCACGACGGACCAGGCGCCCAGCTGGTTCGGGTAGCGCCACACGCCCCAGAAGGTGCCGATGTTCTCGGCCAGCCAGATGAAGAAGCCGATCAGGACGAAGGACAGCAGCAGCGGCATCTTGCGGTCGCGGTCGAGCGGCCGGAACACCACGGTGGTGCGCGAGTACAGGCCGAGGGCGCAGGCGGCCAGGTACCAGCGGTAGTCGCCGATGTAGTGGTGGGTGAAGAAGTTCAGGTAGATCAGGATCGCGATGGTCCACGCCATCCAGTGCGGCGGATGGTGGCGGATGCGCAGGTCGAACAGGCGCCAGGCCTGCACGATGTAGCTGCCGATGGCGGCGTACATGAAGCCCGAGAACAGCGGCACGCCGATCACCTTCGTGTAGGCGAAGTCCGGATAGGCCCAGGACTGGATGGCGCTCGACACCTTGAAGGCCTCGAGCACGAAGCCGATGGCGTGGAACAGGCAGATCGCCTTCAGTTCGTCCATGGTTTCCAGGCCGGACCTCACCATCCACAGCTGGATGGCGAGGGCCACCAGCAGGAGCAGGTCGTAGCGCGGAATGCCGAACACGCCGGCGCGCGGCGTGAGCATCATGGCGGCGAAGAACAGGCCGACGAACAGGCAGGCGCGCGCGTTCTTGAAGCCGAACCAGAGGAATTCGACGCCGCCGCGGCGCCAGCCGCCGAGCTGGCGCGGGCGCTTGTCCAGCAGGACGTTGTCGAGCGCGAGGGTCATGGGCGAGGAGCCGGGCGTCTTGTGCATTGTTCTGGCCTGTGATGTTGCCCCATCCGGGAGGTCAGCCGATGTTGTCACAGATGGCTGCCGGAATCAATGTCCAGGCCGGGCGGCGATGCTCCGATGTAACAGGAGGGCCCGTCCAGCTGGACATCGGTAGAATGGCGGGACACATCATCTATCCGATCCGGCAATGGCCAGCCTTGACCACCGCTACCGCGCATTGTTCGACGCATCACCGAATCCCTACCTGGTCATGGACCGCCGGCTCGTCATCGCGTATGCCAACCGCGCCTACCTGGCCTCGACCGGGCGCCGGCTGGAGGACATCGCCGGGCGCTGGGCGCTGGAGGCCTTTCCGGCCGACCCGGAGACCGAGCGCCAGATGGTTGCATCGATCGAGCGCGTGATCCGCAGCGGCGGGCCCGATACCCTGGCCCTGCTGCGCTTCGACATTCCGCGCGCCGAAGGCGGCTTCGAAGAGCGCTACTGGACCATCACGCATTCGCCGGTGTTCGACGAGGCGGGCGAACTGGAGCTGGTGCTGCAGCATCCGATCGACGTCACCGAAGTCGAACGCCGGCGCCGGGCGAGCGGCGCAGCCGACGCGCAGGCGCCGGCCATGCTGGCGGAGCAGAGCGGCCTGCTCGAACGCGCGCGCGACGTCACCCTGACCAACCAGCACCTGCGCGCCGACATCGACCGCCTGCAGGCATTGTTTCGCAAGGCGCCCAGCTTCATGGCGGTGCTGCGCGGACCGCAGCACGTGTTCGAGTTCGTCAACGAAGCCATGGTCGACCTGCTCGGGCCGCGCGACTACGTCGGGCATCCGGTGCGCGAGGCCCTGGCCGAGCTGGCGGACCAGCGCCTGTTCGAGGTGCTCGACGCGGTCTACGCCTCCGGCCGCGAATACCTCGGCTACGAGGTGCCGATCCGGGTGCGGCGCGATTCCGGCGGCGCCCTGGAGCGCGTCTACATCAACGTGATCTACCAGCCGATCGTCGAAGACGGCGCGATCGCCGGCATCTTCGCCCTCGGCACCGACGTCACCGAACAGCACATGGCGCGGCGCAAGGTCGAGGAGCAGGTCCAGCAACTGCGCCGGGTCGAGCGCCAGCAGGCCTTCCTGCTGGCGCTGGCCGACCGCCTGCGTCCGCTGGCGGACGGTGGGGAGATCGTCGGCGCGGCCAGCGCCCTGCTGGGCGAGTGGCTGCATCTCGCGCGGGTGCTGTTTGCCGAAGTGCGCGAACCGGGCGGCGAAGTCAGCGTACGGCGCGACTGGTGCCGCCCCGGCGTGGCCAGTATCGCGGGCCTGCTCACCACGCTCGAGGCCTTCGGTCCGGAGACGGCGCAGGACCTGCGCGCCGGCCGCGACGTGCTGGTGGCCGACGTGGCGGGCGACCCGCGCACGCGCGGCTCGCTGGCGGCGCACGAGGCGATCGGGGTGCGCGCCCACCTGACCCTCCCGCTGATCAAGGGCGGCGTCCTGCGCATCGTGCTCAGCATGCATAGCGAGGTTCCGCGCGAGTGGAGCGAGGACGACCTGCGCATGGCGCGCGAGATGGCCGAGCGCACCTGGGCCGCAGTGGAAACCGCCGCCGTCCAGGCCGAGCTGCGCGCCGAACGCGACCAGTCGCAGTACATCTTCGACACGATGACCGAGGGCTTCGCCATGGTCGATACGGACTGGATCGTGCGGCGCATGAACGCCACCGGCCTGCAGCTGATCGAACGGCCGGCGGCCGAGGTGCTCGGACGCGACCACTGGGAAGCCTTTCCGGAATCAATGGGGAGCGAGGTCGAACGCATCCTGCGCGTGGCAATGGCATCCCGCTCGCCGGGTGTGGTGGACTATGCCTATCCGCTGCCGGGCGGGGAGCGGCGCTGGATGGAAGTGCGGGTCTATCCCGCGATGGGCGGCGGCCTGGCCGTCTTCTTCCGGGACATCACCGCGCGCCGCCTGGCCCAGGACCAGCTGCGCCTCGAGGCCCAGCGCAAGGACGAATTCCTGGCCATGCTGGCGCACGAGCTCAGAAACCCCCTGGCGCCGATCGGCGCCGCGGCCGAGCTGCTGGCGCTCGGTCGGCTCGACGCGGAGGGCGTGCGCCACACGAGCGCCATCGTCACGCGCCAGGTGGGCCACATGACGAGCCTGATCAACGACCTGCTGGACGTCTCGCGCGTCACGCGCGGCCTGGTGGCGCTCGAGCATGCGCCGGTCGACGTCAAGGATGCCGTGGCCGACGCGGTCGAGCAGGTGCGCCCGCTGGTCGAAGGCCGGCGCCACCGGCTGGAAGTGCACCTGGCGCCGGAACAGGCCGTGGTTGCCGGCGACCGCAAGCGCCTGGTGCAGGTGCTGGCCAATCTCCTCAACAATGCGGCGAAGTACACGCCGGACGGCGGACGCATCGTGCTCGAGATGGACGTGCGGGACGAAGAGGTGCTCTTGTGCGTGAGCGATAACGGCATCGGCATGACGCGGGAAGTGCAGGGCGACGTGTTCGGCCTGTTCACCCAGGCCAAGCGCAGCGCCGACCGCTCCCAGGGAGGCCTGGGCATCGGCCTTGCCCTGGTCAAGAGCCTGGTCGAGCTGCATGGCGGGAGCGTGTCGGTGTACAGCGCAGGGGCGGGGCAGGGGAGCCGCTTCTCGGTCCTCCTGCCGCGCATGGCGGCGTCCGCGGAGCACGGCGCCGCGAGCCTGCCTGGCCCGGACGCCTTGCAGAGCGCGGCCAGCGGGCGCAGGGTGCTGGTGGTGGACGACAATGTCGACGCGGCCGAGTTGCTCGGCATGATGCTGGAAAGCGCGGGGCACCGGGTGCACATCGAACACCATTCGCACAGCGCCCTCGACTACGTCGCTGCGCAGGGTGGGGCAGGGCTCGACGCCTGCATCCTCGACATCGGCCTGCCCGGCATGGACGGCAACGAACTGGCGCGTCGCCTGCGCGCGCTGCCCGGCATGGCGGCTGCACTGATGGTGGCGGTCACCGGCTACGGCAGGCCGCAGGACCGCGAGGCCTCGCTGGCCGCCGGCTTCGACCATCACCTGGTCAAGCCGGTCGACATCCGCGAGCTGCTGGCGCTGCTCGGCTAGAATGGCCGCATGCCTTCCGCCATCCATCCCAGGAAAGACGAATACGGCCGAGCGGTCAGCATCGCGCTACCGACTGCGCCGACGCCACCCGGCAGCTGGATCGACCCGCTGCAGACCGCCACCGTGGTGCCCGGCGGCGCCATGCCCGCTTCCCTGAACGGCATCGCATTCCTGCCGTGGCGCGAGGCGCCCGTCGATGACGCCGGCTGGAGCGCGGTCGAGGGACAGGGGTCTTTCGAGGAGCCCGCATTCGAGCCGGCGCCCGGCAGGCGCGTGGCCGCCGGGGTCGTGATCGAGGAGCCCGACGGGCGGGTCTGGGTGGTGCATCCGTCGAATGCCTTCGGCGGCTATCCCGCCACCTTCCCGAAAGGGACGCGCGACCCGGGCATGTCCCTGCGCGCCACGGCGATCCGCGAAGCCTGGGAAGAAAGCGGCTTGCGCGTGGTGCTCAGCGGCTTCCTGTGCGACCTGGTGCGCAGCCGCAGCAAGACCCGTTACTATTCGGCCCGGCGCGTGGGCGGCTGCCCGGCCGACATGGGATGGGAAAGCCAGGCCGTGTCGCTGGTGCCGCGCGCCCGGCTTGCCGAAGTGTTGGTCAATCCGAACGATGCGCCGCTGGTGGCCTTGCTGGTGCAGAAGTAAAAAAGGCGCTGTCACCGTCAGATGTAGAAATTGAACTGTTGAGCTGAGCGAATGTCCAAACAGGACCGTCAGGAGGGATCATGCGCTCGCCAGGCTTTGTCCGCTTGCTTCGGCAAGTACCCATGCTCAACAGGCAGCAACGCTCGCAGTTGCTGGCAGCGCTGCGGCCTGCCATCGGACTGGACAGCGTATGCGAAACGATCGAGCAGGCAAGGCCGGCGCCACTGTCTTGCCCGGACTGCGGCGGCAGCCGCCACTACCGGCATGGGGTAACCCGCGGCTTGCAACGCTATCGCTGCCGGGCCTGCAACCGAACTTTCAACGCCTTGAGCGGCACCCCGCTGGCGCGCCTGCGCTACCGGGAAAAGTGGCTCGACTTTTCAACGGAGATGCTTGATTCGCGTAGTGTGCGCGCGGCCGCGAAAGCAGTGGAAATACACCGCAATACGAGCTTTCGCTGGCGCCACCGCTTTCTCGGCGGCATCCGGCATGACCAGCCCGAGCGCCTGACGGGCATCGCCGAGGCCGACGAATTGTTCCTGCTCGAATCACAGAAGGGTTCACGCAAGCTGGACAGGCCCGCCCGCAAGCGCGGCGGGGTCGCGCAGCGCCGGGGGATCTCGCGTGAACACGATTGCATCCTCGTTGCCCGCGACCGCGGCGGCCAGACCTGCTCCTTCGTCACCGGCCGGGCTGCCGTCACCGCCAGGCAGCTGCACCGCCATCTGCTTCCTGTGCTCGACCCGGACGTGCTCCTGGTGACGGACGGGCACCGGGCCTACCGGTCCTTCGCCAGGCAAGCGCGGATCGCGCATGCGTTCGTTAATTTGCGTCTGGGCGAGCGTGTGCGCGGCGCCGTGCACGTGCAAAACGTGAACGCCTACCACCAGCGTTTGCGCAGCTGGCTGGCGCGCTTTCACGGCGTAGCATCGCGCTACCTGCCTAATTACCTCGGCTGGCGCTGGGCGCTGGATGGAGAACGGATCGCATCACCCGAACATCTCCTGAGAGCGGCGGTCGGAATTTTCCACACCTGATGGTGACAGCGCCGTAAAAAAGCAGGCCGTATGTCGAAAACCGCCTCGCTTCTTCGTCGTCATGGCAGAGGGACGTCCTCTGCCACATCAAACAAGGAGACCGCCATGTCCAATACCGTCGAATTGCACCGTGTCCTGAAATCCACCCCCGACCGCATCTACCGCGCCTTCACCACTGCCGGCGCCTTCGCGAAATGGCTGCCGCCCTACGGCTTCTTCGGCACCGTCCACGAGATGGACAGCCGGGTCGGCGGCCGCTACCGGATGTCCTTCACCAACCTGACGACGGGCGGCAGCCACGCCTTCGGGGGCGAATACCTGGAGCTGGAACCGGGCAGGCGGGTGCGTTACTCGGCCGAATTCGAAGACCCGCGCATGCCGGGCCGGATGCAGACCACCGTCACCCTGCGCGAAGTCGTGTGCGGGGTCGAGGTGCGGATCACGCAGGAAGGCATTCCGGACTTCATTCCGGTCGAAAGCTGCTACCTCGGCTGGCAGGAATCGCTGGCGCAACTGGCCCGGCTCGTCGAACCCGAAATCAAGGAGTGAGCCGACAGGCGCCCCGCCGCAGTGCGTTAGTTGACTGCAGTCAACATTTCAGCCCGCTACACCTTTAGGATAGGTGTTGCCCATGAAAGGAAACGCCATGCACCGACACTTCTTCGCCGCACCCCAGCAGTTCCTCGGTTTCAGCCTGGGCGGGCTCGAATACGGGCTCGATTACGCCGCCGTGCAGGAACTCAAGGCCTACAGTTCGCTCGAACGCTTTTCCAATGACGGCGGGATCATCGGCGGCGTGGCGCTTTCGCGCGGGGTGGTCATGCCGGTGGTGGACCTGCGCGTGGCATTCACGGCCGATCGCTCCCTGCCCAAGCCCGGCCTCGACGTGATCGTCGTGCGGGTCTCGGCCGGGATCGTCGGAGTGGTGGTGGAGAGAGTGACGGGCGTCGTGCGCCTGCGCCCGGAGCAGGTGGCGCCGCTGCCGGGGGCGAGCGGCGAGGCCGACTACCTCATCGGTCTCGGCATCATGAAGGACCGGCGCATGATCCTGATCGACATCGACCGCCTGATGTCGCTGGCGCCCAGCGAGGACGCCCGGGTGGCTTGATGCCGCTCAGGCGGCCAGGCCTTCGAGCTGCTCCTGCAGCTCCAGCCATTCGGATTCGAGCTGCTCCAGGTCGCGCGAGGCGAAGGCCTGGTCGGCCACCAGGGTCTTGAGCTTTTCCTTGTTCTCGGCCTCGTAGATGCCCGGCTCCAGCAGCTGGACGTCGATCTCGGCCTTCTTCGCGTTCAGCTTGGCCATCTGCTCTTCCAGGCGCTTGACGCGGTTCTCGAGCGGCTTGCGCAGGGCGGCCAGGCGCTGGCGTTCTTCCGCTTCCAGGCGCTTCTGTTCCTTGCGGTCGACCGGCGCGGCGGGAGCCGTGGCGCTTGCTTCCTTCGCCGGTGTCGGCGCGGGCAGGGTATCGGTACCCTTGCCCAGCTTGGTCTGGAACAGCCATTCCTTGTAGTCGTCCAGGTCGCCGTCGAAGGGCTGCAGCTTGCCGTCGGCTACGATGATGAACTGGTCGGTGGTGGCGCGCAGCAGGTGGCGATCGTGCGAGACGAGAACCAGCGTGCCCTCGAACTGGGCCAGCGCCATGGTCAGGGCTTCGCGGGTTTCCAGGTCCAGGTGGTTGGTCGGTTCGTCGAGCAGCAGCAGGTTCGGGCGTTGCCAGACGATCAGGGCCAGCGCCAGGCGCGCCTTCTCGCCGCCGGAGAAGGGGGCGATCTTACTGGTCACCATATCGCCCGGGAAGTTGAAGCTGCCGAGGAAGTTGCGCAGCTCCTGTTCGCGCACGTTCGGCGCGATTCTACCCAGGTGCCACAGCGGCGACTCGTCGTGGCGCAGCATCTCGACCTGGTGCTGGGCAAAGTACCCGATCGACAGGCCCTTGCCGAGCGTGGCCTTGCCCTCCAAAGGCATCAGCTCACCCGCCACGGTCTTGATGAGCGTGGATTTACCGGCGCCGTTCACGCCCAGCAGGCCAATGCGCTGGCCGATCTGCAGCGAGAAGTTGACGCGCTTGACGATGGCCTTGCCGCCGACCTTGTCGCCGTGGCCATCCAGGATCGGATAGCCGGCATCGACGTCCTCCAGTACCAGCAGCGGGTTCGGCGCGGACAAAGGTTCGCGGAATTCGAAGGAGAATTCGGCGGCCGCGCGCAGCGGAGCCAGTTCTTCCATCTTGGCCAGCGCCTTCATGCGGCTCTGGGCCTGGCGGGCCTTGGTCGCCTTGGCCTTGAAGCGGTCCACGAAGGATTGCAGGTGGGCGCGCTGGCGCTGCTGCTTTTCAAACGCGGCCGCGGCGAGCACCAGGCTGGCGGCGCGCTGGCGCTCGAAGCTCGAATAGTTGCCCGAGTAGCGAGTCAAGCTGCGCTGGTCGATGTGGACGATGACGTTCACGATCTCGTCGAGGAAGTCGCGGTCGTGGGAGATGATGATCAGGGTGCCGGGGTAGCGCTTGAGCCAGTCTTCCAGCCAGATGATCGCATCGAGGTCCAGGTGGTTGGTCGGTTCGTCCAGCAGCAGCAGGTCGGATGGACACATCAGCGCTTGCGCCAGGTTCAGGCGCATGCGCCAGCCACCCGAGAAGCTGGCCACCGGCTGCTTCATCTGGTCCAGCGAGAAGCCCAGGCCCAGCAGCAGCTGTTCGGCGCGTGACTGCACGGTATAGGCGTCGGCATCGGCGAGAAGGCTGTGCAGTTCGCCCAGCCGCATGCCGTGGTCGTTCGCGTCCGGGTGCGCTTCCAGTTCGTCGAGCTCGGCCTGGAGCTTGCGCAGGTTGGCGTCGCCGTCGATCGCGTATTCCAGCGCCGGACGGTCCAGCGCCGGGGTCTCCTGCGCCACGTAGGCCATGCGCCATTTTGCGGGGAAGTCGATCGCGCCCTGGTCCGGGTGCAGCTCGTTTCGCAGCATGGCGAACAGGCTCGATTTGCCGGCGCCGTTGGCGCCGATCAGGCCGATCTTGTCGCCCGGATTGAGGGTGAGGTCGGCGTCTTCTAACAGCGGCTTGGTGCCGCGCATCAGGCTGACGTTCTGGAAGCGGATCATTGCGGATTTCTGGGGTTATGTAGGGTGGTCGGCTGTGCCGACCGCGCGTCCAGCCCGATCATGCGCAGCCACGACGCATCCGGGAGTTGAACGCGCGGTCGGCGAAGCCGACCACCCTACGGTTTACTGCGATTGGAGTTGTTCAGCGGTGAGCAGGAACACGGCATCGTCACCCGCACTGGTGCTCAGCCACGTCAGGCCCAGGTGGCCAAAGGCCGCTTCCGCATACTCTGCTTCGTTCCCGATCTCGACCACCAGCATGCCTTCCGGCGTCAGGCGCTCGGCCGCGCCGGCGACGATCTTGCGCACCAGGTCCATGCCGTCCTCGCCGCCGGCCAGGGCGATCTGCGGCTCGCGCAGGTATTCCGGTGGCAGCTTGCCCATCGACGTGCTGTTCACGTAGGGCGGGTTGGTGACGATCAGGTCGTACTTCTTGAACGGCACGTGCTCGTACAGGTCGGACTCGATCGGGTTCACGCGGCCTTCCAGTTTGTACTCGCGGATGTTGTGCTCGGCCACGGCCAGCGCATCCTTCGAGATGTCCACGGCGTCGATGACGGCGTTCGGGAAGGCGTCGGCCATCATGATCGCCAGGCAGCCGCTGCCCGTGCACAGTTCCAGCACGTTCTCCACGCTCTCGGGATCCTGCACCCAGGGGCTGAAGGTCTGCGGGATCAGCTCGGCGATGAAGGAGCGCGGCACCAGCACGCGCTCGTCGACGTAGAAGTGGTACTCGCCCAGCCAGGCTTCCCTGGTGATGTAGGCGGCCGGCACCCGCTCGCTGACGCGGCGTTCGATCACTTCCATCACCTGGATCACTTCTTCCGGCAGCAGGCGCGCGTCCAGGAAGGGGTCGAGGCGGTCCAGCGGCAGCCGCAAGGTGTGCAGGATCAGGTAGGCCGCCTCGTCGAAGGCTTCGGCGCTGCCGTGGCCGAAGAACAGCTTTGCGCCGTTGAAGCGGGTGATGGCATAGCGCAGCAGGTCGCGTGGCGTGCTGAAGGTGGTATTGGTCATGGCACTGGGCTCCCGTTGAGTCGTTGTTTACTGCGGCGCCAGCAGCTGCTCCAGCGTGCGGCGGTAGATATTCTTGAGGGGATCGATGTAGCGCAGCTCGATGTGTTCGTCGATCTTGTGGATGCTGGCGTTCGGCGGCCCGAATTCTATCACCTGCGGGCAGATGCGGGCGATGAAGCGGCCGTCCGACGTCCCGCCGGTGGTCGACAGCTCGGTCTGCACGCCCAGCTCCGCTTGAATGGCATTGCACAGCGTGTCCGACAGCGTTCCTTTTGGCGTCAGGAAGGGCTGGCCCGACAGCGTCCACTGCAGATCGTAGTCCAGGCCGTGGCGGTCGAGGATGGCGTGCACGCGCGCTTCCAGGCCGTCGGCGGTGCTGGCGGTCGAGAAGCGGAAGTTGAAGTCGAGGCTCATGCTGCCCGGGATCACGTTGTTGGCGCCGGTGCCGGCCGCGATGTTCGAGATCTGCCAGGAGGTCGGCGCATAGTACTCGTTGCCCTCGTCCCAGACCTCGGCAGCCAGCTCGGCCAGCGCCGGTGCGGCCTGGTGGATCGGGTTGCGCGCCAGGTGCGGATAGGCGATGTGGCCCTGGATGCCCTTGATGACCAGGTGGCCCGAGAGCGAGCCGCGGCGGCCGTTCTTGATGATGTCGCCCAGCACGTGGGACGAGGTGGGCTCGCCCACCAGGCAGTAGTCGAGCGTCTCGCCGCGCTCTTCCAGGCGCTCGCAGACGACCGCGGTGCCGTCCACGGCCGGGCCTTCCTCGTCGCTGGTGATCAGGAAGGCGATCGAGCCCTTATGGTCGGGGTGGGCCGCGATGAACTCTTCGCAGGCCACGACCATGGCGGCGATCGAGGTCTTCATGTCGGAGGCGCCGCGGCCGTACAGCTTGCCGTCGCGGCGGGTCGGCACGAAGGGGCTCGAGGCCCACTGGTGTTCCGGGCCGGACGGCACCACGTCGGTGTGGCCGGCGAAGACGAACACCGGCGAGGTCGTACCCTTGCGCGCCCACAGATTGGTCACGCCGTTCGATTCGATTGTCTCGCAGGCAAAGCCCAGCGGCGCGAGCAGCTCTTTCAGGCGCTCCTGGCAACCCTTGTCCTGGGGCGTGACGGAATCGAGGGCGATCAGCTCTTCGGTCAGCAGGAGGGTACGGGAGGGCTTCATGCGGCGGCCTTGAACTTGGCTGCGTACATGTCGGGCGAGAAGCCGACCGATACCGGGCCGACGCCCTGCAGCACAGGGCGCTTGATCACGGAAGGGTTTTCCAGCATTAGCTCCAGTGCGCTTGCCTTGTCATTGACCTGCGCCTTGCGCTCGTCAGGCAGGTTGCGCCAGGTCGTGCCCTTGCGGTTGACCAGGACTTCCCAGTCGAGCTGCTCGAGCCAGCCGGCCACCAGTTCGCGGGCCAGGACCTGCTTCTTGAAGTCGTGGAAGGTGAAATCGTGGCCGTTGTCCGCCAGCCAGGTGCGGGCCTTTTTGACGGTGTCGCAGTTCGGGATGCCGTAGAGGGTGATGGTCATGGGCGCGGGTCTTGAAATTTGGAAACGCGCGAGGATAGCACAAGCTTCGCAGGGGAAGATTGTACACAGGTGGGGTAGGGTGCGCGGCTTTGCCGTGCGCGCGTTCAACTCACGGATGCGCTGTGGCTGCGCTTGGGCTGGCCGAACGCGTGGGCGGAGGACTCGCGGGGCCGCCCAGGCCCACCCTACGGTAATTAACGCACGAGGCAGGGGCGTTTGTTGTCGAACTTCCAACTTGGGACGAGGTATTGCATCGCGACCGCATCGTCACGGGCACCCAGTCCCATGTTCTTGTACGCCTGATGCGCCTTCTCCAATTCAAGCTCATCGAGCTCGACGCCCAGCCCCGGTTTCTTCGGCACGTGCACCATGCCGCCCTCGATCTTGAACGGCTCCCTGGTCAGGCGCTGGCCGTCCTGCCAGATCCAGTGCGTGTCGATCGCCGTCACCTTGCCCGGCGCCGCCGCGCCGACGTGGGTGAACATGGCCAGCGAGATGTCGAAGTGGTTGTTCGAGTGCGAGCCCCAGGTCAGGCCGAACATCTCGCACAGCTGGGCCACGCGCACCGAGCCCTGCATGGTCCAGAAGTGCGGGTCGGCCAGCGGGATGTCGACCGACTGCAGCTGGATCGAGTGGGCCATCTGGCGCCAGTCGGTGGCGATCATGTTGGTGGCGGTCGGCAGGCCGGTGGCGCGGCGGAACTCGGCCATGACTTCGCGGCCCGAGAAGCCGCCTTCGGCGCCGCAGGGGTCTTCGGCGTAGGCCAGGATGCCGTGCTTGTCGCGGCAGACACGGATCGCGTCCTTGAGCAGCCAGCCGCCGTTCGGGTCGAGCGTCACGCGCGCCCCGGGGAAGCGTTCGTGCAGGGCGACGATGGCTTCCATCTCTTCGTCCGCGCTCAGAACGCCGCCCTTGAGCTTGAAGTCGTTGAAGCCGTAGTGCTCGCGCGTCGCCTCGGCCAGGCGCACGATGGATTCGGGCGTGAGGGCTTCTTCATTGCGCAGGCGGAACCAGGCGTTGCCCGCATCCTCTTCGCTGCGGTAGGCGAGGTCGGTCTTCTTGCGGTCGCCCACGTAGAACAGGTAGCCCAGCATCTCGACCGCGTCGCGCTGCTGGCCTTCGCCCAGCAGGGCGGCGACCGGCACGTTCATATACTGTCCCAGCAGGTCGAGCATGGCCGACTCCACCGCGGTGACCGCGTGGATGGTCGTGCGCAAGTCAAACGTCTGCAGGCCGCGACCACCGGCGTCGCGGTCGGCGAAGGCGCGGCGCATGGCGTTCAGCACGCCGTTGTAGTCGCCCAGCGACTTGCCGACGACGAGTTCGCGCGCGTCCTCGATGGTCTGGCGAATCTTCTCGCCGCCCGGCACCTCGCCCAGGCCGGTATTGCCGGCGCTGTCGGTGAGGATGACGATGTTGCGGGTGAACCAGGGGCCGTGTGCGCCGGAGAGGTTGAGCAGCATGCTGTCCTGGCCGGCGACGGGAACGACGCGCAGGCTGGTGACGGTGGGAGCGCCGGAGACGGTATTGTTCATGGTTGTAGGGTCCTGAAGTGGTTGACAGCTTATTTGGCGATGAGCGACTTTTCGAGCTTGACGCGCCCGATGTCGCCGACGATGAAGAGGTAGCAGGCGATGGCCACGGCGGCATTCGCGCCGACAAAGACCAGGGCGCCCGAGAAGGAGCCGGTGGCCTGCACGATGTAGCCGATCACGATGGGCGTGGTGATGCCGGCGGTGTTGCCGAAGGTGTTGAACAGGGCGCCGCTCAGGCCGCCGGCCTCTTTCGGCGAGGTGTCCGAGACGACTGCCCAGCCGAGCGCGCCGATGCCCTTGCCGAAGAAGGCCAGCGACATGATCGCGACGACCAGCATGTCGGTCTCAATGTAGTTACAGGCGATCATGCTCATCGAGAGCAGCATGCCGAGCACGATCGGCGCCTTGCGCGAGACAGACAGCGAGTAGCCGGCCTTGCTGAGACGGTCCGACATCCAGCCGCCCACGAT
Organism: Massilia agri; assembly: GCF_024753255.1. Taxonomy (GTDB): domain Bacteria; phylum Pseudomonadota; class Gammaproteobacteria; order Burkholderiales; family Burkholderiaceae_D; genus Telluria; species Telluria agri. Next base: position 105,189 of record NZ_JANUHA010000017.1, read on the forward strand.
GCCGCCGACGAAGCCGGCGATCGCCGGAAGCGAGGCCACGAAGCCGGCCTTCAGGATGGTCATGCCGCGTTCCTGCACCAGGTAGACGGGAAACCAGGTCAGGAAGAAGTAGGTCAGCGTGGTGATGCAGTACTGGCCGAGGTAGATCCCGAACAGCATGCGGTTGCCCAGCAGCTCCTTGATGCAGGCGAAGGTGTTCACCTGGCTCGGCTGGGCGCTGCGCGCATCCGGCTTGCTGCCCTCGAGGTCGACCAGGGCGCCGCCTTCCTGGATGTACTGCAACTCGCTCGCGTTCACGCTCGGGTGCTGCTTCGGTCCATAAATGACCTTGAGCCAGACGAAGGACACCAGGATGCCCAGCGCACCCATCACATAAAAGACACTGTGCCAGCCGTGCGCGTGCACCAGCCAGCCCATGATCGGGGCGAACAGCACGGTGGCGAAGTACTGGGCCGAGTTGAAGATGGCGGCGGCGCGGCCGCGTTCGTGCGTCGGGAACCACGACGAGGCGATGCGGCTGTTGCCGGGGAAGGAGGGCGCTTCGGCCGCGCCGACCGCCAGGCGCAGCGCGAACAGCAGGGCGACCGCCGTACCGCCGGCGAAGAAGCCGACCGCGCCCGTGAAGAAGGTGAACAGCGACCACAGGAAGATGCTGAAGAAGTAGGTGATCTTCGAGCCGAAGCGGTCCAGCAGCCAGCCGCCCGGAAGCTGGGCGATCACATAGGACCAGGCGAAGGCCGAGAACACATAGCCCATCTGGACCGCGGAGAGGCCCAGTTCGCGCTTGATGTCCGGCCCGGCGATCGAGATGGTGGCGCGGTCGGCGTAGTTGATCGTCGTGACCGCGAACAGCATGGCGAGGATGAGCCAGCGCGTACGCGTCCGTGTCTGGGTCTTGGCGGCGCTGGCAGCCAGAATGCTTGGTGCTTGTTCCACGAATGTCTCCTGTTGTTACTTCGGGTTCTGCATGAGGTCCGCGCCGGCTTATGCTACCGGTCTGTGCGTGCGTTTAGAAGCTGTGGCGTATTCCCAGGTTGTAGCCGGTGTTGCCGGTGCCCGCTTCGGTGTTGTTGGCCACGGTGAAGCCGGCGCCGTTGCGGTTGCGGATGTGCGCGTAGGACGCGTACAGGCCAGTGCGTTTGGACAGGGCGTGCAGGTAGCCGATGCCCCAGGAACTGCCGTCCTGGTTGAAGGCCGTGCGGTCGTCCTTGTGCATGACGGAGGCCATCAGCTTGCCCTGGCCGATCGGCACGGCCACGCCGAGCAGCACTTCGCGGCCGTCGCTCGAAGGCGTGGGCGCCACGCCGCCATAAGGATTATTCGGGTTGCCGAGCGGGCTGGCGTCAGGACCGCGGTCGATGCCATAGCCGGCGTGCAGGGTCAGCGATGTCAAGCGGTATTGCGCGCCCAGCAGGGTGTTGCGGCTGCGGACAAAGCCGCTTGCGGCGTCGCCGTTCCTGCTGTTGTACGCCAGGCGCAGGGTGAGGGGACCATCTACGAAACCGACGGCGCCGCCGAACTGGCGTTTGCCGGACGAATCGCTTTGTTCACCGGCGCTGTAGGCCAGTTCCACGTCGAGGCCCCGCACGCGCGGCGAGAACCAGGTCACCGTGTTGCTGGTCCTGATATTGCTGCCGAAATGGGGGAAGAGGTTTTTCGCTGTCCCCGCGTAACCCGTGTTGAACGGGTCGATGACCTGCACCAAGGTGTTGTGCCAGGGCGTGTACTGGCGACCCAGCGCCACCGCGCCGAAGCCGCCCTTCAGGCCGACCAGGGCCTGGCGGTTGAAGAGGGTGCCGGTGGCGTCGACCTGGCCGCTGTCAATCTTGACGCCCATCTCGAGGGTGTAGAAGGCCGACAGGCCTCCGCCGAGATCTTCGCTGCCCTTGAAGCCGATGCGCGAGGCTGCCGCAGCGCCGCTCGTGACCTTGGTGACCGCGCCTTCCTTGCCACCGCGTTCGCCGACGATCGCGGCGTCCATGATGCCGTAGATCCTGACCGCTGCCTGCGCTTGGGCTTGCGCCGCTCCTGCCGCGCCGGCCAGGACCAGCAGCATGCGTGCTGCCTTCTTCATGGTGTCTCCTGATTTGTCGTGCCGGCTGGTCGTGCAGCGTGGCTTTGTTGGAAACGATCATAGGCGCTGATCGATTCATGACCAAATCAAAGAGTGTTGTGATTGATTCAGTGTTTGAATCAATCGAGAGGAACTTATTTGTTGTCGAAACTCGGCAGGATGCGCTGCTTGAAGAGCGCGAGGACGGGATTGTCGTTGTCGCGGCGCCAGGTGCAGACCATCTCGACCGGCTCCGTGGCCAGGCGGCGCATGACGATGCCGTCGAATTTCAGGCGCGAGGCGCCTTCCGCGATCAGGGCCGCGCCCACGCCCGCCCGCACCAGGGCCAGCATGGTGTGCACCTGGCCGATGTGCTCGACGATGTCCGGCACGGCGCCGGCGCGCGCGAAGCGTTCGCTCAGCATGAGGTAGAAGGGCCGCGCTTCGTAGGGCGAATACATGACGAAGGGTTTGCCGTGCAGGTCGCTCAAGGTCGGCTCGCTCGGCCAGGCGTCGGCCTCGCCTTCGGGAATCGCCAGCATCAGCGACTCGGTCGCGATCAGGCGGCTTTCCAGCTCGCCGTTCATGGGATGGGGACGCAGCAGGCCGAGGTCGAGTTCACCGGCATTCAGGGCCTCGACCTGGGAGGTGCTGACCAGTTCCTTGAGCGTGAGCGACACCCCGGGCGCGCATTCGCGCAGGCGACGCACGACTTCGGGCAGCAGGCTGTAGCCGGATGCGGAAGTAAAGCCGATGGCCAGGTTGCCCTGTTCGCCCTTGGCGGCGCGCCGGGCGGCGAAAGTGGCCTCCTCGGCGATCCGCAGGATGCGCGCCGCCTCCGGAAAGAAGGCTTTACCGGCCGCCGTGAGGCTGACGGTGCGGCTGTTGCGTTCGAGGAGTTGGACGCCGACGTGGTGCTCGAGCAGCCGGATTTGCCGGCTGAGCGGTGGCTGCGTCATGTTCAGGCGCTCTGCCGCGCGGCTGAAATGCAGCTCCTCGGCGACGGCGACGAAGCAGCGCAGCTGGCTGAGTTCGAACATCAGGAGTTGAGGGTGAACTCCGTAAAGGACGCGGCCTGCGGTTCGGCCGGTTTGTTTTCGTCCTCGGGCTGGACCTGGCTTTCCGGCCCGTTGTTGAGCAGCCAGAGCAGGTTGGTGGCCGAGTCGGCGTTCGCCAGCGCTTCTTCCTGCGTCACGAGGCCGTCCTTGACCAGCTTGAGCAGCGCTGTCTCGAAGGATTGCGAGCCCGGCGACAGGCTCTTGTCCATCGCGTCCTTGATCTGGCCGATCTCGCCCTTCTCGATCAGGTCGGCGATGTAGCGGGTGTTCAGCATGACCTCGACCGCAGCCTGGCGCTGGCCGCCCGCGGCGGATTTCACAAGGCGCTGCGAGACGATCGCCTTCACAGCGGACGACAGGTCCTGCAGCAGGGCGGCGCGGTTCTCGATCGGGTAGAAGCTGATGATGCGGTTCAGCGCGTTATAGCTGTTGTTGGCGTGGAGCGTGGCCAGGACCAGGTGGCCCGACTGCGCATAGGCCAACGCCGCCGCCATGGTTTCCTTGTCGCGGATCTCGCCGATCAGGATGCAGTCCGGCGCCTGGCGCATCGAGTTGCGCAGGGCAGTGGCAAAACTGGTGGCGTCGCTGCCGATCTCGCGCTGGTTGACGATCGATTTCTTGTTCTTGAAGAGGTACTCGATCGGGTCTTCCAGGGTCAGGATATGGCCGGTGCGCTGTTCGTTGCGGTGGTCCAGCATCGAGGCGATGGTGGTCGACTTGCCGGAACCCGTCGCGCCGACGATCAGGAGCAGGCCGCGCTTTTCCATGATCAGCTCGGACAGCACGGGCGGCAGGCCCAGTTCGCCGAGCGGCGGGATGGTCGCCGGCACGAAGCGGAACACGGCCGAGATGGTGCCGCGCTGGCGGAAGGCCGACAGGCGGTAGCGGCCGAGGTTCGGCACCGAGACGCCCATATTCAGTTCGTTCTCGCGCTCGAGCTCCTGCATCTGCTCCGGCGTGGCGATCTCGGACAGCAGCGAGAGGATGTTCTCCGGTTCGAGACGATGCTGGTTGATCGGGATGAGGTTCCCGTTGATCTTGATGTGCACCGGCGAGTTCACGGCGAAGAACATGTCGGAAGCGTTCTTCTCCTTCATCAGCTGGAACAGGCGGTCCATGGCCATGGCATCGTCTCCTTTTGTCGTGTGGCCGGCCATCTCACATGGCCGGCCGGGTCATGCTCAGTCGCCGCGCAGCAGCTCGTTGATGCCGGTCTTCGAACGCGTCTGCGCATCCACGCGCTTGACGATCACGGCGCAGTACAGGCTGTACTTGCCGTCGGCGGACGGCAGGCTGCCCGACACCACCACGGAGCCCGACGGCACGCGGCCGTAGGTGACTTCGCCGGTCTCGCGGTTGTAGATCTTGGTCGACTGGCCGATGTACACGCCCATCGAGATCACCGAGTTCTCTTCCACGATCACGCCTTCGACGATCTCCGAACGCGCGCCGATGAAGCAGTTGTCTTCGATGATGGTCGGGTTAGCCTGCATCGGTTCGAGCACGCCGCCGATGCCGACGCCGCCCGACAGGTGGACATTCTTGCCGATCTGGGCGCAGGAGCCGACGGTGGCCCAGGTGTCGACCATCGCGCCTTCGTCGACGTAGGCGCCGATGTTGACGTAGGACGGCATCAGGACCACGTTCTTGCCGATGAAGCTGCCGCGGCGGGCGACGGCCGGCGGCACCACGCGGAAGCCCCCCTTGGCGAAATCTTCGGCGGTGTAGTCGGCGAACTTGGTCGGGACCTTGTCGTAGAACTGCATGCCCCCGCCACCGGCGACCGGCACGTTGTTCTCGAGGCGGAAGGACAGCAGGACGGCCTTCTTGATCCACTGGTTCACGACCCAGCTGCCGCTGTCTTTCTGGGCCACGCGCAGGGTGCCGGCGTCGAGGCCTGCAAGCACGTGGGCGACCGCGTCGCGCACTTCGGCGCTGGCGCTGGTCGGGCTGATCTCCGCGCGCTGTTCCCACGCGGTGTCGATGATGTTCTGGAGTTGTTGGGTCATGATGCGATTCTCTGGTTAGGGTATTTCGGTGGTGCTGCCTCAGAGGCTCTTGCAGAACTCGACGATGCGGTTGGCGGCTTCGAGTCCTTCGTCGACGCTGGCGACCAGCGCCATGCGGATACGGTTGCGGCCCGGATTGAGGCCGTGCGCTTCGCGTGCAAGGTAACTGCCTGGCAAAACCGTCACATTATATTCGGCGTACAGGCGGCGTGCGAACTCGGTGTCGGAAAGCCCGCTGCGGCGCACGTCGGCCCACAGGTAGAAGCCGGCGTCCGGCAGCTCGACGTCCATGACCTGCTTGAGTAGCGGGGTGATGAGGTTGAATTTCTCGCGGTAGAGCGCGCGGTTGTCCTGCACGTGGTGCTCGTCGCTCCACGCAGCGCTTGATGCCGCCTGCACCGGCGGCGACATCGCGCCGCCGCAATAGGTGCGGTAGAGCAGGAACTTCTTGAGCAGATGCGGGTCGCCCGCCACGAAGCCCGAGCGCATGCCCGGCACGTTGGAACGCTTCGACAGGCTGGAGAACACGACCAGCTTGGCGTAGGGACGCTCGCCGCTGCTCCTGCCCAGCTGGTGCGCCGCCTCCAGCGCGCCCAGCGGCGGCGTGGAGCCGAAATAGATCTCGGAATAGCACTCGTCCGATGCGATCACGAAGCCGTGGCGGTCGGAGAGGTCGAAGAGCTGCTTCCAGTCTTCCAGCGTGAGCACCGCGCCGGTCGGGTTGCCGGGCGAGCAGACGTAGAGCAGCTGCACGCGCGACCAGACCTCGTCCGGCACGCTGCCGTAGTCGGGCGCGAAGTTGCGGCCCGGTTCCGAATTCACGTAGTAGGGCTGGGCGCCCGAGAGCAGGGCCGCCCCTTCGTAGATCTGGTAGAAGGGATTCGGGCTCATCACCAGCGCCTCGCCTTTTGAAGCGTCGATGACGCACTGGGCAAAGGCGAACAGCGCCTCGCGCGAGCCGTTCACCGGCAGCACCATGGTGTTCGCATCGACCGCCGGGATGCCGTAGCGGCGCTCGAGCCAGCCCGCGATCGCCACGCGCAGCGCTTCGTTGCCGTGGGTGCTGGGGTAGCTCGACAGGCCGGACATCGCATGCATCAGGGCTTTCTCGATGAAGGCCGGGGTCGGGTGCTTGGGTTCGCCGATGCCCAGGCTGATCGGGCTGTAGGCGGCGTTCGGCGTCACGCCGCTGAATAGCTGGCGCAGCTGTTCGAAGGGATAGGGGTGGAGCTGGTCGAGATGGGAGTTCACGTCGGTTACCGGTATGTGCGCTTTCGATATTCTGACAATTATAGCCCTTGCACGAAGGGGCGATGGACGGCTGCTCAGGCTGCGTAAGTCGGGGGCAAACTCGGTGTCACAAACTCGGTGTCAGGTCTGACATTCAGACACGAGCTGAGCATTAAGCAGGTTCAATGCATGGGTTCGTGTCCGTTTGTCAGACCTGACACCGATTGCAACCTGACACCGATTGTTTGGGGGAAAGAAGGCCGAGCAGGAGACGGGGTATCGATGTGGCCATGTGTTCTCCGGGACAGGCTGGATTCAGGCCGCGGCGTCGCGCCAGGCCCCCGGGTTCACGCCCGACCACTCGCGGAAGGCGTGGGTGAAGGCGCTCTGTTCCTGGTAGCCCAGCAGGAAGGCGATATCGACCAGGCCCAGCTCGCGCTGGCGCAGGTAGTCGCGGGCGAGCTCGTAGCGGGCGCCGTCGAGCAGCTCCTGGAGGCTGGAGCCGGCGTCGGCCAGCTTGCGCTGCAGGGTGCGGGGCGACATGCCGAGTTCCGCCGCCACCGCCGGCAGGCGCGCGCCGCCTTGCGGGAGCTGCTTGACGAGCATCGCGCGGACCTGGGCCAGGATGCCGCTGCCTTCCGCATTGCGGGCGCCCAGCAGGCGCTCGGCGTGCTGGCGCAGCACCGGATACAGGCTGGGATCGGCGTCCGGCACCGGCATGGCGAGGATGGCGGCGTCGAAGCGCCCCACATTGCCAGCTGCGCCGAACTGCGGACGTACGCCCAGCACGCGCTCGTACTCGTCCAGCGGCGCGTCGCTGCGGTGAGCAAAAGCGACATGGCGCGGGCTGAGCGGGCGCCCGGCCAGCCAGCTGCCGAAAATGCGAATACCGGCGAACACGCTTTCCACCAGGTGGCGGGAAGCGGCAGGGTAGTGGCTGATCCAGGCGTAGAGCGCATCCGCGCCTTCGACACTGAGCTGGGTGCGTCCCAGGTCGTGGGCCAGGACTTCGTAGCGCCGCGTCTGTTCCAGCGCCTGGCCGACGTCGCGGCAGGCCATCAGGACCAGGCCGTAGACCGTGTAAGTGCCGGGACGGACCCGTTCGCCCACGTGCAGGCCGAAATGCGGGTCTTCCGTGAGCATGGCCCCCGCATCCAGCAGGGCGATGTAGTCGCGTGCGGCGAGCGAGTCGGGCAGGGGGCGCAGGGCGCCGGCCGGCAGGCCCGCGGCAGCGGCCAGGCGGTCGGCCGTGACGCCGCGCGCCGCCGCCGTCTCCACGAGCGGCTGCAGGTAGGAACCCGTCACCCGGCCGCCATCCGGGGGCGAAATTGACGCAATGGAGCAAGGCTGTGTCATGAAAGCGCAATACGGTTGAGGAACGAATGCTTACTCTGGCATGAAAAACAATCAACAGTATATAAGAGGGATGGCAATGCGGCGTTGGAATGGCTGGGGCGACGACGGGATCGATGTGGCGTTGGGCGTGGAGGCGCAGGACTTCCTGGCCGAGCGGCTCGGCCCCGGCACGGCGCCGCAAGACGCCAGCTTCGACGCCGCCTGCGCCGCCTTGGCTCCCGGCCGCCTGCCGCCGCACCCGCTGGTCGACGCTTCGGCGCAAACCCGCCTGCGCCACGCGCTCGGCCAGAGCCTGCCCGACTGGCTGCGCCTGCGCCACGGCCGCGTGCACGCGGCGCCGGATGGCGTCGGCTACCCGGAATGCTCGGAGCAGGTGCGCAGCCTGCTGGCCTTTGCCGCCGTCAACGGGGCGGACGTCATCCCCTATGGCGGCGGCACCAGCGTGGCCGGCCACCTCGGCGTGATGGACGCGGCAAGGCCGGTGCTGAGCATCGACATGAGCCGCATGCGCGCCATGGTCTCGCTCGACCGCGAGGCCCAGCTGGCCACCTTCTGCGCCGGCGTGGCGGGACCCGACCTCGAAGCCCAGCTGCGCGCCCACGGCTACACCCTCGGCCACTTCCCGCAATCCTTCGAATACTCGACCCTGGGCGGCTGGGTGGTGACGCGGTCGTCCGGCCAGCAGTCGCTGCGCTATGGCCGCATCGAGCAGCTCTTCGCCGGCGGCCGGGTCGAGACGCCGGCGGGCACCCTCGACATCCCGACCTTCCCGGCATCGAGCGCCGGCGTCGACCTGCGCGAGATGGTGCTCGGTTCCGAAGGACGCCTCGGCATCGTCACCCATGCGACGGTGCGCATCAGCCGCCTGCCGCAGCACGAATCCTTCCATGCGGTGTTCTTCCCCGACTGGGAGCGTGCGCTGAACGCGGTGCGTGAACTGGCGCAGGCGCGGCTGCCGCTGTCGATGCTGCGCCTGTCGAACGCGGTCGAGACCACGACCATGCTGACCCTGGCGGGCCACGCGAAGCTGGTGCGCCTGCTTGAAGGGTGGCTGCGCCTGCGCGGCTGCGGCGAAGGCAAATGCATGCTGATGATCGGCGTGAGCGGCGACAGGGCGCAGGCCCTGCCGGCGCTGCATGCCGCACTCGGCCTGGCGCGCCGCCACCGCGGCGTGCACGTGGGCCGCGGCCTGGGTGAGCGCTGGCGCCGCAACCGCTTCCGCAACGTCTACCTGCGCAACGCGGCCTGGGCCCATGGCTATGCGATCGACACCGTCGAAACGGCGGTCGACTGGCCGCGCGTGACCCAGGCGATGGAAGGCATCGAGCGCGCCGCCGCCAACGCCCTGCATGCATCCGGCGAGCGGGTGCACGCCTACACCCACCTGTCGCACATCTATCCGCAGGGCGCCAGCGTGTACTCGACCTTCGTGTTCCGTCTCTCGGGCGATTTCGAGGCCGATATGCTGCGCTGGCGCCGCCTGAAGGACAGGGTGTCGGAAGCCATCGTGGCCGCCGGCGGCACCATCAGCCACCAGCATGGCGTGGGCGTCGACCACGCCCCCTGGCTGGAGCTTGAAAAGGGCGAGCTCGGGATGAAGGCGATGGCGGCGCTGTTCCGCCAGTTCGACCCGGATGGCCGCATGAACCCGGGCAAGCTGCTCGCGCCATGAGCGACGTCGACTGGGACCTGCTGGTGATCGGCGGCGGCATTACCGGCGCCGGCATCCTGCTGGAGGCGTCGCGCCGCGGCCTGAAGGCCTTGCTGGTCGAGCAGCGCGACTACGCCTGGGGCACCTCGAGCCGCTCCTCAAAGCTGGTGCACGGCGGCCTGCGCTACCTGGCCGAAGGGCGCTTGCGCCTGACGCGCGAATCGGTGCGCGAGCGCGAAGCCCTGTTGCGCGACGCGCCCGGCCTGGTCGAGCCTCAGGGCTTCGCCTTCGCCGACTACGGCGCCAGCCGGCGCAAGCGGCGCAGCTTCCTGGCCGGCCTGGCCGTCTACGATTTCCTCGCCGGCCGGCGCGACACGCATTGGCTCGATGCCGAAGGCTTCGCGATGCTGGCGCCGAACGTGGGCCATGCGGGCCTGCGTGGCGGCATCCGCTACATGGATGCCAAGACCGACGACGCGCGCCTGGTGCTGCGCGTGCTGGACGAGGCGCGCGCGCACGGCGCCGAGACGCGCAACTACGTGGCGGTCGAGTCCCTGCTGCGCACGAACGGGCGCGTGACTGGTGCGCGGCTGCGCGATGCGCGTAGCGGCGGGGGCATCGACGTGAAAGCGCGCGTTGTCGTCAATGCCACCGGCGCCTGGGCGGGCGGCCTGGCCGGGCAGGGCGCAGGTCCGCGCCTGCGGCCGCTGCGCGGCAGCCATCTGGTGATTCCCGGCTGGCGCCTGCCGCTGGCGCAGGCAGTCAGCCTGATGCACCCGATTGATGGCCGTCCCGTGTTCGCCTTTCCCTGGGAGGGCGTGACCCTGGTCGGCACCACCGACGTCGACCATGCGGACGGCCTGGCAGGCGAAGCCCGCGTGACCCGCGTCGAGTTCGACTACCTGATGGCCGCATTGCGTGCGCAGTTCCCGCAGCTTGGCCTGAGCGGCGCCGATGTCGTGGCCACCTATGCCGGCGTGCGCCCGGTCCTCGACAGCGGCCGCCACGGCGCGCCCTCGAAGGAGACGCGCGAGCACCTGGTGTGGGACGAGCCGGGGCTGGTCGGCGTCACCGGCGGCAAGCTGACCACCTTCCGCGCCATCGCCCTCGATACGCTGGCCCATGTGGCGCGCCAGTTGCCTCACTGGCGGCCGGATCTCAAGCCGCAGCCGGTGTTCGCGCACCGGGCGCGGCCCACCGCTGCGCATCGCATACCGGCCGCGCTGCTGCAGCGCCTCGCCGGGCGCCACGGCCGCCACGCGCAGGACGTGGTCAATGCCGCGCGCGAAGGCGAACTGGAATCCATCCCCGGCACGCTGACGCCCTGGGCCGAGCTGCGCTGGGCCGCCCGCGCGGAAAGCGTGCACCGCCTGGAAGACCTGCTGCTGCGCCGGACGCGCCTGGGTATCCAGCTGCATGCCGGCGGCGCGGCGCACCTGGCCCGCATTCGCGCCATCTGCCAGCCGGAACTCGGCTGGAGCGACATCCGCTGGGACGCCGAACAGCGCGACTATCTCGCCCTGTGGCGCTCGCATTACAGTCCACTCGACAGCCATGATGCCTGATCCGCTGATCCTCGCCATCGACAACGGCACGCAGAGCGTGCGCGCCTTGTTGTTCGACCTGCGCGGCGACATTGTCGCCAAGGCCTCGGCGCCACTACTGGACTACCGCAGCCCGGAGCCCGGCTGGGCCGAGCATGATGCGGAAGGCTTCTGGCAGGCCTTGTGCAGCGCCTGCCAGGAACTGTGGACCAAGCCCGGCGCCGACCGCGCGCGCATCGCGGGCGTGGCCGTGACCACCCAGCGCGGCACCATCATCAACGTCGACGCGCAAGGCCAGCCGCTGCGTCCCGCGATCACCTGGCTCGACCAGCGCCGCACCGACACCGTGCCGCCGATCGGTCCGCTGTGGCGCAGCGCCTTCACCCTGGCGCGCGTGAGCGGCACCATCGATTACTTCCGCGGCGAGGCCGAGATCAACTGGATCCGCGCCCACCAGCCGCAGGTGTGGGAGGCCACGCACAAGCTCCTGCTGCTGTCCGGCTGGCTGAACTACCGCCTGTGCGGGCGCTTCGCCGATTCCTCGGGCTCGCTGGTCGCCTACCTGCCTTTCGACTACCGGCGCCGCAGGTGGGCGGGCAAGCGCGACTGGAAGTGGCAGGCCCTCGCCGTGCTGCCGCGCATGCTGCCGGAGCTCGTGGATCCGGGCGTGCGTCTCGGCGAGATCGGCAGCGAAGCAGCAAGGCAGACCGGCATTCCGCAAGGCCTGCCCCTGCTGGCGGCCGCCGCCGACAAGGCCTGCGAAGTGATCGGCGCCGGCTGCAGCACGCCGCACGTGGGCTGCCTCAGCTACGGCACCACGGCCACCATCAACACCACGACGAAACGCTATGTCGAGGTGACGCCCTTCGTGCCGCCGTATCCGGCCGCGATTCCCGGCGCCTACAGCACGGAGGTGCAGGTCTTCCGCGGCTACTGGATGGTCAACTGGTTCAAGGAGCAGTTCGGCCACCACGAGCAGTCGCGCGCCCTGCTGGAAGACGTGGCGCCCGAGCGCTTGTTCGACGAACTGGCCAACGCGGTGCCGCCCGGTTCCATGGGCCTGATGCTGCAGCCCTACTGGACCCCGGGCATCCGGGTGCCGGGACGGGAGGCGAAGGGTGCGATCATCGGTTTCGGCGACGTGCACACGCGGGCCCACGTGTACCGGGCGATCCTGGAAGGGCTGGCCTATGCGCTGCGCGAAGGGAAGGAGCGCATCGAGCGGCGCGGCGGGGTGCGCATCCGGGAGCTGCGCGTTTCCGGCGGCGGCTCGCAGAGCGACGCGGCGATGCAGCTCACGGCCGACATCTTCGGCCTGCCGACCGCGCGGCCGCACGTGTACGAAACCTCGGGGCTGGGGGCGGCGATCGACGCCGCCGTCGGTCTCGGACTGTATCCGGATTTCGATGCGGCGATCGGGGCGATGACACGGGTCGGCAAGGTGTTCACCCCAAGCGCGGATAACCAGCGCATCTACGAGCGCCTCTACCGCGAGGTGTACCTGAAGATGTACAAGCGGCTGCAGCCGATGTACCGCGACATCGCCCGCATCACCGGCTATCCAAGGCAGTTGTAGGGTGGTCCGGGGCGCGCAGCCGGCTCTGCCGACCGCGCGTTCAGCTCACGGATGCATTGTGGCTGCGCCTGGGCTGGTTGAACGCGCGGACGGCGAAGCCGTCCACCCTACGAAGTCCGCGTCCGAATCATCGCGCCAGTGCGTGCTGCACCGACTCCCACGCGTAGCCCGCGCGCACGGCGCGGGCGCGGTTGCGCCCGCCCGCCTTGGCCTCGTACATGGCCCGGTCGGCCGCCACGAACAGCGAGCCCAGGGCGTCGAACTGGGTCGGCACGATGGTCGCGGCGCCCACGCTGGCGGTGACGAAATCGGCGTCCGAACCGGGATGCGGCACGCGCAGGCGCTCGATGTCGGCGCGCAGCGCCTCGGCCACCTTGACTGCGCCCTCGTAGGGCGTGTCGGGCAGCAGCAGCACGAATTCCTCGCCGCCGTAGCGGGCCGCCAGGTCGGTGGCGCGCAGGGCCTGGGCGCGCACCGTGCTGGCGATCGCCTGCAGGCACTGGTCGCCGGCGGCGTGGCCGAGCACGTCGTTGTAGCGCTTGAAGTGGTCGACGTCGAGCACCAGCAGCGAGAGCGGGTGGCCGTTGCGCATGGCGCGCTGCCATTCACGGTCGAGGCAGGCGTCGAAGTGGCGGCGGTTGGCGATGCCGGTGAGCGGGTCGGCCAGGGCCGCGCGCTGCAGGGCGTCTTCGGAGCGCTTGTGGTGGGCGATGTCGTGCAGCAGGGCGACGAAGAGCTGTTCGCCGGAGGCCATCGGCGACAGGCTCAGGTCCATGGCGCGCACGCTGCCGTCGGGCTGCTGCAGCAGCACTTCGCGGGTGCCGCGGCAGCGTTCCAGCACCGCGCCGTCGTGGGTGCCGGAGCGCTGCTCGAAGAAAGCGGCGTAGTCGTTGGCGGCCGGCTCGGCCAGCAGGGCGGCCAGCTGGCGGCCCGCGAGCTCGCTGCCGCTATAGCCCAGGCAGCGCTCGCTGGCCGGGTTGGCGTACTGGATGCGGCCGTCCAGGCCGAGCAGCATCAGGCCCTCGTCCATGCCTTCGACGATCATGCGCAGGTGGCGCGCCTGGCGGGTGTCGCTCTGGCTGGCGGAGCGGAAGCGCAGCTGGGCATGCACGCGGGCGCAGACTTCGGGCAGGCGCAGCGGCTTGGCGATGTAGTCGGCGGCGCCGCAGTCGAAGCCGGCGACGATGTCCTCGGTCTCCGAACAGGCGCTGACAAAGATGACGGGGATGTCGGCGGTCGTCGGCTCTGCCTTGAGACGCCGGCAGGTTTCCAGGCCGTCGAGGCCGGGCAGCATCACGTCGAGCAGGATCAGGTCCGGCTGGACGCGCTGCGCGAGGTCCAGCGCGCGCTCGCCGGAAGTGGCGACAAAGGTGCGGTGACCCCGGCCGCGCAACATGTCCTGCAGCAGCCCGAGGCTGGCGGGCGCATCGTCGACGATCAGGATCGCGGCCTGGCGCGTGGGCGCCGGGATCGCGAAGGCAGGGTGTTTCATACAGTCGCTGGATAAGCCGGTTCTAGCAAATACCTGCCCATAACAGGCCGCCACGGCCAGGTACAAGCAAATGTGACCTGGAAATCATACTCCCATCACGATCGCTTGCGGCAACGAATGTTGCTCTTTATCCACGAAACATGTAAATGTTGCAGCAAAACAACTTTGAGTCACGCGCCGGCCGAAACCGGCGGTGAGGGGGCAGCGAAAGCGGGCGGCAGGAAAGCCGCCCGGCGGGAATTACAGCATGTCCTTGATCAGCTTGCCCAGGATGGCGATGCCTTCGCGGATGCGTTCCGGCGGCACGGTCACGAAGGACAGCCGCAGGGTGTTGGTTTCCGGCTCGTTGGCGTAGAAGGGCGCGCCCGGCACGAAGGCCACGCGTGCGGCCAGCGACTGGTCCAGCAGTTTCATCGCGTCGATGCTCTTCGGCAGGGTGACCCAGATGAACATGCCGCCTTCGGGCTTGGTCCAGGTGACGCTGCCCGGGAAATGCTCGGCCATCGCGTCGAGCATGACCTGGCACTGGTCGCCGTAGAGCTTGCGGATGGTCGGGATGTGCTGGTCCAGGAAGCCGTCCTTGACCACCTCGTGCACGACCATCTGGGTCAGCTGGGCCGTGTGCAGGTCGGCGGCCTGCTTGGCCAGCTCGAGGCGGCGCACCAGCGGCAGCGGGGCGCAGACGTAGCCGAGGCGGATGCCCGGGGTCAGGACCTTCGAGAAGGAGCCCATGTAGATCACGCCGTCCGGGTTCATCGCGACCATCTTCGGCATCGGCTCGCCGCGGTAGGACAGGGTGCCGTAGGGGTCGTCCTCGATCAGCGGCAGGCCCAGGCGGGCGCAGGTTTCCACCAGTTCCTGGCGGCGCTCGATCGACAGCGAACGGCCGGTCGGGTTCTGGAAGTTCGGCAGCGCGTACAGCAGGCGTGCGCCTTGCGCGATGGCGTCGATCGACGACGGCACCAGGCCGTGGTCGTCGGTGACGACCGACTTGAATTCAGGGCGATAGACCGAGAACGCCTGCAGGGCGCCCAGGTAGCTCGGGGTCTCGACCAGCACGCGGCTGCCTTCGTCGATCAGGACCTTGCCCAGCAGGTCCAGGGCCTGCTGCGAGCCCGAGGTCATGAGGATCTGTTCCGGCAGGATGCGCGAGCCTTCCGTGGAGAGCGAGTTCGCGATCCATTCCCGCAGCGGACCGTAGCCGTCGGTCGGGCCGTATTGCAGCGCGACTTTACCGGTCTGGCTCAGCACCTTGTCGTAGGCCGCTTTCATGACGTCGACCGGGAAGGTGGCTGGCGATGGCAGGCCGCCGGCGAAGGAGATGATCTCCGGACGCTGGGTGATTTTCAGGATTTCGCGGATGAACGAGCTTTGCAGCTGCTGTGCGCGCTCCGAAAACTGCCACTGGATGGGGTTTGGATTCTCGATTTTCATATTTGATCTCAGGCTCGACGCCTCTCACTGGAAGGGACCGCACGGGTAGTGCCGGACCATTATAAAGCACGCGGGTAGCGGCTCAAGGATGGACCGGGCCGGGTAGGCCCGGCCCGCAAGCGGTACTGGACAAACAAATGTTATTTGATTTTAGACAAATGTTCAGGCTACTTCGGCGATCAGCTCGATCTCGACGCAGGTGCCGCGCGGCAGCGAAGCCACGCCGAAGGCCGAGCGCGCGTGCTTGCCGGCCTCGCCGAACACTTCGCCGATCAGCTCCGAGCAGCCATTGGTGACCAGGTGCTGTTCATTGTATTCCGGGGTCGATGCGACCAGGCTCATCACCTTGACGATGCGCTTGACGCGGTTCAGGTCGCCGCCCACGGCTTCCTGCAGGGTGCCGATCAGGTCGATGGCGACCGAGCGCGCGGCAGCCTGGCCGTCAGCGGTGGTCTTGTCGCGGCCCAGGATGCCGGTGTTCGGCGAGCCGTCGGCGTTCTTGGCGATGTGGCCGGAGATGAACACGAGGTTGCCGGTCTGCACGTACATGACGTAGGCGGCGGCCGGGGTGGCCGGCGCGGCCAGGGTAATGTTCAGTTCTTTGAGTTTGTCGTAGACGGACATGGTTTTGATACCTTGCGTTGATGGAAGCCGATATTGTAAGTCCAGCCAGCCATGTGCGATACAGTTTTACTGCTGGCGGACTGCCATCTTGCGCCCGGCGAACACGACGGCGGCAACCAGCAGGGCGAACAGGCAGTTGCCGACCGTGAGCGCCTCGCCGAGCAGCAGGGCCGCGCCGAGCAGGCTCAGGAATGGCTGCAGCAGCTGCACCTGGCCCACCCGCGCCACCCCGCCCAGGGCCAGGCCGCGATACCAGAAGAAGAAGCCGATGAACATCGAAATGGCGGTGACGTAGGCGAATGCCAGCCAGGCGCGCAGGCCGACGCCGGTGGCGGCCGGCAGGCCGTGCCAGAGCAGCAGGGCCAGGGAGGCGGGCGCCGACAGCAGCAGGGCCCAGCAGATGGTTTCCGGTCCGCCCAGGCTGCGCGACAGGCGTCCGCCCTCGGCATAGCCGATCGCCGCGCAGGCCACGGCGCCGAACACGAGCAGGTCCGCCATGTGCAGCGATCCGCCACCCTGCACCAGCGCATAGGCGGCCACCAGGCTCGATCCGAGCACGGCCATGCCCCAGAAGCCGCGCGAAGGCCGTTCGTGGCCGCGCAGGGCCGTGTACAGGGCGGTCGCCAGCGGCAGCACGCCGACCAGCAGGGCGCCGTGGGAGGCGGGCAGGGTACGCAGGGCGTACGAGGTCAGCAGCGGAAAGCCGACGATGCAGCCGCCCGCCACCGCGCCAAGGGGCGCCAGCGCGTCGCGCGTGGGCAGGGGCGCGCGCTTCCAGGCCAGCCAGGCCGCCGCCAGCATCGCCGCGCCCAGGGCCCGGCCGAAGGTCACGAACATCGGATCGAGTTCGGTCACCGCGATGCGGGTAAAGGGCATGGTCAGGCTGAACATGGCCACGCCGAGCAGGCCGAGCAGCATGGCGCGGCCGGCATGGCTGGGAGCGGCGGGGCGGGAGCAGAAAGCGATACTCATGGAGGTCCTTCGCAAGGGCGATTGCATCGTCAGGGAGACAGGCCTATGCTAGCGATGCGCACCAATACAGTCCCAGTACACTTGCCCATTTAATTCACTCACTGTGATGGCGAAATGACCAATACACCAGTTTCGAGCAGCCTGAGCCTGTCGCGCGATTCCGGCGAGCCCCTGGCCGACCAGATCGTGCGCCTTGTGGCCGGCCGCATCGAGGAGCGCCTGCTGCGTCCCGGCGCGCGCATGCCCTCGATCCGCCAGTTCGCGGCCACGCACGGCGTCTCGCCCTTCACCGTGGTGGCCAGCTACGACCGCCTGGTGGCCCAGGGCTACCTCGATTCGCGTCGCGGCGCGGGCTTCTTCGTGCGCGAGCGCCCGCAGCCGGCCCGGCACATGGCCGCGCCGGGGCCGAGCAGTACGGCGACCCTCGACATCGCCTGGCTAGTGCGCAACCTGTTCCGGCAGGCGCCGATGCAGCTGTCGCCGGGCGCCGGCGTGCTGCCGGCCGACTGGCTCGACGGCCCGGCGGTGGCGAACGCCATGCGCTCCCTGAGCCGCCAGAACAGCGCAGGCCTGCTGGGCTACGGCGCGCCCCAGGGCTTCCTGCTGCTGCGCCAGCAGCTCCAGCACAAGCTGCTCGAGATCGAGGTCGAGGCGCCGCCGGAGAACATCGTCACCACCCTGGGCGTGACCCAGGCATTGGACCTGGTGGCGCGCGAATTCTGCCGTCCGGGCGACACCATCCTGGTCGACGATCCGGCCTGGTTCCTGATGTTCGGGTCGTTTGCCGCGCTGGGCCTGAACGTGGTGGGGGTACGCCGCCTGGCCGATGGCCCGGACCTGGAGCAGCTGGCCGAACTGGCGGCCCGGCACAAGCCCAGCCTCTTCGTGATCAACTCGGTACTGCACAACCCGACATCGAGCTCGCTGTCGGCGGCCAAGGCGTATGGATTGCTGCGCCTGGCGGAGCGTTTTGAGTTCACGGTGGTCGAGGACGATATCTATGCCGACCTGCACCCGGGCGGCGCGACGCGGCTGGCGGCGCTGGATGGCCTGAAGCGCGTGATCTACCTGGGCGGCTTTTCGAAGTCGATGGCGCCGAACCTGCGCGTCGGCTACATCGCGACCTCGCACGAGCGGGCGCAGCGCCTGGCCGACCGCAAGATGCTGTGCACGCTCTCCACCTCCGACATCGGCGAGCGCGTGGTCTATAAAATCCTGTCCGAGGGCCTGTACCGCAAGCACCTCGACCGGGTGCGCGGCCGGCTCGACGCGGCACGCCCCAGGGCGCTGCGCCAGCTGGAAGCGCTGGGCCTGCGCCTGGACCCCGCGCCAAGCGCCGGCATGTTCGCCTGGGTCGACGCCGGGCGCGACACCAATGTGGTGGCGGCGCGCGCCATGCGCGAGGAGCTGTTGCTGGCGCCGGGCAGCCTGTTTTCGCCGAAGCAGCTGGCCTCCACCCATATGCGCCTGAACGTCGCGGCGCTGCAGGACGCGGGCACCATCCGCCTGCTGGAGCGCGCCCTGGCGGGCTGAGTCAAGGGTTCATGCGCCGCCGCATTCCGGCGGCATCTCCCTCGCCATCGCCTCCTGGATCTCGTCGACCGTCATGTCGCGGACGTGGGTCGCGACGGCCCAGCGGTGGCCGAAGGGATCGACGAACTGGCCGTAGCGGTCGCCCCAGAAGGCGTCGCCCAGCGGCATGGTGGCCCTGGCGCCGGCCGCCATGGCGCGTTCCCACACCGCGTCGGCATCGCGCACGTAGAGGTGGATGACGACCGGCGAACCCTTCAGTCCAAGCGGGCCGGGGCTGCCATAGTCGGGAAAATCGTCGCACAGCATGAACATCGAGTCGCCGATGCGCATCTCGGCGTGCATGATCCTGCCGTCCGGGCCGGGCATGCGGGACACCTCGACGGCGCCGAAGCACTCGCGGTAAAAGTCCAGTGCCTTGGCCGCGCCTTCGCAGACCAGGTGCGGGGTAATGGTGTGGAAGCCTTCGGGGATGGCACGGGTCGCCTGTTTCATGTCGGATCTCCTAGTTGTTTGTCAGGGTGTTGCTGCAGCTACGACGAATACACCAGACGAAATTCGACACCGCGCAGCAAAAAAAACTCCTCCCTATGTCGGTGATGGCGCTCATGTACCGTGCTCCGCTTCTTCGTCGGCTGACATACGATGAATTCCGCGAAAACTTGGGCGACGCCCATTGCGCATGAACTACACGTCCGAGTTATCAGGCATCGCGCGCGACCGCGCAGCTTCCGCTGACAGCCAGGCAGCAAGAACATTGTTCGAATACGCCGCCGGGCCGGCGTCGGTGCGCCTGGCCTTGATCATCGTTGCGCTATCGCTCGGGATGTTTCTCGCTCTCATCCCCTTCGCGAGCACGCCGCTGGCGCCGGCGCCCTGGTTCATCCCCCTGCACCAGCCGGTGCTCGCGATCAACGACCTGATCACGACGACTCTGCTGCTCGGCTATTTTCACCTCACGCGCAAGCACAGCATCCTCATCCTGGCCTGCGGCTACCTGTACTCGGCCGTCATGGCGACGGTGCACCTCCTGTCCTTCCCGGGCGTGTTCACGCCCACCGGACTGCTGGGGGCCGGACCGCAGAGCACCGGCTACCTGCACGTCTTCTGGCACCTGGGCTTTCCCGCGTCCGTCATCGCCTATTCTTTCCTCAAGCAAACCGACCGGCGCACCGGCAGCCCCGCATGGGCGACGGCCTTGGCGGTGCTGCTGACGCTCGCCATTGCCGCCGTGCTGGGCACGCTGGCAACGGTGGGAGGCGACTGGCTGCCCCAGATGCTGGTGGACAATCGCTACTCCTCCGTTTTCAACATCGGGCGCTACGGCCAATGGTTCGTCACCGGTTTGGCCCTCGCGATCCTGTTCACCCGTCGGTCGGCCTCGACCATGGACATGTGGCTGGTGGTGGTGCTGTCCGCATGGTTCTTCGAGATCGGGCTGGTCAGCGTCTTCAACGCCGGCCGCTGGGACGTCGGTTTCTATGCCGGCAGGGCATACGGCCTGGTCGCCTCGAGCTTCGTCCTCATCATGCTGCTGGTCGAGCACGGACGCATGTACCGCGACCTGGCCGAAGCCCAGGCCACCGCACGCACTGCCGCCAGGCTCCAGGAGACGCAGCAGGTGCTGAGCCTGGCATTGAAGGCGGGGAGGATGGGCCTGTTCAGCTGGGACCTCGTCAAGGATCGCGCCTGGTGGAGCCCGGAGCTGGAACAGGACATCCTCGGGCTGCAGCCGGGCGAACTGGCGCCGGAGCCGGGCGCATTGATGCGGCACGTGTTCGTCGAGGATCGCGAGCGCCTGCGTGCGCAGATCCGCGACTGCATCGGCAACAAGAGCGAATGCGACGTCGAGTTCCGGCTGCACGACGCGCAGGGACGGGCGCGCTGGGCGTTCGCGCGCGGGGAAGCCGGCTACGACGAGCATGGCAGGGCAACGGTGGTGTTCGGCGTCATTTCCGACATCACGGAGCGCAGGCGCGGCGAGGCGGTGGCAGCGGAAATGGAGATGCATTTCCATACGCTGGCGGATGAGTTGCCGGAGATCGCCTGGATGGCGCGGCCGGACGGCTGGATCTACTGGTTCAACCGGCGCTGGTACGAATACACCGGGCTGCCGCTGAGCGAGGCCGAAGGCTGGGGCTGGCAAAAGGTGAACGACCCGGCGCTGGTGCCGGCGATCGTCGCAAGGTGGCAGCATTCGGCCGCCACCGGCGAACCGTACGAGATGGTGATCCCCTTGCTGGGCACGGATGGCCGCTGGCGGCAGTTCCTGAGCCGTGCGGTGGCGCTGCGTAACAACGACGGGCAGATCATCCACTGGTTCGGGGTCAATGCCGACATCACCGCGCAGACCGAGGCGGAACAGGTGCTCAAGCTGGCGGACCAGCGCAAGGACGAGTTCCTGGCCACCCTTGCCCATGAGCTGCGCAATCCCCTGGCGCCGATCCGCAACGCCGCCGCACTGCTGACGCGCATGCCCGGCTTGCCAGGCAACGTCGAGCGGGCGCTGGCCGTCATCGACCGCCAGTCGCGGCACCTCGCCAGGCTGGTCGACGATCTGCTGGAGGTGTCCCGCATCACCCAGGGGAAGATTACCCTGCGCAAGGCGGAGGTGTCGCTGGTCGACTGCCTGTCCGACGCGCTGCAGGCAGTTGAAGGCGCGCTCAAGGCCGCCGGGCACGAGGTACTGGTGCACCTGCCCGACGACGCCCTGTATGCCCATGCGGATTCCACCCGCATCGCCCAATGCTTCCTCAACCTGCTGAACAACGCGATCAAGTTTACGCCGCACGGCGGCGTGATCAGCGTGTCGGCCGAGCGGCTGCCGGGCAAGGCGAAGATCGCGGTCTCCGACAGCGGCATCGGTATCCCGCCGGAACACCTCCAGGACATCTTCGGCCTGTTCTCGCAAGTCACCCCGGCCCTCGAGCGCAGCCAGGGCGGCCTCGGGATCGGCCTGTCGCTGGTGAAGGGCTTCGTCGAGCTGCATGGCGGGAGCGTCGAGGCGGCGAGCGAAGGCGCCGGCAGCGGCAGCACCTTTACGGTCTACCTGCCGCTGATCGAGCAGCCGGCGCTGGCGCCGGCGGACCTGCCGCGCGGCAGCCGCGACCGCAGGCGGGAAGCAGGGCCGCACCCACGCCGCGTCCTCGTCGTCGATGACAACCGCGATGCCGCCAACAGCATGGCCGCCCTGTTGCAGGCCGCCGGCCACCAGGTCCGCGAGGCCCATGACGGACAGGAAGGGCTCCGGCTCGCCTTCGAGTTCGAACCGGAGGTCGTCCTGCTCGACCTGGGCATGCCCGGCATGTCGGGCTTCGAGGTGGCGCGCGAACTGCGGGGGCGGACGACCCAGCCGGCGCCGCGCATCATTGCCGTCACCGGATGGGGCCAGGAAAGCGACCGCCGCCTGACGCGCGAGGCCGGCTTCGACTTCCACCTGACCAAGCCGGTCAATCACACCGAACTGGAGATGCTGTTGTCGCTGCATCCGCCGGCAGCCGAACAAGCGGCGCCGCTGCGGCATTAGTGTCTTATCGGCAACATTTTCCAGCACATCGTGCAGCTGAGAAAAACCCCTTGAAATTGTTATCCAGATCCCAATATGGCTGCAATCCGCCTTCGGGCGTCATTTTTTAACGAACCACACCACGAGGAACAAGATGGCAGTCGCCGAAAAAGAAACCCTTGGCTTCCAGGCAGAAGTAAAACAGCTGCTGCAACTGATGATTCACTCCTTGTATTCGAACAAGGAGATCTTCCTGCGCGAACTGATCTCGAACGCGTCCGACGCCGCCGACAAGCTGCGCTTCGAGGCGATCAACAACGACGCCCTCTACGGCAACGACCATGAACTGAAGATCAAGGTCGCCTTCGACAAGGATGCGCGCACCATCACGATTTCGGACAACGGCATCGGCATGAGCCGCGAGGAAGTCATCTCGCACCTGGGTACCATCGCCAAGTCGGGCACCAAGGAATTCTTCAGCAAGCTCTCGGGCGACCAGCAGCAGGACGCGGCCCTGATCGGCCAGTTCGGCGTCGGCTTCTACTCGGCCTTCATCGTGGCCGAGAAGGTCATCGTCAACACCCGCCGGGCCGGCGCCTTCGCCTCCGAAGGCGTGCGCTGGGAGTCCACCGGCGAGGGCGACTACAGCATCGAGGCCATCGAGAAGACCGGCCGCGGCACCGACATCATCCTGCACCTGCGCGCCGGCGAGGAAGAGCTGCTCTCGTCCTGGAAGCTGAAATCGATCATCCGCAAGTATTCGGACCACATCTCGCTGCCGATCGTGATGCAGAAGGAAGAGTGGGACGAAGAGAAGAAGCAGACCGTCCTGAAGGACGAATTCGAGACCGTGAACCAGGCCAGCGCGCTGTGGGCACGTTCGAAATCGGACATCACCGAAGAGCAGTACACCGAGTTCTACAAGCACGTCTCGCACGACTTCCAGGACCCGCTGGCCTACACCCACAACCGCGTCGAAGGCCGCAGCGAGTACACCCAGCTGCTCTACGTGCCCGCGCACGCTCCATTTGACCTGTGGGACCGCAACAAGCGCGCCGGCATCAAGCTCTACGTGAAGCGCGTCTTCATCATGGACGACGCCGAGCAGCTGATGCCGACCTACCTGCGTTTCATCAAGGGGGTCATCGACTCGAGCGACCTGCCGCTGAACGTCTCGCGCGAGATCCTGCAGGAGTCGCGCGACGTGAAGGTGATCCGCGAAGGCTCGACCAAGCGCGTGCTGGGCATGCTGGAAGAGATGGCCAACTCGGAAGAGCAGGCAGGCAAGGATAAATACGCGACTTTCTGGAAGGAGTTCGGCCAGGTGCTCAAGGAAGGCATCGGCGAGGACGCGACCAACAAGGACCGTATCGCCAAGCTGCTGCGCTTCGCATCGACCGCCAACGATTCCGATGAGCAGACCGTCTCCTTCGGCGACTATGTCGCGCGCATGAAGGAAGGCCAGGACAAGATCTACTACGTCACCGCCGACAGCTACACCGCGGCCAAGAACAGCCCGCACCTCGAGATCTTCCGCAAGAAGGGCGTCGAAGTGCTGCTCATGACCGACCGCGTCGACGAGTGGATGCTGTCCTTCCTGAACGACTTCGAGGGCAAGGAACTGGTGTCGGTCGCCAAGGGCGGCCTGGACCTGGGCGCACTGGAAGACGAGGCCGAGAAGAAGGAGCACCAGGAGGTCGAAGCCGGCTACAAGGAACTGGTCGAGAAGATGAAAGGCGCCCTGGGCGACAAGGCCAAGGACGTGCGCGTCACCTTCCGCCTGACCGATTCGCCGGCCTGCCTGGTCGCGGACGAGAACGAGCTGTCGGGTAACCTGCTGCGCATGCTGAAGGCCGCCGGCCAGAACGCGCCGGAATCCAAGCCCATCCTCGAGATCAACCCGAACCACCCGCTGGTGCAGCGCCTGAAGTACGAGGACGCCAGCGGTTCGCGCTTCGGCGACTGGTCGCACATCCTGTTCGACCAGGCCATGCTGGCCGAAGGAGGCAGCCTCACCGACCCGGCGTCCTTCGTGAAGCGTCTCAACGAGATGCTGCTGGCGACGAAGTAAGCGCTCTGACCGGAGCCTCGTTTCCGGTTTTCGTAGGGTGGT
>NZ_JANUHA010000018.1 GCF_024753255.1 Massilia agri
TTTGGACACGAGCCCGACCGTTGACCGCAATTACAGTCCAGCTTGTGTCCGTTTGTCAGACCTGACACCCAGGTTTTTTGCTTGCATTATTTCTTTGGGGCGTGCTCGATGATGGCGCGGGCGATGCCGCGCAGGATGTTGACCTCTTCGGTCTCGAGCCCGGTTCGCGAGAACAGGCGCTTCAGGCGCGGCATCAGCTTCTTCGGATTGTTCGCATTCAGGAAGCCGACCGCCACCAGCGCTTCCTCGAGGTGGGCGTACATGCCGTCGATCTGGGTCACGCTGGCCGCGTCGCCATGGAAGCCCACGCCACGCTCGTCGACCGTGTCGCCGGCGGCCGCCATGCGCGCCTCGTAGGCCAGCACCTGGGCGGCCTGAGAGAGGTTCAGTGACGAGTAATCTGGATTGGCCGGGATGTTGATCAGGACGTTGCAGCCCTCGACGATCTCGTTCGGCAGGCCGACCCGCTCGTTGCCGAAAAGCAGGGCGGGCCACAGCTCGCCCTGCGGCGGGCGCAACTCTCCCTGCCCCGCCACGTGGGTGCTGAAGGCGCGCGGCGTCCATACCGGTGGCGAGAATTCGCGCAGGCGGGCCGACACGGCGGCTGCGAAATTGCAGCCGTCCAGGGCTTCCCCGATGGTGCCGACGATGCGCGCTTGTTCCAGCACGTCGCCGGCGCCGCTGGCGAAGGCGACGGCCTCCGCATCGTGCAAAGGATCCTCGCAGCGGGGCGCCACCAGCACCAGGTCGGAAAATCCCATCGTCTTCATGGCGCGCGCCACCGAGCCGACATTGCCGGCGCGGCTGGTCTCGACCAGCACAAAACGGAGCCTTTTGAAGAGAGATGTGTTGATTTCGGTCTGGTTCATTTAAAATAGCGCCATCGCGCGGTGCGGGCGGTTGAATTCCTGGAGGTGTAGGACCGGGATTTTAACGGGTTCGGCACCGCTTTGCTCTTTGTCATTCTCTATTCAGCAGACCGTTCACGGCGCATTGAAGGCGTGGTGGGCGTTCGCGTTTTTTCCACGGAAAGCTCATGCACCCAATGCTCAACACGGCCGTCAAGGCCGCCCGCCGCGCCGCCACCGTCATCAACCGCGCGTCCTTCGATCTCGATCGCATCACCATTTCTGAAAAAAATCACAACGATTTCGTCACCGACGTCGACCAGGCGGCCGAAGCGGCCATCGTGGAAACCCTGCTGAAGGCCTACCCGGACCACGCCATCCTGGCGGAAGAAACCGGCGCGTCGAAGAACCTGAATGACGAGAGCGAGTTCGTGTGGATCATCGACCCGATCGACGGCACCACCAACTTCCTGCACGGCTACCCCAACTACTGCATCTCGATCGCCCTGCAACAGAAAGGCGTGATCACCAATGCCCTGGTCTACGACCCGGTCCGCAACGACCTGTTCACCGCCACCAAGGGCGCCGGCGCCTACCTGAACGACAAGCGCATCCGCGTGCGCAACCACGACCGCATCGGCAAGGCCCTGCTGTCGGCCGGCCACGGTCCGGACCCGCGCGCGCTGGCCGAATACCTGCGCATGTACGAAGTCGTCGCCTCGCGCTGCCACGGCGTGCGCAGCGCCGGCTCGGCCGCGCTGGAACTGGCCAACGTGGCCGCCGGCCGCATCGACGGCTTCTTCGAGAAGGGCCTGAAGGTCTGGGACATCGCGGCGGGCGCCCTGCTCGTCACCGAGGCGGGCGGCATCGTCGGCGAGTTCAATGGCGAATCGGAATACCTGCACAAGGGCGACGTGATCGCCGCCGGCCCGAAGGTGTTCGGCGCCATGGTGCCGCTGCTGTCGCCGTTCGCTTGAGGTTCGATGCGGCGTTTTCGCGTAGAATAGCCACCGTGCTTACGGGCGTGCTATTCCGCGCCCGCCGTACCGGCTGGAAAGTCCCGGTCAGAAACTTTCCATAGAGAAACAAACTCCTCTATAATCCCGGCTGGCCTGCCCGCATTCTTCGATGCGGGCGGCAGCGTCCGGCGTTCCCGCGACACCCATCGCGTCCCGCCTGCAATGACTAATCCGGTTTTCCTGGACTGCCGCCGCGTGGCGACGGCCCGCTTTTTTATAAAGAATCTATGTCATTTTCTACTCTCGGTTTGTCCGACGCGATCGTCCGCGCGGTGACTGAACAAGGCTATACCTCGCCGACGCCGATCCAGGCCCAGGCGATCCCGATGGTGCTGAACGGCGGCGACCTGCTGGCCGGCGCCCAGACCGGCACCGGCAAGACCGCCGGCTTCACCCTGCCGATCCTGCAGCTGCTCTCGACCGACAAGATCGGCGCCCAGCTCAAGAACAAGACCGCCCCGCGCGCCATTCGCGCCCTGGTCCTGACCCCGACCCGCGAACTGGCTGCCCAGGTCGAGGAGAGCGTGCGCCTGTACGGCAAGTACACCAACCTGAATTCGGCCGTCATCTTCGGCGGCGTCGGCATCAACCCGCAGATCAAGCTGCTCAAGCAGGGCGTCGACATCCTGGTCGCCACGCCTGGCCGCCTGCTCGACCACGCGGGCCAGGGCACCGTGGACCTCTCGAAGATCGAGATCCTGATCCTGGACGAAGCCGACCGCATGCTGGACATGGGCTTCATCCACGACATCAAGAAGGTCCTGGCCCTGCTGCCGCCGAAGCGCCAGAACCTGCTGTTCTCGGCCACCTTCTCGGACGAGATCAAGGCCCTGGCCGACCGCCTGCTGAACAACCCGCAATCGATCGAAGTGGCGCGCCGCAACTCGACCGTGGAAGTGATCGCGCAAAAGATCCACCCGGTCGACCGCGACAAGAAGCACCCGATGCTGGCCCACCTGATCAAGGAAAACAACTGGCACCAGGTGCTGGTGTTCACCCGCACCAAGCACGGCGCCAACAAGCTGGTCGAACAGCTCGGCAAGGACGGCATCGGCGCGATGGCCATCCACGGCAACAAGAGCCAGTCGGCACGCACCAAGGCCCTGTCCGAGTTCAAGGACGGCAGCCTGCAGGTGCTGGTGGCAACCGACATCGCGGCGCGCGGCATCGACATCGACCAGCTGCCGCACGTGGTCAACTATGACCTGCCGAACGTGCCGGAAGACTATGTGCACCGCATCGGCCGTACCGGCCGCGCCGGCGCGACCGGCGAAGCCGTGTCCCTGGTCTGCGTGGACGAACACCAGATGCTCAAGGACATCGAACGCCTGATCAAGCAGACCCTGCCGCGTCACGTGATCCCGGGCTTCGAGCCGGACCTGAACGCCAAGGCGCAACCGATCCAGCTGCGCAGCGGCGCGCCGGGCCACGCCAACCGTGGCGGCGGCCGTCCTGGCGGCAACCGTGGCGGCAACGGCCAGCCGCGCAGTGCCGGCGCCGGCAACGGCCGCCCGGCCGGTGGTGGTGGCCGTCCCGCCAATGCCAACGGCGGCAGCCGCAACGGCAATGGCGGCGGTGGCCGCGGCCCGCGTACCGCGTCGCGGGGATAAGCGCGGCAACTGAGCTGCCGCAGGGCTAGCTTCAGGAAAGCCAGTGTCGGACCGCGTTGTCCGCCACTGGCTTTTTTTCACCCAAAAGTGATACTTGAGCACTCAAGCACTTACCAAGGGTCGATATTCATCCTATATTTGAGTAATCAACTATTTCTCAAGTATGGAGGAACCGCCATGAGCGACGTAAACGACATGAACGACATGAACGGCAGTACCCAGCAAGCCCCCTTCGACAGCCCGACCAGCGAATTCTGCCTGCGCATGGCGCGCGCCTGGGCGGCCCTGTCGCGGCGCCTGGACAGCGCCCTCGGCGGCCACCACGGCATCAGTTTCGCCGACTACCAGTTACTGCTGAGCCTGCAACGCGCGCCGGGCGGCAAGCTGCGCCGGGTCGACCTGGCCGAGAAGCTCGGCCTCACCGCTTCCGGCGTGACCCGCTCGCTGCTGCCGCTGGAAAAGATCGGCCTGGTGGCGCGCCAGAGCGATCCGCGCGACGCCCGCGTCGGCTACGCCATCATCACCCCGACGGGCAGCGAGCTGGTCACGAACGCCAGCGTGGTGGTGCACAACGTCAGCCGCATGCTGCTGGGCGCGCCTTCGCGCGAGCAGGTCGAGTCGACCTCGACCCTGCTGGCCCAGCTCGCCGGCGGCCAGTAATTCGTCCAACGAACAGGCAACAGAACATGAGCGAGAAACAGGCGCTGCGGCGCGACCCCAATTTCACCTGGCTGATGAGCGGCGGCGTCATCTCCGCCCTGGGCGACCAGTTCACCATGATCGCCCTGCCCTGGCTGGTCCTGCAGCTCACCAAGGACCCGCTGGCCCTGGGCGTGATGGTAGCGGCGATGGGCGTGCCGCGCGCCATCCTGATCCTGTTCGGCGGCGCCCTGGTCGACCGCTACTCGCCGAAAAGCGTCCTGATGCTGACCAAGCACGCCAACACGGTGCTGCTGGCCATCCTGGCCGCCCTCGTGCTGCTGGACGCCGCCACCCTGCCCCTGGTCGCCGCGCTGGGCTTCGGCATGAGCGTGGCGTCCGCCTTCAGCATCCCGGCCGGCACCTCGATGCTGCCGCACACGGTCGCGCCCCAGCACCTGCCGGCCGCGAACGCGGCGATGATGGGCATGCGCCAGTTGACCATGCTGGGCGGACCGCTGCTGGCCGGCCTGCTGTTCGTGCTGGCCGGCGACGGCAGCAAGGGGCAAGGCGATGCGCGCGGCCTGGGCCTGGCCTTTGCCATCGACGCCCTCAGCTACATCGTCTCGGCCTGGACCCTGGCCAAGGTCAAGCCGCTGGTCCGGCCCGCCGCCGGGGAAGCGAAGAAGGAATCCGTATTCCGCTCGGTCGGCGCCGGTCTCGCCACCGTGTGGCGCGACCGCACCCTGCGCACCGCTTTCTTCTACTGGGGCCTGTGCGCCTGCGTGGTCGGCGGCCTGATGCAGGTCGCCCTGCCCCTGCTGGCCAGCGAACGCCTGCACGGCGCCTCGGCACTCGCCGTCCTGATGGCCGCGCATGGCGCCGGCATCCTGGCCGGCATGGCGCTGTCCGGCGTCATGGGCAAGCGCCGCATCGTCAACCTCGGCATCACCCTGCTGGTCGTGGACGGCGTGTCGGGCCTGCTCCTGATCCCGATGGGCCTGGTCACGCAAAGCTGGCAGGGCATGCTCCTGATCGCTGCGATCGGCGTGCTCGGCGGCTTTATCCAGGTGGCCGTGTTCACCTGGCTCCAGCAGCGCGTGCCGCCTTCGATGCTGGGCCGCATGATGGGCATCTTCATGTTCGTCTTCATGGGCCTGGCGCCGCTGGCGGCAGCCGGGGCCGGCTCGCTCGCCAGCCTGATGAGCCTGGCGACACTGTTCGCCGGCGCCGGCGTCTTCCTGGTGGCGGCCGCCCTGCTGGCCTGGCTGTTCACGCCGATGTCGTCCCTGGCCGACGCCGCCCTGCCGGCCGCCAGGCCCGCGGCTGCGGAGACGGATGCGGCGTGAGTCGATGCGGGATCGGTTACGATCGCAGGATCGCCACCGATCCTGCCCAGCATGCCCAACTTCGCCGCCAACCTGAGCCTGCTCTTCACCGAGCTCGACTTCCTCGACCGCTTCGCTTGCGCCCGCAAGGCCGGCTTCGATGCGGTCGAGTTCCTCTTCCCCTACGCCTTCGAGCCGCGCCAGATCGCCGCCCGCCTGCAGCGTTACGACCTTGAACTCGCGCTGTTCAACCTGCCGGCCGGCGACTGGGCCGCGGGCGAGCGCGGCATCGCCTGCGATCCGCGCCGCACGGGCGAATTCCGCGAAGGCGTGCAGCTCGCCATCGACTACGCGCTCGAGCTGGGCGTGCCGCGCCTGCACTGCCTGGCCGGCCGCCGTCCGCCACGGGTCGGCGTGGAGCGCGCCCATGCGACCTATGTCGAGAACCTGCGCCACGCCGCCGCGGAATGCCGCGCCCATGGGCTCGAACTGCTGATCGAGCCGATCAACGACCGCGATATCCCCGGCTACTTCCTCACAGGGACAGGCCAGGCCGCCGCCGTCATCGCCGAATGCGGCGCCGACAACCTCTTCCTGCAATACGACATCTACCACATGCAGCGCATGGAGGGAGAGCTGGCCGGCACGATCCGCCAGTACCTGCCCCTGATCCGCCACATCCAGCTGGCCGACGTGCCGGGGCGCCACCAGCCGGGCACGGGCGAGATCAACTTTCCCTACCTGTTCCGGCTGCTGGATGAGCTCGGCTACCAGGGGCGGGTCGGCTGCGAGTACGTACCCGAAGGCGCCACGGTCGAATCCTTCGCCTGGCTGGAGGAAGAACGCGCACGAAGCCATGCGCGAGGCATAGACAGTAACTAGCCATTCAGGCAACATCGATGCTTTCCCCTAGCGAGGAGCTGCGATGATCCAGGGTTTGCGTACCGTCATCTACCCCGTCACCAAGCTGGCCGAGGCCTCCGCCTGGTATGAGCGCGTGCTCGAGCGGGCGCCCTATTTCAGCGAAGCCTTCTATGTCGGCTTCGAAGTCGGCGGCTTCGAACTCGGCCTGATCCCGGACGGACAGCCCGGCAGCAACGGCGCCACCGCCTACTGGGGCGTGGCGGACGCCGATGCCGAACTGGCGCGCCTGCTCGAACTGGGCGCCAGGCTGGACCAGGCGGTCGAGGACGTCGGCGGCGGCATCCGCGTGGCCACGGTGCGCGATCCGGACGGCAATGTATTCGGCGTGATCGAGAATCCGCATTTCGACCGCAACAAAGTCGCTTGACCCCAATGACCGATCAAGCAAGGGTGGCGATTCTTGCCAGAGAAGCGTTCGACCAGTGGCAGGCCGGCCGGCACGAGCAGGCCCGGCTGCTATATGAAGAGGCCCTTTCTCTGGCCGACCCACAACACTTTGCTCTGGCGCAGTACCATGGCCAGTATGCCGGCGTACTGAATGCGCTCGGACGACACGAACAGGCATGCGCTGCGCTGGAAACTGCATTGAAGACTGAAATCGCGCAGGGCTATGCAGAAGGCTCGCCGCCCGTGATCGTTGCACGCTACTTTCTCGCCGATCAGCTGCTTCGGCTCGGCCACAAGGAAGCCGCACTCGGCACCCTGGCGCCCTCGATCCTGCATGCGCCAACCAGTTGGCTGACACGCTTCGAAGAGGCTTGCATCCTCCAGGCATTGGATCGCAGGGTCGAAGCCAGGCAGGCTGCCGCATTGGCGATCGCTCACGCGCCCGGCCCGGAAAAGGCCGAGGAACTCAGGCAGCGCCTCAAGGAGATCCTGGGCGGTTCCGATTCCGAAGAGTGATAGTGGCGACACCGCCATTGACCGTCAGCAAAACTTTCTTCCACGGAGTTTGAAACAATGGGACCTTTCGGGCCGTACCGCGGCCAGGAGGGAGCCCATGCTGCGACATTTTGCCACCCGTCTGTTCCCCCGCCTGATGCTCACGGGCGCCCTGCTGCTCTCCGGCTGCGCCACGACGAATACCGGCCAGGTCAGCCTGCAGGAGGTGCGGGAATTCGCCGATGCCTCCGCCCGCCTGGGCGGCTATGCCGAACTGGCGCGCCGCTACCGCGACACCTACGAGCGCGAGCAGCCCTATCTGTCGCCGGCGGCCGACAAGCTGGCCAAGGAGAACGACGCCAAGCGCCGCGCCGTCTTCGAGGATTTCGTCGCCATCCAAAAAACCCTGGTGCTCTACATGCAGACGCTCAGCCTGCTGGCCGGCGACACCCGCTATGACCTGTCGGCCCGCATCGACGACCTGGGCAATGGCCTGAAGGCGAATACCGAGTCGGGCCTGCAACAGCGCCACATCACGGCCTATACCGGCATGACGCGCCTGCTCACGCGGGTGATTGCCTCGGGCTACCAGAACCGCAGCGTCGAGACCATGGTGCGCGACGGCGACGCCGACGTGCAGGTCCTGCTGGACGCCATGATCCAGCTCACCCGGCTCTACTACAAGACCAACGAGAATGAGAAGAAGACGATCCTCGGCATTTTCGATGTCGAGATTCCGTTTTCGACCCGCAATTCGGACCGCATGCTGGTGACGCTCGCCAAGGTGCACTACATGAACAAGGCCACCGAATACAAGCTCATCGACCGCCGCTACGAGCTGGCCCTGCAGGGCCTGACCAAGGTCGCGCTGGGGCACCAGAAGATGCGCGAGAACCTCGGCAAGCTGTCCAGCGATGAAGTGCGGCGCCTGCTGACCAACTACGGCCGCGACCTGCGCACGATCCGCGACGGGCTGTCCGGCGAATGACAGGAGAGCACATGGCAAGCACCTCGACCCGCAAAGGCGCCGTTCCGGCTCCGGCAAGCGCCGCCAAAGAGACCCCGGCCGCGGAAGGCGCCGTCCCGGGCGGCCTGTCGACCACGGAC
Organism: Massilia agri; assembly: GCF_024753255.1. GTDB lineage: Bacteria > Pseudomonadota > Gammaproteobacteria > Burkholderiales > Burkholderiaceae_D > Telluria > Telluria agri. The sequence goes on from NZ_JANUHA010000018.1 coordinate 8,358, forward strand.
CAGATCGTCGAACTCGCCGACCAGCTCTCGGCCTGCGCCGACCAGATCCACGAACGCGTGATGAGCGAAATCCGCTCCTATGGCGGCAAGCCGGTGCCGGACAAGGTCCAGGCCACGGCGCGCGCCTTGCTGGAAGACGAAGTCCTGCTGCGCCAGCGCGCCAACGGCCTCTACGCCGACGCCGCCACCTTCATCGTCAAGGCGCTCGGCAAGCCGCAGGCGCACCTGGTCAAGCTGACAGCCGACGCGGCCGAGAAGATCCGCCGCATCGGCGTCATCGGGGAAGTCACGGGGCTGGTGGCGGGGCTGATCGGCCTGGCGGGCGCCGCCGCGACCGGCCAGGCGGTGCCGGTGCTGATGGCGCTCGAGAAGGTGCACAAGCAGGTGAAGGCGATCGAGGCGCTGGCGCCGAAGCCCTCGGCAGCGGCAAAAACGTAGGGTGGGCGGCTCTACCGGGCGACCCAAATGAACGCTGGAAGAAACGCCGCCCACCCTATAAAAATCGGTCAGGAAATAAGTTGAGGCCGGCTGCTGGGATCGAAATCCGCCCAGTCCCCGTCGACAATATTGCCTTCGGCCCGTTCGATGTGACGCGCGCCCAGCTGGCGCAGCACGTCGACGGCCTTGTCCGCCAGCCCATCGCCGTCGTCGAAAGCGACCGCCACCAGCATGCCCGCCTCGCGCGGCGGGACGCGGTTCTCGGTGCTGCCCTCTTCCGTCTCGCCGCGTTCCTTCATCTTGGAAAAGCTGAACAGCGAGCCGACGTGGCCGCCCACCAGGCCGCCGACGACCGGGCCCAGCGGTCCGGTGACGGGCGCGGTGGCCGCGCCGATAGCGGCGCCGACCGCACCGCCCGTCGCCACGCCCTGCACCACGCCCTCCGGCGTTTCCTTGGCGCCCGGCGACTGGAGGTGGTCTCCGCCGATCGGGGTCTGGTCGTGCTGGCCCGGCTGGGTCAGGTAAAAACCGCTGATCCGGCCGGCGTCGAAGCCCGCATCGGCAAGTGCGCGGCGGGCGCGGTCGACGTCCTCCTGAAGCTGGAAGCGCCCTGCAATAATCGTGGACATATCGATTCCTCCTGGAACGTGGTTGGCTCAACGATACGCCGGCAAGCGTCCCTACTCTGTACGGAGGCGCACGCAGTCCAGCTCTGCAACTTTCAGCGCCATTGGCCGTAGACCACGTGCTCGCCGAAGGATTCCTCCACCACGACCGGCTCCGGCAGCCAGGCGCGTGGGTCGACCCGGAAATACTTGAGGAATTCCCCGTACAGGTCGGGATGGCGCACGGCCATGGCATGCGGCTGCTCGAAGAAGCTTTCGGTGGCCACCGCAAAGAACTCGGCCGGGCTGCTCGCCCCGTAATGGTCGAGCACGCCGTGCTGGCCCCACATGGCATCGCGCCTCAGGTTCGCGAAATTGCGCGACAACACCTCGGACCAGCTGCGGTAGCGCTCGGTGCTGCCGAGGTAAGGAGCGCCATTCGTGCTGCCCGACTCGCTGTCGAGCTGGTGGGCGAATTCGTGCAGCACCACATTGTGGTGGGCCTGGGCATCTTCGCTCCACGCATGCTGCGCGCCGCGCCGCACATGGTCCCAGGACAGGATCACGCGGCCGTCGCCCCAGGATTCGCCCAGCAGGTCCTGGCGCTGCTCGGTGACGACGCCGGCCGCGTCGATCTCGCGGCGCGGCACCAGGAAGGCGCCCGGGTAGACCAGCACGGCATGCAGGCTCGGGTAGACGTTCGCCGGCACGCCACCGCCGGCGCGTCCCAGCACCAGCAGGCAGGCCTGGGCCGCGATGGTCACGCGCATCTCGTCGGTGATCTCGAGCCCGGCGCAGCCGACGAAATTCTTCTCGTGCAAGAACTGCTGGACCAGGCGCTGCAGCCGCTGGCGCTCGCCCCCGTCCATGCCCGCGTACTGCACAACATTGCGCTCGAGGATGGCGAGCTGCTCGCGCGACAGCGGACGCGCGAGCGCACGGCGCAGGCGCCACTTCGGCAGCAACCAGGCCGCCAGCAGTCCGGCCCCGATCAGGCCGACGACGATCCCTTCCATCAACGCTCCCGTTCCGCCACCCAGGCGACAGTCTCGTCGGCCCCGCCGATGCGCTTGCCGCCCACAAACACCTGCGGCCAGGTCAGCTCGCCGCTAATGCCGCGCAGCACGCTGGTCGTGATCTTCTGGTCTTCCGAGATATCGGTGAACACGATGCCATTCTCGCGCAGCGCGGCCTTGGCGCGCGCACAATGCGGGCAGCCGGGGCGCGAGAACATGACGACCGGCTCGGGAATCTTCGCATTCGGGTTGATATGTCTCAGCATCGTATCGGCGTCGGAGACCTCGAACGGGTCGCCTTCCTTGTCCGGCTCGATGAAGATTTTGTCGATCACGCCGTCGTTCACCAACATCGAATAGCGCCAGGAGCGCCGCCCGAAGCCGAGGTCGCGCTTGTCGACCAGCATGCCCATGCCCTCCGTGAAGTCGCCATTGCCGTCGGGGACGACGGTGATGTTGGAGGCGCCCTGTCCTGCCGCCCACTGGTTCATGACGAAGGCGTCGTTCACCGAGATGCACAGGATGTCGTCGACACCGTTCTGGCGCATCACCGGCGCCAGCTCGTTATAACGCGGCAGGTGGGTCGAGGAACAGGTCGGCGTGAAGGCGCCGGGCAGCGAGAACACGACCACGGTCTTGCCCTTGAACAGCTCGTCGGACCTCAGGTCGCGCCACTGGTCCTCCAGGCGCGCCTTGAACGTGACGCTGGGAACGGGCTTGCCCTGGAGCGATTCGGCGGTCGGTAATGTCGTGGTCGATGGCATCTGGCTTCCTTTCCTCGTGGGCGGCCGGGGCCGCATTGGGAGGCAGGTAGGGATGCTTGACGGGATTTCAACGCGGCCGCGCCAAATAATTGTTGAACTGAAAAAAACAAAGCCGCGCACAAGGCGCGGCATGAAGGACGACAGCGATCGTCTGGCCGGCAGCCGCGGGTCTCAGGCGCGGCTGGCCGGGGCGTGCCTGTCAGGCACCCTGCTTGGCGGTCTGGCTCGGAGCCGGGCCGAACAGCGCGGCGACCAGCGGATCGCGGGTGACCGGGCTGCGGTTGACGCGGATGGCGTAGTGGGTGTCGTCCGCCAGGATGTGGAAGTGGCGGCCGCTGCCGGCCATGTTCTGCTCGCGCAGGCCCGGACGCTCCTTGCGCGGGGCGGCGCCTTCGCGCTTGGGCTGGCAGATGGCGGCCAGGAAGGCCTTCACGCGCTCCTGGTCCGGGCAGATCTGGTAGACGGCCTTGCCCAGGTAGGTGGCGGTGCCCTCGATGTAGCGGGCCAGTTCGATGACGCCGGCTTCGCGCAGGTCGCGGATGTACTTGCGGGCGCCCGACGGCGAGAACTTCAGGAACCAGGCGATCTCGTCGGCCAGCATCTCGTGGGTCGACAGTTCGTTGATGAGTTTCTGCATGTTTTCGATCCGGCGTTGCGTGGCCGACGTCGAGCGGACACGCTCGATGGGCGCCAGGGAAATCGGCGCGCGTTCGGTCGGTTGCGGCGGGACGCGTTCGATCAGCGCGGAGTTGCTGGAAGTGTGCACTGCGCCAAGATCGCCTTGCACCGCGTTGTGATGGGTCGTTGCATGCATGTGGTGAGCTCCGTTTTATAGAGTGAGACTTGTGTGGTCCGGGTCGCTGTGTGCCTGTTCGACACCCTGACAACACCTCGGTTCCGCTTAACTGGGCTCAAGATTGCCTGCGTCAGACCCCTTGGTCTGTGCGCCATCCAACATTCAACAAAATTCCTGTAGGCATTTACTTAATCTTTTGAAACATCTGCTTACACACGATTTGTCATGCAACCGTCACAAATTTCCAAAATGCACTATGATGCTGCGCACAACGCTTCTGTAGCTTTTTTGCCACTGTTGTAAATTTGCACAGCAAATATGCCTTGGGTGCGGTACCGCACCGAGAGCACGGAACTTGGACTGTTATTGTTTATCCAACATCTGTGTCAAGGCATGCGATGTCAACAACCCTTCACCTTATGGGAGTAACCTGTGAATAATACGAAGAAGATCGCCCTGGCAGTCGCCATCCTCTGCTCGGCCGGCACCGCCCTCGCCCAAGAAGCCCCAGCAATCAACCCGTCGTGGTATATCCAGCCGAGCGTCGTGCACGCCAAGCCGGACGCCGACTTCGGCGTGAATGATCGCGACACCGGCGGCGGCCTCAAGTTCGGTAAGGCCATCAACCAGTACTGGGACGTCCAGTTTGGCGGCAGCCAGGTGCGCTTCGAAGAGGGCGCCAACAACTATCGCCAGACCCTGCTGGGCGTGGACGCCCTGCTGATGCTGTCGCGCGAGCGTTTCCGTCCCTTCGTCCTGTTCGGCCTGGGCGTCGAGCGTGACAAGGTCGAGAACCCGCTGCGCCGCGTCGGCCACAACTCGCCGTACGGCACCGTCGGCATCGGCTTCCAGGCCAGCCTGACCCCGCAATGGTCGCTGCAGGCCGACCTGCGCAGCGTGCGCGGCTTCCTGCGCCACGACGAAGACTTCGGCTTCAAGCGCAGCAACAACAAATACCTGACCGTCGGCCTGAACTACGCGTTCAACCCGCCGCCAGTGGCCGCCGCTCCGGCGCCGGCACCGGCTCCGGTCGTCGAAGCCCCGGCTCCGGCGCCCGCACCGGCTCCGGTCGCTCCGCCGCCGGCACGCTTCGAGAAAGTGACCCTGGAAGCCACCAAGCTGTTCGAGTTCGACAAGGCCGACCTGATCATGCCGTCGCCGAAGCTGGACGAGATCGCTTCGGCACTGCAGGCCGACACCAGCATCACCGACGTCGACATCACCGGCTACACCGACCGCCTGGGTTCGGAAAAGTACAACCTGAAGCTGTCGGAGCGCCGCGCCAACTCCGTGCGTGACTACCTGATCAGCAAGGGCGTCGACGGCAACCGCCTGAAGGCTTACGGCAAGGGCGAAGCCAACCCGCTGGTGCAGTGCAACGAGAAGAACCGCGCTGCGCTGATCGCCTGCCTGGAACCGAACCGCCGCGTCGAAGTCGAGCAGATCACCGTCGAAAAACGCGTGCAGTAATTCAGCCGGCATGCCACGGCCAGCCGCGCCCTCCAGGGCCAGGCTGGACCGCGGCAGCGTCGACGCACGTCCCGGGGGCTTCGGCCCCCTTTTTATTTGGAGGATAGGACATGGCTGTCAAAAACTGGCTACCGTATTCGCGCGAGCTGGTGCGCGTCATGCGTTGCGCCGTCACGGAATGGCTCGAGCACCGCGCCTCCAGCAAGGGCGCCGCGCTCGCCTTCTACACCCTGTTCTCGCTGGCGCCGATCCTGGTGCTGGTGATCGCGATCGCCGGTTTCTTCTATGGAGCCGAAGCCGCACAGGGTCAACTGCTCAACGAATTGCGCGGCCTGGTCGGCAAACAGGGCGCCGAGACGATCCAGGCCATCCTGGCCGGCGCGCGCAACAAGGAAGACGGGATGTTCGCCACTATCGTGGCCGGCGTGCTGCTGCTGGTCGGCGCCACCACCGTGTTTTCCGAGCTGAAGGACAGCCTCGACGAGATCTGGGACGTGCCCCAGCCCAAGAACGGGGGCTTCTGGGACGTGGTGCGCACCCGCTTGCTCTCCTTCGGCCTGATCCTGGTGCTGGGCTTTCTCCTGATGGTGTCGCTGGTCGTCAGCGCGGCCCTGGCCGTGGTCGAGAATTTTATCGGGGGCATGTGGAAGGAAGCAGCCGTCGTGATGGGCTGGGTTGCCTCAGGCATCAGTTTCCTCGTGATCGCCATCCTGTTCGGGACCATCTACAAGCTGCTGCCGCGCATCCACCTGTCGTGGCACGACGTCACCATCGGCGCGCTCGGCACGGCGGCACTGTTCACGCTGGGTAAATTCGGCATCGGCCTCTACATCGGCAACAGCGGCGCCGCGGACAGCTTCGGCGCGGCCGGCTCCCTGATCGCCCTGCTGCTGTGGGTGTATTACTCGGCCCAGATCTTCTTCCTCGGCGCCGAGTTCGCGCGCCAGTATGCCCTCAAGCTGGGCAGCCTGAAGCACAAGCCGGCGGAAGAGACGGGGGACAAGAAGAAAGAGGAACCGCCTGCGCAGACGGGTACCTGGAAAGGCGGACGTGCAGTTTAATTTGTAGGGTGGACGGCTCCGCCGTCCGCGCGTTCAACCAGCGTTAAAATGGACGATGAGCATTAGTTCACAGTGTATTTGAACGCGCGTTCGGCAGAGCCGAACACCGTGATCCAGTCCCCCGGACTGGGTCACTCACCCAACAACTCCGCCAGCACTTCCATCCCTTCGACACGCTCGGCCACCACTTTCAGCACCACGACCACCGGCACCCCGAGCAGCAAGCCCCACATCCCCCACAGCCAGCCCCAGAACAGCAGGCTCACGAACACGGCCGCCGGATTCATCTTGGCGATCTTGCCCGTCATCCAGGTGGTCACCACCATGCCGACCAGGGTCGCGATCCCGAGCGAAGAGCCCGCCACGAGGATCACCATGCGCAGCGATTCGAACTGGAAAAAAGCCACCGCTCCGGTCGCGATGGTGATCAGGAGCGGCCCGAAATACGGCACCACGTGGGCCACGCCGGCGAAGGCCGCCCAGGCGCCCGCGTTCTCCAGGCCGATGGCGCGCAGCGCCGCCCAGGTGAGCAGGGCGAGCAGCACATTGGTCACCAGCAGCATGAACATATAGGCCTGGATCGCATTGTTCATGTCGTCCAGGATGTGCACCGTCACCTTCTTGCGGGTGAGCGAGGGGCCGGTGAGCTTGACCAGCTTGCGCTTGAAGGTGTCGCCAGCGAGCAGCAGGAAGAACACCAGGAACACCACCATGGTCGCCTGCGAGAGGAAGGTCGCCAGCCCCACGGAGCCGGCCAGCACCCAGTCCATCACGCGGATGTTCGAGCCGGCGGCGGGCGCCGGCGGCACGCTCTGGGTGCGCTTCTGGATCGCCTTGCGCTCCCCGCCCCCGGTGGCGTTGGAGGCGGCGCGCTCGATCTCGGCCGCGGCCTGCTGCACCTGCTGGATGGTGGAGCGCTCGCCGCTGCTGCTGGTCAGGATCTTGGTGACCTTGTGGGTCAGCGCGGGCAGCTCGTCGATGATGTTGAAGAATTCGCCCTGCAGCCGGTAGAAGGTGCCGCCCATGGCGCCGAGGATCAGCGCGGTCACGAGAGTCGCGCCGATGACGCGTTTCACGTGCCAGCGTTCCAGCCAGCGCACGACGGGATTGAGGGTGTAGGCGATGAAGATGCCGAGCAGGAGCGGCACGAAGAATTTCTGCGCCCATTGCAGCGCGAAGATGCAGGCAATGGTGGCGAGGATGCCCAGCGACAGTCCACGTGCATTGACGTGGACCGGCAGGCGCAAGCCGGCCGCATGCAGCGTCAGCTCGTCGCCGGCTGGGGGTGAAGCAGGAAGGGGCTCGGCCGCGGCGCCCGGCCCGTCGGGGGCCGCCGGCGCCGGGGCGGCATTGTCGGACGCTTGCGCAGGTTGCGCCGGTTCGGGTGGTACAAGCTGCATAAATCGAGCGCCTCGGACAAGGAGCCGGGCCGCCCCGGCTTCGGAATTACTTCACGCGGATGTCGTTCTTGACCGAGGTCACGCCCTTGACGCCGCGTGCGATCTGCACGGCCTTCTGTGCGTCGCCGGCTTCAGCGACGAAGCCCGACAGCTGCACGTCGCCCTTGTAGGTTTCGACGTTGATCTCGGTCGCCTTGACGGTCGGGTCGGCGGCGAAGGCTGCCTTCACCTTGGTGGTGATGACGGCGTCGTCGACGTATTCGCCGGCGGTCTTCGAGGTTTCGTTCTGCGAAGCGCAACCGACGGCGGTGATGGCGACAGCGGCGGCGAAGGTGGCGGTGATGAGGCGTTGTGCGATTTTCATGATAGCTCCTTGGTTAACACTACAGATAGTCAGACTACAAAAGCAAGCCCGTGCGGGCGTGGGGGCGGTGCCGGCGCGCCGGCCCGCCAAAAACGAAAGCTTATTTGCCGAACTGGGTCTTGGCCGCGTTCACGCACTGGTCCTTGACGGCGCCGGCATAGGCATCGCATTTCTCGATCGCGACGCGATACTGGGCGGCCAGCTTGTCCTCGCGCGCATCGAGGCGCGCCTCGATGCTCTTGCGGTCGGCCTTGGCATCGGCCTGGGCCGCGACCAGGGTGGCCTTGGCCTGCTCCAGGCAGACGTCGCGGTCATTGCCGGTCACGGCGGCGCAGCGCACCTTGTCGCGGTCGAAGTTGGCGGAGGCGATGCGCATGCGGGCCTGGGTATAGGCCGACAGGGTGTTCTTGTAGGCGGCCTCGGCCTCTTCCTCGACCCGCACGCGCGCCGCCTTGGCTTCGGCGATGCAGAGGTCGTGCGGATTGCCGGCGATCAGGTCGCAGCGCGCCTTGGCCGCCTTGTAGTTGGCTTCGGCCGTGGCGCGGGCCTGTTCGTACGCCGTCTTGGCGTCGGGCACGGCCTGGGCGCGCGCCGAACCTGCCCAGGCGAGCGCGGCGCCGATCAGCAGGAAAGCATGGCTGGTTCTCATTTTTTGTTCTCCATTTGTCAACACGCTAATGACGTTTTACGCCCAGTTCCCCCGGCTTTCTGTTCGGTGCCGAACACATGAGCATTTGCACAACAATTCCGTATGGAGTCGCTCAAATATCCCGTCGAAATAACGTGAAGCTAGGACGGTTAGGAAACGCACAGACCCCAAGCCCGTGCCTGTCTACAGTGGAGCCATACTCTTATCAGGAGAACAACATGAAAGCATCCCGAACCCTCGCTGCTGCCGTGCTGGCAACCACTGCCCTCCTCACCGGTTGCGCAAGCACCTCGTCCCAGCCGTATAACAACGGCTACAACAGCGGCTACAACAACGTGTCGATGGGCTATGGCACGATCGAGTCGATCCAGGTTGTCCAGGGCGAGAACCGCACCAGCGGCGCCGGCGCCATCCTCGGCGGCGTGGTCGGTGCGCTGGCCGGCAACCAGGTCGGCAGCGGCAGCGGCCGTACCGCGGCCACCGTGGCAGGCGGCGTGGCGGGCGCGGCGATCGGCAACAGCGTCGAGCGCAACCGCGCTGCCGGCGGCGGCGCCGAGGTGTACCAGATCAATGTGCGCATGGATAACGGCGAGTACCGCACCGTGAACCAGGACAGCGTCTACGACCTGCGCGTGGGCAACCGCGTGCGCATCGTCGACGGCCGCGTCTACCGCTATTGATCGGGCCAGGAGCGGCTGACGGGCCGCTTCCTCTTCCTTCCTGGTCCGGATGCCCGGTCGGCCCCGCGCCTGCCGGGTATCCGGCCATTGCCCGCCGGCCGTGTGCCCGCGGCTGGCCGGCTTCACCTTGTCCTGCCGGGCCGCGGCCCGGCCACATGGGAGAACACCATGCCCCACCATCGCACCCTGTTGCGCGGCGCCTGCGCCTGCCTGCTCGGCGCCGTCCTGTCCGCCCACGCCCAGACCCAGACCCAGACCAGCAGCGACGCCCTGGTCGATCCGGTCGCGGCCCGCCAGCAGGCGAAGGAAATCGCCCAGGGCGATCCGGCGCGCTGGTACCGCGAAGACACCACCCGCCAGGCCCGGCTGCGCACCCTGCAGAAGGAAGCCGGCGCCGCGCTGCAGGAAGCGCGCAATGCCTGCAAGAAGGGGCCGAGCGCCGAGCGCAAAAGCTGCGAACAGGAAGCGCGTGCGAATTACCAGCGCGATATGGCGCAGGCCAAGGCGCAGGTGGACGGGCAGACGCCTTGAATTCGCAAAGTATTGGCATGTCCGTCGGCTGATAGTTTGCCGTAGGGTGTACGGCTGCGCCCGACGGCGTGCATTCACGCGCCTGGAACGCCGTACGCGCGTTCAACTCCCCTTGGAATAGCTGGGAACTACGTTTGGCCGAGAAGGCGTTCTCTCTGCGCGAACGAGAGTTGAACGCGCGGACGGCGCACCTGCAGCGGGTCACGCTCCCTCCGGGGTAGAGCCGTCCACCCTACGGTTGAGCGAACACGCCAACGTTCGCGGTAACTGCCCGCAACAGGCGAAAAAAAACGGCGCCGAATCAGAGATTGCGACGCCGCTCAAGCCCCACCATATTCTTCAGGCTGCGCTTACTTGCTGTTGACTACGATGCTGCCTCGTTTCAAACCGCCGTTTGCTGCGAGCGGCGCTTGTGTACATACCACCCGACCACACCCAGCAGGATGGCGGCGACGCCTGCCTGCTTGCCGAGACGGCGCTGGCGGATGAAATTAAACGCCGTCATCCCGTAAGGCGCCAGCGTCGCGACGCTGATGCCGGTTGGCCTGAGCAGCGCATCCGCGCGCGTGCGCAGGGCCAGGGTGGCATGGTCGAGCGCCCCGTGCAGGATCACATCCGGGCGCGCGCCGTAGCGGATTTCCGCCTTGGCCTGCGCCACGCTCTGGCGGAAGTACTCGCCTTCGCGCAGGAGCTCCTGCTTGCGGATCACAGGATCCACACTGTGCTTGTGTCCGGCCAAACCGGTCGTGCCATCTTCATTGTGCATGTTTCCCCTCCTTCGTGTCGCCGCTTAGAGCAGCATGTCGCGGTCGTTCTTGAGTTCCTTCATCGTGGCCGGGAAGCCGAGCTTGTCCTGCTTCAGCAGCGCCAGCCCCTTCGCCACCAGCACGGCGGCGATGATGAGGAACACGACGAACATGATCAGGAGGATCTTCCATCCCATGTCTTCCCAGGCCAGCGCCACGATGGTCATGGTGCCGTAGGCGATGGCGAACCAGACCGCCAGGATGGCGATGCCGAAGCAGGCCAGCAGCTCGATGACGTGGTTGCGCACTTCGGACAGCTCGAGCGCGGCCAGTTCGACGCGCGAGACGAGCAGCCCGAACAGGCTTTTCATCAGGATGGAAATCCCGCCCATCAGGCCAGGGCTATGCACTACGGTATCGTCCTTTTCCATGGCGTCACCGGTCCCGCTTATTGCTGCTTGCCGCGGCTCAGCAGGACGCCGAGGGCGATGCCGATGCCGGCGGCGATCGCCAGGGTACGGTAGGGGTTGTCACGAACATAGACATCGGCGTCGTGCGCCAGTTCCCGGCCGCGCTCCATGGCTTGATCCTGATAGCGGTTGGCCTTGCCCAGGGCACGGTCCAGCAGTTCCATGCCGCGGCTGCGCAGTTCCTCGGCCTTCTCGCCCGTCAGTCCGGTGGCCGCGCTGAGCATCGACTGCGCATCGCGCACCAGCGCTTTCAGGTCGGACTGGGCTTCGGCCGCGTGGGCGTCGTACTCGTAGGAATGGGCCTTGGCTTTCAGGTTGCTGCGGGTAGTGTCAAGCATGGTGTACTCCGTTAGTTGGTGTTGTTAAAAATGTCCGCCGGTGTCAAGCCAGCAGGTCGCGCATGTCGTCGGCGTGTTCTTCCTCGACCGCCATGATGTCGACCAGCAGCGCGCGGGTGGTCGGATCCTTGTCGCCGATCGCCGCGATCATCTGGCGATACGATTCGATTGCCACGCGCTCGGCGATCAGGTCGGCGCGGATCATCGCCTGCACGTCGTCGGAATCGTCGTACTCCGCGTGGCTGCGCGCGGTCAGCGTGGCGGGGTTGAAGTTCGGCGAACCGTTCAGCTGGACGATGCGCTCGGCGATGCGGTCGGCGTGGTCTTGTTCCTGCTGGGCATGTTCGAGGAACTCGGCCTTGATATGGCCGGTGTTCGGCCCGCTCACGGTGTAGTAGTGGCGCTTGTAGCGCAGCACGCACAGGAGCTCGGTGGCCAGTGCGTCGTTGAGCATGGCGATGACGGCGTCGCGGTCGGCCTGGTAGCCCTCGGTGACGGCGCCGTCGTCGAGGTTGGCGGCCGCGCGACGGATCGCCGCGATATCGAAACCATGCGCCAGCTTGTTCGTCTGTTCCATGATGTTTCCTAAAGCTAGAAAAGCGCTTACGGGGCGCCTTGATGAGCGCCCCGGCCAGCCGCTCAGCGTCCTGCGGTGCGCGGTGGGATCTGCGCGCCTTCGTTCGACAGCACGATCTCCACCCGGCGGTTGAGCTGGCGGTTGGACGCGGTGTCGTTCGATGCCACCGGGAAGGCTTCGCCATAGGCCTTCATGGCGATGCGGTCACGCGGCACGCCCAGCGAGCTCAGTGCCGAGGCCACGGCTTCGGCACGGCGCTGCGACAGTTCCTGGTTGTACGAGGAGCTGCCGGTGCTGTCCGTAAACCCTTCGACCAGCACAGTGCGGTTCGGGTTCTGCGCCATCACGTCGGCGAGCTTGCGCAGGGTCGACATTCCGTTCGGCGTCAGGCTGGCCTTGTCGGTGGCAAACAACACGTCGCCGATGGTCACCACATAGCCGCGTTCGGTCTTGACCGCCTGCAGCTCGACCAGCAGGGCCTCCAGCACGGCCGCGCGCTGGGCCAGGGCGGCGTTCTGTTCCTGGGTTGCAGCAGCCTGCTGCTGGGCGGCCTGGGCCTGGGCCTGGGCTTGCGCGGCAGCGGCCTGGGCGGCCTCGGCTTCGCGCTTGGCGCGGTCCGCTTCGGCGGTACGGGCTTCCAGGCGTACCTGGTCGCGTTCGCGCGAGGCATTCGCGATGTCCGCTTCGGCCGCCTTGGCTTTCGCCACTTCCATCGCGGTGGCGATGCGCTGCTTGGCGACATAGGCCAGGCGGTCGATGTCGTTCAGGCTTTCGCGGCGGGCGGCCGCGGCATTGGCCTGGTCGAGCGCGTCGCTGGCCTGCTTGAATTCCAGGGGCGCGTACTGCGAGACTTGCGGATTGTTATTGGCAGCAACGAAATCGGCGCGCGCCTGGTCCAGGGTCGGGGTGGTCACGGGAGCGGTGGCGCAAGCTGTGGCCAGCACGGCGGCGGCCAGCAGCGACATCATGGAACGGGTTTTCATGTCCTTGTCCTTTTCTTGGTCTTGGTTGGAGGCGAATCCGTTTGCCTTACTGCTGGGTCGTGGTCGTGGTCGTCGTGGTCGCAGCCGGCTGCGCGGCGTTGGCGCGCTCGACCTCCTGGCGCAGCACGCGCAGGTCTTCGTCCAGCTGGTTCGAGGCGGCGGTCGCCTTGGCCGACCTGGCCTTGCTCTGGGCCAGCTTGGCATCGGCCTGGGCCTGGATCGCCAGTTCGCGCGCCAGCTTGTAGTCGCGCGCAGCGAGGGCCTGGTTGGCGCGCATCATCTTGTCGCGCGCGGCATTGATCTCTTCCGGCGCCAGCTCGGCGGCGCCGGCCGAGACGGCATTCTCGACGGCATTGCGGGACACGGCCACGTCGGCGGTGGCGGGGGCTTTCTGCGGGCTGGCGCAGCCGGCCAGCAGCAGCACGGCGGCAGCGAAGGCGCCGGCGGCGAGGCGGCCCATGGCTTGTTGTTGTTGGTCCATTCTGGATCCTCCGGTTGAACAGTCTCGTCTCGACTGTTATTGAAGAAATGTCCTGAGTAACGTTATAAACCTGTTATCCCCCCGCTATCGGTTCGCTGCCGCACATTGAAGGGCCATGCCGCCCTGCTCAACAATCGGGGGTTAGGCAGCGCACATTGGATGCAACAGGCTTTGCGCTAAGCTGGATTCGACTACCCCACTATGACAACAATGGAAGACCGCCATGGCCGACACCCACACGCCGGCGGCGCAAGGCCGGCATCCCGCGCGCCGCAATCGCAAGAGCAAGAAAGTACTGCTGAGCATCCTCGGCATCGTGATCGCCATTCCCGTCATCGTGATCGTCTTCATCCTCACCTTCGACTGGAACCGCGCCCGCCCCTGGATCAATGCCAAGGTGAGCGACGCCATCGACCGCCCCTTCGCGATCCGCGGCAACCTGGAAGTCGAGTGGCAGCGCCCTGCCGAAACCATGGCGCCCGCCGAACGGACCTGGCGCGACCACATTCCCTGGCCCCACCTGATCGCCAATGACACCCACGTGGGCAACCCTGCCGGCATGCCGGTCCAGGACGCGGGCAGCGCGCGCCAGTTCTCCTTCTCGCTCAATCCCTTCGCCCTGCTCTCGCGCACCATCCACATCCCGCTGCTGCGCTTCGACGGCCCGCGCGTGGACCTGCTGCGCCTTGATGCCACCCACAACAACTGGACCTTCAAGCGCAACGAGGAGAAGTCGCGCTGGACCCTCGACCTCGAGCGCGTGGTGCTGACCGACGGCGTCATCCACATCAAGGATGCCGTGACCAAAGCGGACGTGACGGCGCGGGTGCGCACCCTCGACAGGGACCCGCGCTACGGCGTCGCCTGGACCCTGGACGGGACTTATAACGGCGCCAAAGTGGAAGGCGGCGGCAAGGCGGGAGCCGTGCTCTCGCTCAAGCAGCAGTCGACGCCCTACCCGGTCCAGGCCGATATGCGTTCCGGCAAAACCCGGATCGCCGTGGAGGGCACGGTCACCCGTCCTTCGAAGCTGGCCGCGATCGACCTGCAACTCACGCTGGCCGGGCCAAGCATGGACCAGCTCTACTACTTCACCGGCGTGGTGCTGCCGACCACCAGCCCCTTCTCGACCTCGGGCCGCCTGACCGGCACACTGGGTGAAGACAAGAGCCGCTGGGTGTATGACGGCTTCAAGGGCAAGGTCGGTTCCTCGGACATCGCCGGGCGCCTGGAGTACGTCACCGGCGAACCGCGGCCCAAGCTGTCGGGCAATGTGCGCTCGCAGCAGCTGGTGTTCGCCGACCTGGCCCCGCTGATCGGCGCCGACTCGAATGCCGCCAAGAAGGAGCGCAATGCCGACGTGGTGCAGCCTGCCGGCAAGGTGCTGCCGGTCGAGGAATTCAAGACCGAGCGCTGGAACAAGCTGGACGCCGACGTGCGCTTCTCGGCGGACCGCATCATCCGCGATACCGCCTTCCCGGTCAGCAAGCTGTCGACCCATCTCACCATGGAGAACGCGGTGCTGAACCTGCAGCCGCTCGAGTTCGCCATGGCGGGCGGCACGGTGCGCTCCAATATCCGCCTCGACGGCCGCGGCCGCGAAGGGCCGAAGGCGATCAAGGCCCAGGCCAAGGTCGCCGCGCGCGGAATCGAGATCAAGAAGCTGTTCCCGAAGATCGAGGAGCTGCAGGCGACGGTGGGCAGCATCAATGGCGACGCCAACCTGACCGCGCAAGGCAACTCGGTGGCCAGCCTGCTGGCGGGGTCGAACGGCGAACTGAAGACCCTGATCAACCAGGGCCAGGTGAGCAAGTATCTGCTGGAACTGATGGGCCTGAACGTCGGCAACATCATCGTCACCAAGCTGTTCGGCGACAAGCAGGTGAAGCTCAATTGCATGGCCACCGATTTCGAAGTCACCAACGGCATCGCGCGCACCCGCTATTTCGTGGTCGATACCGAAGAGGCCCTGATCGAGGTGGCCGGCGCGATCAACCTGGCGGGCGAACAGATGGACCTGCGCATCGATCCGAAGACCAAGGCCCTGCGCCTGTTCACACTGCGCTCGCCGCTCTACGTGCGCGGTTCCTTCAGCAAGCCGGACGTGTCGGTGGACAAGGGCGTGCTGGCCATGAAGGCCGGCGGCGCCCTCGCCCTCGCCGCCGCGGCCCCGGTGGCCGCCCTGATCCCGCTGGTGAACACGGGCCCGGGCAAGGACAGCGATTGCGGCCGCCTGCTCGCCGAATCGCGCGAAAAGCCGAAGGCGCCGCCGCCGGGCAAGGCGAAACGCGGCTGATGGCGACGAAAATCTGCGGCACTGTGAGTTGTCGAACAGATCAGTCTTTGAGCGCGCAATATCCTGAGCACATGGATTCGACAAACCGCGGCACGACATGAAGCATCTCCGATTCACCACCGCCCTGTTGGTCGTTTTGCTGGGCGGCCAGCTGGGAGGATGCGCCTTGTCGGGGCGGGCCGGGCCGGTGGCCGAAGTCGTCGACGACGCCACCATCACCGCCGGTGTCAGGGCCGCCATCGATGGCGACCAGTCGCTGAAGGTGTCCGAGCTCGGTGTCGAGACCAGGCAGGGCGTAGTACAGCTGAGCGGATACGTCGGCTCGGCGGATAGCGTGGCGGCCGCGGCATCGGTTGCCCGGACCGTTAAGGGCGTCAGGTCGGTACGAAACGACCTGCGCCTGAAATAACCCACCGTAAAAGGAGATCAACATGAAAACCATCAAACAACTGGTCGTGACCGCAACCATCGCAACCGCCGCCCTGGGCCTGGCCGGCTGCTCGGGCATGTCGCAGCAGGACAAGAACACCGCGATCGGCGCGGGTGCGGGCGCCGTCATCGGCGGCGCACTGACCGGCGGCAGCGCTGCCGGCACCGTGGGTGGCGCGGCTGTCGGCGGCGTCATCGGCAACCAGGTCAACAAGACCAACTAAATCCGGTCCGGGCGCGCCAGGCGCCCGCAAGACCAAAGGGCCCGGCACTGCCGGGCCCTGTTCATTTACCGGCGATGAAAATCGCGGATGTCTTCGGCAAGCGGGTGGACGACATCTTCTTCTGGCGCGCGGCCTCCTGAAGTCGCGACAGGTTCCGGATCACGCGCGCGCGCCGTGCAGCGGCATCGCTCCCGCCTCGCGCACGATCTCGTAGCACGTGCATGAGGCAGCCGCCAGGCCGTCCGGATCCAGGATCTCGATATTCCCGCGGCTGTAGTTGATCAGGCCCTGCTGCTGGAGGGCGCTGGCGGCCTTGGTCACGCCGACCCGGCGTACACCGAGCGCATGGGCCAGGAACTCGTGGGTGAGGTGAAACTTGTCCGACTGCAGGCGGTCCCGCGTGACCAGCAGCGAGCGCGCCAGGCGCGCCTCCAGCACGTGGAAGCGGCTGCACACGGCGATCTGGATCGCCTGCGCCAGCAGGGTATCGGTGTAGCGGTACAGCACGCGCTGGAGCGCCGGGTTGCGCGCCACCTCGTCGCGGAAGCGCTCGCTGTCCATGCGGCTGGCGCTGCCGGCGCGCTGGACGATGGCGCGTACCTGCGCGGTGTCATGGCCCAGCGCCACGGTAGCGCCCACCATGCCTTCACGGCCGACCAGGCCGACCTCGAGCGTCATGCGCCCTTCGGCCACGCCCATCAGCGAAATCAGGCAGTCGTGGGGAAAATAGATGGTGCGCAGAGGGTCGCCTGCCTCGCACAGGACGTCGCCGGCTTCAACCTTCACAGGGTCGAGCAGCGCCAATACCTGGGCCAGGTCTTGCGGCGGCAGTGCGGCCAGCAGCAGGTTGCTGTTGTGTTCGGCGATCGGCGGCGATGCGGCAAAGTTCATCGGTTTCTCGCGGTGGGACTGTGGCATACGAGCAAGGGCGCCGTCGGGCGGGCTTGTGGCCGCGCCGGATACATTTGCAAACAATTTCGGTCAGCGTAACCGTCCCGCTGCGGGCTGGTATGTACGGTGACGCACGGAACGGCTTGTTGTTCCTGAGGACAATCCTCGCATGTGTCAGGCAGTCCGGACGGCGCTGTAAAACCAAGCCGCGGAGCCGACAGAAACGAACGAAAGGATGTACCATGAATACCCCCTCTACTTCCCCCACCCGGGCGCGCCTGCATCCCCTGATGATCCTTGCGGCGCTCGCGGTCGTCCTGTTCTGCCTGGTGGGCACGGCCGCCATCCTCGGCTGGATCCCGACCTCGACCGGCGGCACCGCCGAGCGGCAGCTGAGCGAAGCCGACCGCCTTGCCCTGGCCGCCACCCTGCCGCAGGGCGGCGTGCAGCCGGCGCCGGGCGTGGTCGCTCCGGTCCCTGGCCAGCAACTGGCGCCGGGCTACGCCGAGCCGGCCAATGCCCAGGCCCCGGCCGTGCCGGCGCAGGCCTATGCCCCGGCCTACCCGGCTGCGGCGGCCACGGCCGCCGCGGCGCCCGTGCGTGAAGAACCGGCGCCCAAGGCAGTCAAGAAAGACGTGCAGGTGGCCGCCGCCGACACCGGCCGCAACTGGTGCTCGAACTGCGGCAACGTCGAATCGGTGCGCGAGATCAAGCAGCGCGCGCAAGGTAGCGGCCTGGGCGCCGCCGGCGGCGCCGTGATCGGCGGCCTGCTGGGCAACCAGATCGGCGACGGCAGCGGCCGCACCATCGCCACCGCGGCCGGCGCCATCGGCGGCGCCGTGGTCGGCAACCAGGTCGAGGGCAATATGAAGGCCACCACCAGCTACGAGATCCGCGTGCGCCTCGACGACGGCACCCTGCGCACCTTCCGCCAGAGCAGCCCGCCCGCATGGCGCAGCGGCGACCGCGTGCGCATCGTCAAAGGAAAGCTGCGCTCGGTCGCCTGATTCCACATCAACGTGGTCGAAAGCCGGGATGCCGCAAGGATCCCGGCTTTTATTTCTTCTGAATATTTTTCTTAATAGCAATGTGCGGCAGCGCACGGAACAATGGATGAGCTAACCCGACAATGGACTCACGCTGCGAGGCGTGTGCGATTCGGATAAAAACCATTCAAGGGGGAACGCATCATGAACAGCATGGCATGGATCGGCATCATCGTCTGGGGTGTGGTCGTGGCGGCTTTCGGCCTGTTGTCGGCCCATCCGCCGGGAGAAGCGTCGGCGACGGGCCTGCAGCCGCAGGACGTCGTCTTCCTGGTGGCGGGCGGCCTGCTCACCTGCCTGATCGGCGTGACCGGCCTGCTCGGCTTCATGGGCTGGATCCCGGGCATCAAGAAGGACGGCGCCAAGGCCTGAAACCCGGGATACGTACGCCATCGTACAGAGACCGGCGCCACGGATGGGCATACTGGAATCACGACGCAAACGATGCGTGCTTCCAGTGAGGTGAAACATGTTGTATACAATCGCTGTCATCCTGATCGTCCTGTGGCTGCTCGGCCTGGTGACCTCGTACACCATCGGTGGCTTCATCCACATCCTGCTGGTCGTTGCCGTGATCATGATCCTGGTGCGCCTGATCAGCGGACGCGGCATATAGCCTTGTAAGCCCTTGCAGTACGCAGTACCATCCCGATCCGTTTCGCAGTCGCGCCCACATCGACGGGGTGCGATTCCGAAACGGATTTTTCGATTCAAGGAGAACACCATGCATAAGAAACTGACCAAGACCGCGGCCGCCATGGCCCTCGTCGCCTTCACCGCAACCGGCTGCGCCGACATGAGCGCGACCCAGCGCGGCACCGCGCAAGGCGCGGGCATCGGCGCCGCCCTGGGCGGCGTCATCGGCGCCACCACCAGCGGCGGCGGCAGCGGCCGCGCCACCCGCGGCGCCGTGATCGGCGGCGCCCTCGGCGCCGTGGCCGGCAACATCTGGTCCAAGCGCATGGAAGCGCAACGCCAGGCCATGGAACAGGCCACCCAGGGCACCGGCGTGCAGGTCAGCCAGACCGCCGACAACCGCCTGAAGCTGGAGATCCCGAGCGACATCTCGTTCGACACCGGCCGCTCTGACATCAAGGGCAACTTCCAGCCCGTGCTGAACCGCTTCGCCCAGACGCTCAATGAAAACCCGGCCACCACCGTGACCATCATCGGCCACACCGACAACACGGGCACCGACGAGATCAACCAGCCGCTGTCGGTCGACCGCGCCTCGCGCACCCGCGACTACCTGGCGGGCCGCGGCGTCAACCCGAACCGCATCACCATCGAAGGCCGCGGCTCGCGCGAGCCGATCGCCTCGAACGCCGACGCGAACAGCCGCGCCCGCAACCGCCGCGTCGAGATCTACGTGGCGGAACGCGCCCAAGGCTGATTCCCTCTGCGCTGTCCGCGAAACCGCCCGGCCTTTGCCGGGCGGTTTTTTTTCGTCGCGCACATCGCGCGCTGATGCGCGGGCATCTTCGCTATAGTCGGCTCCATGGAAAAGAACGATCCGATCCGCATCGTCGGCGAAGAAATCCTGTCCGACGACTATGCGCCGCTCAAGAAAGTCAGCTACGAACAGCGTCGGCGCGACGGCAGCTGGCAGCGCCAGCAGCGCGAGGTCTACGCCAACGCCGGCGGCGCCGCCGTGCTGCTCCACGACCCCACCCGCCGCACCGTGCTGCTGACGCGCCAGTTCCGCATCGGAGCGCGCCTCGCCGGCATTGACGCCTTCGTGATCGAGGTGCCGGCGGGGATGCTCGACGATGCGAGCCCGGACCAGCGCGTGCGTGCGGAGCTGTGCGAAGAGACGGGCTATCGCGCGAAGGAGGTGCGCAAGGTGCTGGCGTTCATGCCGAATCCTTCGTCGCTGACCGAGATCGTGCATTGCTACCTTGGCGAGTACGAGCGGGGCGACAAGCAGGGCGAAGGCGGCGGGAAGGAGGAGGAAGGCGAGGATATCGAGGTGCTGGAGATCGATGTCGACGAGGCCTTCAGGATGGTCGAAGACGGGCGGATTGTCGATGCGAAAACGGTGATTCTGCTGCAGCGCCTGCAGCAGGAGCTTTCGTAGGGTGGTCGGCTCTGCCGACCGCGCGTTCGACTCCCCTACGATCAGGCGAAACGCTGTGCAAAGTCGGTTTGAACGCGCGGTCGGCGAAGCCGACCACCTTACGTTCAGCTGGCTTCGGTAAAGGCCAGGTACAACTCACGCGCACGGCGCGCCACCGGTCCGGCTTCCAGCGTACGGTCTTCATAACGCGTGCACGGCGTCACCTTGCCGTAGTTCCCGGTGCTGAAGATCTCGCGCGCGGTACGCAGTTCTTCCGGCGCCACCGTGCGCTCTTCCACGTGCACACCTTCGGAGGCCAGCAGCGCGATCACGCGCGCACGGGTAATCCCCGCCAGGAAGGTGCCGTTCAGCCTGGGCGTCACCACCGCCCCGTCCTCGGCCACGATGAACAGGTTCGAGGCCGCGAACTCCGCCACATTGCCATCCGCATCGAGCAGGATCGCCTGGTCGAAACCGCGTGCTTGCGCTTCGCGCATGGCGCGGGTCGAGTTGGCGTACAGGGCCGAGGCCTTGGCGTCGGTCGGCGCCATGGTCGGCTGCGGGCGCAGCATGGTCGACAGGCAGGCCGAGAAGCCGGCGAACGGCGGCAGCGGCGCGTCGAACAGGGTCAGGGCGAACTGGCTGCTTTCCGCCACCGGGATCAGGAAACCCTCGGTGCCGAAGACCAGCGGGCGGATGTAGAGTTCGGCGTCCGCCGGGAACTTCGCCACGCCTGCGCGCACCAGGGCTTCCATCTCGTCCACGCTCAAGGGGCAGCGCAGGCCCAGCTTTTCGCTTGATGCAATCACGCGCTCCAGGTGCGGGCGCAGGTCCGGCAGCTTGCCGCGCAGCGCGCGGGCGCCGTCGAAGACGGACGAGCCCAGCCACAGGCTGTGGTCCATGGCGCCATAGAGCGGCACATTACCTTCAGTCCATTGGCCGTTGTAATAAGTCAGATACATCGCATCCCCATTTCTTGTCACGAAACATCGTAGTGTAGCGCGGATGCGTGACCCGGATGTGTTGACGCCAGCCAGTGGCCATTGTTCGGTGGCGAACCATGTTTCCTCCCCGCCTCGCGTACACTAGGGCTTTCCAAGCAAACGCTGCCCATGCTCGCCATCCTCGAACGCATCGATCCCGATAGCGACCGGATCGACCTCCTGGTCGACCTGGTCGATTGCCTGCGCCCGCGCCCGCGCTGGGTCTGGCAACAAGCGGACGATCCGGCGCAAGCGGTGCGCACGCTCTCCCAGCTGCTCAAGGGGAATCCCGCGCAGGCATGGGCGCTGCGCCGCTACATCACCACCCTGCTCGAGAAGCGCCGCCACACCAGCCTGTACAGCGACATCGGCATCCTCTCGAACGATGGCTTCGTCACCGAACTGAAGCGCCGCATCGCCTACCGCTTCCTGCCGCCGGCCCTGAACGACCTCTACCTGTCCGATGCCCTGAACCAGGTGCTGTACCGCGAAGACGACTACGAATGGATCCGCGCGGTGCCCAGTCCCGACTGGATGGAACTGTTCGACGTCATCGCCAACGCGCCGCCGCCCCTTGACGCGACGCCCGACCGCGCCCGCTACGTGACGCTGATGGGCCTGCTGGACGCGATCCGCACCCTGTCCTGCCGCATCTGCGCCCTGGGCCTGGAGCCGCGCCTGGTGCACAGCTACAGCGAGATCGAGGACTTCGATTCGCCCTTCCTGATGCAGAACATCGAGGTCAACGACTACCTCGACGAATACGCGCGCTACCTGGACGGCAAGATTGAGCAGCCCGAGCCCGCGCGCCACCTGCTCGTGATGCTGGACCAGTGCGAGGAGGTGGTGCTCAAGATCCGCCGTGGCGCCATGTCGAGCGGCACCAGCGTGGCCCTCACCTACCTGCTGGTGGCCCTGCAGCAGAGCATCGACCGCCTGCACAAGCTGCTCTACCTGGTCGACGTCAGCGGCACCCTGCCCTCGGCGCCCTCGGTCGACCTGGAAGCGATGGCCAGCCGCCAGGAAGGCCTGGTGGCGAGCGACAAGCGCCTGGCGGCCATCGCCCTGGCCGAGGAGCTGATCGAAGCGCACAACACCAAGTACGAGGTGCGCGGCTTCATGCGCGACAACGTCGACCTGCTGGCGCGCAACGTCACCGAGAACGCCAGCCGCACCGGCGAGCACTACATCGCCGAGAGCCGGCGCGAGCTGCGCCACATGTTCACCGCCTCCGCCGGCGCCGGTTTCATCGTCGGCTTCATGGCGATGTTCAAGATCATGCTGGGCTACCTGCGCACCGCGCCCCTGGTCGAGGCTTTCCTGTTCAGCATGAACTACTCGCTGGGCTTCATCCTCGTGCACGTGCTGCACTTCACCATCGCGACCAAGCAGCCGGCCATGACGGCCCAGCGCATCGCCGCCTCACTGCAGCGCGCCGACAATGGACGGGGCCTGGACGTGGACAGCCTGGCCGAACTGGTCAACAAAGTCTTCCGCACCCAGATCGTGGCCGTGGTCGGCAATGTGCTGCTGGCCTTCCCCGTGGCCTGGGCGATCGCGGTCGGCTACAAGGCCATTAACGGCAGCCACATCGTCGACCCGGCCAAGGCCCACCACCTGCTGCACGACATCGACCCCATCCACAGCCCTGCCCTGTTCTACGCCGCGATCGCCGGCATCTGGCTGTTCGTGGCCGGCCTGATCTCCGGCTACTACGACAACAAGGCCCTGTACACCCGCATGGGCCAGCGGGTGCGCCAGCTGCGCGGCCTGCGCCGCCTGCTCGGCGAGGAGCGCCTGGGGCGCTTCGCCGACTACGTCGAGGACAATCTCGGCGGCCTGATGGGTAATTTCTTCTTCGGCATCATGCTGGGCATGACCGGCACCGTCGGCTACCTGCTCGGCCTGCCGCTCGACATCCGCCACGTGACCTTCTCCACCGCCAACCTGGCCACCGCCCTCGTCGGACTGGACTACCGCCTGCCGGTGGAGGCGGTAGTGAACGCCGCCTCGGGCGTGGCGCTGATCGGCGCCGTCAACCTCCTGGTCAGCTTCGGGCTGGCGCTGTGGGTCGCCATGCGCGCCCGCAAGATCCGTTTCAAGCGCGGCATCCTGCTGGTGCGCGCCATGGGACGGCGCCTGATCGCCTCGCCGATCGACTTCTTCCTCGGGCCGAAGGACCAGCCCGTCACCATCGGACTCCTCGAGAGGGACACGAAATGAACAGCAAGCGCTTGCGGACCTTCCTGGCGTTCTTCGCCTTCGTTTGCGTCGTCGCCTCGTGCAAGACCCTGCCGGACGCGAATACCCTGCCCGACAACCCGGCCAAGGCGACGCCGACAGTGAAGACGCCGCGCGGCATGCTCGACAACAAGCAGGCGGCGGCGCTGCTGAAGAAGCGCTGGGCCAACGCCACGCCCGACCTGAAGCAGCTCGCGGTGCTGGAGGAACAGGCCACCGGCGCCCCCCTCATCCCGGGCAACAAGGTCACCCTGCTGTTCGACGGCCCCGCCACCATGCGCGAGATGATGGCCGCCGCGCGCGACGCCAGAACCTCGATCAACCTCGAAACCTATATCTTCGACCAGGACCCGATCGGCCTGCAGTTCGCCGAACTGCTGATGGAAAAGCGCCGCCAGGGCGTGGTCGTGAACATCATCGCGGATGGCGTCGGAACCCTTGCCACGCCCAAGGAATTCTTCGAACGCCTGCGCGGGGCCGGCATCAACGTCCTGATCTTCAATCCGGTCAATCCCCTCCAGCGTCCCGGCAACTGGCAGCTGAACAACCGCGACCACCGCAAGATCATGGTCGTCGACGGCAAGGTCGGCTTCACGGGCGGGATCAACATCAGCGAGACCTATGCCAACAGCTCGCTGTTCCGCTCGCGCAAGAAGCCTGCCAGCGTCAACAAGGACGAGGTCGGGTGGCGCGACACCCATATCCGCATCGAGGGCCCGGCGGTCGCCGCCCTCCAGTACGCCTTCGTGGACAACTGGGTGCACCAGGACGCCGGCGAATTGCCCCGGGCCGACTACTTCCCGCGCCTCGCGCCGGCCGGCGACAAGGTGCTGCGGGTGCTGGCGACGTCGCCGGACCGCGATTCCGAGATCTACAAATCGATGATGGTGGCCATGAACGAGGCCAAGCAATCGATCCACATCACTTCGGCCTACTTCGTGCCGGACCAGCAGATCGTCGACTCGCTGGTGGGCGCGGCGAAGCGTGGCGTGGACGTCAAGCTGGTGCTGCCGGGGGTGTCGGACCACGACCTCATCAAGTACGCGGGCCAGGCCTTCTACGACCAGCTCTTGGCGGGCGGCGTGAAGATCTACCAGCTGCAGGTGGCGGTGCTGCATGCGAAGACGGCGGTCATCGACGGCATCTGGTCGACCATCGGTTCGGCGAACATCGACCGGCGCAGCTTCATCCACAACTACGAGCTCAATGTCGTGGTGCTGGATCCGGCCTTCGGGCGCGACATGGAAGCGGCGTTCAACGAGGATTTGCGCAGCTCGAAACAGGTGACGCTGGAGCAGTGGCGGGATCGGCCATGGAAGGACCGCTTGCGCGAGTTCATCGGGCGTTTGGCCGAATACTGGATCTGATCGTAGGGTGGACCGGGCCACGAAAGGCGGCTCTGCCGTCCGCGCGTTCAACTCCCCTTCGATCCGATGCGCCTTCATTCATCCACTGTTTGAACGCGCGGTCGGCGAAGCCGACCACCCTACAAACCCGCGGCCATGAGGCCGTCGATGTGCGGCGTCCACACATTCCCCGTCCGCATGAATTTTTCCGTCGCCACCAGCGCGAACTCCCCGCGCACCACGTCCCAGCCATAGCGGTCGATCTCGACCTTCAAGGGCTCCACCCGCACCACATTGAAGGAGTTCACCTCCCCGCGTCCGCGCGTCGAGGTGGCCGTCCCGGCCTGCACCACCAGCGCCGCATACTCGCTGATCTGGTAGCGCGCCGCCGTGCTGCCCGCGTGGCTGGCGTGCATATGCCCCGCCATCAGGATGTCCACGCCCGACTCCGAGAAAGCCTGCATGGCCAGCGAACGGCGCCGCACCAGGTCGCGCTCCTCGAAACCGTCGGGCAGGTCGAAGGGATGGTGGGTGACGACGATGCGCGTGATCTCCGGCGACAGGCCGGCCAGCTGCTCGCGCATGGCGGCAATCTGGCTGCGGCTCACGCGGCCGTCCTTGATCGTGAGCGAGCGCGCCGTGTTCACGCCGAGCACCGCGATCTCCTCGTCGGCGTAGAAGGGATCGAGGTCGTCGGTGATGTAGCGCTTGTAGCGCGAAAGCGGCTTCACAAAACGCCGGAACACGTTGTACAGCGAGATGTCGTGGTTGCCCGGCACGATGATTTGCGGGCCCGGCAGGGTGTCGAGGAAGGCGCGCGCCTCCTCGAACTCTTCCATCTTGGCGCGCTGGGTCAGGTCGCCCGACACCACCACCACGTCCGGGTCCACGCGTTCGACCAGGGCGCGCAGCGGCGCCAGCAAGGCCTGGTCGACACGGCCGAAATGCAGGTCAGACAGGTGGACGAGTGTGCGCATCCTTTCTCCTTCGGTGTCAGATGTCCTGCGGCTCCGGGGTCTTGCCTCGACGTACCGCGCGGGCGCGGTTGCGGCGGTTCAGGGTGGCGGCGCCGGTGATGCAGATCGCCAGCCAGGCGCAGCCCTCGACGAGGCCTGCCAGCACATCAGTTAAGTAATGGACTCCAAGATACATCCTCGAGAAGGCGACCGTCGCCACCATGGCCGCCGCCAGCACGAAGGGCAGCAACCTGCCCCACCATGAACGCGCATGGCGGGCGACATAGCAGGCGATGAAGCCGTACAGCACGGTCGCGCCCATCGCGTGGCCACTGGGGAAGCTGTAGGTCGTCAGTTCCAGGATGGGCTCGGCGAAATGCGGGCGTGCGCGCTCGAAGGTGTGCTTGAGCACCACGTTCAGGACCTGGCCACCGGGCACGCTGCTCGCCAGCGCGATCAGGGAATAACGGTGGCCGCGCCGGTACAGGAAGATGCCGAACAGCGCCGCCAGAACCAGGATGCCCGGCGTGCTGTGCATGTGCGTGATGCCCAGCAGGAAGCTGCGCAGGGGCCCATTGGCATGCGCATGCGGGTGCAGCCAGTTCGCCACCTCGACATCGAGCCGGGTGATCGGCGCGCCGGCCACGACGGCGCCGGCCAGGTGGGCGAAGACGGCGGTGGCGATGACCAGCATGGCCAGGCCGGCGGTCAGGTGGAGGCCGTATTCCCCGCTTGGGGAGAAACGGGCGGCGGCGAAACGGTGGAGTCGGGGCAGGATCTGGTTCATGCGGGGCTATCTGGGGCTTGTTGGTGAAAAAACCACAGAAATAAAAATTTACTGTACATCCACACAGTCACTGTAGATTTATACAGTAGTTGTGTTATTCTTTACTCACTCCAACGATTTTAATAAAAGGAAACACACCATGACCACTCTGAACAGCTCCTTCGGCCTGGAATATGCACCTGTCCCTTTTATGGTGCGTCTCGGCCGCCGCGAAATCCTGATCACCCGTGATTTCCGCAAGCGCTTCTACGCCGTCAACCCGATCATCGAGTGCGATACCGGCGTCGAGCCCGGCCATGTCGAGATCCTGCTGCTGCGCCGCTGGCTGCTGATCCTGTCCAAGGCACACTGAGAATCAAAAAAAATCGCATATTGTTAGGCGAATTCATTCCTTCCTTCAGCGGGAGCTGAGCCGTAATCTACAGGCTCCGAACTCCCTCTGAAAGAAGAACGATGCTTCGCAAAACCTTCGTGCAATCGCTGGCGGCGCTGACGCTGCTGGCAAGCCTGGCCCCGTCGGCAGCCCTGGCGGCGGACGTCACCCTGCTCAACGTGTCCTACGATCCGACCCGCGAGCTCTACCAGGACATCGACGCCGCCTTCGCCCGCAGCTGGAAGGCCAGGACCGGCGACACCGTCACCGTGAAGCAATCGCACGGCGGCTCGGGCAAGCAGGCCAGGGCCGTCATCGACGGCCTGGCGGCCGACGTCGTGACGCTGGCGCTCGCCTACGACATCGATGCTATCAGCGAAAAAGGATTGATCGCGCAAGGTTGGCAGAACCGCCTGCAGTACCGCAGCGCGCCCTACACCTCGACCATCGTGTTCCTGGTGCGCAAGGGCAATCCGAAGAAGATCCGCGACTGGGGCGACCTGGTGAAGCCGGGCGTGTCCGTCATCACCCCGAACCCGAAGACCTCGGGTGGCGCGCGCTGGAACCACCTGGCCGCCTACGGCTACGCCCTGCGCCAGCCGGGCGCTTCCCCTGCCACGGCCAGGGATTTCCTGGGCAAGCTCTACAAGAACGTGCCGGTGCTCGACTCGGGCGCCCGCGGCGCCACCACCACCTTCGTCGAACGCGGCATCGGCGACGTGCTGCTGGCCTGGGAAAACGAAGCCCTGCTCGCCCTGCGCGAACTGGGCCCGGACAAGTTCGAGATCGTCGCGCCCTCGATCAGCATCCTGGCCGAACCGCCGGTGGCCGTGGTCGACAAGAACGTCGACAAGAAAGGCACCCGCAAGGTGGCGCAAGCCTACCTCGAGTTCCTGTACACCGACGAGGCGCAGGACATCATCGCCAAGAACTACTACCGTCCGGCGGTGGAACGCTTCTCGAAGAAGTACGCCACGCAGTTCCCGAACATCAAGCTGTTCCAGATTGCCGAGCTGGGCGGCTGGACGCAGGCGCAGAAGGCGCACTTCGCGGATGGCGGGCTGTTCGACCAGATCTACCAGCCGGGCAGGTAAACATCTCCACCTGCTTCGGTCTCGCAGGGGCGCCGCATTGCCGGCGCCTTTTTTACGCGCACTTGGGCCAGGCTTCGCCGGGTCGACGGAACATGCCGCGCGTCCGGCGGCGATGCATTCGCATTCCGACAAGCAAGCTGGCATCCCCTTTTCTCCAGCCGGGCTAGCATAGTGATTGTTCATCAATCCAGGCCTGCCCGCGCGGCTGGACGCCGCAGGCAGTCCTCTTCACCCACCATAGAAAAGGATCACGTCATGGCAATCAGACTCCGGAAACTCCACGACCAGGTCATGGTCATCACCGGCGCCACCAGCGGCATCGGTTTGACCACCGCCCGCATGGCGGCCGCGCGCGGCGCCCGCCTCGTCCTCGCGGCCCGCAGCAAGGAAGCATTGGGCGAGCTGGCCGACGAGATGCGCAGCCGGGGCGTCATGGTCGAGACCGTCGCCGCCGACGTCGGCGACATCGCCGACGTCGAACGCATCGGCCAGAAAGCCATCGACCGCTTCGGCCGCATCGATACCTGGGTCAACAATGCCGGGATCTCGATCTTCGGCCGCCTGGAAGAAATCGCGCCGGAAGACCACCACCGCCTGTTCCAGACCAACTTCTGGGGCACGGTCAACGGTTCGCTGGAAGCGGTGCGCCGCATGAAGCACCGGGGCGGCGGCGCCATCATCAATGTCGGCAGCGAAGTGTCGGAGCGCTCGATCCCGATGCAGGGCATGTACGCGTCCTCGAAGCATGCGGTGAAGGGCTTCACCGACGCATTGCGCATGGAACTGGAAAAGGAAAACGCCCCGCTGCAGGTGACGCTGGTGCGTCCGGCCGCGATCGACACGATGTTCGCGGTGCACGCGAAGAACTACATGGACAAGGAACCGGCGCTGCCGCCGCCGATCTACGCGCCGGAAGTCGTGGCCGACGCCATCCTCTACTGCGCGGAACACCCGAAGCGCGACATCTACGCCGGCGGCGCTTCGAAGATGATCTCGGCCGGCTCCAAGCTGATGCCGGCCATGTTCGACCGCTACATGAACGCCACCATGTTCAAGCAGCAGCAATCGCAGCGCCCGACCATGCCGGGCCGCCGCGACGCCCTCTACAAGCCCGATCCGGCGACCGAGCTGCGACAGCGCCAGGGCATGCCGCAGAACGTGCATGAGCGCAGCCTGTACACCAAGACCAGCCTGCGCTCCTCGCCCACGACCACCCTGCTGGTGGCCGGCGGCGCCTTACTGGCCGCCTTCTCGCTCTCGCGGCGGCTGGCTCGTTAAAAAGTCGGTGTCCTCCTCGGTGAGCGGCGTATCGGGGATGGACACCACCTGGTCGGTGTCGATGTCGGCGCCGTCTTTCGAGACGGTGTCGCGGCCGGCCGCGGCGCGTTCGCCGGTGCCGCCCATGTCGCTGTCGCCCGAGAAGTTGGCGTCGCCCACGTCCGGGCCGGCGGTGCCGTCGGCGTGGCTGGCCTCGAGGTCCGATGTGGTGCCGCGGTCGAAATCGAGGGTCTGCTCGGGGTCGAGCGCGTCGGAGAAGCCGGGGCCGCCCACCACGTCGCTGCCGCTGTCGGAAATATCGCTCGGGCCCAGGGCATCGATGCCGTGGCCCTTGCCCAGGCTGCGGTCCGGGCGTTCCGGGAAGTTGTCCGGATCGAGTGTGCTTGTGCCTGTCATGTTGCCTCCAAAACGTTGTTAGCCATGGGATCAGGCTACCGTTTTTTGCAACATCGCGTCGCCGCGCAGGGCGCCGCGTCCAGGCGTCAGAAAGCGCGCCGCATCCCCACGTTGATCGCGCCGCCACTGCCGCGCTTGCCGACGTCGAGCACGCCGCCGGTGTGCTGGATGTGCGAGTAGGCGGCGTAGAAGTCCATCCTGCGCGACACCGCATAGGTGGCGCCGACCGCGATCTGGCGCGCGTCCTGGTTGGACGGGTCGCGGTCGTTCTTGCGAATGAAGGAAGCCAGCAGCGTGGTAGCGTGGTTCAGCGGTACGGCAACACCGGCCAGCACGTCGCGGCTGTCGGTCGAGAGCGTGCTCTTGAGCCCGGCGGCCCCGTAGGGATTGTCCGGGTTGAACAGCGGCGAGCTGACCCAGCCGCGATTGGCGCTGTAGGCCGCGTAGGCCGTGCCCCAGCCCATGCGGTAGTTGGCGGCCACGATCGAATTCTTCGCGGCCATGGTGATGTCGACCTGGTTGATGCGGGTGACCTTGGCCACGTTGCGGTTCTGGTGGGCGGCGCGGATGGTGAAGGGACCGAGCTTGAAGCCGGCCGTCATGCCCCAGGCGCGGCCCGAGGGCGAGCCGTCGATATCGCCCCTGCCCCAGGACGAGCCGGCCGTGAAGCCCTTGTAGCGGCCCTGGTAGCTGATGCTGTCGTCGCCGCGCAGCCTGTCCTCGGCGCCGCTGCCGCTGCCGGCCAGGCCGCCGCGGAAGGGGTCGCCCACCTCGTTCAGGGTGGTGAAGTCGAGGTTGTACTGGCGGCCGACCGTGAGCGCCTGCGCGGTCGATTCGGCGCTGCGGCGCGCGTCCGCCTCCCGGGCGGTTTCCAGCGTAAAAATCGCCGGCGCATCACCCGGCTGCCTGGCCGCCTGCCCGGCCGCGAGCTGGGCGGCCGCTTCCTTCACGCTGCCGGCGACAGGCGACACGGTGCAGCCATTGGCACACCCGGCTTCCCTGGCGACCCCGGCATCGGCGCCCGCAGCAGGCGCACCGTTCTGTGCCGAGGCGCACGCCGCGCTCGCTCCGAGCACGGCACATGCGACGATGGACATCTTCATGGCGTCATTCCCTCTTTGATGCCAAGTGTTCCGTATCGCAGCGGCCTGATCTGTCTAATACCTCACATAAAACAGCAGCTCATGCCAAAAAAATCAGCATCGCCTGCGGCCGCGCAGAACTTTCGCACTCATGTCTGGTTCTACACCGCAGAATGAGCGGGCGCAAGTGCCTTGGACAAAATGCGGCATGTGCATATGGGGAAGCGTCGACGCCGCGCGACTCGTCGGTGCGCGCGGATGGGAAACTCAGCGGCGCAGGGCCGCGAACGCGGCCGGCTCCCACTCGCGCAGGGCGAGCAGCAGGCCGGTGCCGCGGCGCTGCGGCAGGGGCGCGGCCAGGCTTTCCTCGTGCAGCTGGGCGAAACGGGCGCGCAGCTGGCGCAGTTCGGCCTGCAGCTTGGCGCAGG
This sequence comes from Massilia agri, assembly GCF_024753255.1. GTDB lineage: Bacteria > Pseudomonadota > Gammaproteobacteria > Burkholderiales > Burkholderiaceae_D > Telluria > Telluria agri. Next base: position 39,633 of record NZ_JANUHA010000018.1, read on the forward strand.
CGCTCTCGGTCAGCATGCCGTGCACGAAGTCGAGCGATTCGCCCTGGGTGCGGAAACCGCTGTCGATGAATTCCGGCATGCCCTGCTCGCGGAAGTAGCGCCGGATCGGCCCATCCTGCAGCCAGTCGAAGTCGCGCGCCACGTTCAGGCGGATGCGGTTGCCAGGCAGCAGGGTGATGAGCTCGAGCCGGTCCAGGCGCAGCAGCAGCTGCAGGCATTCCGCTTCCGTCAGGCGGTAAACCTGCAGCATCTGCTCGATGGTCCAGTGGTTCAGCGCGCACACCGCCACCAGCAGCAGGCGCATGTCGGACACCAGCTCGCGCTCCTGGGCGGCCTTCAGGGTATGGATCTGCTGGGGGCGCTGCCCCGCTTCCTGGGCCAGCTCGGCCAGGGTCAGGCCCAGCAGGCCGCAGATGTCAACCAGGCGCTCGAGGGTGAACTGCCTTGTAGCGAACAGGCGCTTGACGCTCGGTTCGGACAGGTCGAGCGCGACGCCGACGTCGCGGTAGGTCTTGCCCTGGCGTTTCAGTTCGCGCTTGAGGGTGGTGATGAGTTGGGTGATCTCGGACATGCGGCGATGGTAGCAGCCGGTTTATCCACCAAGCAAGCTTAGTGGGCGTACCTGGGCATCACACGGCGGCCGCCAGCGCCACCCCGTTCTTGCCGGTGCGCTTGACGGCATACATCGCATGGTCGGCGCGCGCCAGCCAGGCGTCGAGGTCCGGCTCGTCGTTCGGTCGATGCAGGGCCACGCCGATGCTGGCGCCCACGCTCACGGTGGCGCTGCGCAGGACAAACGGTTCCTTCAGGAGCGCCAGCAGCTTCCTCGCCGTGTCCTCGGCATGCACGGCGTCGGCCAGCATCTCGAGCACCACCACGAATTCGTCACCGGCCAGGCGCGCCACCATATCGGTCTTGCGCACGCCCTGCAGCAGGCGCGCGCCGAACTGGCGCAGCAGCTCGTCGCCTTCCTCGTGGCCATGGTTGTCGTTGACCGCCTTGAAGCCGTCCATGTCGAGGAACAGCAAGGCGCAGGGACGGCCCACACGGCGCGCCCGGCCCATCGCCTCGGGCAGGGTCTCGAGCAGGGCGCGGCGGTTCGGCAGGCCGGTCAGCGCGTCGCGCAGCAGCAGGTCCTGCAGCTCGGCGGTGCGCTCGGCCACGGCCGCTTCCAGGCTTTCGTTCATGGCCAGCAGGGCCTTGCGGTGCGCGGTTTCGCTGCGCACCAGGTCGCGCAGGGTATTCGACAGCATCTCGGCCTCGAGGAAGCCGTCCACGTGCGGGATCGGCGGCGGCGCGCGGCCGGCGTCGGTGGCCGCGGTGATCTGCTCGATCGCGCGGCGCAGCGCCGCCATCGGGCGCGTCAGTCGGCGCGCCAGCAGCGCCGCGGCGCCGATCAGGAACAGGGTGAGCAGCGCGCTCCAGGCCAGCATGCGGCGCTGCAGGTCGACCGCACCCTCCATCGCGCGGTCCTCGGTCTGGCGCACCAGCACGCTCCAGCGCAGCGAGGTGCTGTCCAGCATGTCGCCGGTCTGGCTGTAGCCGGTGAGATAGGCGCGCCCGTCCGGCCAGACCTCGCGCATGGAGCCGGTCATGCCCTTCTGCGCCAGGCGCAGGCTGGCGGTGTCGATCTTCTTCTCCAACAGGCCGTCCGGCCCCAGCATCACGGTGCCGTCGTCGCGCACCACCAGGATCTCGGCGCCGTATTCGCGCAGCGCCGGCGTAAGGAGCCTGCGTGCGTGGTTGCGCGCCCATTCCCAGCTCAGGTGCAGGCCCAGTACGCCGGCCGGCCTGCCCTGTTCGTCGAGGAGCGGGCCGGAGACGTCGACGAAGCGCCAGGGGTCGGGCTTGCGCGGCAGGATCTTCTCGAGCAGCACGGCGGGATGGTAGTCCGAGGCACGCACACCGCGCATGCCGGTCGTGAACCAGGGGCGCTTGCCGACGTTCGCCCCTTCCAGCATGCGGCCGGTCGAGGCGCTCACCACGCCATCCATGTCGGCGATGCCGATCCAGGCGTAGTCGGGGAAGGTGCGTTGCAGGCTTTCGAGCACCTTGCGCGCGCTGTCCGGATCGCGGGCGGAGCGCACCGCGGGCAGCTCGGTCAGCAGGCGGGCGTCGCCGGCGGCCTGTTCGATGACGCGGTTGAGCGAATCGCGCATCTGCCATGAGAGCTGCTGCAGGCGCAGCTGCGCTTCTTCCCGGGACTGGCGCACCGCGAAATGGTTCACCAGCGCCAGCTGCAAGGCGACCGTCAGCGCGACCGTCGCGCAGACTGCCAGCGTCATCAGGCTGGACAGCCGCAGTTTGGCGGAGAAGAGGCTCATGTTTCTAGTTCAACTGTTTAAAAAGCAATATCCACACATTGTAACGACTTTTGTGCCATGCAACAGATACAAATAAGCATCATTTGTTTCCAAAAGGATTATTTCTATCGTATTCACCACAGGACAGTTCCGGGTCACGCTTCAGCGTTGTTCAAAACTGAATAGATGAGTTAGTCTAGCGCTCATCATTCCTGATGGGCCAATAATCGATGAGCAGCCAGATGGACCGTTTCCAGGAGATGCGCATCTTCGTGCGCATCGTCGAACGCCGCAGCTTCACCCTCGCCGCCGAGGACCTGCAGCTGCCGCGCGCCACGGTGACCAATGCCATCAAGCGCCTGGAAACGCGGCTGGCCACTCGCCTGCTGGCGCGCACCACGCGCGTGGTCGCCCCCACCCTCGACGGCCAGGCCTATTACGAGCGCTGCGTGCGCTTGCTTGGCGAGCTGGCGGAGATGGAGGCGGTGTTCACCCGCACCGAGCCCACCGGCCTGCTGCGCGTGAACCTGCAGGCCACGCTGGCGCGCCACGTCGTCGCGCCCGCCCTGCCGGCCTTTCTTTCCCGCTATCCCGGCATCCAGCTGCAGATCGGCGAAGGCGACCGCCTGGTCGACCTGGTGCGCGAAGGGATCGATTGCGTGCTGCGCGTGGGGAAGCTGCAGGATTCCTCGATGGTCGCCCAGCAGGTCGCGCGCCTGCGCCAGGTCACCTGCGCCAGCCCCGACTACCTGGACCGTCACGGCCGCCCGCGCAGCCTCGATGACCTCGACAGACACCAGTCGGTGCACTACCTGACATCCAGCACCGGCCGCCCCTACCCGCTGGAATTCCTGGTCGACGGCGCGCTGCGCCAGATCACGCCCCCGGCCTCGGTGTCGGTGACCGGCGCCGACATGTACACGGCCAGCGCCATCGCCGGACTGGGACTGGCGCAGGTGCCGCGCTACCGGATCGAGCGCGAACTGGCATCCGGCGCCCTGGAAGCCGTCCTGCCGGAGCTGCCGCCGCCCGAGCTGCCGGTCTCGGTGCTGTATCCGCACAGCCGCCAGTTGTCGCCGCGGGTGCGCGTCTTCGTCGACTGGCTCAGGTCCATCTTTGGGGAGGCAGGCGATCTTTGAGCGGGCGGGCCGGTGTACCATGGCCGCACCAGCCCTCGCCAGGAGCCTTCGATGAGAGTGCCTTGCCTGCTGTTCGCCTGCCTGCTCTGCGCCTGCGCCGCCTCCCCGCCCGCCGCACGCATCGTCCCCGATGAAGAAGTACGCCGCCTGATGGCGGGCGCACAGGTCGAGGGCCTGGCGCTGGCCGTGATCGACGAGGGCCGGGTGAGCAGCGTGCGCACCTGGGGCTGGCGCAACGTCGAGAAGAAGCTGCCGCTGGAGCCGCACACCATCATGTACGGCGCCTCGCTCACCAAGCCGGCCTTCGCCTACATGCTGATGCAGCTGGTCGACGAGGGCAGGCTGGACCTCGACGCACCCTTGACCACCCTGCTGCCGCAGCCGCTGCCCGCCTACGATATGAAGCCCTACGATTTCTCCGACCTGGCCGGCGACGAACGCTGGCGCAGGCTGACCCCGCGCATCCTGCTCACGCATTCCTCGGGCTTCGCCAACTTCCGCTGGGTCGAGCCGGACAAGAAGCTGCGCTTCCACTTCGATCCGGGCGCGCGCTACGGCTACTCGGCCGAGGGCATGTACATCCTCCAGCTGATCGTCGAGCGCGGCCTGGGCCTGGAGACCGGGCAGGAGATGCAGCGCCGCGTCTTCCAGCGCTTCGGCATGCGCAACACCAGCATGCTGTGGCGGGCCGACTTCGCGCACAACCTCGCCGACGGCTACACGGTGGAGGGCAAGATGATCCCGCACGACGACCGCAGCCGGCCGAGCGCGGCCGGCTCGATGGACACGACCATCGAGGACCAGGCGCGGCTCTGGGCCGGCATCGTGCGTGGAGAAGGAGTGAGCGCGGCCTCGCGCGCCGCGATGGTGAAGCCACAGCTGGCCATTACGTCAAGCAGCCAGTTCCCGACCCTGGTGCCGGGCCGGGTCGCCTGGCCGCAGCAACTCGCCGCAGGCCTGGGCCTCGTGACCTTCAAGGACCGCAGCGGGCCGGCCTGGTTCAAGGGCGGGCACGACGACGGCACCGGGAATATGGTGATCTGCCTGGAGAATGGCCGGCGCTGCGTGGTAATGCTATCGAACGACGTGCGCGCCGAGCGCATCTACCCCGAGCTGGCGCGCCGCGTGCTGGGCGAGACGGACATGCCGTGGAAGTGGGAGTACGGGTGGTACAAGGCCTCCCCGCAATGAGTCAGTTGCCGAAGTAGCGCCCCGGCCGGTGCCAGGCCATGACCATGCTGCTCATGGCGATCGCGCTCAGCGAGGACCAGCCCACCAGGTCCGGCTGCACGATGGACAGCGCCACCAGCAGGATCACCGCGTCGATCGCCACCTGGGTGCGGCCGGCGTTGATGCCGTACTTCTTCTGCAGCCACAGGGTCACGATGCCGGTGCCGCCCACGCCCGCGCCGTGGCGGGCCAGGGCCAGGATGCCCATGCCGCAGAAGGTGCCGCCGCCCAGCGCCGCCACCATCGGGTGGACGTGGCCGATCACCAGGCCGCCCGGCATCAGTTTGAGGAGCAGCATGATGGCGACGCTGCCGATCAGGGACTTGACGGTGAAGCGCGCGCCCATGAACAGGTAGCCGAACAGGAAGAACGGCAGGTTGATGAGCATGAACAGCACGCCGACGGAGAGGTCCATGGTGTAGGACACCAGCAGCGAGATGCCGGCCACGCCGCCCGTGATCAGGCCCGCCGCCTGCAGCAGCAGCACACCCATCACGACGAACAGGATGCCCACGGCGATGCCGTAGACGTCATCGAACAGGCTATGCGGCTTGACGGTCACGACGTGATTCCCCTGGGCGGCCTGCGACGACAGGGCGCCCTGCATCATCGCACCACCTCGACGCACGCCGAACCGGACGAGCGCACGGGCTGCGCGCCATATCGGGAAGAAGTCGGGCCGAAGGGGGATGGATGCTTCATGGTCCTCACAATGCAAGAGACGAAGACGCCGCCGCGCATGCCTTGTGAGCATGGCGGCGGCGACAACAAAATCCGGGAATAGTCGGTGTACTACTGCGTACAGGGCCGTATTATTACCCATGTTGCAGCGCAATGAAACTTCGTGTTCCGCATGACAGCCATTCGGGAAACGAATAACTGCCGCGGAACTCGAGAATCTTGCTAATAACGCAAACCAGCTTGGTGCCGGTTCTTATTTGTATAGCACTTCCGGCAGCCACATCCCGATCGCCGGGAAGGTGTAGAGCAGGATGATCCCGAGCACCTGCAGCCCCATGAAGGGCAGCATGCCGAGGAAGATCTGGTTCAGGGTGACGTGCGGCGGCGACACGCCCTTGAGATAGAAGGCCGACATCGCCACCGGCGGCGACAGGAAGGCCGTCTGCAGGTTCATCGCCACCAGCAGGCCGAAGAACAGCGGGTCGATATGAAAGTGCGGCAGCAGCGGCACGAAGATGGGCATGAAGATCACGATGATCTCGGTCCACTCGAGCGGCCAGCCGAGCAGGAAAATGATCACCTGGGCGAGGATCATGAATTGCACCGGCGTCAGGTTCATCCCCAGCACCCAGGCATTGATGATCTCCTGCCCGCCCAGCAGCGCAAAGGCGGCCGAGAAGATGCTCGAGCCGACGAAGAGCCAGCACACCATGGCCGTGGTCTTGGTCGTCAGGTGGGCCGACTCGCGCAGCAGCCTCACATTGAACCTCCGATAGGCGATCGCCAGGATTAGGCCCCCGAAGGCCCCCATCGCCGCAGCCTCGGTGGGTGTCGCCAGCCCGAACACGATGCTGCCCAGGACTGCCAGGATCATCAGCGCCAGCGGGAACAGGGAGCCCAGCAGCATCTTGAAGATCTCCAGGCGCGCGAAGTTGAAGTAAAGGTAGAAGGCCGCGAGCAGGACGACGCCCGCCGCGAGCACGATCCAGTAGGTCCGCGAGGCGGACCTGGCCACCGGCTCCGCGCTTGGCGCCGGGTCCACGCCTGCCGTCGCCTGCTGCGCCACCGGCGGCGCGCCGGCAGTGGCGCCCTCGCCTTCCACCGGCGGCTCTTCCAGGCCACCCTCGACCGGCGGCTCCTCGAGCCCACCGGAGACACTGCTGGCGAAGGGGTCGAGCTCTTGCTCCGCGCCCATTTCGACCAGCTCCGTCTGCGGCGCCAGCGGTGCGGTGACGATGCGGTAGCTCAGGCCCATGATGGCCGCAAAGGCCAGCGCCGGCAGCAGCGCGACGAAGAGCTGCGAGCGCGCCGTGCGGTGGTGCTCGGGCACGCGCAGCGCGTCGACCAGGCCACCGAGGGCCGTCCTCCGATGGGCGTTCGGAATCGCCTGGGTATAGGCCGGCAACGTGACGATCCGTTCTTCGGCCGGCAGCGGGGGCGCCAGCTTGGGCCGCAGCTTGGCGAGCAGGATCACGTAGCCGACATAGAGCGTGGCCAGCATGATCCCCGGGAAGAAGGCCCCCGCGTACAGCTGGACCACCGAGACCCCGGCCGTCGCGCCATACACGATCAGGAGCACCGAGGGCGGAATCAGGATGCCCAGGCAGCCGCCCGCCGTGATGCAGCCGCTTGATAACTGGGTGCTGTAGCCGGCCTTGAGCATGGCCGGCAGCGCCAGCAGGCCCATGAGCGTGACCACGGCCCCGACGATGCCGGTGGCGGTGGCGAAGATCGCGCAGGTGACGATGGTGGCCACGGCCAGCGAACCGGGCACGTTGGCCATGGCCAGGTGCAGGCTCTTGAACAGGCGCTCGATCAGGTTGGCCCGCTCGACCAGGTAGCCCATGAAGATGAACAGCGGGATCGAGATCAGGACGTCGTTCGCCATCACCGAATAGGCCCGCTGCACCATCAGGTCGAGCGTGCGCTGCAGCGCCAGGTCCGGCTCGGTGCTGTGGAAGGCGAACCAGGCGAACAGCACCCCCATGCCCATCAGGGTGAAGGCCGTGGGAAAGCCGAGCATGATGGCGACCACCACCAGGGCCAGCATCAGGAGGCCGAGGTGGCCGTTCGTCATGTCGGCGGGCGCCGGCATCAGGATGAAGACGCCGATCACGATCGCCAGCAGGATCGAGAGGCCGAACCAGATTTCCTTCCTCATCGCGCGCCCTCCTCGCCACTCACCTGCGCCTTGAGCTGGTCGACATCGACCTCCTCGACGTCGGCCTCGCGCGGCGGCCAGGCGCCCTCCTTCAGGCAGGCGATGCAGCGCACGATCTCCACCAGGCCCTGCAGCAGGAGCAGCGCGCCGGACAAGGGAATGACCATCTTGAAGGGATACAGCGGCGGGCCGTTGGCGGTGAGCGTGGAGTGCTCGCGGATGGCGAAGGATTCGGCGGCGTAGGTATAGCCGGCCCACACCAGGGCGACCACGCCCGGGATGAAGAACACGAAGTACAGGATCAGGTCCAGGCCGGCTTGCAGGCGCGGCGGGAAGAAGCTGTACAGCACGTCGCCGCGCACGTGGCCGTTCTTGGCCAGGGTGTAGGCGCCCGCCATCATGAAGGCCGCGCCGTACATCATGATCATCAGGTCGAAGGCCCAGGGATTGGGCGTGTTCAGGACGTAGCGCGCAAACACTTCCCAGCTGATGAGGAAGGTCAGCGCCACGATCAGCCAGGAAAAGGCCTGGCCGACCCAGCTGCTGAGCCGGTCGACGAAAAACAGAATGTTCTGCATGAGCTGCTCCGGACGCGATGGGAATGCCGTAGGGTGGACCGGGCCACGAGAGGCGGCTACGCCGTCCGCGCGTTCGACTCCCGGTCGAGCAGCCCCAGCGCACGCCGGAGTTGAACGCGCGGTCGGCAAAGCGTGATCTGGTCCACTGGACCAGATCACCCCTACGCCTTGGTTGGCGCCTTGCGACCGAAGTAGTGGTTGTAGGCCATGCGGCGCGGATTGTTGGTGTCCATGTCCCACTTCACCGCCCGCTCCGCGAAGGCCCGCATCGAGGCCTCGACCTTGCGGAACAGCGGATTGTCCGCGCCCTTCTTCTTGACCACCTCGTCCCACACCGCCAGCTGCGCCTGCAGCAGCGCGTCCGGGGTCTTGTAGAACTTCACGCCGTTCTTCGACTGCAGCTCGCGGTAGTCCTTCGAATAGCGGTCGACCGCCTTCCAGGACATGTCCGAAGACGCCGCCTCCACCGCGTTCTCGATGATCGCCTTCATCCTGGCCGGCAGCGCGTTGTACTTGGTCTTGTTGAAAGTGATCTCGAACTGCTCCGAGCTCTGGTGGAAGCTTTGCAGCATGCAGATCTTGGACACGTCCGGGAAGCCGAGCACCCGGTCCGAGCTGGCATTGTTGAACTCCGCCCCGTCGAGCAGGCCGCGGTCCATGGCCGGCACGATCTCGCCGGCCGGCAGCGCGTTCACGGCCGCGCCCATGGCGGTGAACATGTCGATGGCGAGACCATTGGTGCGGAACTTCAGGCCCTTCAGGTCTTCGCGTTTGGTGATGGCCTTCTTGAACCAGCCGAGCGGCTGGGTCGGCATCGGACCGGTGAGGAAGGAAACCACGTTGGCGCCGATCCCGTTGTACAGCTCGGCCAGCAGCTCCTTGCCGCCGCCGTACTTGTGCCAGGCGAGCACCATATTGGCATCCATGCCGTAGGCCGGGCCCGAGGTCCACAGCGCGATCGCGGCCTGCTTGCCGTAGTTGTAGCCCATCACGCCATGGCCGCCGTCGAGGGTGCCCTTGGAGACCGCGTCCAGCAGGCCGAATGCGGGAACGACGGCGCCGGCCGGCAGCACCTCGATTTTCAGCTCGCCGCCGGTCATGTCGTTGACCTTCTTGGCGAAGTCGAGCGCGTACTCGTGGAAGATGTCCTTGCTGGGCCAGGTGCTCTGGAAGCGCATCTGCTTCGGCGTCTGCGCGCTTGCAATCATCGGGGCCGCCAGCGCGGTGCCTGCGGCGGCTCCCAGGAAGGTCCTGCGGGTGGATTGCTTCGACTCTTTGCTACCCTTCTTCATCGTCTGTCTCCTGTCTCGTTTTATGTGAACCACGGATGAGATGCTTGGGTGAATCGGTACGCGCGACGGTTATTGGTGCAGATACCTCCTGGATAGAATGGATGCCGGAATATCGATCTTGTACGTACGGCAGGATCGGCCTGTTTTATTGCCGTGTCAAGAAGCAACTCTGCGTAAGCGCCCCGAACAGTCCTGCGGGCAGCCTATTTTTGCAGGACCACGATCCCCGACTGGTGTTTCGAGAACAGCACCATGGCCATGCCCAGCAAGGTGCGCATGCCCGGGATCCGCAGCAGCCGGCCGAGCATGCCGTGCGACTTGCGGCGGTACAGCGAGATGTAGAGATACGAAGCACGCGGCACGACGTTGAAGTTGCGGAAGCCCACCTTCTTCGCGCCGCGGATGATCTTCGCCGGATGCATGTCGCGCTCGGTCACGCCGAATTCGGCGATGACGTCGGCCGAGCGGCGCTCGTGTCCCCAGCCAGGCTCCGAGGTGATGACAATTCCGCCCGGCTTGAGCGCGCGATACGCGCTGGCCAGCGCGCTCACTTCGTCGACCGCATGGTGCAGGCAGTCGAAGAACACGACGATGTCGAATTCTTCCCTGAACGCGAGCGACTCGTAGTCTCCCACGACGAAGTCGAGGTTGGCGATCCCCTGCGCCTCCTTCATCCTCCGGCCCGCTTCGATGGCTTCCGGCACCAGATCCGTACCGACCACTTCGTAGCCGCGCTTGGCGAACAACACGCTGGTCCACCCCGTGCCGCAGCCCATGTCGAGCAGGCGGCCACCCTCCGGCATCATCCCCATCATGGCCCCGAGCTCCATCAGGTAGAGGCCGCATTGCGCGTCGGACCAGGGTTTATGCGTCGCGTGCTGCATGCCCTCGGCCCCAATGTTCTTGAAGTAGTCGTATTCGCCTTGTGTCGCCATGGTGGTTCGGTCGGATCGAAAACGCGCAGTCTAACAGGGCGGCCATTACGTGAACATGAAGAATACCGGCAGGCCGGATCTTTATTGTTCTGGCATAGGTTTTGCTTACAAGAAAGAATTGTTCTGCCAAGCGACCATGAATCAAGAAACCAACAATCCTCTCGTGCAATCCTTCCTGCCCTACATGCCGGATGTGATGCAGCGCCAGGTGGCGCTGCATGAACTGCACCAGACCTGGCGCCTGATCGAGGCGTCCGCAAAAATGAACTGTCCCGTGGAGGCGCGCCTGCTGCTGCCGGCCGTGCTGGCCACCCGCACCGATCTGGTGCAGCTCGAGCGCGACCTGGTCGCCAATCTGGTCATCGAAAAGGTGCGCCAGGTGCAAAGTGAAGCCGCGACGCGCGCGCAGTATGCGCTCGACCTCCTGGTGCGCAACCTGTTCGAGCGCACCGCCGATGTCGGCTTCCTCGCGGCCGACCTCGACCTGTGCCGCTTCGTGTCAGGCCAGTCCACGGACGACGATGCCGCGCGGCGACGCCTGGCCGCCTACCGCGACAAGTACACGGTCTACGACGACATCCTGCTCCTCAAGCCTGACGGCTCGGTGCTCGCGCAGGCAGACGCTTCCGGTCGGATCGGGCACAGCAGCGACCCGCTGATCGCCGCGACGCTGGGCGCCCGGGGCCATGTCGAAACCTTCCGCGCCAGCGACCTGCGTCCCGGCCAGGCACGCGCGCTGCTCTACTCACAGGCCATGCGCGAGCCTGGCGGCGCCGTGATCGGCGTACTGGTCCTGAGCTTTCGCTTCGAACATGAGCTGGGCGCGATCTTCAGCGCATACAGCGACCGCGAGGGACGCGCCAACATGCTGCTGCTCGATGCCGACAACCGTGTCGTCAGCAGCGCCGATCCGCTGTGGATCGCGCCCGGCATGCAGGTGCCGGTCAATCTCGATGACGGGACGGCACCGCGCATGTTCGCGGGCCGCGAGTACCTGGTGCGCACCTTCGCCTCGAACGGCTACCAGGGCTATCCGGGCCCGCCCGGCTGGAAGACGCAGGTGATGGCGCCGCTCGACCTGGCCTTCCGCGGCGCGCGCCAGGAGGCGGCCTCCCAGGTGGCGCCGGGAATGCTGCAAGGGCTGCTGTCGCATGCCCACACCTTCAACCCGGCGCTGCACGCCCTGATGTCCTCCGTGCTCGGCGCGACCCAGGCCATCAGGCGCATCGTCTGGAACGGCAAGGTCGGCAGCGTGAAACCGGCCCATGGCGAAACGCGCGACTACAGCCGCCTGAACCCCGTGCTGGACCAGATCACCGAAACAGGAGAGCGCAGCGACGCGGCCTTCTCGCAATCGATCCAGGGCCTGTACCAGACGGTATTGGCCTCCAGCCTGCAGGCGGCCGCGTTTACCGCCCAGCTGCTGGTCGACATGCTGGACCGCAGTCTCTACGAGCGCGCCAACGACTGCCGCTGGTGGGCCCTGGCCGGCCAGCTGCGGCAGGCCCTTGCCGGTGGCGACGAACAGGAAAGGACGAATGGCATCGGCGCCCTGCTCCACCATATCAACGGCCTGTACACGGTCTACGCCCGCCTCTTCGTCTACGACCGCAGCGGCCGCATCGTCGCGGCGACCGGCTCGCAGGATGTCGTCGGCAGCCAGGTGCCGGGCGAGACCCTGCGCGCCGTGGCGGGCCTGCGCAGCGAGATGGACCATTACGTCGAACCCTTCGGTCCTTCTCCCCTGTACGACGGCCGGCCGACTTTCGTCTACCACGCCGCGATCCGCCATCCCGAGCGCGACGCGGCCGTCGTGGGCGGCATCGGCATCGTGTTCGACAGCGCCGTCGAGCTGCGCAATATGCTGGAAAGCGGCGTCGCCGGGCGCGCGAACATGCACGCCTTCCTGGTCAGCCCGGACGGGCGGGTGCTGTGCGGGACCGATCCTGCCCATCCACCGGGGAGCGTGCTGCCGCTCGATCGCGAACTGCTCACAGCGGCTTCGCAGCAAGGCCACGACGCGCGCATCGTGGCGCATGGCGGCCAGTACTGCGTCGCTGCCTGCGCCCGCGCGCAAGGCTACCGCGAGTTCCGCGCAGTTACCGGGCGCGAGCAGCCGGTGCTGTCGGTGCTGCTGCAGTCCTTCGGGCCGCTGCGTTCGGCGCAGGAACTCGCGGCGATGGGCGGACAAGCGCGCGTAACCCCGGAGCATGAACATGGCCGCGACTTCGCGCTGTTCCAGGTGGACGGCGTCCTGATGGCGCTCGATGCCGGCGCGGTCATCGAGGCCGTGCCCTTCGCCCGCGTAAAACGCACCCCCGCCTCCGATAGCGCCCGCATCGGCATGCTCGATGTCGCCGTCGACAGGGAGCGGCGCCATGTCGTGTGGGTGTTCGACCTGGCGCGCTGGACATCAGGCCATCCCCGGGCGCTGCCCGGCGACGGCCAGGTCATCCTGGTACACCATGGCGCGACGACGGTCGGCCTGCTGGTGAACGACGTGCATTCGGTGCAGCGCTTCGCCCCGGAAGCGGCGAGTCCGATCGGCATGGCGGGAGACGAAACGGGGATTACCGTCGGCCTGATCAAGGCAAATGGCGGCGAGCTCCTGATCCAGGAAATCAGCGTGGAAAAAATCCTGGCGCAGGTTTGCGCTGCGATGGTCCCGGCCTAGATCAGGCCGAGCGTCAGGCCCTTGAGCGTCGCAGCGGTGCGGGTCGAACATTCGAGCTTGCGGAAGATGCTTTCGACATGGGTGCGCACGGTCGACGGGCTGATCTGCAGCTCGCGCGCGACTTCCTTGTTGCTTTCGCCGAGGCTGAGCCGGCGCAGCACCGAGGTCTCGCGCTCGGAGAGCAGGCGCTTGCGCTGTGCCGCCGGCTCCGCCACGTCCAGCCCCTTGCCATCGGCGGCCGTGACGACGGCGTTCACGGCGCTGCCGCAGAAACGCCCCGCCGCCACGCCTGCCGCGAGCAGCCGCCCCGCCTCCCCGGCATCGCAGGCGGCGCGCCAGGGGCGCGGCATGCACAAGGCCGCATACGCGCTTGCTGCGGCCAGGATCCGCTGCGGCAGCGTCAGCGTATCGCCTTCAAGATCGCGGTGGTAGCCGCTGCCGTCCAGGCGCTCATACACGTGGGATGCCAGCGTGGCCTCGGCGCGCAGCGAGGGAATCTGCACGCCGGCGCGCGCCGTCCAGTAAGGCACCAGGCGCACCTTTTCCCAGTCCGCCGTCGTCAGCTTGCCGCTGCGCTGCCAGACGGCGTTCGGCACGGCGGCACGGCCGATGCCGTGCATCAGGGCGGCGCGGCCCAGGCACTGCTGCTGGCTCGGACTCAGGCCCGCCAGCGCGGCGGCGCGCTCGGCGAGGTCCGCCACCCTGCGCGAGTAGCCGAGCAACCAGGGCAGCTTCAGTTCGATCATGTCGGCCACGATGGTGAGCGACACGCGTTCGCCCAGGACCGGCAGAGCCGTCGGACAGGGAGGCGCCTCGACCGCCTCCAGCCACTGGGCGGCATGCGTCGCCTGCAGCCGGACCAGGTCCCCCGGATATTTCCGGTCCGCGCGTGCGGCGATCATCCGCAGGGCCTCTTCCAGCCCGTGCGCCCGGGTCAGGATCTCCAGGTCGCTCGCCAGGTTGACGTAGTAGACCAGGCGCGGGATGTCCGCATCCGTCAGGCGTTCGGGGATGCCGCCACCATCGAAGTGTTCCCACACGCGCCGCAGGCCGACCTCGACTTCCACCGGCAAGCCCATGGCTTCGGCGATCGCGCCCGACACCTCGCAGTGGATGCGGGCCAGCGGCGCGACGCTGGTGAAGCTCATCTTCGTGCCGGGCGGCAGGGTCTGCGTGAGCATCGCATCGCGGCCCGCGACGTCGTCGCCCAGCAGGTCGGTGAAGCCGCTCGCGTTGGCGGTGCAGCCCGACCAGCGCAGCAGCGTCACCAGCCGCACGTGGGCGCAGGTCCCGGCTGCGGCGCCGTCCTGCAGGGCCAGGCGCTCGGCCAGGGCGGCCGAGCGGATCGACTGGTCGGTGGGCTGGCCCATGCTCAGGTCGCCCACCATGGCGAGCACCTGGACGGCTTCTTCTACGGTGACGGTGTGGTCGGTGTGCATCCCCGAACTGTAGCGTATTCTCTAGACGCCATGTGCGGACTTGATGAGCTCCGCCGCCCTTTCGCCGATGACGACGCAGGGCGCCATGGTATTGCCCGTCGTGATGCGGGACATGATCGAAGCATCCGCGATGCGCAGGCCCTTGACGCCATAGACCCGCAGCTTCGCGTCCACCACGGACATCGCGTCGCGCCCCATCTTGGCCGTGCACGACTGGTGCCAGTAGGTGACGGCGCCGTCGCGGATGTACGCTTCCATCTCTTCGCGATTCAGCTTGCCGGGCATGCTCTCGCCCTTCACCAGTCGCCCGAAGGCGCCGGCGTTGCCCAGCGCGCGGCAAAGATCGATATTGGCCAGTGCAGCGCGCATGTCGTCCGGATCGGACAGGGTGTTGGCCCGGATGATCATGGCGTCGTTCACCTCGGGACCCGACAGGAGCAACTCGCCACGGCTCTTCGGGTGTGCGAGTCCCGCGAACATGGTCCAGCCGTGCTCGGGCACGCCGCGCGCCGCGTTCTCCGCGCTCGGCACCGGGAACTCGACCTGGCAATGCAGCATGTCGGGGGCGTCGAGGCCCGGGTCGCTCTTCCAGTACAAGGTCGCCTCCGAACCGCCGTTGCCAACCTGCTGCGGTTCGGCGTATTCCCAGATGCAGCCGAAGGAGACGTGGTCCTGGTGGTTCTGGCCGACGCCCGGCAGGTGCTGGCGCACGGAGATGCCGTGGCGCTGCAGCTCCTTCTCCGGTCCGATCCCGGACTGCATCAGGACCTTCGGCGTGTTCACGGCGCCCAGGGACAGGATCACTTCTTTCGCAGCATTGAACTGCCGCTTGCGGCCGCCGACAATGACCTCGACGCCGGTCACGGTGCTCTCCTCGAAGACCAGCTTCGAGACCAGGGCATCGGTGAGCACCGTCAGGTTCTCCTGCGCCATCCGCGGGTAGGTGTAGGAGCGGAAGACCGACAGGCGCTTGCCGTCGCGGATGCGCAGGTCGTTGATCGCGGCGCCGCCATCGCCTTCCATCATCGCGCCGTTCGGACTGTCAAAGGTCGGGATGCCTAGCGAGCGCGCGGCTTCCAGCATGAGGGTGGCTGTCGGCTGCGGATCGCGGGCCGGCGCCACATAGACGGGGCCGCCCTTCCCGCGCCGCTCCGGATCCGCCGGGCCGTGCCAGTCTTCGATGCGGCGGTAGATCTGCAGTACGGATTCGTAGTTCCAGGCCTCGTCGCCCGCCTCCGCTGCGAAATGGTTCCAGTCGCTGCGGTGGCCGCGCGCCCAGACCATCACGTTGATGCTCGAGCCGCCGCCCAGCACCTTGCCCATGTTCATGGGGATGGACCGGCCGTTCAGGTGGGCGTTCGGCTCCGCCATGAAGCCCCAGTCGCGTTCCGTGCCCAGGTTGAGCGGCCACTGCGCCGGTTCGATGACGCTCGCGGCTTCGTCGCTGCCGCCCGCTTCGAGCAGCAGGACGTGTACCTCGGGGTTCTCGGCCAGCCGGGCCGCGACGACGGAGCCCGAGGAGCCGGCGCCGCAGACGATGAAGTCGTAGTGGCTGCGCAGGCTGGCGTGCCGTGCGGCCTGGTTGCGGCGGACCGCGTCCGCGAGATCGTGTTCGGAATGGTAAGGGTTGTTCATGGTCGGATACCTGCAAGTGAAGACTGCCTAGACAGTCGGGATGGTGCCGCCGTCGATCACGTACTCGGCCCCATGGACCGAGGCCGCCAGCGGCGACAGGAGAAAAGCGACCAGCTCGGCGACCTCTTCCGGCCTGCCAGGGCGGCCGATCGGAATGCCGCCCAGCGAAGCCATTACCTGCTGCCTGGCCTCGTCGGCGCTGCCGCCGCCGTGCTGCGCCAGGCGCTCGATGAAGGCCTGCGCCGCGGTGGTTTCGATGAAGCCGGGCGCCACGCTGTTCACGCGGATGCCCTGGGGGCCGAATTCGTTGGCCAGCGATTTGCTGTAGTTGCTGATCGCCGCCTTGGCCGCGGCATAGGCGACGGTCGATTCGAACAGCGGCAGACGCCGCTGGATCGAGGTGATGTGGACGATGGCGCCGCTACCGCGTTCCAGCATCGCGGGCAGGAAGGCGCGGTCCAGGCGCACGGCGGACATCAGGTTGGCCTGCAGCGCCGCGTCCCACAGCGCGTCGGTCAGCGCCAGCGCGCCGCCGCCCGGCGCCGACGAGCCGCCCACGTTATTCACCAGGAAGTCGAGGTGGCCGAATTCGCGCCGCACCACGTCGGTGACATGGGCCGCGCCCGCGCTCGTCGCCACGTCCGCTTCGATGTAGCGCACCCCGGGCAGCGGGGCTTCCGGCGCGTGGCGGGCGGTCGCGATCACGACTGCGCCGTCCCGTGCCAGCCGGCGCACGGTGGCCTCGCCCATGCCCTTGGTGCCGCCGGTGACGAGGGCGTGCTTGCCCTGGAAGGAATAGGCGCTCATGCCGTCACCTCCAGCGACTGGATGCCACCGCCCTGCAGCAGGAAGTGGAAGTCGAGCGCGATCGGGCTGCCCGGGAAGGTGCCGCGCACGGTGGCGCGGACGACGTGCGCGTCGCCCGCCTGGACCATGCCGGTCGGTTCCATCGTGGACTGGTAGCGGGCGACATAGTCGCTGGCCCAGGCGGCGATCTCTTCACGGCCGCTGCGCAGGTGGCCTTCGTCGAAGACCTTGGCATCTGGGTTGAAAGCGGCCGCGATACGCTGCGGATCCATGGCGTTGTTGGCGTCGACGAAGTTGGCGATCGCTTGAGGCAGTGTGTTCATGTCAGTCTCCAAAAAAGGTGTGAAGCCAGTGTAGGTTCTGGCATCATTGCGAAAAAGCACCATAATGGACATGCGCAATGAACCAACAGTTCACAATCAGATAAGATGAGCTCGCTCGACCTCATCCGCCTGTTCCTTGCCGTTGCCGAGGAGCGCAGCTTCACCCTGGCCGCCCGGCGCCTGAACATCACGCCGACGGCGGTCAGCAAGGGCGTACGCGCGCTGGAAAAGCAGCACCGCGTCGCTCTTTTTGTGCGCACCACCCGCAGCGTCGCGCTGACCGAAGCGGGAGCGAGCCTGCAAGCCGCCATCAAGCCCGCGGTCGGCCAGATCGACGACGCTTTCAGCGAGCTGTCGCGCCACCAGAGCCGCCCCTCGGGCCACCTGCGCATCACCGCCCCGCGCACCTTCGGCTTCCTCGTGGCGCGTCACCTGGTGCCGCGCATGCGCGCCGCTTACCCCGACGTCAAGGTCGACCTGTCGCTCGACGACGGCCTGGCCGACCTGGTGACGGAGGGCCTGGACGCCGGCATCCGGCTGGGACAGGCGATCGCGCAGGACATGGTGGCCATCCGTCTCAGCCAGCCCCTGTCATGGTCGCTGGTCGCGTCGTCCGCTTATCTCGCCAAGGCGGACAGCCTCGAACGCCCGCAAGACCTGCTGCGGCACCAGGCGCTGCGCTACCGCTTCACCACCGCGAGCCGCCTGCCGCCATGGCGCCTGACCGGGCCGGACGGTGAACTGCTGCTCGACATCGATGCCCACCTCACCGCCAACGACACACAGATGCTCGCCGAATGGGCGCGCCAGGGACTGGGGATCGCCTATCTGCCGGACCTGGAGGTCAAGGAGGACGTGGACGCCGGACGGCTGGTGCGGGTACTGACCCGATTCGTGCCCGAGACCTCTGGCCTGTTCCTCTACTTCCCGATGCGCACCCAGCACCAGCCGAAGATGCGCGCGCTGATCGAGCAGGTTTCCCTGCTCGCCGGCGAGGGCGCCTTCGACATCCGCTGCGAGGGCTAGCCAGGCTTACCTGGTCGCGGCAACCGCGTCGAGGATGACCTTGGCGACATCGGCGGGGCGCGACTGCTGCGGCACGTGGCTGGCCTGCAGTTCGGTGGTCCTGGCGTTGATCTTCTTCGCCATCGCACGCAGCAGGCCAGGATCGATCATGCGGTCGCGTGCGCTGACGATGAACCAGGAAGGCTTGGTGGTCCAGGCGGCGCTCGTCACCTTGTCGGCGAAGGCCTTGGCCTGGATCGGACCCTGGGTCGCGGTCATGACGGCAGCCTGCGCGGCCGGCACATCCTGGGCGAAGTCTTCGCGCATCGCGGCTTCCGGCAGGCTCAGGAAGCCTTCCGCATCGGCGACGAAGCGCTTGCTGCCCGGAGCTGCGGGGTAGCCCTCGCCTGTTTCAGCGGTCGACTTGCCGGCGTCCGGCGCGAAGGCGGCGACGTAGACCAGGCTGGCGACCTTGTCGTGCTGGCCGGCGTCGGTGATCACGGTGCCGCCCCAGGAGTGGCCGACCAGCACGACCTTGCCCGGCTGGGCCGCGATGGCGCGGCGGGTGGCGGCGACGTCGTCGGCCAGGGAAGTGAGCGGGTTCTGGACGGCGGTGACCTTCACACCCTTGGCCTGCAGGATCGGGATGACCTTGGACCAGTCGGAGCCGTCGGCGAAGGCGCCGTGGACGATAACGACGGAGGGCTTGGCGTTGGGGTCGGCAGTTGCGGCGCTTGCGGCCTGGGTGCAGATGGCGGCGAAGGCGGCGGCAGCGGCGATCAGGCGGAGCGAAGTCTGGATGGTGGTCATGGCGTTCTCCTCGGGTGTGGTGGGTTAGTGAAGCCAGTGTAGGGAGAACGTTGTCTGGACGGTATCGGTCGAATAACCGATAGAAGGTCGCGCACGATTGCCAACCGGACAGCTGAGTCCATGGAGGTTTGCTAGTATTGCTTTTTTGATTGGAGGCAACAATTGGCCATCACCGCAACTGCCCCGGGCGTCTCTGCCAGCATTACCGCACGGCGGCCCTCCTGGGCCGACATGAGCAAGCACTATCCGGACAAGAGCGTCGAGACCCCGATCCTGTACGACAGCAAAATCGGCGGCAAATTCAAGGGCCTGTACAAGCACCCGGCATACCAGAACACCTGCGCCGTGCGCATGTCGTATGCGCTCAACCGCAGTGGGCTGAAGATGGGCTCTGCTCCCAGCAGCGGCGGGACCGTCGAAGGCGGTGACGGCTACGTGTACTGGATCCGGGTAACGGACCTGAAGGCGCACCTGGCCAAGCAGTTCAAGGGCGCAGACGAAGAACTGACCCTGGCCACCATCCCGGCATCCATGATGAAGGACGTACCTGCGATGCAGGAAAAGTACAAGGAGCGCCGCGCTCTGGCGCAGGCATGGCTTGACACCAAACTGGCAGGACGGAGCGGCATTGTCGTGTTCAACGTGACCGGCTGGGGCGATGCATCGGGACACTTCACGCTGTGGGACGGCAAGGCGAAATCGTTGGCATACGCGACGGGGCACGATAGCTCCGCCAACAATACCTACTATTTCTGGCTGACCCAGCTCCAGGAGGATGAGAACGGCAAGCAGTGGCTCGTCCAGGTATCCTCGATCAAGTTCTGGGAGTTGAAATGATGCGGCACATCTGCATCCTGTTTGCGGCCATGCTGCTCAATGTCCCCGCCATGGCGGCAGACGCTTGCCCGGAGAAAGGTGCGGATGGTGAATGGGCGGCCAGCTGTTTCAACACGGACAAGAGCGGCCGGCGACTCAAGCCGCAGCATCACAAACATCTGCGATTCGACAGCAGCGGCCATGCGACACTCGTGATCAGTGAGCCGAGGGAGCTGGTGGCGGTGAACCGGCAAGGCAAAGTCGTCGTGCCGGGAATCCGGCATACGGGGGACTTCGATTTCCCGGATGCGGAGGGTGGCATCGCACGCTTCGAAACCATTCCGACTACGCCGGGAAGCAAGGCCAGGCCGCAGTGCGGTTATTTCGACAGCCGGAGCTTTCGCATCGTCATTCCGGCCGAGTATGCCCAGTGCAGGCCTTTTGCCAACGGCGAAGCGATCGCCTGCAAGGACTGCGCTTCGGTCTGCACTGAGCCGGAGTGCCAGAACAGCATCCTGGTCGACGGCGACGGCGTCGCGCTCGGCCCGGACGGAACCGTCCGCAGGCGCTTCCGCCTGCCCGACCAGAAGACGGCCTGCGCACAGGCCGGCAGCGCGGAGCACAAGGCCTACACCGGGACGCGCCCGGAATGCATTCTGAAGAGTTACAACCCGTTCAAATAATCATCACAAGTTCACATGGCACGAGAAATCATCCGGCAAGGAGATCGAACCGATCACGGCGGCACTGTGATTGAAGGATCCGTGACCGATATCTGTCACGGCAAGCCGATTTCCTACATCGGACACAAGGTGTACTGCCCCCGCTGCGGCGGCGATTACCCCATCGTCGAAGGCGTGCTGACGACCACCATCTTCGGCAAGGGCGTGGCCGTTGCCGGCATGAAGACCTCTTGTGGCGCGTCACTCATTCCGTCGCAGTTCACCGACACGGTGGAATGGGCTGGCGGCGGTGGCGGCGCTCTGAACGCGGGTGCCGCCGCAGCCGCTGTCCTCGCGCCAGGCGTGGCGCAGGAACTGGCATCTTCTCTGGCCGGAGAGGATGCGGTGGACGAAACCCCCGCGAAGAAGATCACGCGCATGTATTGGTCGTATGGCCCCGACGAGACGCCGGTCAGCGATGTCTCGCGCCATTACGTCGACCTGAACCTGCACATCGAGACCGAAAACTATTCGGCGGGCGACACCGCCGTGGTGGTCATCAGGAACGACGACGAGACCGAGTTGACCGGCGGCGCCCCCACGCTGGAATTGCGCGCAACGGTCGGTGCGGACGGCACTGCCAAACTGAGCAATGTGTTCCGCAACAGGACGGTGGAAATCGGGATCTTTGCCTAGAGAATGCCGTCGAACAAAAGAAGCCCCAGTCTGGGCTCTCGTTCAGCATGCTTTGGCGGAAGCGGTGAGATTCGAACTCACGAACGGGTTCCCCCGTCGGCAGTTTTCAAGACTGCTGCCTTCAACCACTCGGCCACGCTTCCTGTGAGGAAGCAGCATTATACATAAATCATCAACGCCGGTCAGGACAATCAGGCCACCAGCAGCCAGTTCTCCCGCAGGCAGCGCTCGAAGTCGAAGGCCGGCAGCGGCTTGCTGTACAGGTAGCCCTGCACCTCGTCGCAGCCCGCCTCGCGCAGGAAATCCAGTTGCTCCACGGTCTCCACGCCTTCCGCGATCACGCGCAAGCCCAATTGGCGGGCCATGCTGATGATGGTCCCCGCGATCGCGCAGTCGCTGCCGTCCACCGGAATCCCGGTCGTGAACGAGCGGTCGATCTTGAGCGTGTCGATCGGGAAGCGCTTCAGGTAGGACAGGCTCGAATAGCCGGTGCCGAAATCGTCCAGCGACAGCGCCACGCCCAGCTTGTTGATGTGGTCCATGATGCCGGTGACGCGCTCGAAGTCGTGCATCAGCGTGCTCTCGGTGATCTCCAGCTCCAGCCACGACGGATCGAGCTGGTAGCGCGCCAGGGTCTCGGCCACGCGCTCCGGCAGCGAGGCCGTGAACTCGCGCGCCGACACGTTCACCGCCAGGCGGAACGGCGGCACGCCGGCACGCTGCCAGATCGCGGCCTGCGCGCACGCCTGCTCCAGCACCCACTCGCCCACCTGCACGATCAGGCCCGTGGTCTCGGCCAGCGGAATAAATTCGCTCGGCGGCACGATGCCGCGGGTCGGATGCACCCAGCGCACCAGCGCCTCGGCGCCGACGATGCGGTCGCTGCCGATCTCGAACTTCGGCTGGTAATACAGGATCAGTTCACCGTTGCCCAGCGCCTGGCGCAGGCCGGATTCGATGCGCATGCGTTCCTGCATGCCCTGGTTCATGTCCTGGCTGTAGAAGGCCACGCTACGGTCCGGGTTCGCCGCCGCCTGCTTGGCCCGCTCCATCGCGATGTCGGCCAGGCCCAATAAAGTCTCGGCGTCGCTGCCGTCTTGCGGATACACGCTGATGCCGATGCTGGCGCCCACGCGCAGGTCGTGGCCGCCGATCAGGAAAGGCGCGTCCAGCGCCAATTGCAGCTTCCGCGCCACCGTGGTCGCCTCGAAGTGCTGGCGGATGTCGAACAGGCCCACCGCGAATTCGTCGCCCGACAGACGCGCCACCACGTCTTCGTCGCGCAGGGTATCGCGCACGCGCTGGGCCACCTGGCGCAGCAGCTCGTCGCCGATGCGGCGGCCCAGGGTGTCGTTGATGCGCTTGAAGCGGTTCAGGTCCATGAACAGCACGCAGCCGGAGGTTTCGTTGCGCTGCGCGACCATCAGGGCCTGGTCGACCAGGCGCGCGAACAGGGTGCGGTTCGGCAGGCCGGTGAGCTCATCGTAGTAGGCCAGGTGGTGCAGCTGTTCCTCGGCCTGCTTGCGTTCGGTGATATCGGTGAGGTAGGCGATCAGGCCGATCGGGCGCTCGGCCAGGTCGCGCAGCGGAGACAGCGACAGGCTGGCCCAGAACACCTCGCCCGATTTCTTGCGGCGCTTCACTTCCATCATGCGCCCGCCCTGCTCGGCGAAAGCGTCCGGCATGTCCTCGTCTTCGTCTGCGTACAGGAAGAGGATGTTGCGGCCGATGGCTTCCAGGCCCGTGTAGCCGAACAGCTCCTCGGCGCCGCGGTTCCAGCTGGTGATGTAGCCCATCTGGTCCATTGTCAGGACCGACTCGTGGATCTGGTCGAGGATCTGCGACTGGTGCGCCAGCTGCGCTTCCATCTGCGCATAGGCGTGGGTGGAGCGCTGGGCCAGCGAGTGCACCTGCATCAGGGAGGCCGTCAGGTGCGCCAGGCCTTCCAGCTGGCGCGCGTCTTCCACGGTATAGCTGCCGCGTCCCGCCACTTCGTAGATACCGAACTGCTCGGACACGCCGGCCACCACCTGGCGCAGCACAGGGCCGGGGCCGAACGGTGCTGCCACGCCGGCGCCCGGCACGAATCGGCCGCGCGAACTGCTCAACAGGCCGGCGGCGGCGCCGCCCAGGGCCGCATGCAGGGTTTCGCCGCGCAGGCGCAGCACCGCATCGCACACTGCACTGGAGGCGCCGACAAAGTCGAGCGATGTATGGGCGGGAACCAGTGCGTGAATATTAGACATTACGGCCTACCTGAATTGCCCAATGATAGGCGTTCAATTGGCTGTGCCACCAGGCGGTGGGGCTGATGCCGGCGTCGCTCAGCTCCTGCTCCGTGGGACGGGTCTGGGCCAGGCGAAGCCAGCTTCCCAATGGTCCGGTGCGGTGCAGGAGCGCATCGGAGACGTGCGGCGGCAGGTGGAGGTCGGCGACGATGTCCTGCATCGGCATCTGCAGCAGGCGGTCGAGGAGGGAAAACACGCCGGTCATGAAGGCAACGTCGCAGTCGTCGCGCTCTCCTCCCGCTTCCTTGCACAAGGCCTCCAGCTGGGCGCCGCGGCGCGCCGCCAGCGGCAGCAGCAGGTTCGGCAGGCCGTCGGGCTGCTGGCGTGCGTAGAGCAGCAGCTGCAGCCAGCGCTGAAGCTGGCGCCGGCCGAGCAGGTTGATGGCCTGGTTGAAGCTGGTGATCTGGGAGCTGACCGCGAAGGCCGCCGAGTTCACGAGTTTCAGCAGGTGGAAGGACAGCGCCGGGTCCTGCTTGAGCTGGTTTTCCAGCTCGCGCGAGTCGGCGTCGCGCGCCAGCAGGCCGAGCAGGGTCAGGATGCGCTTGCGCGAGCTGCCGTCGCCGCCCTGCCCCGCCAGTACCGGGTCATAGGGGTAGTCGCCACTGAACCAGTCGAAGCCGGCCATCTCGCATTCGCCGAAGCGCTGGGCGCTGTCGACGCGGGTAGCAAGGTGGGGGCCGAACAGGGCGACCAGGCGGCCCGGCGGCAGCGCGTCGACGCCGCAATCGCGCGCCACGGTGCGCAGCGCCGGCGGGACGGCCACGCCTTCGCGGGCGTCGCCATCGAGCCAGATGCGGTAGCCGAATTCATGGAGTTCGCTCAGGCGGCGCGCCACGCCATCCTGGGCCAGCGCGCTTGCCGCCACCACGAAGCCGATGCGGTTGGCGGGCAGCAGGGCCAGCACCGGCGGCGTCAGGGAGGCCGGGTGGTCGAGCATCAGGAGGCCGTCGAGCGGCGCGATCGCCGTCAGGAGGTCGGGCGAGCCGAACACCGTCTGCAGGTGCTGCGGCGTCGGGGCGCCGCCCTCGACCTGCAGGCACAGCGCCACCCACTCGTTCTGCCCATTGGCGACCGGGTCGATTGCTACCAGCGGAAATGGGTGTGGGTCCAGCTCGGCCATTGTCGAGGCTTCTCAATGATATTCAGTCAATCTTATTGTAGTGCTTATCAGAAAGCAACACCTGTATTGCTCTGCGGACACTAATGTGCAGACTTTAGGGGCTGGCGTGTTGTATTGCGTAGCGAATCAGCTCGGCCTGGCCCTCGATGCCGAGCTTGCGCTTGATGTTCAGGCGGTGGGTTTCGACCGTGCGGACCGACAGGTCGAGTTCGCGGGCGATGCCCTTGTTCGACTGGCCGGCCGCGATGAAGCGCAGGATCTCCTGCTCACGGGAGGTCAGGCCTTCGCCATAGCCGGGGGCCGTGGCCGGCGCGCTGGCCAGCTGGCGCGCCAGGGCGGCGCTGTAATAGATGCCGCCGCCCATGACGGTGTCGATCGCCAGCACGATGTCCTTGCCTGGCGCGTCCTTGAGCACATAGCCGCGCGCCCCGGCCTGGATGGCCTGGGTCACGTACTCGGGCCGGTCGTGCATGGACAGCATCAGCACGGCGATGCCGGGATAACGCTGCGTCAGGCGGGCGGTGGCTTCGATGCCGCTGGTATTGCTGTCGCCGCGCATGTTCACGTCCATCAGCACCAGGTCGGGCTGGAGGAGCCCGGCCTGCTCCAGCGCCTCTTCGGCGGAACCCGCCTCGCCCACCACGCGCAGCCGCGGCGCCGCTTCCAATCTGGCGCGCAGGCCGTCGCGCACCAGGGGGTGGTCGTCCACCAGCAGGATATTGATGTCTTGTTCGCTCATGCGTGCTCCTCGAGGTCGATGCTGGCCACCACGCGGGTGCCCAGGGGGCTGGAGGCGATCTCCAGGCGTCCGCCGATCGCCTCCATCCGCTCCATCATATTGCGCAGGCCGATTCCGCGCTGCGGGTGGACCGCCACGCTGTCGGCATCGAAGCCCGCGCCGTCGTCGCGGATGCTCAAGGTGAGGCAGCGGCCGCGCCGCACTAGGGACAGGTCTATCGCGCGCGCGCCGGCGTGGCGTTCGGCGTTCGTCAGGGCTTCCTGGGCGATGCGGAACAGCACCGTGCCCGCCGTCTCGGGCAGCGCGTCGACCGCCCCTTCGACCCGGAAGCGTACCGGCGTGCCGCTGTGGCGGTGCGATTCGCTGGCCAGGTGGTCGAGCGCCGGGGCCAGGCCCAGGTCGTCCAGCAGGGCCGGACGCAGGTCGTGCGAGATGCGCCGCACCTCGCCGAGCACGCATTTCACCTGCTCCACCGTGCGTTCCAGGCCTTCCTTGCCGGCCTGCTGCTGGGCGGCATCGCCGCCCAGGCGGATGATGCCGGCTTCCAGCTGCAGCTTGACCGAGACCAGGGCCTGGCTGATCCCGTCGTGCAGGTCGCGCGAGAGGCGCGCCCGCTCCTGCTCCTGCGAGTCGACCACGCGCTGGGCCAGGGCCTTCAGCTTGGCGTCGGCCACGCGCAGCTCGCGCAGGTTCAGCACCAGGCCGCCGGCGGCCACCGCGCTCGATGCCAGGATCGCCAGGCCGGCGATCCACAACAGGGTCTCGTCGATATTGCGCGACTGCTGGGCATCGACCTGGGCCAGGGCGTTTTCCACGTCGTCGAGGTAGATGCCGGTGCCCATCATCCAGCCCCAGTTCGCCACCGGCACCACGTAGCCGAGCTTGGGCGCCTGGCGGTTCGAGGAGGGCTTGGCCCAGGTGTAGCGATGGAAGCCCCCGCCGTTCTGTGCGCGCTCGATCAGGCGGCGGACGGTGGGCACGCCGTTGGCGTCCTTCCAGTCCCACATGTCGCGGCCGACCAGCTCGGGCTGGCGCGGGTGCATCAGGCTCTTGCCCTTCATGTCGTAGACGAAGAAGTAGCCGTCGTCGCCGAAGCTGAGCGCGCCGAGGATGCGCTTGGCTTCTTCCAGGGTTGCGGGATCGTTGCGGCCGGATCGGACCAGGTGCCCGATCGACTGGCTGGCCAGGGCCACGTAGTGGCGCAGCTCGGCCTCCTTGCTGGCCAGGTAGGCGCGCTGGATGGTGGCGCGCTGCTGCCGGGCCAGGTCCACGGCCTGCTGGCGCACGAACAGGGCGATCGCGCACAGGGCCACGATCAGGGGGGCGATGGCCAGAACAATGACCTTTTGCCGTAGTTTCATGTTTTTCGTAGGGTGGGCGGTCCTCCGCCCACGCGGTGATAGTTATCGCAAAAAGGCCGCGCACGATGATTTCACCGTGATTTGAACGCGTGGGCGGGGGACCGCCCACCCTACAGACCAGCATTCTAAGCTCCAGCGAGCTCTTCGACCTACGTACTACTACGCAGCCACTGCGTAATCATGCGCTTGTCGTGCTGATAATGATGCAACATACTTTGCGCTAGCCTGTCCAAAAATCCGCCCGCATCAGGCCGTTCGCATGCGGGATACAACAAGTTGTCAATCCATCCTCGGAGGAGCACCATGAAACGAATGTCGAGCATGCTCGGCTGGATCGCGCTATCGATCCTCGGCGCCTTTTCGCTCGGGTTCATCGCGGTCAAGCGCGGCGAAACCATCAATGCGATCTGGATCGTCGCCGCGGCGGTCTGCGTCTACCTGATCGCCTACCGCTTCTACAGCAAATACATCGCCTACAAGGCGCTGGGCCTGGACCCGACGCGCCAGACCCCGGCCTACAAGTACAACGACGGCCTGGACTACGTCCCGACCAATAAATACGTGCTCTACGGCCACCACTTCGCCGCGATCGCCGGCGCCGGTCCCCTGGTCGGCCCGGTACTGGCCGCCCAGATGGGCTACCTGCCCGGCATGATGTGGATCCTGGCAGGCGTCGTCTTCGCCGGCGCCGTCCAGGACTTCATCGTGCTGTTCATGTCGACCCGCCGCGACGGCCGTTCGCTGGGCGACCTGATCAAGTCCGAGATGGGCGAGATTCCGGGCCTGATCGCCCTGCTCGGCTGCTTCATGATCATGGTGATCATCCTGGCCGTGCTGGCGCTGATCGTCGTGAAGGCGCTCACCGGCTCGCCATGGGGCTCCTTCACCGTGATGGCCACCATCCCGATCGCGCTGTTCATGGGCCTGTACTCGCGCTATGTGCGCGTGGGCCGCATCGGTGAGGTCTCGATCATCGGCTTCGTGCTGCTGATGCTGGCCATCATCGGCGGCCAGTGGGTCCACGATTCGCCGACCTGGGGCCCGGCCTTCACCTTCACCGGCACCGAACTGACCTGGATGCTGATCGGCTACGGCTTCGTGGCCTCCGTGATTCCCGTGTGGCTGCTGCTGGCGCCGCGCGACTACCTGTCGACCTTCCTCAAGATCGGCACCATCGTGGCCCTGGCCATCGGCATCGTGATCGTCGCGCCCGAGCTGCGCATGCCGGCCGTGACCAAGTTCATCGACGGCACCGGCCCGGTGTGGTCGGGCAACCTGTTCCCCTTCCTGTTCATCACGATTGCCTGCGGCGCCGTCTCCGGCTTCCACGCGCTGATCTCCTCGGGCACCACGCCGAAGATGATCGAGAACGAAACCCACGCCCGCTTCATCGGCTACGGCGGCATGCTGATGGAATCCTTCGTGGCCATCATGGCCCTGGTGGCCGCAAGCACCATCGACCCGGGCGTCTACTTCGCCATGAACAGCCCGGCCGCCGTGCTGGGCACTACCGCGCAGTCGGCCGCCCTGGCCGTGTCGAACATGGGCTTCGTGATCACCCCTGAAACCCTGGAGCAGATGGCCAGGGACGTCGGCGAGCACACCATCATCTCGCGCGCCGGCGGCGCCCCGACCCTGGCGGTGGGCATGGCCCACATCCTGTCGAACGTGGTCGGCGGCCAGGCCATGATGGCCTTCTGGTACCACTTCGCGATCCTGTTCGAAGCCCTGTTCATCCTGACCGCGGTGGACGCGGGCACCCGCGCCGGCCGCTTCATGCTGCAGGACCTGCTCGGCGCCTTCGCCCCGTCGCTGAAGAAGACCGACTCGCTGCCGGCCAACCTGCTGGCAACCGGCCTGTGCGTCGCGGCCTGGGGCTACTTCCTGTACCAGGGCGTGGTCGATCCGCTGGGCGGCATCAACACCCTGTGGCCGCTGTTCGGCATCGCCAACCAGATGCTGGCCGCCGTTGCGCTGACCCTGGGCACCGTGGTGCTGTTCAAGATGAAGCGCGCCCAGTACGCCTGGGTCACCATCGTGCCGACCATCTGGCTGCTGGCCTGCACCCTGACCGCCGGCTGGCAGAAGGTGTTTGCCAGCGATCCGAAGGTCGGCTTCCTGGCCCACGCCAACAAGTTCCAGGCCGCGCACGACGCCGGCACGGTGCTGGCGCCGGCCAAGACCGTCGAGCAGATGGAACGCATCATCTTCAACGACTACGTCGATGCGACCCTGGCGGGCTTCTTCATCATCGTGGTGCTGGCGGTGGTCGTCTACGGTGTCCGCACCATCCTCGCCTCGCGCTCGAGCAGCGGCCCGACCGCGAAGGAAACCCCGTACGTCGCCATGTCCGGCGCACAGGTGCAGTGATGTTCGGCGCCCTGCTCGACGCCGGCAAGACGGCAGGCAAGTACCTCGGGCAGAGCATGCGCCTGATGGTCGGCCTGCCCGAGTACGACACCTATGTGTCGCACATGGAAAGGACGCACCCGGACCAGACGCCGATGACGTACGAGGAGTTCTTCCGCGAGCGCCAGGAGGCGCGCTACGGCGGGAAGCGGGCGACGTGCTGCTGACGGCGGCGCGTTGAACAGAGAAGGGACGCTGCGGCGTCCCTTCTTTTTATGCCGGCTGCCTGCACGCGCGCGAGACGCAATTATTTTTGCTATCACATAGCAATTGTTGTGCTATTCTCAATCCATCAAACTTCCGCACCATCGAAGAAATCACTTCCGGAGAAGCAATGAGCAAGAAATGGACTGACAAACCGTCTTTGCTGGCGCCGGTCGTGTTCGGCGCAATTGTCCTCATGTTCCTGCTGCAGGGTTTCAGTTCCCAACCGGAGGTGGTGCTTGACCGCGCGACGCGGGCAGAGACGATCGACAAGCTGGTGGCGGCGCTGAACGATCACTACGTTTTCCCCGACAAGGCCAGGCAGATCGAAGCCGTCCTGAAGCGTCGCCAGCAGGAAGGCAAGTACGATGGCATCACGAGCGGCTACCGGCTTGCGGGACAGCTCGCGGCCGACATCCGGGACGTTGCCAGGGACCGCCATCTGAAGGTGGGCTACCACCCCAGGCTGGCCCTGCCCGACGATGTGGTCGCTCCTCCTCCGACGTCGCTGGCGCAATGGGAAGAGCGCTACAACTTCCTCGAGCGCATGGTCTTGCGCGACGAGGCAAGCCGGGAAGTGAAACAGGTCCATCGCATGAAGCACAACATCGGTTACATGAAGATGACCAGCTTCCCCGATGCTTTCCTCATGCGGGAAAGATACGCCGAGGCAATGGACGAACTTGCCGACACCGACGGCCTCGTCGTGGACCTGCGCCAGAATGGCGGCGGCGACCCGCAAGCGGTGGCCCTGCTCATCAGCTACTTCGTCGACGGGCGCACGCGCCTCAACGACCTGTGGGATCGTGACACCGGCAAGACCGTCCAGCACTGGACCGAAGACAAGCTCGACGGGAAACGCTATGGCGGCAAGAAGCCGGTCATAATCCTGGTCGGCCCCGGTACGGCGTCCGCCGGCGAAGACTTCGCGTACACGATGCAGGCCTTGAAACGCGCCGCCGTGGTCGGCGAGCGGACCTGGGGTGGGGCCCACCCCAACCAGGCCTATCAGCTGAGCGAGCACTTCTTCGCATGGGTGCCCAAGCAGCGCACCATCAGTCCGATCACCGGCACGAACTGGGAAGGCGTGGGCGTCACGCCGGATGTCGCGGTGTCGGAGGAAAGCGCGTTCGCGGTGGCCAGGAAGCTGATCCGGCGCAGGATTCGCGACAGCGCCCCGTTGGTCGCCGCAGCCAGGCACTGACAGCGGCATGCGTGCGGCACGCGCACGCGACAATTCCGCCCAGACACGCAGTTGACCTCCCTCAACGCCCCTCCCCCTCCCTGAACGTATATTTTTTTCTTGTGGGAATTTGCATTCCGCAAAGGAGGCCCTGCTTCGTCCGTTGCAGGTCTGCTCCGCCGTGCCTCCGGGATCAGCATGCCGAACTTCGAGCGCTCCAGTCTGAACCAGAAGCTGACCATCATCTCGCTGCTGTCGACCGCGACCGCGCTGGCCTTCGTGTTCGCCGCCTTTGCGGCGACTTCGGTGGCCAACCATCGCAAGGACGAGGCGATGCAGCTGGCAACCTTCGCCCAGGTGATCGGGGCCACGAGTAGCGACCACCTGCTGCTGCGCGACCGCAAGCGCGCCGTCGCGGCCCTGTCCACCCTGGCCGCCAAGCGCGACATCTCGGCCGCGGTGCTCTACGACCGCCACGGCCAGCCCTTCGCCCACTACCCCGCCGACGGGGAATGGGAAGCGCAGGCCCTCGACCGCGTCGATGCCGAAGGCCTGGCCGGCGCCAACCGGGAAGGCCAGCGCCTGCTGTCGCGCACCATGCGCCTGTACCAGCCGGTCCGCGACGGCGAGCTGCAGGTCGGCGTCGTGATGATCGAGACCGACCTGGTGAACACCTGGATCGACATCCTCGCGGGCCTGGCCGTCATGGGGCTGGCGATGCTGGCCTCGCTGCTGGTGTCGGTCGCGATGGCGGGCCGCTTCAAGCGCAGCATCGCCGAGCCGGTGACGAAGCTGATCCAGGCCGCCCAGAAGGTCTCCAGCAGCCAGAACTACAGCCTGCGCATCGCCCACCAGCGCACCGACGAGCTGGGCATCCTGATCGACAGCTTCAACACCATGATGGCCCAGATCGAGGACCGCGGCGCCGCCCTGCTGCACCACCGCGACGAACTCGAACGCCAGGTCGGCGTGCGCACCGAGCAGCTGGAGAAGGCGAAGAACGCGGCCGAAGCGGCCAGCCGCGCCAAGAGCGCATTCCTCGCCACCATGAGCCACGAGATCCGCACCCCGATGAACGGCGTGCTGGGCATGACCGAGATGCTGCTCGCGACCGAGCTCACCGAGTCGCAGCGCAACTACACGACCCTGGTGAAGCGCTCGGGCGAGCACCTCCTGGTGATCATCAACGACATCCTGGATTTTTCAAAAATCGAGGCCGGCAAGCTCACCATCGAGTACATCAACTTCAACCTCTGGGACCTGCTGGACGACATCCACAACGTCTATACGCCGCAGGCGGCCAGCAAAGGCATCGGCTTCGACTTCGACATCGCCAACGACATCCCGGTGGCGATCTGCGGCGACCCGAACCGGCTGCGCCAGATCATGGCCAACCTGCTGGGCAATGCCATCAAGTTCACCGACCAGGGCCGCATCCTGGCGCGGGTGCGCGTGGCGGGCGAGGACACCCAGTCGGTGATGCTGCGCTTCGAGGTGCACGACACCGGCATCGGCATCTCGCGCGAGGCGCGTGCGCGCCTGTTCGAGGCCTTCTCGCAGGCCGACGATTCCACCACCCGGCGCTACGGCGGCACCGGACTCGGGCTGGCGATCTCCAAGCAGCTGGTCGAGCTGATGGGCGGCGCCATCGGGGTCGACAACGCGCCGCAGCGCGGCTCGATCTTCTGGTTCACGGTTAGCTTCGACAAGCGCCGCGTGGATCCGGATGCGCCGGGCCACCGCCAGCACACCCTCGAGGGCCTGCGCGTGCTGGTGGTCGACGAGGAGGAAGAGGTCCGCGAAGACCTCACCCAGCAGCTGCGCGCCTGGCGCGCCCAGGCCGATGGCGCGGCCAGCACGGCCGCGGCCTACGAATGCATCCTGAGCGCCGCCCGCGCCGGCCGCCCCTATGACGCCGCGCTGCTGGACATGGAACTGACCCACACCAGCGGTCTCGCCCTGGCGGCGTCCATCAAGGCCGACGCCGCCGCGCGCGCCACCCACCTGGTGCTGCTCAGCCTTGAAACCCAGGCGGCCGATCCGGTGCAGCGGCGCGCCGCCGGCGTGGCCTACCAGCTGATCAAGCCGGCGCGCGCGGCCGACCTGTATGCCTGCCTCGCCGCCTGCGCGGCGCGCCTGCATGCGCCGCCGGTTCCCATGCCCGCCACCGCTGCGCCCGTCGCAGCCAGCGCGACGCCGCGTCCGGCCCCCGCCGCGCCGGCGCCGCGCGCACGCATCCGCCGGGTGCTGCTGGCCGAGGACAATCCGGTCAATGTGGAAGTGGCCAAGGCGATGCTGGAAAGCCTGGGCATCGAGGCGACCTGCGCGCGCAACGGCCAGGAGGCGCTGAACGCGGTGCGCGCCAGCGCTTTCGATGCGGTGCTGATGGATTGCCAGATGCCGGTGATGGACGGCTTCGCCGCCACCGCCGCGATCCGCCGCCACGAACGCGAATCCGGCCGCGCGCGCACCCTGCCCGTGATCGCCATCACGGCCAATGCCCTGCAGGGCGACCGCGAAGCCTGCCTGGCGGCCGGCATGGACGACTACCTGTCCAAGCCCTTCACCCAGCAGCAGCTGTCCGCCGTGATCGGCCGCTGGGTCGGGGTGGGCATGGCCGCCACCAGCCACCACGACGACGCGCCACTGCGGGCGCCGCCGCGCCTGCCGCCGGAAAGCATCGAGGTGATCCAGCGCGAAGCCGTCAACCGCACGGCCCTGGAAAACATCCGGGCGCTCTCCCGCGACGGCGGCGACGCCCTGGTGCAGAAGGTGGTGGCCGCCTACATGGGCGACACCCCACGCCACCTGGCCACCTTGCGCGAAGCGATCGACGGCGATGACCCCGGCAGCGTGCGGCGCGTCGCCCACAGCCTGAAGTCGGCCAGCGCCAACGTCGGCGCCATGCACCTGGCCTCGCTGTGCAAGGAACTCGAACAACTCGGCCGCGCGGAGTCCGTCGATGGGGCCGCGCGCATCCTTACCGACATGGAGCGCGAGTTCCAGTCGGTCCGCCAGTCGCTTCACGCCATGCTCGAAAAGGAAACCTAGAATGCCAGCCTCTTCTCCCCTGAAGCGCGGAACGGTCCTGGTCGCCGACGACGACCCGGTGATGCGCCTGCTGATGCTCGAGATGCTGGCCCAGGTCGGGCTGGACGCGATCGAGGCGGCGGACGGCGCACAGGCCGTGCAGCTCGCGGCCGAGCGCAACCCCGACCTGATCCTGCTCGACGTCGACATGCCGCGCATGGACGGCTTCGCAGCCTGCGAAGCGATCCGCCGCGCCGAAAAAGATGGCGTGTCGGTGCCGATCGTGATGGTCACCGGCGGCGACGACCTGGAAGCCGTCACCCGCGCCTACGAAGTGGGCGCCACCGACTTCGTCTCGAAACCCATCAACTGGCCCATCCTCGGCCACCGCGTGCTCTACGTGCTGCGCGCCAGCGACGCCATCGCACGCCTGCGCATCGCCGACGCCCAGAACCGCGCGGTGCTGGCCGCGATTCCCGATACCTTCTTCCGGCTCGACCGCGACGGCTTCTATCTCGATTACGAGCCGGGCAACGAGCGCCCCGGACGCGGACGGACAATGCCACCGCAGCAGCCCAGGGTCGGCAAGCACATCACCGACGTGCTGCCCCCGGAGGTGGCCGCGAGCATCATCGAGCAGATGCGCACCGTGCTGACCACCCAGCAGGTGCGCTCGGTCGAGTACGAGTTGGAGCATTGCGGCGAGATCCAGCATTTCGAGGCGCGCCTGGTGGCCACCAGCGCCTCCCAGGTGCTGGGCCTGGTGCGCGACATCAGCGAAAGAAAGCGCGCCGAGGAACAGATCCGGCGCCTGGCCTACTGCGACAGCCTGACCGGCATCCCGAACCGCCAGGCCTTCCTGGAAACGCTGGAGCGCGAACTGCAGCGTTCCAAGATCGGCAACAAGAAGTTCGCGGTGCTGTTCATGGACCTGGACGCGTTCAAGCGCATCAACGACACGCTCGGCCACAATGCGGGCGACCAGCTCCTCAAGATGGTGTCGGAACGCCTGCGCGAGACCACGCGTCCGAGCGATCTGGTCTCGCGCGGGGACAATGCGAGCAACCTGGCGCGCCTGGGTGGCGACGAATTCACCATCCTGATTCCCGACCTGGAACGGGTCGAGCATGCGCTCAATGTGGCCACGCGCGTCAAGGAAGCGATGCGGCGGCCCTTCCTCATCGAGGGCAACGAGATCTTCGTTACCGCCAGCATCGGCATCTCGCTCTTCCCGGAAGATGGCGACGACTGCGGCTCGCTCCTGAAATACGCCGACACCGCGATGTACCACGCCAAGAACTGCGGCAAGAACAACGCCAAGCTGTACAGCTCTTCCCTGACGATGCAGATCATGAGCCATGTGAAGCTGGAGGTGGGGCTGCGCAAGGCGCTGCAGAACGACGAACTGTATCTCGTCTACCAGCCGCAACGCGACGTGCGAACCTCGGAGATCGTCGGCGTCGAAGCCCTGGTGCGCTGGCGCCATCCGGAACGCGGCCTGGTGCCGCCGACCGAGTTCATTCCGCTGGCCGAAGAGACCGGCCTGATCGTGCCGATCGGCGAATGGGTGCTGCGCACCGCCTGCCGCCAGGCCAGGGTCTGGCAGCGCCACGCCCAGCGCACCCTGCGCATGGCGGTGAACCTGTCGGCCAAGCAGTTCAAGGACGAGAACCTGTCGCAGATGGTGCACTCGGCCCTGCTGGACGCGGGACTGGAGCCGCGCCTGCTGGAACTGGAGCTGACCGAAGGCACGCTGATGGACGACGCGCGCGCCACCCTGGTGACGCTGGAACGGCTGCGCGGCATCGGGGTCTTCCTGTCGATCGACGATTTCGGCACGGGTTACTCGTCAATGAACTATTTAAAACGTTTCGACGTGCGCGCGCTGAAGATCGACCGCAGCTTCATCAACGGCCTGCCCCAGGATTCGGAGAACGCGGCCATCACGCGCGCCATCATCGCGATGGCGCACGGGCTCAAGATGGTGGTGGTGGCCGAAGGGGTGGAGACCGGGGAGCAGTTGCTGCTGCTGGAGCAGTATGGCTGCGATATGGTGCAAGGCTACTTCCTGGGGCATCCGTCGAGTGCGGAGGCGATCACCGGCATGCTGGCGGCGCCGCTCGCATTGCCCGCTAAGTAGGGTGGTCGGCTCTGCCGACCGCGCGTTCAAATACACGACGAGGACAGGCGCATCGTCCATTTTTACGCTGGTTGAACGCGCGGTCGGCGAAGCGTGGTCCAGTCCACTGGACTGGACCACCCCTACGGTACAAACCGTAAAGTATATTTCGGCTTCCCCGGCAAGAACGGCACCGGCTCCGCCTTCACCCACGCGCTGTGCCCCGCCAGGAAGAAGGGCGACAGTGGGTGCCCGCTCTGCCCGCCCGGCATATTGTACAAGCCCTCCTCTTCGCGCCCCGGCGACACCGTCATGCGCTCCGACTGGCCGAACTTCGGCCCCGCCACGCGCGGCATGTTGGCGTCGCCCGGCAGGCGGTCCGCGGGCGCGCCCAGCAGCGGCTTGAGGGCCGGCACCGCGAGGCTGATCGGGTGTGCGATCTCCGCCGTGTTGCGCGCGCCCCAGCTGGCAGCGGCCAGCGCCTGGCCATCCCGGGTGAGCTCGGCGATGACGCGGTCCACGGCCGCCAGTTCCACGGCGCGCCAGTCGGCGTAGCCGGCAGGCAGCCAGCCGCTGGGGCGGGCGTCGAGCAGGCGGGCCACGACCTCGGGCCAGCGGCTGGTGCCGGCGATCGGCGCCTTCGGGTCGAGCGCCTTGATCGCCTTGCCGGCGCCCGCGTAGAAGAGATCGTGCAGCGCCCACATATAGCCGCGCGCGAGGCGGTAGCCGACGGAATCGACGCTGGCGTGGCCGTCCCAGCTTTGCTCCAGCAGGCGGCGGAACTCGGCGCGCTGCGGCTGGCCCGTCACCGCCTGGGCATCGAGCACGCGCAGCGCGCGCTCGCGCCAGCCGGCAATGAACAGCGCGCGGTCATCCAGGGCCACGTCGAAGACCTTGCGCACGTCGAGCTGGCCGCCCAGCGCCTGCAGGCCTTCGGCGATCTGGCGGTTGCGTGCGCCCAGGTCGAAGCCGCCGTCACCGAGCACCGCCGCGCCCTCGCCCATCAGCTGGCGGCTGTTGGCGGTCGTGATCTGCCCGTCCGCCGGGTTGACGATGCGCGGATAGCGCTGCGCCGGCAGCAGGCCGCTCCAGCTCGGCGTTTCGCCCGTGAGCGGGAAAGTCGTCGCGAACTGCGCCGTGCTGCGCGCCGGCAGCGTGCCGGCGATGGTCCAGCCGATGTTGCCGGCCGCGTCGCCCACGACGATGTTCTGGGCCGGGATGCCGTCGATGGCGGCGACGGCGAAAGCCTCCTCGACGCTGGCGGCGGTCTCGAACTTCAGGTGATTGAGGTTGACGGCGGCATCGTCGTGCGCCACCCAGCGCACGGCGTACAGGCGCCCGCCGGCTTCGCGGACCGGGCCGAGCGATGTGTCCTGCACCACAAAGCGTTCGGGCTGCGCGCCCTTCACGGCGATCGATTCGACGTGGCTCTGCGGGGTTTCCCAGCCGGAGGGCAGGCGCACCTGGCCGGGGTGGGCCGGGTCGCGTTCGAGCGCCACCAGGTCGATCAGGTCGGCATAGCTGTTGGTGAAGGCCCAGGCCACCCGCCCATTGCTGCCGGCGATCACCGTGGGCGGCGCGCCCGGCAGGCTGACGCCGGCGACGCGGCGCTGGCCGCCCTGCCCGTCCGGGAAGCGCAGGGCGAGGCGGTACCAGATGTTCGGCAGCTGCAGGCCCAAATGCATGTCGTCCGAGACGATGGCCGCGCCATTGCTGCTGCGGCTGCCCGCCACCGCCCAGCTATTGCTGCCGACGCTGTCGACGAAGTCGGCGCCGCGCAGCGCCGCCTGCCTGCCGGCGGTGTCGGGCGGGGTGCCCCACCAGCCTGGAGCCCGTTCCGGAATGGGCGCGGGCGCCAGGGCCGCGCCCTTGTCGAGGGTGGCGTCCCAGCGGCTCGCTTCGGGCAGCAGGAAGGCCAGCTGCGCCGCGTCGCTGTGCTCGCGCAGCCAGCCGCGCGCCAGGTCGCGGCCTTCCTGCATGGCCTGCAGGTCGATGTACATGGCCCACACGACCAGCAGCGAATCCGCCGCCGTCCAGGTTCGCGCCTCGGTGCCGGTCAGTGCGTATTCGAAAGGCCTCGCGCCCAGCGCCCTGAAACCATCGTTCACACCAGCGACATAGCGGTCGAGCAAGGTGCGTTCCGGCGCCGGCAGGCGGGCCAGGGTGCGCTCGGCGCGGGCGCGGAACCGGTGCAGGCGGCGTGCGCGGTCGAGCGGCAGCGCGCGCGGACCGAAGAGCTCCGCCAGCTCACCGGCGGCGGTGCGGCGCAACAGGTCCATCTGGAAATAGCGCTCTTGCGCGTGGACGAAGCCGGTGGCATAGGCGACGTCGAGACGGCTGGCTCCGCTGATCAGGGGCACGCCGGCAGCGTCGCGCTCGACCGTCACCGCCGCCGACAGGCCGGGGGCCTGCCGTTCACCGTCCAGCTGGGCCAGGCTGGCGCGCAGGTAGAGCCAGGCGCCCAGCGCCGCCAGGACGACGAGCAGCAGCAATCCTCCCAGCCCTCTCAGGGCCCAGGTCTTCCAACGGCGCTGTCGCATGTCCCCTCCTTGTTTTTAGGGGGCGTATCTTGCCAGAAAATTGATTTCCCCGGCGAACAGACTTGTGATCACCTTCCTAGCGCGATTGATTTACCTCATACGGGTGCCGGGTCGCGACACTATGCTGAATTGCGCTGCCAGGACGGCGGCATGGGAGATGATGATGCGAATGTCGCTGTTGCAATGGTTAGTGCTCACCTTGGCGCTGGTCGCGTCCGCGTGCAGTACGCCTGAACGGCGCGCGGAACGGGTACGGCTTGCCATGGAACAGCGGATGGCGCTGCATGGCCCCGCTTGTGCCCGGCTCGGCAATGCGCCCAATACCGATCCCTGGCGCCACTGCGTCGTCGAACGCAGCTCACGGGCCGAGCTCGACGAACAATCGGGCTATCACATGGGCTGGCGGCACGGAATCTGGTAGCCCGGTCGCCCGCGCTGCGGCAATCCCGCTTGGCCTTGTCAGGCGGCGCCTACAGGAGAATTTCGACAGAGGAGAGACCATGCGGATGCGGTTCTTCGATGACCCGGTGTTGCGCACGCACGATTAAGATAGGCAAGGCAGATGATGAACGTGCGGCCTATACTGGAAGCAAATCATGAACCCGATCGCCAGGACGGCGAATACAGGAGAACATCATGCGCATCAAAGCTCTTCCCCTACTGGTCCTGCCCCTCCTGCTGGCAGCTTGTTCCACTCCGCAGCAGCGCGCCGAGCGCCTGCAGGCCGAAATGGCCGAACTGATGGCCATCTACGGACCGGCCTGCACCCGCCTGGGCTACGCCCCCAACAGCGACCCATGGCGCGAATGCGTGCTGCAATTGAGCACGCGCGACGAAGTCAGGCGCTATGGCCCGTCCTACTATGGCGGCTACGGTCCGCGTGGCTGGCGTGGAGGCGGCTTCTGGGGTCCGTACTGGTAAGCGTAGGGTTGCCCATCGTGCCGGCGGCCAGCAGGCGGCCGGCGAAGGCGGCCTTGGTCATGGCCGTGTGGCCATCCAGCAGCCGCGCCACCGTGGCCTGCGCATGGCGCAGCAGGCGCGGGTGATGCAGGTCGGGCGGATGCAGGCTGAGGCGGATCAGCGGACGCCGCGCCAGCAGCAGCGATAAGGCGTCCGCGAGCAAGGGCGAGGCCAGCCGGCCGCTGCGGTTCCGGGCGGCGTACACCAGGGAAGGCGACCACAGCGAGGCCGCTGCGGGTGAGGCTGTGAGCGCGATGTCCGGCGCGATGTCCGACGAATGCGCGCGCAGCAGGTGAAAACGGCTGAACGTGGTCGTGTAGTCGAAATCGAAGTCGCGCAACGCCTGCCAGGCGCCCTCGCCCATCAGCCAGGCCGGCGGCACGAAGCCGCGCACGGGCCAGCCGCGCTCGGCAAACCATTCCAGGCCCAGCCTGATGCGGCGCGCCGCCTCGACGGCATCGAGTGCGGCGAACTCCCCTTCCCGGCTATATCGTTCACGCAGAAAACGCTCCACCCATCCGCGTGCGGGAGGACCGCTGTCCAGGTGCGCCAGTCCATGCAGCGCCAGCTCGTCGCCGCGCGCGAGAAGCGCATCCAGCCCCGCTTCCATCCGGCGCAAGTCACCGCCGCCACGGTGATAGTGCGGCACCACCAGCCAGGTCAGCGGCACATCGGCAACGGCGCGGATGGCCTGCGCCAGACGGGCGCAATCGTCCCAGGTGGCCGGCGCGACGTCGTGAATCGAGATGCAGAGCGCTGACGGCTCCCGCCTGGCGCCGTCCCCGGCCTTCCCTTCCACTTTATCAGTCGCTGACACAGACACGGTCCAGCGCGTGCCGGGCGCCCGGACGGGCCGCCAGCAGGCTGCCGTACCGGTGCATGAGTTGGGGAAAGACCTGGCGCCAGTCGTACTGCTCCTGCGCCTTGTGGCGCGCCTGCGCGCCCAGCCGTCCCATGTCGCGCGCGTAGATCGCCTCGATGGCGCCGGCGAGGCTGTCGACGTCATTGGGCCGCGCGAGGATGCCGGTCTGCTCGTCCACCAGCTCGGCCACGCCGCCGCCGGTGGTGGCGACCACCGGCAGGCCGCAGGCCATCGCTTCGAGCACGATCAGGCCGAAGGTCTCGCAATCTCCCGGATGCACCAGCAGGTCGCAGCTGGCCAGCACGCCGGCCAGCGCCCGCTGGTCGCGCTGGAAGGGCATGAAGCTCACATGCGGATGGCGCGGCAGCTCGGCGCCGCCGCCGACCAGCAGCAGGTGGTAGCGCGGCCCCAGCTTGCCCACGGCGTCGATGAGGACCGGCAGTTTCTTGTCGGCGGTAAAACGTCCTGCATACACCAGCAGCCGCACATCGCCTGGCAAGCCGAGTTCAGTGCGCAGGGTGGCGCGGCGCCGGCTCGGGTGGAAGATCTCGCTGTCGATGCCGAGCGGCTGGTGCAGGGCATGGGCCACGCCCATGTCGTCGAGCTGGTGCACCATCAGCCGG
This sequence comes from Massilia agri, assembly GCF_024753255.1. Taxonomy (GTDB): domain Bacteria; phylum Pseudomonadota; class Gammaproteobacteria; order Burkholderiales; family Burkholderiaceae_D; genus Telluria; species Telluria agri. The sequence goes on from NZ_JANUHA010000018.1 coordinate 80,257, forward strand.
CTTGGCGCCAGCACCAGGTCGAACTCGCGGTAGAGGTGGGCCAGGTACTTGCAGCTGCCCTGCGAGATGGCGTGGCCGAAGCGGTTCTCCACCAGGCGCGGCAGGTCCGAGTGATAGAAGGCGACGGCGGGAATGCCGAGCCGCTGTTGCAGCCGCAGCGCGGCCCAGGCGCAGTGGCCGGCGTCGCCCGCCTCGACGAGGTCTGGCTGGGCCGCGCGCAGCAGGCGCACCGCGGCCGCGACGGACAGGGGCATGCGGTAGCCGTGGATGCCGGGCAGCGTGACGGCGGGCACGCGCACCAGCGTGGGTGCGCCCGTCCCCTCGCTGTCATCGGCATCGCTTTCGCTGACGTTGGGACTGAAGATGGTATGACGCGCCCAGCCGAGACCAGCCAGCCAGCGCGCCTTCGCGTTGAGGTAGGTGCTGACGCCGCCCCCTTCGGCGGCATAGAACATCGTGATGTCGACAAGGTGCATGGGCGGTCCGCTGAAAGTGCCACCATAGCAGCCGCCCGCGGACCGGGTTTGCGCACACGCACGGTGGCGCGGCGCGGAGATGCTACGTGGCCGTCATGCGATCCATTATGCGCTGCGGCGATCGAGCATGGCGCGCGCTATCGTGCCCGCGTCGACATACTCGAGCTCGCCACCGACGGGCACGCCGCGCGCCAGCCGGCTGACTTTCAGGCCGCGCGCCTTGAGCATCTCGCTGATGTAGTGGGCGGTCGCTTCGCCCTCGTTGGTGAAATTGGTCGCCAGCACGACTTCGTTCACGACACCGTCCGCCGCGCGCCCGATGAGCTTGTCGAGGTGCAGGTCGCGCGGGCCGATGCCGTCGAGCGGCGAGAGCCGCCCCATCAGCACGAAATACAGGCCTTTATACGTGAGGGTCTGCTCGATCATCATCTGGTCGGCAGGGGTTTCGACGACGCACAGCAGCGTGCGGTCGCGCGACTCGTCGGCGCACAGCTCGCACACCTCGGTGTCGGCGAAGGTATTGCACATGGCGCAGTGGTGGACCGTGTCCACCGCCTGGTACAGCGCGCGCGACAGCATGGCCGCGCCTTCGCGGTCATGCTGCAGCAGGTGGAAGGCCATGCGTTGCGCCGACTTCGGACCGACGCCGGGCAGGCGCCGCAGCGCTTCGGTCAGGAAGTCGAGCGATCGCGACATATGCTATGCCGCCTCAGAACGGCATCTTGAAGCCCGGCGGCAGCGGCATGCCGGCGGTCAGGCCGCTCATCTTCTCGCTTGCCGTGGCTTCGGCCTTGCGCACGGCGTCGTTGAAGGCGGCTGCCACCAGGTCTTCCAGCATGTCGCGGTCGTCGCCCAGCAGCGACGGATCGATGGTGACGCGCTTGACGTCGTTCTTGCAGGTCATCACGACCTTCACCAGGCCCGCGCCCGACTGGCCTTCGACTTCGATCTGAGCCAGCTGCTCCTGCGCCTTCTTCATATTGTCCTGCATGGCCTGCGCCTGTTTCATCAAGCCTGCGAGCTGGTTTTTCATCATGGTCGTTTCTCCAAAAGTTCTGATGGGTTATTCGTATTATTTCAGGCGGCGGCCGGCTTCACCGATCCGGGCACGACGAAGGCGCCGAAGCTGCGTTCCATGGCCTGCACGAAGGGATCGCTTGCCACCAGGGCTTCGGCCTGGCGCTGGCGTTCCTCGCGCGCGGCCTTGGCCTCGGCGGCCGCCGTGTACCAGGTCGGTCCGATCTCGGTGTCGAGCGTGATCCGCACCTGCGGGAAGTGCTCCTGCAGCGCGGCGGTCAGCTTCTCGCTGTTGCCGCTGGCGCGCAGGGTATCGACCGGCACGCGCAGCTTGAAGGTCGCGGCCTGCTCGTGCGCCACGCATTCGATGAGTTCGGTCTGCAGCGCCAGCTGCTGGGCCACGCCGCGCAGCGGCAGGCTGGCGGCCAGGGCCGGCCAGTTGCCGTCCCAGCCGATGGCCGGGACCGGCGTGATCACGTAGGCATGCGGCGGCGCGGCAGGCGCCCGTTGTTGCGCCGGCGCCGGCGCAGTCACGACAGCCGGCGCATCGGCGGCGACGGCGGTGTCGTCGGAAAATTCGGTGACCCAGGAGGGAGGCTCGTCGTCGGCCGGTGCCTGCTGCATGCGCGCCTGGGGCTGCTGTTGCTGCGGCTGCACGGCCTGCGGCTGTGCCTGTTCCCAGGGCGGAGTCGAGCCCGGACGGGCCGCCGGCGCTGCCTGCATGGCAGTCGAAGGACCAGGGGCCGGCGGCGGTGCGCTTGGAGCCGGCGCGGGAGCGGGCGCCGCTGCCGCTTGTGGCGGGGGTGCTTCGGGGCGGGGCTTCGCGCCTCCGCCGCCCGGACGGCCCGATGCCGCGCGCGCAGCTTCCAGCGCCGCGTTGATGGCGGCTCTCGCCGAGGTCATGGCGGGCGCCGGTGCAGCCGGTGCTGCCGGAGCGGCGGGGGCCGGCGCCGCTGCCTGGGCAGGCGGCGCCTGGCGCGATGGCGCGACCGCCGCATGGCTGGCCGCGGCGACTGCCGCCGCACGCGCGCCCGGACCGGCGCCGGCCGCCATGGCCGGGGCCGGTGCCGCGGCCGGCTGCTCGGCGCCGCCCTGTCCCGGACGGAAGGCGAGCATGCGCAGCAGGGTCATGGTGAAACCGGCGTACTCGTCCGGCGCCAGGCCGATCTCGTTACGGCCGTGCACGGCGATCTGGTAATACAGCTGCACTTCCTGCGCGTCGAATGCCTGGGCCAGGCGCAGGATGTCGTTCAGTTCCGGCAGGTCTTGCGGCACGGCCGAGGGGACGGACTGCGCCAGCGCGATCCGGTGCAGCAGGGTGCCGAGGTCCTGCAGCGCGCCGTTGTACGACAGGCTGCGGCTGGCCATCTCGTCGGCCACCGCCATCAGGTCGGCGCCGTCCTGGGCCAGCAGCGCGTCCAGCAGGCGCACCAGGTACGACTGGTCGAGCGCGCCCAGCATGCCCTGCACGGCATCGAGCGTCACCTGGCCGGCGGCATAGGCGATCGCCTGGTCGGTCAAGGACAGCGCATCGCGCATCGAGCCGTGGGCGCCCTGGGCCAGCAGGCGCAGGGCCGGCTGCTCGTACGTGACGCCTTCCTGGCCGAGGATGTTCTCGAGGTGGCCCACGATGTGGCCCGGCGGCATTTGCTTCAGGTTGAACTGGAGGCAGCGCGACAGCACCGTGACCGGAATCTTCTGCGGGTCGGTGGTCGCGAGGATGAACTTGACGTGCGGCGGCGGTTCTTCCAGCGTCTTCAGCATGGCGTTGAAGGCGTGGTTGGTGAGCATGTGCACCTCGTCGATCATGTAGACCTTGAAGCGCGCATTGCTCGGTGCATACACCGCCTGTTCCAGCAGCTGGGCCATCTCGTCCACGCCGCGGTTCGAGGCCGCGTCCATCTCGATGTAGTCGACGAAACGGCCGGCATCGATCGCGCGGCAGGCTTCGCACACGCCGCAGGGCTCGGCCGTGATACCGCCCTGCCCATCCGGGCCCACGCAGTTGAGCGACTTGGCCAGGATGCGCGACAGCGTCGTCTTGCCGACCCCGCGCGTGCCCGTGAACAGGTAGGCATGGTGCAGGCGGCCCGTTTTCAACGCATGGGTCAGCGCACGGACGACGTGCTCCTGGCCAACCAGCGTTTCGAAGTTCTTGGGACGGTATTTGCGGGCGAGGACTTGATAGGACATACCCGGATTTTACCGCAGTTGGCGGCCGGGGCGAACAATCCGAGGCATGCCTGTCAACAACGTGGATTCGGCGGACGTGATTGAACAGCCGCGCTGCTGCGGGTCGCTCAAACAGGGGGAGTGTGAAACAGGAGGGAAGATAAAGAGGCGAGCCTGATCTGCGGCACTTGCGGTGAACGGCTTTGGCTGCTTCGTTCCCGACCTGACCAGGTAAACCATGCCGCAATGCGCAGGGGCCCGCCAGCGACCATTATACCCGACCCCACCGATTTTGGGGCCGGATCTTGCAGTCGCCTACCCGCGCCCTTTCAGGAGCGCCAGCAGGGCGTGGGCGCCCGGTTCCGACGAGGCCGGATTCTGCCCCGTGACGAGCAGGCCATCGGTGAGCACATAGGGCTCCCAATCGCCCGCCTTGCTGTACTGGCCGCCGTTTTGCACCAGCATGTCCTCGACCAGGAAAGGGACGACTTCCGTCAGGCCGACGGCGGCTTCCTCGCTGTTGGCGAAGCCGGTCACGCGCTTGCCCTTGACCACGGGCGCCCCATCCGGCCCTTTCACGCGCCCGAGCACGCCCGGCGCGTGGCAGACCGCCGCCACCGGCTTGCCGGCGGCAAGCATGGACTCGATCAGCCGGATCGAATCGGCATCCCCGGCCAGGTCCCACAGCGGGCCGTGGCCGCCGGGATAGAAAACGGCGTCAAATCCATCCGCGCTCACGCCGGCGAGCCTGACGGTATTCGCCAGGGCTTGCTGGGCGCGCGGGTCGGCGCGAAAGCGCCGGGTCGCTTCGGTCTGGGCGTCGGGCTCGTCGCTTTTCGGGTCGAGCGGCGGCTGCCCGCCCTGGGGCGAGGCCAGGGTGACGGTCGCGCCGGCATCCAGGAAGACATAATAGGGAGCGGCGAACTCTTCCAGCCAGAAGCCGGTCTTCTTGCCGGTGTCGCCGAGGCGGTCGTGCGAGGTCAGCACCATCAGGATGTTCATCACTGCCTCCAATGCGTGGTGGTCGAGGGCGCAGTCTACCCGCGCTCCGCCCGGCACGACGCACGCGATACCGTCACATCACAGGCCCAACTGCCCCCAGATGTCGTCCACGCGGGCTTTCACTTCCGGCGTCATGGCGATCGGCGTGCCCCACTCGCGGTTGGTCTCGCCCGGCCATTTATTGGTGGCGTCGATGCCCATCTTGCTGCCCAGGCCGCTGATCGGCGAGGCGAAGTCGAGGTAGTCGATCGGGGTGTTGTCGACCATGACGGTGTCGCGGGTCGGATCGACCCGGGTCGTGATCGCCCAGATCACCTCTTTCCAGTCGCGCACGTCGACGTCCTCGTCCACCACCACGATGAACTTGGTATACATGAACTGGCGCAGGAAACTCCAGACCCCGAACATCACGCGCTTGGCGTGGCCGGCGTACTGCTTCTTCATCTGCACCACCGCCATGCGGTAGCTGCAGCCCTCGGGCGGCAGGTAGAAGTCGGTGATCTCGCTGAACTGCTTCTGCAGCAGGGGGATGAAGACCTCGTTCAGCGCCACGCCCAGCACCGCCGGCTCGTCGGGCGGCTTGCCCGTGTAGGTCGAGTGATAGATGGGGTCGCGCCGCATGGTGATGCGGTCGACGGTGAACACCGGGAAGCTGTCCTGCTCATTGTAGTAGCCGGTGTGGTCGCCATACGGCCCTTCCAGCGCATGCTCGAAGCCGGACGGGTGGTTCTCGTCCGGATAGATATGCCCTTCGAGGACGATCTCGGCGGACGCGGGGACGCGCAGTTCGCTGCCGATGGCCTTCGCCAGGACGGTGCGCTGTCCGCGCAGCAGGCCGGCGAACTGGTATTCGGACAAGGCGTCCGGCACCGGCGTGACCGCGCCCAGGATGGTCGCCGGGTCGGCGCCCAGCGCCACCGCCACCGGATAGGGCTTGCCCGGATTGGCCAGCGCATGCTCGCGGAAATCGAGCGCGCCGCCGCGGTGGGCGAGCCAGCGCATGATCACCTTGTTCGGCCCCAGCACCTGCTGGCGGTAGATGCCCAGGTTCTGGCGCTTCTTGTTGGGACCCTTGGTGATCACCAGGCCCCAGGTGATCAGGGGGGCGATGTCGCCCGGCCAGCAGTGCTGGATCGGCAGCTTGCCCAGGTCGACGTCCTGCCCTTCCCACACGATTTCCTGGCAGGGCGCGCCGCGCACTTCTTTAGGGGCCATGTCCCACACGGCCTTCACGAGCGAACCGAGACCCATGATGTCCTTGAAGCCCTTGGGCGGCTCCGGCTCCTTCAGGCGCGCCAGCACGTGGCCGATATTGCGCAGTTCGCCGATGCTCTCGGCGCCCATGCCCAGCGCCACCCGGCGCGGGGTGCCGAACAGGTTGCCCAGCACCGGGATGCCATGCCCCGTCGGCTTTTCGAACAGCAGCGCGGGACCGCCGGCACGCAGGGTCCGGTCGCAAATCTCCGTCATTTCGAGGTGGGGCGACACCGGTACGCCAACATGCTTGAGCTCGCCCATTCGCTCGAGCTGAGCCATAAAGTCCCGCAAATCTGAATATTTCATCAAGTTTTGATCGTTATCTCGTCAGTAGAAGCTTGTTCAAGGCACCATGCCAAGTATCTGATTTGTTGAGCTTTTCCAAAATTTCGCTTTGGAAATCAGAACTAAAAGTAATAAGAGCGGATCGTGCTAGGGTTGACTTGGTATAAAGGAGCCACTAGAATCCGTCCTACTTGATGAGGCAGGCAAGTCTTTCTGACATGATTTTAGCTGTTCTCATGCATTCACGGGGTCGGGGCCCCACATGACATTTTTGAGGAGTGTTTTCACGGGGCGTCTGCCCTAACCCCCCGAGACAGTTGTTGAGCCACTGGTTCCACCCGCCTGGGTTTTTAGCAGCCAGCTGAAGCAAAGCAATGACGGCGTTAGTCGGCCGCGACGCGGCGACCTACGATATTTCTGATGCACGGCAAGCAGTCCGACACCGCGTTTACACGCTGTGACAGGAGCTCTTTTTTGCCGCGACAAGGGGAATTCGATGATCAATCGTTTCATCACGAGCGCAAGGCTCGTGCAATCCATGGCCAGCCAGCCAGTCACATGGTCTTCCATTGGCAAAGCGGCACGCGGTTTCGTCAATACCGCACGCAACACCCTGACCGTATTCGGTCTTTCCGCAGTCGCCATGCTGGCGCTGCTGTACACCAACGAAGACGTCGCCAAGCGCGTCTCGGACGTGCTGGATCCCCAGCCTGAAATCGTCGCCGTCGCCCCTAGCGCGCCTGCGGCCGCAATCACGCCGGTTGCCTTTACCGAAGCGGTGGAAACGAGTCACACCGACACCCACCATCTCGGCAACAGCAAGCAACAGCAATGGGTCACCTCCTGGCTGAGCAAGCGCTACCGCGTCGCCAGCGACGCCGCCAACATGCTGGTCTCGACCGCCTACATGACGGCGCACGAGGTCAAGCTGGACCCGCTCCTGATCCTCGCCGTGATGGCGATCGAATCGGGCCTGAACCCCTTCGCCGAGAGCCCGATGGGCGCGAAGGGTTTGATGCAGGTCATGGCCAAGGTTCACCATGACAAGTTCGAGGAAGTCGGCGGCCAGCAGGCGGCCCTGAATCCGGTCGCCAACATCAAGGTCGGCGCCCTGATCCTCAAGGACTACGTCAAGCGCACCGGCTCCGTCGAAGGCGGCCTGAAGACCTACGTCGGCGCCGCCGACCTGGAAACCGATTCCGGCTACGGTGCGAAAGTCCTGGCCGAATACAAGCGCCTGAAACAGGTGGCGCGCGGCCAGAAGGTGCCGACCACCACGCGGCAGGCAGCCCCGGCGCCGATCGTGGTCAAGCAGGCGCCGAGCGCCAAGCCGGTCGAGACCCCTGCCCCGGCTCCAGCGCCGACTCCGAGCGAGAACCACGGCTCGGAAACGCTGGCCACCCTGTAAGCCAGCAGAAAACACTCCTCACGGCCACCGCATGACGGTGGCTTTTTCTTTTTGGCCCTTGCCGTAAACCCATGATGCAAGACACGACGATTTCCCTCGCCGACCCGGCAAGCCCGGAGGCGCACGCCTGCCTGTCGCGGTACTTCGAGGAGTTGCAGCAGAGGTTCGACACCGGCTTCGATCCGGCCGCCAGCGTGTCGGCCAATCCGGAGGAGCTGGTGCCGCCTTCCGGCTACTTCCTCATCGCGAGGATCGATGGCGCCGCAGTCGCTTGCGGGGCGCTCAAGGTGCAGGGACAGGGCTTCGGCGAGCTGAAGCGGATGTGGGTGGCGCCGCAGGTGCGCGGCCGGGGCATCGCCAGGCAGCTGCTGGCGGCGCTGGAAGCGCAGGCGGTGGCGGCCGGGGTGCGGGTGCTGCGCCTGGATACGAGCCGGCATTTGCCGGAGGCGCATGCGCTCTATATAAAGAACGGCTACGTCGAGATCCCCGCATACAACGACAATCCCTACGCCGACCACTGGTTCGAGAAGCGCGTTTCGTAGGGGTGATCTGGTCCGGTGGACCAGATCACGCTACGCCGACCACCCAACAAAAGCAAAAAGCCACCGGGCGACGCCACGGTGGCTTTTCTACCTATATATAGTATAGAGCAGCGGCGAATCAGCGCTTCGCGTCCGCCCCCACTTCGTCCGGGCGCAGGGTGCTGGCCAGCTTGTCCAGCACGCCATTGACGTACTTGTGGCCATCGATGCCGCCGAAGGACTTGGTCAGCTCGACCGCCTCGTTGATCACGACGCGGTAGGGGATTTCCGGATGGTTCTTCAGCTCGTAGGCGCCCAGCAGCAGCACGCCGTGTTCGATCGGCGAGAGCTCGGCGATGCTGCGGTCGATCAGCGGTGCGATGACTTCGCGCAGCTCGACCGAGGTCGCGATGGCGCCGTTCAGCAGGTCGCTGAAGAACTCGCCATCCGCCTTGTCGAAGCCGTGGGCGCCGCGGATGTTGGTGACGACGGTGCGGGCCGGCTCATTGTTGAGCAGCCATTGGTACAGGCCCTGCAGCGCGAACTCGCGCGCGCGGTGGCGCGGCGTGCGGTTCTTGCTCGGGTTGGCGTGGGTGGTCTTGTCGGTCATTCTTCTTTCTTCCTTATTCTTCTTCGGCCTGCAGCTCTTCCAGCGCGAACAGCAGGTTCGACATCTCGACCGCCACGCGGGCCGCGTCGGCGCCCTTCTCGGCCATGCGCACTTCGGCCTGCTCGTCGTTCTCGGTGGTGAGAATCGCGTTCGCGATCGGCATCCCGTAGTCCAGGCCGATGCGGGTGATGCCGGCGCCCGATTCGTTCGAGACCAGTTCGAAGTGGTAGGTCTCGCCGCGGATCACCGCGCCGAGCGCGATCAGCGCGTCGAACTGCTGGGTCTCGGCCAGCTTCTGCAGCGCCAGCGGCGCTTCCAGGGCGCCCGGCACCGTGATGTGGAGGATGTCCTCGTCGGCCACGCCCAGGCGCTTGAGTTCCGCCAGGCAGGACGACAGCAGGCCGTGGCCGATGTCGGCGTTGAAGCGGGCCTGCACGATCCCGATGCGCAGGCCTTCGCCCGCCAGATTGCTTTCAAAAGTTGGTACCGTCATGGCTGGCCTCTTCTTTGTATGTATCTATATAGTAGTGTGTGTTGAATCGGGGGCGCGCGCTGTTCTTCAGGCGGCCGGCTGCGGCAGGTAGCCCGTCACTTCCAGGTCGAAGCCGGTCATCGACGGCATCTTGCGCGGGTTGGCCAGCAGCTGCATCTTGCCCACGCCCAGGTTGCGCAGGATCTGCGCGCCGATGCCGTAGGTGCGCAGGTCCATCGAGGCCGCGCGGGCGCTCCTCGCGCTCGTATCGCGCGGAGCGAACTGGGCGAACAGCTGGTCCGCGCTCTCGCCCGCATTGAGCAGCACGATCACGCCGTTGTCGCTGGCCTGGATCGCCTTCATGGCCGAGGCCAGGTCCCAGGAGTGGGTGCTGGCGCAGTTGCCCAGCACGTCCAGCAGGGACACCGGCTGGTGCACGCGCACCAGGGCTTGCTTGCCAGGCGCCGGTTCGCCGTGCACCAGGGCCAGGTGGGCCGAGCCGCTCGGCTTGTCGCGGTAGGCGACCAGGCGGAAGTCGCCGTGCACGGTGTGCAAGGGGCGCTCGGCTACGCGCTCGACCAGGCTTTCGTTCTGGCTGCGGTAGTGGATCAGGTCGGCGATGGTGCCGATCTTGAGGTTGTGCTCCTTCGCGAACTCGATCAGGTCCGGCAGGCGCGCCATGGTGCCGTCTTCCTTGATGATCTCGCAGATGACGGAGGCCGGGGTCAGGCCGGCCATCGCGGTCAGGTCGCAGCCGGCCTCGGTATGGCCGGCGCGCATCAGGACGCCGCCGTTCTGGGCGCGCAGCGGGAAGATGTGGCCCGGCTGCACCAGGTCGTCCGGGGTCGTGCCCTTGTTCACGGCCACCTGGATGGTGCGCGCGCGGTCGGCTGCCGAGATGCCGGTGGTCACGCCTTCCGCCGCCTCGATCGAGACCGTGAAGTTGGTGCCGAAGGAGGTGCCGTTCTTCGAGGTCATCATCGGCAGCGCCAGCTGGTCGCAGCGCTCTTCGGTGAGCGTCAGGCAGACCAGTCCGCGCGCATGGCGGATCATGAAGTTGATCGCTTCCGGGGTGACGAAGTCAGCGGCAAGCACCAGGTCGCCTTCGTTCTCGCGGTCTTCCTCGTCGACGAGAATGACCATGCGCCCTGCGCGCAGTTCGGCAACGATTTCCTCGGTGCTGGAAATAGACATACGGATTCCTCGGGATTTTTGCGTAATCCGCTATTTTAAAGGATTTACCGCTATCCAAGCGGAAGCCGATGCATTCTCACCAAGCACGGCGCTAGGCTTTCGTCAACGGGCGTTGCCACTAAGCAACATGCAATAATCTGCGTACATTTGTTCACACATAATTGTTAAGCTCACCCTTCTTGCATGCCACGAATCCTATGGCGTGGCGTGCTGACGCTTGACTCGATTATGATAAAGACATTGCGGCTGGTGAGCTTGCTGCGGCCTATGCCCGGCGCTGTTCAACCACTTTTCGGAGTTGCCATGGCGGTAGTTCCACATTCCTGCGGCCTTCCTGCGATCTGCACGGGAAGGCGGCGCTGATGGCCACGATCCTGATCGTCGACGATCGGCCGAGCAATCGTGTCTTCCTGAACGCGCTGCTCGGCTATACCGGCCATCGCCTGCTGGAAGCGGAAGACGGCGCCCAGGCGCTGGCGCTGGTGCGCAGCGAGCGTCCGGAACTGGTCATCACCGACATCCTGATGCCGGTCATGGACGGCTACGAGCTGGTCCAGCAAATCCGCAGCGATCCCGCACTGCGCGCCACCCGCATCATCTTCTTCTCGGCCGTCTACGCCGAGCGCGAGACCCAGGCGATGGCGGCGCGCTGCGGCGTGGCCACCGTGCTGCCCAAGCCGGCCGACGCCCAGCAGATCCTCGAAGCCGTCAACGCCGAACTGGGCGGAGGCGAAGCCGCGCCGCCACCAGCGCCCGAGATCACCGAGCGCGAGCGCGCCCTGCCCTTCGACCTGTGCGCGCGCCTGGGCGAACTCGAACGCATGTGCCTGGCCCTGATCGGCGAGCGCCGCGTCGAGACCCTCGCCGCCTCCTTCCTCGATGCCGCGCGCCGCGTGCTGCACGCGGACTATGCGGCCCTGTGCCTGATCGACCGCAACGAGCGCCACGTGCGCCACCTCGATTCCTGGTCGCTCGATACCTCCCTGTTCGAGTGCCATGCGCGCGACGAGATGCGCCTGCCGGGCGTCCTGATGCGCGCCCGCGCGCCGCTGCGGCTCTCCGAGGGCGATACCTTGCTGTCCAGCCTGCCTGCCGGCCATCCGGGCATCGGCAGCTTCCTCGGCCTGCAGGTGCACGACCTGCAGCACCCGCTCGGCTGGCTCTACTGCGCCCGCCATCCCGGCGCCCCGGCCTTCACCGAGGAGGAAGAGCGCTGGGCCACGGCCCTGGCCGCCCAGCTGGCGGTCGCCTACGAGAACCTGAACCTGTACGACGTGGTGCAGCGCCACGCCTCCCAGCTGCAGCTCGAGGCCCTGGCGCGCGCCGACGCCGACGCCGCCCTGCGCGAGAGCGAGCACCGGCTGGAGCTGGCCCGCCAGGTCTTCGACAGCACCCAGGAAGGCATCATGATGACCGATGCCGAAGCGAAGATCGTGGCGGTCAACCCGGCCTTCGAGCAGATCACCGGTTACCGCGAGGCCGAAGTCATGGGATTGACTCCCCGCATCCTGCGCTCGGGCCGGCACGACGCCACCTTCTACCGCGACATGTGGAACTGCCTGGAGAAAGACTGGCAATGGCGCGGCGAGATCTGGAACCGCCGCAAGAACGGCGAAGTCTATCCGGAACGCACCAGCATCAGCGCGGTGCACGACGATGCCGGCAAGCTCACGGCCTATGTCTCGGTGTCGACCGACCTGTCGGCCCTGAAGGCCGCCCACCACCAGCTCGACTTCCTGTCGAACCACGACGCCCTCACCCTGCTGCCGAACCGCTCCCTGTTCAACGACCGCCTGCAGCAGGCGATCGCCGCGGCGCGCCAGGGCGACGGAGAATTGGCGCTACTGCTGTTCAATGTCGACCGCCTGTCCCGCATCAACGACAGCCTGGGCCATGCGGCCGGCGACGCCGTGCTGCGCGAAGTGGCCAGGCGGGTCAGCGAGATCGCCGGCCCGACCGACACCCTGGCGCGCCTGTCCGGCGACGAATTCGTGCTGCTGCTCACCAGCTGCCACGACAACGAGGACATCATCCTGGCCGCGCGCCGCCTGATCGACGCCATCGCCCAGCCGCATACGGTGGGCGGGCATGACGTGGTGGTGACCGGCAGCGTCGGCATCAGCATCTTCCCGCGCGACGGCGCGGCCCCCGGCGACCTGCTCAAGGCGGCCGACGCGGCCCTGGGCGACATGAAGAAGTCCGGGCGCAACGGCTTCCGCTTCTTCAAGGGCGAAATGAATGCCCAGGCCCTGCGCTGGCTGGCGCTGGAAACCCGGCTGCGGCGCGCCATCGAGCGCGGCGAGCTGGCCCTGCACTACCAGCCACAGATTTCCCGCATCGAAGGCAGTGTGGTCGGCATGGAAGCCCTGCTGCGCTGGCGCAGCGAAGAAATCGGCGTGGTCTCGCCGGGCGACTTCATCCCGCTCGCCGAGGACACCGGCCTCATCCACCCGATCGGCGAATGGGTGATCCGCCAGGCCTGCTTCCAGAACAAGGCCTGGCAAAACGCCGGCCTGCCGCCCGTGAAAGTGGCCGTTAACGTCTCGGCCAACCAGTTCAAGGCCGGCTCGGTGAGTGCCATGGTGCACAAGGCGCTCGCCGACAGCGGCCTGGCGCCGCGCTACCTGGAAGTGGAACTGACCGAGAGCGTGATGCTGGGCGACAGCGCCGTCGCGGAAGCGCAGATGGCGGAGTTGCGCGCCATGGGCGTGTCGCTGTCGCTGGACGACTTCGGCACCGGCTACTCCTCGCTGGGCTACCTGTCGCGCTTCCCGCTCGACAAGCTCAAGATCGACCAGGCCTTCGTCCGCAACATCACCACCGAGCAGCGCAGCGCCGCCATCGCCCAGGCCACTATCGCCCTGGCCCAGGGCCTGTCGCTGTCGGTCGTGGCCGAGGGCGTGGAAACCATCGGGCAGCGCGACTTCCTGGGCCTGATCGGCTGCGACGTGATGCAAGGCTTCCTGTACAGCCGCCCGGTGCCGGCGCACGAGATGGCCCAACTGCTGGCGAAGGGGCGTGTGGCGGTCTGAACTCCGCTTTTCCCCACCCTGCCCAAACGCAACAGTGCATGGCGGACGCGCGCGGTAGAATGCATGCTCGTCAGTCAGTTTCCAACCAGGGATCACCAATGAGCAAGAACTTCACGCGCGGCCTCTGCCTGGCCGCGCTGCTGTGCGCGCAGCCGCCGGCCACTGCCGCGGCTGGCGCCATCGCAGCCAAGGGGTCCGCCTCGGCCGCCGCTGCGGCCACCACCGCACCATTGCGCCTCGACGCCCCGATCCCGGTCGGCCCGCAGGTCAAGGTCGGCAAGCTGGCCAATGGCCTGACCTATTACATCCAGAAGAATGCGCGCCCGGAGCGCAAGCTCGAGCTCCGCCTGGTGGTCAAGGCCGGCTCCATCCTCGAGGACGAGGACCAGCGCGGCCTGGCGCACTTTGTCGAGCACATGGCCTTCAATGGCTCGACCAATTTCCGCAAGCACGAGCTGGTCTCCTACCTGCAGTCGATCGGCGTCGGCTTCGGCGCCGACCTGAACGCCTATACCTCGTTCGACGAGACCGTCTACATCCTGCCGATCCCGACCGACAAGCAGGAAAACGTGAGCAAGGCTTTCCAGGTGCTGGAAGACTGGGCCCACGGACTGAGCTTCGACCCCGAGACGATCGACAAGGAGCGCGGCATCGTGCTGGAAGAGCTGCGCCTCGGCAAGGGCGCCTCGGACCGCATGAGCAAGCAGATCATGCCGGCCATCTTCAACGGCTCCAGGTACGCCGAGCGCCTGCCGATCGGCACCGAAGACGTGTTGCGCAATTTCACGCCCGAGGCCCTGAAACGCTTTTACCGCGACTGGTACCGCCCCGACCTGATGGCGGTCGTCGTGGTCGGCGACATCGACCCGGGCCAGGCCGAGAAGCTGGTCAAGTCGCACTTCGCCCACTTGAAGAATCCCCAGCCGTCGCGCCCGCGCGCCTATGCCGAGATTCCCGCGCGCCAGTCGACCCAGGCCCTGGTCGTGACCGACCAGGAAGCCACCGGCAACGCGGTGCTGATCCGCTATCCGGTGCAGAAGGTCGAGGAAGCCGGCACCATCCGCGCCTACCGTGACGACCTGGTGCAGTCGCTGTTTGCCGCCATGCTGAACCAGCGCTTGCAGGAGCTGTCGCAGCTGCCGGAACCGCCCTTCATGGGCGCTTCCAGCTCGCTCGGCAAGCTGACCCCGCGCTACCGCTCCTACAATGCCTCGGCCGCGCTGGGTCCGCGCGGCGCCGAGGTAGCCCTTTCGGCCCTGGTCGAGGAAAACGAGCGCGCACGCCGCTACGGTTTCGGCGCTGCGGAACTCGAGCGCATGAAGAAGAACCTGATGCGCACCTACGAGCAGGCCTGGAACGAGCGCGCCAAGAGCGACTCGGGAACCTATGCCGCCGAGTACATCCGCAACTTCCTGCAGCAGGAAGCGATTCCCGGCATCGACACCGAATACCGCTACGTGAAGGAGCTGGTGCCCGGCATCACCCTGGACGAGGTGAACGCCTATGCGCGCCGCACCATCCCGGCCGACTCGGGCAAGCTGGTGCTGTACACGGGCGTGACCCGTCCCGACACCCCGAAGGGCGAGCAGCTGCTCGCGACCGTGGAAGCGGCCCAGCACGCCGAGGTGAGCCGGCACGACGAAAAAGCCGTGGCGGCGCGCCTGATGGACAAGCCGCCCAGGGCTGGCGCCATCGTCGCCCAGGCCCAGGACAAGGCGCTCGGCCTGACGCACCTGACCTTCTCCAACGGCGTGAAGGTCATCCTCAAGCCGACCGACTTCCGCAACGACCAGGTGATGATGAGCGCCGCCCGCTTCGGCGGCCAGAGCCTGTTCGGCGACCAGGACATCCTGAATGCGCGCTTCGCCAACGCCATCGTGGCCAGCATGGGCGTGAAGGACTTCACCCCGCTCGACATGCGCAAGATCCTGGCCGGCAAGGCGGCCCAGGTGAACGTGGGCCTGGCCAACTACACCGACGTGGTGGTGGGCGCCTCGGGCGCCACCGACATCGAGACCATGCTGCAGCTGACCTGGCTGAAGTTCAGCGGCGTGCGCCGCGACGAGGACCTGTTCCGCTCCTACGTCGGCAAGCAGGCCGAGCAGGCGCGCAACCAGACCGCCCAGCCGGGCACGCGCTTCGGCGACGCGGTGATGGCCGCGCTGTACAACAACCACCCGCGCGCACCGCGCAGCCTGACGCCCGAGGAATACGCGCAGATCGACCTCGACCGCAGCATCGACATCTTCCGCCAACGCTTCTCCAGCGCGAAAGACCTGACCTTCATCCTGGTCGGCAGCTTCGATCCGGCGGCCATCAAGCCCCTGCTCGCGACCTACCTCGGCAGCCTGCCGACGCCCGAGATCCCGGTGGCCTACCGCGACGTCGGCCTGCGCCCGGCCACCGGCGTGGTCAAGCGCGAAGTCAAGAGCGGCACCGAGCCGAAGAGCACGATCTCGCTGACCTTCACCGGGCAGGCGGAATTCACGGAAGCCGAGCAGCTGCGCCTGTCGGCCCTGCTCGAAGTGACGAACATCCGCATCATCGACGTGCTGCGCGAGCAGATGGCGCTCATCTACGGCGGCGGCGCAACCGGGGCGCTGAGCAAGATCCCGTATGGGAACTACTCGATCGGCGTGACCCTGCCGACCGGGCCCGAGAACGTCGACAAGGTGCTGGCCACCACCTTTGCCGAGATCAAGCGCCTGCAGACCCAGGGGCCGGATGCGGCCGACCTGGAAAAGGTGAAAAGCAACTGGATCCAGAACCACCGCCGCTCGCTGCGCGAGAACGGTTACTGGCTGGGACACCTGCAGGCGGCCTTGAGCGAAGGCACCGACCCGGCCTCGATCCTCGATGTCGAGAAGCGGGTGCAGGCATTGACGGCGGACGATATCCGCCTTGCTGCGCAGCGCTATTTCAACGAGCGCAACTATGTGCAGGTGGTGTTGAATCCGGAGACGGCGGCGCCGGCGCAGGTGGCGGCGCATACCGGCAAGCCGGCGCCCGGGGGTTAAGCTGTTGTAGGGTGTGCGGCTATGCCGCACGCGCGTTCAAATCCCGTGTGAACGGATACAGCCTGCGCTATTCATGCACTGTTTGAACGCGCGGACGGCGGAGCCGTCCACCCTACTACTTGGCGGAGAGCATGCGCTCCACGTAGCGCGCAATCAGATCGATCTCCAGATTCACCTTCGACCCCGCCTTCAGGTGCTTGAGCGTGGTGACCTCGATCGTGTGCGGAATCAGGTTGATCGAGAAACGGCACACCTTCCCGCCTTCCGCTTCGACATCCTCGACGCGGTTCACCGTCAAGGAAACGCCGTTGACGACGATCGATCCCTTGTAGGCCAGGAACTTGGCCAGCTCCCAGGGTGCGTCGATCACCAGTTCACGCGACTCGCCCACCGGCTCGAAGCTGTGCACCGTGCCCAGGCCATCGACGTGGCCCGACACCAGGTGGCCGCCCAGGCGCTCGGCCAGGGTGAGCGCCTTTTCCAGGTTGACTTCGCCTGCGCCATCCAGGCCGACGGTCTTGCTCAGGCTCTCGCGCGAGACGTCCACGGCGAAGCTGTTGCCGGTCTTTTCGACCACGGTCATGCAGGCGCCGTTGATGGCGATCGAGTCACCCAGCGCGACGTCGGCCAGGGGCAGCGGGCCGGCGTCGATCTGCAGGCGCACGCCGGCAAAGGAGCCGCCTTCGAGCGGGGTGACGGAGGTGATCTTGCCGACGGCGGCGACGATTCCAGTAAACATGCTGCTTATTCCTTCGTAGTGATGTCGGTATGGGGGTGCGCGAACCGGGCCAGGATGCGGATGTCGTCGCCGACCCGCGCCACGTCGTGGAAGCGCAGCCGGCGCTTGTCCGCGAGGCTTGCCAGCGGCGGCAGGTCGAACATGCCCTGCCCCGGTCCGATCAGGCTCGGGGCCAGGTAGACCAGCAGCTCGTCGACGCAGCCTTCGCGCACCATCGAGGCATTCAGCTTCGAGCCGGCCTCGACGTGGACTTCGTTGATTTCGCGCCGGCCGAGCTCGCGCATCAGGGCCGGCAGGTCGACCTTGCCCTTCGGGTTCGGCAACTGCATGACGTCGTGTCCCGCCGCGCGCAGGGCGGCGGCTTTCTCGGGCATCTCGACGGCAGCGGCGATCCAGCACGGCTCGCCCTGCAGGATGCGCGCATCCAGGTCGATCTCGAGGCGGCTGTCGACGATCACGCGGCGCGGCGGCAAGGGCGTGTCGACGCCGCGCACGGTCAGTTGCGGATCGTCCGCCTTGACGGTGCCGATGCCGGTCAGGATCGCCTGGGCGCGGGCGCGCCAGGCGTGGCCATCGGCGCGTGCGTCCGGGCCGGTGATCCACTGGCTTTCGCCGCTGTGCAGCGCGGTGGCGCCGTCCAGGCTGGCGGCCACCTTCAGGCGCACCCAGGGCAGGCCGCGCCGCATGCGCGAGAAGAATCCGATGTTGAGCTCGTGGGCGGCATCGGCCAGCACGCCGGAAGTGACGGCGATGCCGGCCGCCTCCAGCTGGGCCAGGCCGCGGCCGGCGACCAGGGGGTTGGGGTCGGTCATGGCGGCGACGACGCGGCCAATGCCGGCCTGCACCAGCGCGTTCGAGCACGGCGGCGTGCGGCCGTGGTGGCTGCACGGCTCCAGGGTCACGTAGGCGGTGGCGCCGCGCACATCGTTGCCGCGGGCGGCGGCATCGCGCATTGCCTGGATCTCGGCGTGCGCCTGCCCGGCCGGCTGGGTGTGGCCGGCGCCGATCACGGTGCCGTCACGCACGATCACGCAGCCGATGCGCGGGTTCGGCGCGGTGATATACATACCTTTCGCGGCCCAGGCGAGGGCCAGGGCCATGCCCTCGGTGTCGTCGCGAATCTCTACCCTGTCCTCTTGCACGTTTCTCTTCCTGTCTGCCATGCCAGCCTAGCGCGGCGCCTCCGCGCCGTCGCAGGCATCGTCGCGCGCCGGATTGCATACGCGCACCCGACCGAGCATATTGATTTTAATACGGCGGATATGCTCGCCATGGAAGAGCGAAAGCGTACCGAGCCGGGACGCGTTGCCGCCCGCATCGCTGCAGCTGCGCCCGGCGCCATTGTAGGCGATGTACTGCGGCGGCGCTGACTGGGTGAAGGAAAAGTCGATCCGCACGCCTTCCGGCACCGGGCCGTGCACCTGCAGGATCTCGTCGCCGACGCCCGGCTGGCGGTCGCCGTCGCGGTCGATGAAAACTGTCCAGCCGCGGGTCCAGTCGGCGCCGCCGGGGTCGCGTGGCATCAGCTTGACGCGCGCATTGCGGGCAATGGCCTGGGCCCGGGTCTCGGCGATCGCGCCCATCAGGTCGCCGGACGCCGTGCGCAGTTGCTGGGCCGCCAGCAAGGCCTGCAGGTCGGGGGCGGCGACCGCCATCAGGATGGATGCGATGGCGACGACGACAGCCAGCTCGACCAGGCTGGCGCCGGCCGTCGACCGACGCAGCTTGCCTGCGTGCCTCATGGCCAGCAGCGCGGCCCGGCGCCGCTCGCACCCTGGGTGCCGGTGCTGTCGAAGGTCAGTACGCCGCAGTCCGGGTCGCGGAAACGCGCGTCGACTCTTTCCGTCCCCGGCCGTGCGCGCAGCACGATGCAGTGGCGGATGTCCTGCCCTTCGCAGGCGTAGCCGTCGATCTCGTAGGCGCTCTTCTCAGGCCGGGTACCGAGGTGCCAGGGAAAATCGCGGCTGGCGGGATCGTTCGCGCCGGACGAGAAAGCCAGGTAGCGGTGGTGCTGGGCACGGTACTGTTCCTGGCGCTGCATGGCGTCGACCAGGGCCAGTTGCGCCTCGGTGCGGCGCGCCTTGACGATATGCCGCGCATAGCCCGGCCAGGCGATCGCGGTCATGATGGCCAGGATCGCGACCACGATCAGCACCTCGATCAGGGTGAAACCCTTGTGCCTGCTCATCGCCGCTCCGCTCCTCTCGACGCCACCATGGTGTCCTGCCAGTTGCCGATTTCACGCCATCCGACCCGGATGCCGGGGCCGCCGGGCGAGCCGGGTGCGCCCGGCGGCCCCGCCGCTTCGGGCTGGGCGGGAGGCGGCGTGCCGCCGCCGGGCCCGCCACCCGGCGAAGGCGGCTGCTCCGCTTCCGGGGCAGCCGGCGCATCGGGTACACCGGGGACGTCCGGCGCGCCCGGCTCCACCCCGGGTGGCGCCCCTGTGCCCGGCGCCGGCGCACCGGGTGGCAGCACCTTGCGGTAGTAAGCCTGCACTGCCGCCTGGGTCGTCTCCACGCTCCCGAATCCGAGCGCGGTGATGCGATACAGCAGGGTGTCCGGGCTGGAAGGCATCAGCTCGATCAGGTAGCGCGGCGCCTGTGCCGCCAGCGCGCCGCCAGTCGGCATGCTCACCCCGCTGAAGGCGCCGAGTACGACGCCCGGCCCTTCCCGATCGGCCAGGGCCGCATGGATGTCCACGCCGGCTGCCTGGCGGCAGAGTCCCCCGAAAGGCGCGCCACCCCGGCAGCCGTCGGCAAAGGCGGCGGGATCCGCGTGCGCCAGCGCCACGGCCCGGACCGAGCCGGGGTCCAGGCCGCCTTCGATATCGTGCTCGGCGTCGCGCAGCCCCGCCATGGCGCCGTGCAGGGCCAGCATGCGGTCGCGCTCGTGCCCGGCGACCCGGGCGGAGGCGATGGCGGCACGGGCGGCGGCAATGCCCGTCATGAGCACCGCCAGCATCAAGAGCAAGGCCGTCAACAGGGCCACGCCGTGCTGTCGTGCCTGCCGGGGCAGCATGAAGTCGCGTGACGTCATCGCGCCCTCACCTCGCCCGCGCCGGCAGTGCCACGGTCGTGGCAAACACCTTGCGGTAACGTGCTTTGCCGCTGTCGCCATCCCGCGGCCTGCCGCCCCGCGCGCTGCCGGCGGCCAGCACCGTTTCGGGAAGGCGCGTGCCGGCGTCGTCCGCGCCTTGCGCCGCGCCGTATTCCGGCCCGAACAGCTCGTGCACGACATCGCGCGTGCTGTCCAGCTTGCTGACCGGCCCGTGCAGCAGCAAGGCCACGTGCACGATGGCGACCTTCTTCCAGTGAGTGCGCTTGCGCAGGTCGGCCTCGCGTTCGGCGGCCGTCGCGCCCGCCAGGACCAGGCCGGCGTCGAGCTCGCTCAGCGCGCTGGCGTTCAGGTAGCGCTCGGGCGCGCCATCGCCGTCCAGGTCGACGCCGTACAGCAGCTGGAAGCTGTCCACGGCGCCCACCACGGCGTCCGCCGACCAGTTGCTGCCGCCGCGGTACTTACAGCGCAGCTCGGCCTCGCCCTGGGCGTTGCGCGCCACGTAGAAGATGCTCCAGCCTTCCTCGTCGCGATGGACGCTGAAGCCGGCGCAATCCAGGCTGCCGCCGTCGCCGCCGGGCGCCGGACCGCTGCCGGGAAAGCGCACCGCCAGCACGTCGCTGCCGTTGACGGCAAGGGGCGAGGCATTGTCGATGCCGTGGCCGGTGCGCGGCACGCTATGCGCATCCAGGCCGGCGAGCGCGCTGGGCGCGGCCGGGTCGGGACCGCCGCTCGCGCGCTCCCAGTCCGCCGCCGCCGACTGGCGCACCGCACGGGCGACGACTTCCAGGGCGTAGCGGCCGGCATCGTCCATGGCGGCGGTTTCCAGCTGCGCGGCGAAGGCACGGTTGGCCCAGACGAACAGGCTGGCCGCGGCCAGCAGCACGACCAGGCCCACGCTCATGGCCACCAGCAGCTCGGCCATCGTCATGCCCGATTCGCGCCGTCTCATCGGAGCACCATCACGTAGCCGGGGCCGTCGCCCGTGCCCTGCCAGCCGAGCTTCACGACCGGCAGCGCGTCAAGGGCGCCGTCGCAATTCCAGCGGTAGGTGTTGGCCGCAGCATCCCAGGGAGCGCCGTCGCGGCACACGGTCACACGGCCGCGCGGGAACTGCGTGTAGAGCGCCTGGCGTATCGCGTGCAGGTCGAATTGCGCCAGCGCGTCCGGGGTGCAGCTGCTGCCGCCGAAGCATGAGCCTGGCGCCGCCGGCAGGCCATCTGCGGCGTCGTAGTGGAAAGAGAGATAGGGATTGGCGCCGTCCGGCAGCGCGGCGACGGCCGGATTGACGCGCATGCGCGCGGCCAGCGCATTGGCCAGCTGCGCGGCATCGGACCGCAGGCTCGCCTGCTGCCGGGTGCGCTCCGCCGTGATCTGCACTGCCCCCGCGCCGACGATGCCCACGGTCAGCACGAACAGTGCGACCAGCACCTCGACCAGTGTGAAGCCTCGTTCCCCCACCCGCACGGCACCCTCCCGATCTTGCGACAGCGTTGACGGGCCGGCACGCAAAATGTCGCATACCGGTTGCGAGCTGCGAAGTTATCAGGCGAGGCGGAGCCGGCCATGAGCTGGCCCAAGCCTGATCGGGGAACTGTTGGGCTGTGACGCACTCTGCGAGTACGCGACGGGAGTTGGACGCGTGGGCGGAGGACCGCCCACCCTACGAACTCGTGCGAGCGATTACCTACTTCCGCGGATGGCCCACTTCGGCCAGCGCTTCCTGGAACTCGGCCAGGTCTTCGAAGTTCTTGTAGACCGAGGCGAAGCGGATATAGGCGATCTTGTCGAGGCGCTTGAGTTCCTGCATCACCAGTTCGCCCACGTAGCCGGTGTCGACTTCGCGGCGGCCGCTGGTCAGCAGCTTCTCTTCGATGGTGGCGACGGCCGTGTCGATCGCCTCGGCGGCGACCGGGCGCTTCCTCAGCGCCAGCATCAGGCTGCCGCGCAGCTTGGCTGGCGCGTATTCCGTGCGGCTGCCGTTCTTCTTGACAAGGATCGGCATCGACAGTTCGATGCGTTCGTAGGTCGTGAAGCGCTTGTCGCACTTCGCGCAGCGCCGGCGCCGGCGAATGGCATCCCCTTCCTCGGACACGCGGGTGTCGAGGACCTGGGTATCTTCATGCTGGCAGAAGGGACATTTCATGGGCGCCGAGTGCTTCCTGAAAGGGGCTGCACAGCGCAGCCCCGGATTGCCTTACTTCGCGTAGACCGGATACTTGTCGGTCAGGACCTTGACTTCAGCCTTCACGCGCTCGATGGTGGCGGCGTCGTGCGGATTGTCCAGCACGTCGGCGATCAGGTGGCCCACCTTGACCGCGTCTTCTTCCTTGAAGCCGCGGGTGGTGAAGGCCGGGCTGCCGAGGCGGATGCCGGAGGTGACGAAGGGCTTCTGCGGGTCGTTCGGGATACCGTTCTTGTTGCAGGTCATGTGTGCCTGGCCCAGGATGGCTTCCGCCTCCTTGCCGGTCAGGCCCTTGGCGCGCAGGTCGACCAGCATCACGTGCGATTCGGTCCGGCCCGACACGATGCGCAGGCCGCGCTCGGTCAGGGTGTTGGCCAGGGCGGCGGCGTTCTTCACCACCTGCTTCTGGTATTCCTTGAATTCCGGCGACAGCGCTTCCTTGAAGGCGACCGCTTTACCGGCGATCACGTGCATCAGCGGACCGCCCTGGATGCCCGGGAAGATCGCCGAGTTGATGGCCTTTTCGTGCTCGGCCTTCATCAGGATGATGCCGCCGCGCGGACCGCGCAGCGATTTATGGGTGGTCGAGGTGACGAAATCGGCGTGCGGCACCGGGTTCGGGTACTCGCCCGCGGCGATCAGGCCGGCGTAGTGGGCCATGTCGACCATGAAATAGGCGCCCACTTCCTTGGCGATGCGTGCGAAGCGCTCGAAGTCGATGCGCAGGGCAAAGGCCGAGGCGCCGGCGATGATCATCTTCGGCTTGTGCTCGCGCGCCAGGCGTTCCATTTGTTCGTAGTCGATGTCTTCCTGCTCGGTCAGGCCGTAGGAAATGACGTTGAACCATTTACCGGACATGTTCAGGGCCATGCCGTGGGTCAGGTGGCCGCCTTCGGCCAGCGACATGCCCATGATGGTGTCGCCTGGTTTCAGCATGGCGAAGAACACGCCCTGGTTGGCCTGCGAACCCGAGTTCGGCTGCACGTTGGCGGCTTCCGCGCCGAACAGCTGCTTCAGGCGGTCGATCGCCAGCTGCTCGGCGACGTCGACGTATTCGCAACCGCCGTAGTAGCGCTTGCCCGGATAGCCTTCGGCGTACTTGTTGGTCAGCTGCGAACCCTGCGCTTCCATGACGGCCGGCGAGGTGTAGTTCTCGGAGGCGATCAGTTCGATGTGGTCTTGCTGGCGAACGTTTTCCTTCTGGATGGCATCCCACAGTTCCGGGTCGACATTGGCGAGCGTATGGTCTTTTGCAAACATGTAAAACTCCAATCGAGAGAAATACCAGGCAACGGTCAGCGTTGACAGTGCGTATGTGGCGGGCCCCAGGACAAGCGCCCACCGAACGCATCGCAAAGCGTTCCGTCGATGGCTGCCCAGGCGAACGGCGGTGATGCCTCACGTTCCCCGGTGGATGCCCACCTTGGCCGGTCGTGGCGAAACACCGCCGCGCCCGGCATTTCGCCAGTTACGTGAGACGTAAATTCACCAAATTGTATGTGATCTACGCTCCTTAGGGCAAGGAAACTGCTGTCTTCCTAACAAGACGCAGGCGCCAGGCCGGCCGCCAGCGGACATGTGGCTGTTTCGGCTACAATTTTCGGATCATTCCTCCAAGGACCACCCATGATCGTCTTGATTACCGGCGCCTCGGCCGGCTTCGGCGCCGCGATGGCGCGCACTTTTGTGAGCAATGGCCACCGCGCCATCCTGGCCGCACGCCGCACCGAACGCATCGAGGAGCTGGCGCGCGAGCTGGGCGAAGCCGCCCTGCCGGTGACGCTGGACGTGACCAGCCGCGCCTCGATCGAGGCGGCGCTCACCAAGCTGCCGGAAGGCTGGCGCGACATCGATGTGCTCATCAACAATGCCGGCCTGGCGCTGAACACCAAGCCGGCGCATGAGGTGCCGCTGGAAGACTGGGACACCATGATCGCCACCAACTGCCAGGGCCTGGTGACCATGACCCGCGCCCTGCTCCCGGGCATGGTGGCCCGTGGCAGCGGCCTGGTGATCAACCTGGGTTCGGTGGCCGGCCACTACCCTTACCCTGGCGGCAACGTCTACGGCGCCACCAAGGCCTTCGTCGAACAGTTCACCCTCAACCTGCGCGCCGACCTGGTCGGCACCGGCGTGCGCGCCACCAACCTGGCGCCGGGCCTGTGCGGCGGCACCGAGTTCTCGAACGTGCGCTTCAAGGGCGACGATGCGGCCGCCGCCAAGGTCTACGAGGGCACGACGCCGCTCACGGCCGAGGACATCGCCAATACCGCCTACTGGATCGCCACCCTGCCCCCGCACGTGAACGTCAACAGCATCGAGCTGATGCCGACCTGCCAGGGGTTCTCGCCGTTCGCCATCAAGCGCAATTGAATTGCGTAGGGTGGACGGGTCTC
>NZ_JANUHA010000019.1 GCF_024753255.1 Massilia agri
AGCATTGGGTTGGTCTCACACGCACGCCGTAAAGACGCCAAGAAACATCAGTCGCGGCGTGCGACTCCCCTCGAATGGTCGAAATGCCATGTCGCGCTGGCTCAAGCGGAGTGGTCTTGATAGAGTAGCCAGGCTGCAACAAACCGGGCGGCGGGATCCGGCCGCCGATCCAATTCAATAGCAGAGGGGGAATCAGCTTGAAGAAGTTAACTGCCAGTCTCGTCGCCGTTGCACTCCTGACGTCCAGCGTCGCGCCCGTCGCCATTGCCCAGGACTTTGCCAAATTCAGCCCGGAAGCCCAGGACCGGGCGCTCGGGCAGATCGCCACCTCCAGGCAATCCGTGATGGTGCGCATGCGCGATGGCGTGTCCCTGTCGACCGACATCTACATGCCGAAGAACGCTGCCGGCCGCCTCCCCGTCATCCTCTGGAAAACCCCGTACAACGAGGGCAAGCTGAAAGGCTCGACCATGCGCTACGCGCTCGAGTCGGTCAAGCGCGGCTACGTCTTCATCGTCCAGAACGAACGCGGCCGATATTTCTCGGAAGGCAAATGGGAAATCCTCGGCAATCCGCAGACCGACGGCTACGACACCCTGAGCTGGATCGCCGCGCAATCCTGGTCGAACGGCAAGGTCGGCACCCTGGGCTGCTCTTCCTCGGCCGAATGGCAGCTCGCCCTGGCCGGCCTGAACCACCCGGCCCACGCCGCCATGGTGCCGATGGCTGCCGGCGCCGGCATCGGCAAGGTCGGCCGCTTCCAGGAGCAGGGCAACTGGTACACGGGCGGCGTGCCGCGCAACCTCTTCTTCGTCTGGCTCTACGGCGTCAACAATCCCCTGCGCGCCCAGCTGCCGGCGATCGCCGACGAGAAGATGCGCGCACGCATCGAAGCCTACAACGACCTCGACCCGGGCAAGCCCAAGGTCGACTGGAACAAGCAGATCAAGCACCTGCCCGTCGACCAGCTGCTGAGCTCGCTCGGCGAACCGGCGGGCACCTTCGAAGAGCTGATCAAGCGCAGCCCGGCGGACCCGGCCTGGACCAAGGGCGGCCTCTACCACGAAGGCATGGGCTGGGGCGTGCCGGCGCTGTGGTTCAACAGCTGGTACGACGTCTCGATCGGCCCGAACCTGGAGCTCTTCAACCACGCGCGCGCCGCCGGCACCGACAAGGAGGCCAGCGCCAATCAGTACGCCGTGGTCGCCCCGATCCCGCACTGCCAGTTCGCCCGCCTGGGCCCGAACACGACGGTCGGCGAACGCGCGATGGGCGACACCAGCTTCGACGTCGACGGCGCCGTCTATGGCTGGTTCGACCGCTGGCTCAAGGGCGACACCAAGGCCTTCCCGTCCACCACGCCGCACGTGCGCTACTTCGAAATGGGCGCGAACAAGTGGCGAAGCGCCGGCACCTGGCCGCCGCAGAACGCCAAGCCGATGCGCCTCTACCTGCGCTCTGCTGGCCGCGCCAATTCCCTGTACGGCGACGGTCGCCTCACCAGCGAGGCACCAGGCGCGAACGAAGCGGCCGACCGCTACCGCTACGATCCGATGAACCCGGTGCAGACCGTCGGCGGCGGCGACTGCTGCAACGGCGGCATCGTGATCCCGGGTGCTTTCGACCAGCGCGGCGTCGAGGCGCGCAACGACGTGCTGGTCTACACCAGCGACCCGCTGCCGAAGCCCGTCAGCGTGGCCGGCTTCGTGGACGCCGTGCTGAAGGTCTCCTCGAATGCCAGGGACACCGACTTCGCCGTGAAGCTGGTCGACGTGGCGCCCGACGGCACCGCCTGGATCATCGGCGACACCATCTTCCGCGCCCGCTACCGCAATGGCTACGACAAGCCGGAAACGCTCAAGGCCGGCGAAGTGGTGACGATCCGCCCGACCCCGATCGCCACCGCGATCCAGTTCGGCGCCGGCCACCGCATCCGGGTCGAGGTCACCTCGTCGAACTTCCCGAAATTCGTCCGCAACCTGAACACCGGCGGCCAGAACGAGAGCGAGAAGACGGGCGTGGTGGCGGACAACGCCCTGCACCACGACAGCGCCAACCAGAGCTATATCGAGCTGCCGGTCGTTCCCTGACCCGCATCAGCCGGCCGCGCGCACCGGGCCGCCCTCTCGCGCCGCCTGGTCCTCCAGGTGGCGCACGATCTCCCAGAACGGCATGGGCCGGCCGAACAGCCAGCCCTGCCCGTACTGCACGCCCTGCCGGCGCAGGTAATCGGCCTGCGCCTGGCTTTCCACCCCTTCCGCGATCATGCGCAGGCCCAGGTCCCTGGCCATGCCGATGATGTGTCCCACCACCTGGCTGGTCGGCGCGCCGGTGCCGATCGCCTCGATGAAGCTGCGGTCGATCTTCAGGTAGTCGAGTTCCAGCGACTCCAGGTAGGACAGGCTCGAGTAGCCGGTGCCGAAGTCGTCGATCGCCAGCAGGAAGCCGTGGCGGCGCAGCAGGCCGGTGGTCTCGCGCGCCACCACGGGGTCGAGCAGGCCGCGCTCCGTCACTTCGAGCATCAGGTTCGACTCGCGCGCGCCCATCTGCCTGAGCGCGTGCTGCAGGCTGTCGAGGAAGCCGCCGGCGTGGAAGTCCGCCGGCGCCACGTTGATCCCGACATGGAAGTCGGGATGGGCGCGCAGGAAGGCCGCCGTATCGGTGCACACGCGCTCCAGCACCAGCTGGGTCAGCTTCACGATCAGCCCGTTCTGCTCGGCGAGCGGAATGAAGAGGTCCGGCAGGATGACCTCCCCTTCCGGGCGGCGCCAGCGGACCAGGGCTTCGACGCCGGTCCAGCGCCCGCTGCGCAGGTCCACGATGGGCTGGTACTCGAGGATGAATTCCTTGCGCCGCAGCGCCGCCTTGAGCGCGACGGGCAGCGACATCTGCAGGCGCGCCAGGGAGACGATCGCGAAGGTGAGCGCGATGCCGGCCACCAGGCCGACCGGCACCAGGCGCGCGGCCACGTCCCTGGAGCGTCCCTCTAGGTAATGCATCGGCACCGCGGCGATCCCCGCCACCTGGTAGGCGCGCGAGCGCACCACCGCGATCACGCGGCCGTTTTCCTCGAACACCGCCTCGCGCGCGCCGCCGAGCCGGGCCGCCCAGCGCGGATCGATGCGGCCGCGTACGCTCACCGGCCGGTCGAATTCCAGGGGCATGACCGCCAGGGCCACGTCCGGCTCGCTCTTGGCGGTGTCGATCGGCAGCTGCGCATGCAGGATGGCGGCGAAACTGCCGTATTGGAGGACGATGAAGGACTTGTGCGGCGCAAAATGGAAGCCCACCCCGGTCCGGACGATGGCGCCGATCGCGCTGCGGTAGGTGGGCGGCCCCAGGTCCAGGGCGCCATTGGCGCCGCCGATCGACGAGCACAGCATGCGGTTGCCCTCGACGTGGCCGACCGCCTGGATATAGGTCGAGCCCAGGTCGATCTCGCGCATCAGGTCGATCGCGGCCGGCGTGCATGGCGCGTCGCGGAAGGGCGCGAGCCGCTCGAAGCCCTCGAATACCTGCCTGCCGGTTTCGTCCGCCCGCAGCACCACGTCGCGTGCATAGCCGAGGGCGTGGGCGCTCTCGGCCTTGTAGGCCTGGCGTTCCGACTCCTCGATGGCGAACCAGATCGGCAGGCCGATCCCGGCCATGGCCACCAGCACGGTCAGTGCGACGGTAAGGGTTTTTTTCATGGCTCCCTGCGGATCGGCATGAACGCCTGGCCGCGTGCATCCCATACTAGCGAGGCGGCGGACGCCCCGCAAATGGGGCGCATTCCGCGCGGAAACACAACCATGCCATGAGGGACCTTCGAAGGGGTCTATGCTGCATAGCAATATGAAAATACTTGCGCAATCCCTTCGTGCGGCGCGTCCTTGGTCTCATAATACTTGCCGCAATTCACCTTACAAAGGGGTAGCGTTTATGAGTCAGAGTAAGCCTCTGTCGCTGCATGTACCGGAGCCTACCGGCCGCCCGGGATGCAAGACCGATTTTTCGTATCTGCAAGTGAGTCCCGCCGGTTCCGTCCGGCGTCCGCCCGTCGACGTGGCGCCGCTCGAGACGAGCGACATCGCGTCCAGCCTGATCCGTGTCCTGGACGAGAACGGCGATGCCGTCGGCCCCTGGGCGCCGCAGGTGGATCCGGAGCTGCTGCGCTTCGGCCTGCGCACCATGATGAAGACGCGCATTTTTGACGCGCGCATGGTGATCGCCCAGCGCCAGAAGAAGATGTCGTTCTACATGACCTCCCTCGGCGAGGAAGCCATCGGCACCGCCCAGGCCCTGGCCCTGGAAGACGGCGACATGCACTTCCCGACCTACCGCCAGCAGAGCCTCCTGATGGCCAAGCAGATCCCGCTGGTCGAGATGATCTGCCAGCTGCTGTCCAACGAGCGCGATCCGCTCAAGGGCCGCCAGCTGCCTGTCATGTACTCGGTGCGGCGCGCCGGCTTCTTCACGATTTCCGGCAACCTCGCCACCCAGTATCCGCAAGCCGTGGGCTGGGCCATGGCTTCCGCCATCAAGGGCGATACGAAAATCGCCTCGGCCTGGATCGGCGACGGCGCCACCGCCGAATCCGATTTCTCCACCGCCCTCACCTTCGCCCACGTCTACCGCGCGCCGGTGATCATGAACGTGGTAAACAACCAGTGGGCGATCTCGACCTTCCAGGCCATCGCCGGCGGCGAGAGCGTCACCTTCGCCACCCGCGGCATCGGCAGCGGCATCGCTTCGCTGCGCGTGGACGGCAACGACTTCCTGGCGGTCCTGTCCGCCTCGCGCTGGGCCGCGGAACGCGCCCGCTCGAACCTCGGCCCGACCCTGATCGAATGGGTCACCTACCGCGCCGGCCCGCACTCGACTTCGGACGACCCCTCGCGCTACCGCCCGGC
Organism: Massilia agri; assembly: GCF_024753255.1. Lineage (GTDB taxonomy): Bacteria > Pseudomonadota > Gammaproteobacteria > Burkholderiales > Burkholderiaceae_D > Telluria > Telluria agri. The sequence goes on from NZ_JANUHA010000019.1 coordinate 4,893, forward strand.
CGACGACTTCCAGCACTTCCCGCTGGGCGACCCGGTGGTGCGCCTGCGCCAGCACCTGACGAAAAACGGCTGGTGGTCGGACGAAGAGCACGACAAGGTGCAGCTTGAACTCGAAGCCGAAATCCTCGCGGCCCAGAAAGAGGCCGAATCCTACGGCATCCTGGGCGACGAACGCGCCCCGAGCGCCGCGACGATGTTCGAGGACGTCTATAAAGAGATGCCGGAGCACCTGCGCCGGCAGCGACAGGAACTGGGAGTATGAGCATGGCACGTGACGATCAACCGAAGGACACGGCGACCATGCCGATGACCATGATCCAGGCGCTGCGCTCGGCGATGGACGTGATGATGGAACGCGACGGCAACGTCGTGGTGTTCGGCCAGGACGTGGGCTTCTTCGGCGGCGTGTTCCGCGTCACCGATGGCCTGCAGGCCAAGTACGGCAAGTCGCGCGTGTTCGACGCGCCGATCTCGGAAGGCGGAATCGTCGGCACGGCGGTGGGCATGGCGGCCTACGGCCTGCGGCCCGTGGTCGAGATCCAGTTCGCCGACTATTTCTATCCGGCGACCGACCAGATCGTGTCGGAAGCGGCGCGCCTGCGCTACCGCTCGGCCGGCGAGTTCACCTCCTCGATGGTGATCCGCATGCCCTGCGGCGGCGGCATCTACGGCGGCCAGACCCACAGCCAGAGCCCGGAAGCCTTCTTCACCCACGTCTGCGGCCTGCGCACCGTGATGCCCTCGAATCCGTATGACGCGAAGGGCCTGCTGATCGCCTCGATCGAGAACGACGACCCGGTGATCTTCCTGGAGCCCAAGCGCCTGTACAACGGCCCCTTCGACGGCCACCACGACCGTCCGGTCGTGCCCTGGTCCGGCCATGCGCTGGGCAACGTTCCGACCGGCTACTACAAGGTCGACCTGGACAAGGCGGCCATCGTCCGTCCGGGCAACGACGTCACCGTGCTGGCCTACGGCACCATGGTGTGGGTCTCGGAAGCGGCGGCGCGCGAATCCGGCGTCGACGCCGAGGTCATCGACCTGCGCAGCATCTGGCCCCTGGACCTCGAGACCATCGTCAACTCGGTCAAGAAGACCGGCCGCTGCGTGATCGTGCACGAAGCCACCCGCACCAGCGGCTTCGGCGCCGAGCTCGCGGCGCTCGTGCAGGAACACTGCTTCTACCAGCTGGAGGCGCCGATCGAGCGCGTCACCGGCTGGGACACCCCGTATCCGCATGCGCAGGAATGGGCTTACTTCCCGGGGCCCGACCGCGTCGGCGCGGCCCTGAAACGTGCGATGGAGGGTTGAGAGAATGGGCATTCACGTCATCAAGATGCCGGACCTCGGCGAAGGCATCGCCGAAGTGGAAGTAGTGGCCTGGCACGTGCAGCCGGGCGACACGGTCAAGGAAGACCAGGTACTGGCCGATGTCATGACCGACAAGGCGACCGTCGAGATTCCCTCGCCGGTAGCGGGCGTCATCACCTCGCTGGGCGGGGCGGTCGGCCAGTCGCTGGCCGTGGGCGCGGAACTGATCCGCCTGGAAGTCGAAGGCGCCGGTAATTTCTCGGGCGAGAAAGCGAAGCAGGAGCCGGTCAAGTCGGCGGCGGCCACTGCGCCCGCCGAGGAAGTGGGCGATCCGCAGCTGGAAGCCGTGGCTGCCGCCGAAGTTGGCTCGGCGGCGCAGGCGGCGGTCTCGGCGCCGCCAAAAGCGCCGGCCAAGCCGGCTCCGGTCTCGCGTGCACCCCAGCATACGCCCGCTCCGATGCGCGGCGAAGGCGAGAAGCCCTTGGCCGCGCCGGCCGTGCGCCATCGCGCCTGGGACCTCGGGATCGAGCTGCAGTTCGTGCATGGCTCGGGTCCTGCCGGCCGCATCACCCACGCCGACCTGGACGCGCACGTCTCGGGCCGCCGCGGCGGCGGCCAGGGCGGCGGCGCGGACAAGCGCTACGCCAAGCTCGAGGGCGAACACGCGGCGCCGGTGATCGGCCTGCGCCGCAAGATCGCCGAGAAGATGCAGGAAGCCAAGCGCAACATCCCGCACTTCACCTATGTCGAAGAGATCGACGTCACCGAGCTGGAAGCCCTGCGCGCCCAGCTCAATGCGCGCTACGGCGCCGAGCGCGGCAAGCTGACCTTCCTGCCGCTCCTGATGCGCGCGGTGGTGCTGTCGCTGCGCGCCTACCCGATGATGAACGCGCGCTTCGACGACGACAACAACCTGCTCACCACCTACGACCCGGTCCACCTGGGCATCGCCGCCCAGACCGACGCCGGCCTGATGGTGCCGGTGGTGCGCCATGCCGAGTCGCTCGACCCGTGGGCGGCCGCGCTCGAGGTGGCGCGCCTGGCCGATGCGGCGCGCAGCGGGAAGGCGACGCGCGACGAGCTGACGGGTTCGACCATCACCATCACCAGCCTGGGACCGCTGGGCGGCATCGTTACCACCCCGGTCATCAACCGTCCGGAAGTGGCGATCATCGGCACCAACCGCATCGTCGACCGTCCGGTGATCAGGGACGGCGCCATGGTGGCGCGCAAGATGATGAACCTGTCGTCCTCGTTCGACCATCGGGTCATCGACGGCCAGGTGGCGGCCAAGTTCATCCAGACGATCCGCGGCTACCTCGAAGCCCCGGCGACCATCTTCGTGGAGTAAATGCGCATGGAGACCATCAACACAACCCTGCTCATCATCGGCGGCGGACCGGGCGGCTACGTGGCCGGCATCCGCGCCGGCCAGCTGGGCGTGCCGACCGTGCTGGTCGAAGGCGCCTCGCCCGGCGGCACCTGCCTGAACATCGGCTGCATTCCCTCGAAGGCGCTGATCCACGCGGCCGAGGAATTCTGCAAGGCGCGCAGCTATGCGGCCGAGACCTCGCCGCTCGGCATCAGCAGCGCGGAGCCGCGCATCGACCTCGAGCGCACGGTGGCCTGGAAGGACGGCATCGTCAAGAAGCTGACGGGCGGCGTCGGCGCGCTGCTCAAGAAGAACGGCGTCAAGCTGGTGAACGGCTGGGCCACCATCCTGGACGGCAAGACCGTCGAGGTCAGGCCCGAGGGATCGGAGGAAGCGACCGTGCGCATCCGTTGCGAGCACATGCTGCTGGCCAGCGGGTCGACAAGCGTCGAGCTGCCCTTCATGCCGTTCGGGGAGCGCGTGATTTCCTCGACCGAGGCCCTGTCGCCCGGCGAGATCCCGCAGCGCCTGGTCGTGGTCGGCGCCGGCTACATCGGCCTGGAGCTGGGCACGGCCTATCGCAAGCTGGGCAGCCAGGTGACGGTCGTGGAAGCGGCGGACCGCATCCTGCCGGCGTATGACGCCGACCTCGTGAAGCCGGTGGCGACCGCCCTCGCCCGCCTGGGCGTGGAAGTGCGCCTGGCGACCTCGGTGCAGGGCCTCGACGAGGAAGGCCGCGTGCGGGTGCGCGATGCATCCGGCGTGGAGGCGCTGCTGGAAGCGGACCGCGTGCTGGTGGCCGTGGGCCGCAAGCCGCGTACCACGGGCTGGGGCCTGGAGAACCTGATGCTCGACATGAACGGGCGCGCGGTCAAGGTCGACGACCAGTGCCGCACCTCGATGCGCAATGTCTGGGCCATCGGCGACCTCACGGGCGAACCGATGCTGGCCCACCGCGCGATGGCGCAGGGCGAAATGGTGGCGGAAATCATCTCCGGCAAGCGCCGCCACTTCGCACCGGCCGCCATTCCCGCCGTCTGCTTCACCGATCCCGAGATCGTGGTGGTCGGCATGTCGCCGCTGGACGCCGACAAGGCCGGTATCGAGATCATCACGGCCAGCTTCCCCTTCAGCGCCAACGGCCGCGCCATGACCATCGAAAGTACCGACGGCTTCGTGCGCGTGGTGGCGCGCAAGAGCGACCACCGCATCGTCGGCTGGCAGGCCGTCGGCGGCGCCGTGTCGGAACTGGCGGCCGGCTTCACCCAGTCAATCGAGCTCGGCGCCCAGCTGGAAGACATCGGCGGCACCATCCACGCACACCCGACCCTGGGCGAGGCGGTGCAGGAAGCCGCCCTGCGCGCACTGGGACACGCGCTCCACATCTGAGCCGTCCCTGGACAGCCAAGCCGCCCTCGGGGCGGCTTTTTTTATGGCTGTGTTCGCGTTAATTATGCTCTCGCAGCTGCCTTCACGATGCTTGTCGTACCGCAGAACACAGCCACTGCGCTGGCGTACGCAACGCTTGCGCGTCCAGTAATCGCCGCCATCCCGAATAGTTCACGAGGTAGCGGCTGGCCACACCCTTGAAGCGCACGAGCCAACCCTTGAAGCGGCTGTGCCAGCCATTCACGTTCTGGATGTGGATCGCGCCGCGTGCGCGCCGCCCGGCCCGGACATTGACGGGCTCGTGCGTGATCCCGGCGTCGGCGGCAAACCGGACATAAGCTGCGGCGCCATCGCTGATGAGCAGCCCGTCGTGGGGCAGTACCGGCCGCAGGCAGCTGCGTAGTTGCGGCGCGGTCACGGGACCCCGTCCCGTATGAAAATCCAGCGTCGCACCACTGCGGTCGCGCGCCACCAGCAGGCAATCATGCTCGCGGTTGATGCCGCGCCGACGGGCAAGGCCACCGCGCTTTCTCGGCGGGCGCGTCACGCTGCGCGACCCCTTTTGCGATTCCAGCCGGTAGGTTTCGTCGGCCTCGACGATTGCCGACAGGATAGCCGGGCGGTGGCGCGCGGCGCCAGGCGCGAACCGGTGGCGCCAGCGAAAGCTGGTGGTGCGATGCACGCCGGTGGCAAGCGCCGCGTCGCGCACGGTCCGCGATTCCAGCAAGCACTGGATATAGGGCAGCCAGCACTCGCGCTTGCGCAGCCGGGCCAGTGGCGTGCCGGTCAGGGCATTGAAGGAACGGCGGCAAGCCAGGCAGCGAAAGCGCTGCAGTCCGCTGGCAAAGCCACACCGGTGCAGGCGAGCGCAAGCGCAATGCGGACATGGCCGGCCTGCCGCGGCCGCTTCGATGAGCGCCAGGCACTCGGCCGGGTCGCGGATGCTGTCGACCCACTCGCGCAGGCGGGCCAGATCGGTGCTGGACAGTGGCGCTGCGGACAGGCAGGCGAACAATTCGTCGAAGCTCAGGCTTTGCATCGTCACTCCGGATGAGTTAACGCGACGATGCGTAAGACTTCGACAACACAATTTGGTTCACCTAACGATCGCGAACACAGCCTTTTTTATGGCTGGGTGTATGCATCCATATGCCAGATTGGCTTACACGGCGAAGGTCCTATGCATACATTGTTACATCTCCAAACAATATTTGCACTTTGTTCTCTGGTGCAAAATATGTCCCACATGCAATAATCCGCCCGTGTTCGGGAATCAACCCCAGCACACTAGAGACCAAAGGTAAAACAATGTTCAAGAAAATCGCAGCCGCTGCTGCCCTGCTCATCGCCTCCTCCGCCGCCTTCGCCGCGGACGCCAATACCTTCTACGCCGGTGCAGACCTCGGCAAGACCCGCATCGCCGGTGACAAGGAAACCAGCTACGGCGCCTTCGCCGGCTACAACCTGACCCAGGCCTTCGCCGTCGAAGCCGGCTACCGCCGCCTGGGCGAACGCGACAACTACGGCTTCAAGGCCAGCGGCGACGCCTATACCCTGTCGGGCATCGCCAGCATGCCGGTCGGCGAAAGCTTCAGCGTCTTCGGCCGCCTCGGCGTGAGCGCCGTGGAAGGCAAGCTCCGCAGCGGTGACTTCGAGGACAGCAACACCACGACCCGCGCCGTGATCGGCGCCGGCGTCGGCTATGCCTTCACGCCGAAAATCTCGGGCCGCGTCGAATTCCAGAAGACCGGCAGCGGCATCCGCAACCTGAGCGCTGGCCTGGCCTACCAGTTCTAAGCGCAAGCACTCCAGACACCAAAGGTTAGAATATGTTCAAGAAAACCACAGCCGCTGCTGCCCTGCTCATCGCCTCTTCCGCTGCCTTCGCCGGCCAGCCGAACACCTTCTACGCCGGCGCCGATGCCGGTGTCACCCGCGCCAGCAATGCCTGGGACGGCAGCAAGACCAGCTACGGCGTGTTCGCCGGCTACAACCTGAACGAGACCTTCGCGGTCGAAGCGGGCTACCGCCGCCTGGCCAGGCACAAGGCCTACAACGCCCGCGGCACCGTCGACCAGACCGCCGTCTCCCTGGTCGCGAGCATGCCTATCGGCGAGGGCTTCAGTGTGTTCGGCCGCGCCGGCGTGAGCGTCACCGACGAAAAGGTGCGTTTCACGGGCGGTCGCTACGACAACTCGCCGACCCGCGCCGTGATCGGCGTCGGTGCGGGCTACGCCTTCACCCCGAAGATCTCGGGCCGCGTCGAGTTCCAGAAGACCGGCAGCGACATCCGCAACCTGAGCGCGGGCGTCTCCTACCAGTTCTAAGCTCCTGCAGGGATTCGGCTTTGCTCGACTTTCGCGTTATGTATGACGCATAAAGATGAGCAAAGCCGAATAATGTATGCTCCTGCGAACGTAAGGCCGAATTTGCTAATTTGTTGGCGCTGTGCAATAATCGCGCCCCCGCGACACACCGCGGGCATAACAACATAGAAAAGGCTTTACCATGATCAAGCACATCGCAGCTGCCGCAGCCCTGCTGGCCGCATCCTCCGCATTCGCCGCCCAGCCAGGTACCCTGTACGCAGGCGTCGACGTCGGCACCACCAAGATGGACGACGTCTCGGGCCGCAGCACCAGTGCCGGCGCATTCGTCGGCTACAACTTCCACGAGAACCTCGCCATCGAAGCCGGCTACCGCCGCATGGGCGAGTTCGACCTGTACGCCTACGGCCTGTACAGCGAAGTGGAATTCAAGGCAGCCTCGCTGTCCCTGGTCGGCACCCTGCCGCTGGGCGGCGGCTTCAGCCTGCTGGGCCGCGTCGGCTACAACCGCCTGGAAGCCGAAGCGAAGGTCCGCGGCTACGGCAGCGGCAAGGCCCACGATTCGGGCACCGTGGCCGGCATCGGCGTCGCCTACGCCATCTCCCCGAAGATCTCGACCCGCGTCGAACTGCAGCGTCCGGGCAGCGACGTGACCAACCTGAGCGTCGGCGTCTCCTACCAGTTCTGATTCCTTCGAGGCAGATGTGAAAAAGCCCGGCTCGCACCGGGCTTTTTTCATTTGCGTGAAGCCAGCACCGTCCCCAGCTTGAGCGCCGTGTCGACCACGGACGCGATCTCCGGCTGGTAGCCATCCTCGATCCAGCGCAGCGCGATGTGGATGACGCCGCCCACCACGCCGGCCTGCAGCAGTTCGTCATCGGCGGCGCCGGGAGGCGCGACGATGCGGGCGACTTCCTTGCCGATGGCGCGCAGCGCGGTGTCGAAGGCCTGGTCCACCGCGCGGCTGACGCCCCGGATCTCGACCAGGAACACGCGCGCCGACTGCGGTTCGCGCTGCAGGGCCGCGAAGTAGGCATGCAGCATGGCGCGCGAGCGGGCGGTGCGCGCCCGCCCGGCTTCCTTCGCCGCCTGGGTGATCGCGCCCAGCACCGACCAGGTCACCGCATTGAAGGAGTCGATCAGGAGGGCTTCGCTGTTGGCGAAGGATTCGTAGAAGTAGCGCTCGGTGAGGCCTGCCGCCTCGCACACGGCTTTCACGGTCGCCTGGTGGTAGCCGCGTTCGCCGTAGACGGCGATGGCGGCGGCGATCAGGCGCGCGCGGCGTTCGGCGCGCCGCTCGTCCTGGGACAGTCCCCGGTAGGACCGGGTCGGGGGGAGCTCGGCTTTCATGCCGACATTCTACACAGAAACTTGCCGCGAGAATTCTGACAATGTACAGTGTCAAGATAACGAACAAAAAGTGGAGACGCCATGCCCCGCCCCGCATCCATCGAGGACCACGCCGATCGCGGCCTCGACCCCGTGCTCGATGTCCTGATCGTCGGCGCCGGCCTGTCCGGCATCGGCGCGGCCGCCACCCTGCAGCGCCGCTGTCCCGGCAAGCGCTACGCCATCCTGGAAGCGCGCGAGGCCATGGGCGGCACCTGGGACCTGTTCCGCTATCCCGGCATCCGCTCCGACTCCGACATGTATACCCTCGGCTATGGTTTCCGCCCCTGGCGCGAAGCCAGGGCCATCGCCGACGGCCCGGCCATCCGCGCCTATGTGCGCGAGACGGCGCTGGAGAACGGCATCGACCCCCATATCCGCTATGGCCACAAGGTCACGAGCGCCAGCTGGTGCAGCCGTGACGCGCTGTGGACGGTCGAGGCGCTCCTGAACGACGGTTCCACCCGCCGGATCCGCGCCCGCTTCCTCTACCTGTGCAGCGGCTACTACAGCTATGACGAGGCCTACCGCCCGCGCTTCGAGGGCGAGGAGGCCTTCGGCGGCCGCATCGTGCAGCCGCAGTTCTGGCCCCAGGACCTCGACTACACCGGCCGGCGGGTGGTCGTGATCGGCAGCGGCGCCACCGCCGTGACGCTGGTGCCGGCGATGAGCGAGCGCGCGCTGCACGTCACCATGCTGCAGCGCTCTCCCAGCTATGTGGTGGCGCGGCCCGGGCGCTACCGCTTCGCCGAACGCATGCGCGCCCTCTTCCCCGAATCCCTGGCCTGGTTCCTCACCCGCTGGCGCGTGATCGCCGAGAGCATGTTCCTCTACTGGCTCGCGCGCAGCAAGCCGGAACTGGTCAAGAAGAAGATCGTCGGGATGGCCGCCCAGCAGCTGGGATCGAAGGAAGCGGCGGCCGAGCACTTCACGCCCACCTACAAGCCCTGGGACCAGCGTGTCTGCGTCGCGCCCGACGGCGACCTGTTCAAGGCGGTCCGCAAGGGCAAGGCCTCGGTGGTGACGGACCACATCGCGCGCTTCACGGACAAAGGCATCCTGCTGCAGTCCGGCCGCGAACTGGAAGCCGACCTGGTCGTGATGGCCACCGGCCTCACCCTGCAGCTCTTCGGCGGCGCCTCGCTGGTGGTGGACGGCCGCGCGATCGACCCCAGCCGCGCCATGTCCTACAAGGGCATGATGCTGAGCGACGTGCCGAACTGCGCCCTCGCCTTCGGCTACACCAATGCGTCCTGGACCCTGAAGGCCGACCTCACCGCCGAATGGGTGTGCCGCCTGCTGCGCCACATGGACGCGCGCGCCCAGGACGTGGCGGTGGCGCCGCGCGCCCCCGGCGTGCCGGAAGCACCCTTCCTCGACTTCAATTCCGGCTACGTCGAGCGGGCCCGCCACCTGCTGCCCAAGCAGGGCGCCCAAGCACCCTGGCAGGTCTACCAGAACTACCTGCGCGACCTGTACACCATCCGTTTCGGGCGCATCGAGGACGGCGTGCTGCGCCTGGCGCCGCGCACCAGCCAGGCCGCCACCGGGCGCGAGGGAGCCGCCGCATGAAGCTCGCGAACCGTGTCGCCGTGGTCACCGGCGCCGGCGGCGGCATCGGCCGCGCGACCGCCTTCTCCCTGGCGCGGCGCGGCAGCCACCTGGCCCTGGCCGACATCGACGGCCCCGCCGTCGAACGGGTGGCCGAGGAAGCGCGCCGGCTCGGCGTGCGCGCCACCCACCACCTCCTCGACGTCGCCGACCGCGCCGCCGTCCACGCCTTCCCCGGCCTGGTCGACGGCGCCCATGGCCGCATCGACCTCTTGATCAACAATGCCGGCGTAGCCCTGGGCGGCAGCTTCGAGCAGCTCGCGCTTGAAGATTTCGACTGGCTCATGGAGATCAACTTCCATGGCGTGGTGCGCATGACGCGCGCCTTCCTGCCGCATCTGCGGCTGCGCGACGAGGCGCGGATCGTGAACGTCTCCAGCATCTATGGCATCATCTCGCCGCCGGGCCAGAGCGCCTACTCGGCCAGCAAGTTCGCGGTGCGCGGCTTCAGCAACGCGCTGCGCCATGAACTCGAAGGCACGACGGTGGGCGTGAGCGTGGTGCATCCGGGCGGCGTGGCCACGGCGATCGCGAGGAATGCGCGGGCGCCGAGAGACGCGCCCAGGGACGAGATCGAGCGCGGGCGGGCGATCGCCCAGCGCCTGCTGCGCATGGCGCCCGAACGGGCCGGCGAGATCATCGTGCGCGGCATCGAACGGCGCCAGGCCCGCATCCTGGTGGGCGGCGATGCGAGGTTCGTGGCGATGCTCGAACGACTGAGCCCCATCCATTACCGGAAACTCTTGAAGAAAGCGACGGGACGATGAACCTGGCTTCCATCCTGCTGTACGCGAGCGGCGCCCTGGTGCTGCTCCTGCTGCTGCTCTACCAGTTCAGCATGCGCACCGCGCGCCGCATCGAAAGCGCCCTCCCGCCCACGGGCCTGTTCGTGGAAGCCGGCGGCGTGCGCCTGCACGTGCGCGACGAGGGCGAAGGCCCGGCGCTGCTCCTGATCCATGGCCTGAACGGCCAGATGGCCCATTTCGATTACGGCCCCGTGCGCGCGCTGTCGCAACGCCACCGCGTCGTCACCATCGACCGGCCCGGCTCGGGCTACTCCTCGCGGCCGGACGGCGTGCCCGCCGACCTGGCGACCCAGGCGCGCGCGATCGCGGCCCTCATCGACCGGCTGAACCTGGGGCGGCCGACCGTCGTCGGCCATTCCCTGGGCGGCGCGGCCGCGCTCACGCTCGCCCTCGACCATCCCGGCAAGGTCGGTGCCCTGGCCCTGATTGCGCCGCTGACGCACACGGACGGCACGGTGCCGCCGGCCTTCCGCGCGCTGGCCATCGAGTCCGCCTGGCTGCGCACCCTGTTCGCCTGGACCCTGGCCGTCCCGGCCGGCATCGCGGGCAGCAAGCGGGTGCTGCGCCAGGTCTTTGCGCCCGAACAGCCTGTGCGCGATTTCGCCACCCGCGGCGGCGGCCTGCTCAGCCTGCGGCCAAGCCAGTTCCTCGCCAGCGCAAGCGACCTGCTGGCCCTGCGCGAGCACATGCCGCGCCTGGAGGAGCGCTACGGGGAACTGGCCGACCTGGGCATCCCGGTGCACGTGCTCTTCGGCCGGGGCGACCGTATCCTCGACTGGCAGGTGAACGGCCAGGCGCTGGCCGACAAGGTGGCCGGCTGCCGGCTCGAACTGGTCGACGGCGGCCACATGCTGCCGGTGACCCAGGCCGCGCGCATCGCCCGCTTCATCGAGGAGGCCGTGGCGGCGCGCCAGGCCGCGGCGGCGTGAACATGGACGTGATTCGCACGCCCCGCCTGGTCCTGCGCGGCTGGCGCCGCGAGGACGCGCCGGTGTTCTACGCGATCAACCAGGATGCGCGCGTCCATGAATTCCTGCCGGGACCCATGAGCATGGAGCAGGTGGAGGCCTTCATCGCCTTTCAGCTGGCGCTGTTCGCGCGCACCCGCGCCTGCTACTTCGCGCTCGAGACCGAGGGGGCGCTGGCCGGCTTCGTCGGCCTGAAGCGCCATGACGCGGACAGCCTGCTGCCCTTCGCGCCCTGCACCGACATCGGCTGGCGCCTGGCGCCCGCGTACTGGGGCAAAGGGATCGCCGGCGAGGCGGCGCGCGCCTGCCTGGCCTATGGTTTCGGCGAACTGCAGCTGGAGGAAATCGTGTCCTTCACCGTACCGGAGAACCTGCGTTCGCGGGCGGTGATGGAAAAGCTGGGCATGCGCGAAGACACCGGGGGCGGCTTCGCGCACCCGGCCCTGCCGCCAGAACACCGACTGTCACGCCATGTGCTGTACCGGCTGCGGCGCTAGCTCTCCGCGCCGCCTGGAGCTGGCCCTCTACCTGCGCTCAGCGTTCGCGGTCCGCGGTGCCCTGGTCGTACTGGGCGGGATCGGTCTCGGCCGGGTCTTGCAGGTCCGCGCCCTGGCGGTTGGCGCCCTGCTGGCCGGACTGGCGGTTGCCCTTCGCGCCGGCGATGCCTTCCATTCCCGTCTGGATCTGCCCTTTCTCGCTGCCTCCCTGGAAAGCCTGCTCGGATTCCTCATGGGTGGTGTTGCCGGCCAGTAGGTCATCGGTGCGGCTGGCGGACTGCCGGCTGCCTTCGCCGCCCATCGCTCCGATATCCCCGGTGCCCCCGCTCCCGACGCTGGCGGCGCTGCCGGTGCCGTCCTTCGTCGTCTGGTGGTAGTTGCGTCCCTTGGCGTCCTTGCCTTCGGATTGCATCGACATATGGCCTCCTGGTTTCCTTGGTATCGGAATGCCATGATAGACCCTGCGCCGGCCTGCACGAATAGGCGCAGGCCAGCGTTTCCTGTAGGAGTCAGCCTAAGGCGTCGATGGGCTGCCGCCCAAGCGCCCTGACCAGGCTTTGCAGGTCGTAGGGCTTGCGCAGCACCACGGCATCCGGCCAGTTCGCCACTTCGCCGTTGCCGGTCGCAAACACGATCCGGATGCCAGGCACCTTGCTGCGCGCCTGGGCCGCCAGCGCGTCACCCGACATGCCCGGCAGCTGCACATCGGTGATCAAGATGTCGGTCTCGAGCGTGATCATGGACAGCGCGCTCTCGGCATCCCCGGCCGCGCACACCCGGTGCCCGAGGTGCTCGAGCAGCGCCGCGGTGTTGGCGCGGATCGCCTCTTCGTCTTCGACCAGCACGATGGACAGGCCGCCGGCCTCCGGCACGTCCTGCGGCGCTTCGGCCTTGCTCTTCTGCCGCGCCAGCACCTGGCGGATCCTGCGCGCCAGGCGTTCGCGCGTATAGGGCTTGCCGAGCAGTTCCACGCCCGGGTCGAGACGCCCGCCGTGGACGATGGCGTTCTCCGTATAGCCCGAGGTGAACAGCACCGCCAGGTTCGGCAGGCGCTCGCGCGCGATGCGCGCCAGCTCCGGGCTGCGCAAGGTGCCAGGCATGACGACGTCGGTGAACAGCACGTCGATCGGCACGCCGCTCTCGATCACCGCCAGCGCACTCGACGCGTCGGATGCCTTGAGCACCCGGTAGCCGAGCTGGGTCAGCATCTCGACCACGGTGGCGCGCACCGCCTCGTCGTCCTCGGCCACCAGGATCGTCTCGTTGCCGCCGACGGCGCCCTGCTGCTCCACGGGGCCGATCGGCTCTTCGGCCGCGGTGCTGCGCGGCAGGTAGAGCTTGACCGTGGTGCCCTGGCCGACCTCGCTGTAGATCTTCACGTGGCCGCCCGACTGCTTCACGAAGCCGTAGACCATCGACAGTCCCAGGCCCGTGCCCTTGCCTTCTTCCTTGGTCGAGAAGAAGGGTTCGAAGGCGCGGGCGGCCACTTCCGGCGGCATGCCGGAGCCGGTGTCGGTCACGGCCAGCATCACGTACTGGCCCGGCATCACGTCGCCATGGGCGCGGCAGTACATCTCGTCCAGCACCGCGTTGGTCGCTTCGATGGTCATGCGGCCACTGCCTTCCATGGCGTCGCGCGCATTGATGGCCAGGTTCAGCACCGCGTTCTCGACCTGGCCGACGTCCACCGCCGTGTTCCACAGGCCGCCGGAGATCACCATCTCGATCTCGATCTCCTCGCCCAGGGCGCGGCGCAGCATGTCTTCCATGTTCGCCAGCAGGCGGCCGACCTTGATCACCTTCGGTTCGAGCGGCTGGCGGCGCCCGAAAGCGAGCAGGTAACTGGCCAGCTTGGCGCCCTTCTCGACGGCCGAGCGGGCGCTCTCGATCCAGCGCAGGGCGTCCCTGCGCGCCTCAGGGTTGTCGCCGGCCATCTGCAGCAGCTGCAGGTTGCCCGAGATGATCTGCAGGAGGTTGTTGAAATCGTGGGCCACGCCGCCGGTCAGCTTGCCGATCGTCTCCATCTTCTGCGACTGCTGCAGGGCCAGTTCGGTGCGGCGGATCGCTTCCTGCTGCTCACGCTCGGCCGTGATGTCGCGGCCGATCGCGTGCACGAAGCCTTCGTCGGGCGCCGCCGTCCACGACAGCAGGCACCAGCTGCCGTCCTTGCGGCGGTAGCGGTTCTCGAACTTGTTGACGTAGCCGCCGCGCCCGAGCGCCGCCATCTGGGCGATGGTGGAGGCGCGATCGTCCTGGTGGACCAGCTCCATGAAATTGCGGCCCACGATGTCGGTCTCTGACCAGCCCAGCAGCGCGCCGAAGGAGGGGCTGACCGCCTCGACCCGGCCGTCGAAGCGGCAGACGAAGAGGATGTCCTTGGACAGCCGCCACATGCGGTCGCGCTCGGCCGTGCGCAGCGCCACCTGTCCCTGCAGGTCGTCGTTCAGGGCCGCGTAGCGCTGCGCGGTGGTCTTCTGCTCCTCGATGTCGGTATTGGTGCCGACCCAGCCGATCACCTCGCCGTCGTCGCCGCGCAGCGGCACGGCCCGGTTCAGGTGCCAGCGGTAAGCGCCGTCGGCGCGGCGCAGGCGCACCTCGGACTCGAACCGGGTTCCGGTGGCGACCGATTCGCTCCAGCGCGCGCGGATCGCCTGCAGGTCGCCCGGGTGGATCATGCGTCCCCAGCCATCCTCCACCAGCGCCGCATGGTCGTAGCCGCTGTAGCTGAAAATGGTGTCGTTGAACCAGTTCAGTCGCCCGCTCGCATCGGCCGCCCAGACCTGGTTCGGCATCGCCTGAGCGAAGGTGCGGAAGCGCACTTCGCTCTCGCGCAGGGCGCGTTCGGCAAGCACGCGCTCGGTGACGTCGCTGCCCTGGACGAAGATGCCGATCACGGCGCCGTCTTCGCCGCGCACCGGCTGGAACACGAAGTCGAGGTAGTGCTGGCGGCTCTCGCCGTCGGCGCCGGTGAGCCAGATGGGCGTCGCCTCGCCGCTGTGCGGCCGGCCGCTGGCATAGACGTCGTCGAGCAGGCGCAGGAAGCCCTGGGAAGCGACTTCGGGCAAGACCTCGCGTACGGTGCGGCCGACCACGTCGGCGCGCTCGACCAGCCCGAGATAGGCTTCGTTCACCAGCTCGTAGCGGTGTTCGGGACCGACCAGGGTGGCGATGAAGCCGGGCGCCTGGGCGAACATGGCGCGCAGGCGATCCTGCTCGCCGGCCAGGTAGCGCTCGGCGCGCACCTTGTCGGTGGTCTCCGTCACCAGGGCCAGCACGCCGACGATGGCGCCGCAGCCGTCGACGATGGGCGAATAATCGAGGTTCAGCCAAACCAGCTCGGGCACGCCGTGGCGCCGCAGGTCCAGTTCGGCGTCGCGGTAGGACAGCGTGCCGCCGGCCATCACGACGCGCATCACGTTGTCGTTGAAGGCGGCTTCGTCGGGCCAGCTCTCGCGTACCGGCACGCCGAGCTGCCAGGGGTGGCGCTCGGCCGCGATCCGGGCATAGCCCTCGTTGTAGATCATGATTCCGTCCGCGCCCCACATCGTCACCATCGGCACCGGCGAGCGCAGGATCAGCTCGACCGTGTTGCGCAGGACCGGCGACCAGCCGGCGATGGGACCGAGACTGGTGGCGCTCCAGTCGTATTCGTCGATGATCTTGCCGAGTTCGCCGCCGCCCTGGGCGAAGGACCGGGGTACTGCCGCTGCATCTTGCGCCATGCTGGATGAATGTTTTTTTGTGAAAGGAACAATTGTAATATCTGGATACCAATCCTGATACAAGAATGTGACAGTACGTACGCACCGAGGACACAACCGTTTCATTATTGCAAGGTACAATCCTTGACACTTTCGACAACACCGCCATGCATCCCGACCTCCGCGCCCTCGTCGTCTTCGCCGACCCTTCCCTGCACCGCTCGCGCATCAGCCGCCGGGTGGCCGACGCCGCCGCAGGCCTGCCGGGCGTGCAGGTACAGGATCTCTACCAGCTCTACCCTGACCTCTACATCGATGTGCGCCGCGAGCGCGCCCTGCTGCTCGATGCGCCCCTGGTCGTGTTCGTGTTCCAGCTGGCCTGGTATGCGATGCCGGCCCTGCTCAAGGAGTGGTTCGACACCGTCCTGAAACCCGAGTGGGCGCGGCCGGACGGGCGCCTGGCCGGCAAGGGCGTCTTCGCCGCGGTCGCCTGCAACAGCCGCCTGGTCGATTACGGCCCGGGCGGCGCGCACGGGCGCCCCCTCGACGATTTCCTCGTCCCGCTGCAGCAGACCGCGCTCGCCTGCGGCATGCGCTGGCTGCCGCCGCATGTGTTCTACGGCGCCGACCACCCGGACGAGCATGCCGCCGAGCGCCACGCCGGAGCCCTGCGCGCACTGCTCGCCACCGCCGGAGACCTCCATGGAACATGATGTCCTCGTCAATGCCCTGGTCTACCTGGGCGCCGCCGTGGTCGCGGTGCCGGTCGCGAAGCGCCTGGGCCTGGGCGCCGTGCTCGGCTACCTGCTGGCCGGTATCGCCATCGGGCCCTGGGGTCTCGGCCTGATCCGCGAAGTCGAGACCATCCTGCACTTTTCCGAGTTCGGCGTCGTGCTGCTGCTCTTCGTGATCGGCCTGGAGCTCGAGCCGCGGCGCCTGTGGGCGCTGCGCCGTTCGATCTTCGGGTGGGGCAGCGCCCAGGTCGCCGGGGTCACCATTCCACTCGCGCTCGTGGCCATCCTGCTGGGCGTGGACTGGAAAGTGGCCCTGATCGCCGCCCTTGGCCTCTCGCTGTCCTCGACCGCGATCGCGCTCACCACCATGCAGGAGCGTAACCTCATCCCGACGCCGGCCGGCCAGGCCGGCTTTTCCATCCTGCTGTTCCAGGACATCGCCGCGATCCCGATGATCGCCCTGGTGCCGCTGCTCGGCGTGCCGGACAGCCATGCGGGCGGGGGCTGGATGGCGGCGCTCAAGGCGGTTGCCGTGATCGCCGGCCTGGTGCTGGTGGGGCGCTTCCTGGTGCGGCCCGTGCTGCGCTTCATCGCGCGCACCGGCATGCGCGAGATCTTCACCGCCTTCGCCCTGCTGCTGGTCATCTCGATCTCGCTCCTGATGGCCTACGCCGGCATGTCGATGGCCCTGGGGGCCTTCATGGCCGGCGTGCTGCTGGCCGACTCGGAATACCGGCACGCGCTGGAAACCGACCTCGAGCCCTTCAAGGGCCTGCTCCTCGGTCTCTTCTTCATCGCGGTCGGCATGTCGGTGGATTTCGGCGTCTTCCTGGCCGAGCCCCTGCGCATCCTCCTGATCGCGGCCGGCTTCCTGGCCGTCAAGCTCTTGGTCCTGTGGCTGCTCGCGCGCAGCTTCGGGATGGCCGGGCGCCAGCGCGTGCTGTTCGCCTTCCTGCTTTCGCAGGGCGGGGAGTTCGCCTTCGTGGTGTTCGGCGCGGCCGCCGCGGCGCGCGTGTTCGACCCGGCGACAAGCTCCCTGCTGGTGGTCGTGGTGGCGCTGTCGATGGTGGCGACGCCCCTGCTCCTGATCCTCTACGACCGGATCCTGGAACCGCGCTGGCAGGCGCGCAAGCAACGCGCCGCCGACACCATCGAGGAAAACGCCGGCCACGTGATCATCGCCGGCTTCGGCCGCTTCGGCCAGATCGTAGGGCGCCTGCTGCACGCCAACCAGGTGCCGCTCACCATGCTCGATCACGACCCGGACAACGTCGACACGCTGCGCCAGTTCGGCTTCAAGGTCTTCTACGGCGACGCCACCCGCACCGACCTGCTGCATGCCGCCGGCGCCGCGCGGGCGCGCGCCCTGGTGCTGGCGATCGACGGCATCGAGGACAGCCTCAAGCTGGCCGCCGCCGTGCGCGCCGAGTTTCCCGACCTGCCGGTCCTGGCGCGCGCCCGCAACGTCACCCATTACTATGAGCTGATGGACCTGGGCGTGACGGTGATTGAGCGCGAGACCTTCGATTCCGCCCTGATGCTGGGCCGGCGCGCGATGGAAGAACTGGGTTTCGGCGCCTATCTCGCGCGCCAGGCGGCGATGCGCTTTCGTGAGCACAATCTCAAGAGCGTGCTCGAGGTTTATCCGTATTACAAGGACCGCGAACAGTACGTCTCGATGGCGCGCCGCGCGCGCGAAGAGCTGCATGCGATGTTCGAGCGCGACTTCGTCGCGATGCGCGGCGAGGACGACGCGGGCTAGTCGCGACAAAGGTGTCTAGACAAGTGTCGTAAATTTGCGTCGCGGCGTTCAGTTGCCGCGCGCAATCGCTATACTTGCGGCGCCGGGCCGGCCTTGTCGCCCGCCTCCATCTCAGCGGCCCGCCGCCAATCCCGTGACCACTCCCGACATCCGCTCCAGCACGCCCCATGGGTTGTCCCTGCTCGCCGACGAAAACGCCGCCCTGATCGACAATGCGCTCGACCTGATGGCCGTGGTCGACGTGCATGGCATCATCCTGCGCGTGAACGCAGCCGCCATCGCCCTGCTCGGCTATGAACCCGCCGAGCTGGCCGGCCGCCACTACGACGCCCTGGTCCACCCCGAGCAGCATGCCGAGGCGCATGACATCCAGTCCAGCCTGCAGCAGGAGCATCCGGAACGTCCCGACATCCTGCTGCGGGTGAGGCGCAAGGATGGCCGGGTCATCCTGATGTCGGTCGCGGCGCGCTGGTCCGAAGCCCACCAGCGCATGTTCGTCACCGCGCGCGACGTGTCCGGACACGTGCAGGCCAGGCAAGCGCTGGAGCGTTCCGGGATCGCGCTGAACGGCATGCTGGACAGCATCGGCGACGCCTTCTTCGCCATCGACCGCGACTGGCGTCTCACCTACGCCAACCGCAAGGCGGGCGACTTCGTCGGAGTCGATGCAAGCGCCGCCATCGGCCGCCTTCTGCTGGACGTGGCGCCCGACCTGCTGCACTCGCCCACGCTGCTGCGCTACCAGCAAGCGATGGCAAGCCGCGAGGCCGCGACCTTCGAGGCGTTCTGGGGGCCCCGGGCGGTCTGGCTGGAAGTGCGCGTCTATCCCCACGGCGACGGCATCTCGGTCTACTTCCACGAGATCACCGCCAGGCGCGAGGCCGACCAGGCCTTGAAGAAGAGCGAACAGCGTTTCCGCAATCTGTTCAACCAGGCCGGCGACAGCATCATGATCGTGGACGGCGAGCTGGGCATCGTGTCGGTAAACGACCAGGCCTGCGCGCGTTTCGGCTACACGCGCGAGCAATTCCTGCGCTTGCGCGCCACCGACGTCAACTCCGGCCTGCTGGGTGCGACCGGCCTGCTGGCGGGACTGCGCGCGGGCCAGGCACAGCTGCTGCGCATGCAGAAGCAGTGCAAGGACGGCAGCACCTTCCCGGCCGAAGTGCAGATCTCGCGCTTCGACGACGCGGGCGAGGAATTCTTCCTGGCCGTGATCCGCGACCTGAGCGACCGCGAACAGGCCGAACGCCAGCTGCGCGAGAGCGAGCAGCGCTTCCGCGAAGTCATCGAGCTGACCCCGAGCGGCTACCTGCTCGCCGACCGCGAAGGCGCCCTGCTGGACGTGAACCCCACCCTGTGCGCCCTGTCCGGCCATGCGCGCGAGGAGCTGCTGGGCGTCCGGCTGGAAGCGCTGTTCCTGTCCTTCCCCTGGGCCATCCTGCAGGACGGCAGCGAGGGCGAGTCCGCCGTCCAGGGCGTCGAGGCGGTCCTGCGCCACCGCCAGGGCTACCACATCCACGTGCTGTTCAACGGCATCATCGAGCGTGGCCCGGACGGCCGCACCGTCTCGCTCACCGGCCTGATGACCGACATCACGGGGCGCAAGGCGGCCGAGAGCCGCTTGCGGCAGCTGGCCACCCACGACACCCTGACCGGCCTGCCCAACCGCGCCCTGCTGGGAGAACGGGTGCAGGAGATGCTCGAGGCCTGCCGCCCCGGCAGTTCGGTGGCGGTGATGTTCCTCGACCTGGACCGCTTCAAGGAAGTCAACGACTCCTTCGGTCATGAAATGGGCGACGTGCTGCTGTGCGAGGTGGCCAGGCGGCTGCGCCGCGTGATCCGGCCGAGCGACGTCATCGCCCGCCTGGGCGGCGACGAATTCGTGGTCGTCGCCGACTGCGCCAGCGGCCGGCCCGCCGCCGAGTGCATCGCCGCCAAGCTGCTCGACGTGCTGACCGCGCCCGTCACCGTGGGCGGCATCGACGTGATCGTCGGCGCCTCGATCGGCATCAGCATGTTCCCCCACGACGCGACGACACGCGAAACCCTGTTCCAGAGCGCCGACACGGCCATGTACCGGGCCAAGGACGCGGGCCGCAACCGCTACCGCTTCTTCGAACCGGAAATGACGGTCGCCACCCAGGCGCGCATGGCTCTCGAGGTGTCGCTGCGCCCGGCGCTGGCGCGCGCCGAGTTCGAGCTGCACTACCAGCCGCGCATCGACCTGCACACCATGGCACCGGTGGGCATGGAGGCCCTGATCCGCTGGAACCATCCGGAGCGCGGGCGCGTGCCGCCCCAGCAGTTCATCGCGATCACCGAGGAGACCGGCCTGATCGTCCCGATCGGGCGCTGGGTGCTCCAGGAAGCCTGCATGCGCACGCGCGCGCTGATGGCGGACCTCGGCCGCAAGATCGTGGTGTCGGTGAACGTCTCGGCGGGCCAGCTGGGCAATTCGGGCTTCGTGGACGAGGTGCGCGAGGCCCTGGCGCAGACCGGCTTGCCTCCGGACTGCCTGGAACTGGAGCTGACCGAGAGCGCCCTCATCGAGGACATCGAACATACGGCCTCGATGCTGCGCGAACTCAAGCGCGTCGGCGTCGCCCTCGCCGTGGACGACTTCGGCACCGGCGCCTCGAGCCTGGCCTACCTGCGCCGCTTCCCCATCGATGTCCTGAAACTGGACCGCTCCTTCGTGCTGCAGAAGGACGGCAACGTCACCACCTCGGACTTCGTCAAGGCCTTCGTCGACCTGGCCCACGCGCTGAACATGGCGGTGGTGGCCGAGGGCGTCGAGACCGAAGAGGTGCTCCAGCTGCTGCGCCAGGCGCGCTGCGACCAGGCCCAGGGCTACCTGCTGGCGAAACCGATGCCGCTGGACGAGCTGCGCGCACGTTTCACGCAAAGCGCTCCTGGTACTCGCTCGGCAGCACGCCCAGCTGCGCCGTGAAGGCGCGCCGCAGATTGTATTCGCTGCCATAGCCGCAGTCGCGCGCCGCCTGCTTGACGCTCACCCCGGGCCGTTCGAGCATGCGGCAGGCGCTTTCCATCCTGAGGCGACCGAGGAGCTGGGCCGGCGTCAGCCCCGCCTCCTCGCGCAGGCGCCGGTGCAGGGTGCGCACGGAGAGCGCGCAGGCCTCCGCCATCTCCTCGATCCGCACTTCCTGGCGCAGGCGCGGCCGCAGCCATGCCGCCAGCCGCGCGTGCACCCCGTCGTCCTGGGACTGGGCCAGCAGTTCGGCGCTGAACTGCCGCTGGCCGCCGGGCCGCTTGAGGAACAGCACCAGGCGCCTGGCCACGGCCAGCGCGCGCTGCCGCCCCAGGTCTTCTTCCACCAGGCTCAGGGCCAGGTCCATGCCGGCGCTGATGCCGGCCGAGGTACGGAACTTGTCGTCGCGGACGTGGATCGCGTCGTCGAGGACACGCAGGGATGGATGTTCGGCGCGCAGCGCCTCCACGTCCTGCCAGTGCGTGACGACGCGGCGTCCGTCCAGCAGGCCGGCGCGGGCCAGGACGAAGGCGCCGGTGCAGACGGCGCAGCAGCGCGCCACCTGCCCGCTGGCCGCGCGTACCCAGTCCAGTGCAGGGCTCGATTCCGCGGGGAGGTCACGCACCCTGCCGCCCGCGACGATGAGCGTGGCCTTGTCCAGGCATGCGGCCGGCAGTTCCTCCGCCAGCAGGCTCACGCCGGACGACGACGCGACCGTCCCTCCCCCAGGTGCGGCGATGCGCACGCGATAGGGAGGCGGCAGGCCGGCGTCGACGGCTTCGTCGTTCGCGCTCGCAAAGACCTGGGCCGGCCCGGTGGCGTCCAGCAGCAGGAAGTTCGGAAAGACGAGGATCCAGACGTCGATCGGGGAAGCGGTGTGTGTCATGATGGCAGATATTCAACGATCGATGGCAGTCCTGTCAATGCGTAGGCGGCTACACTGGCGCTCCCCCTACTTTCGATCGATCGCATGCGCCTCCTGCTCTCCCTGTTCCTACTGCTCCTCTCCTGCCCCGTCCGCGCCGACCGTCTCGATGAAGACATCGAGCGCGAAATGGCGCGCCGCCACGTTCCCGGCATGGCCGTCGCCGTCCTCAAGGGTGGCCGGATCGTGCGCGAGCGTGCCTATGGCCTGGCCAATGTCGAGCATGGCGTGAAAGTGACGCCGGCTACCGTGTTCCAGTCCGGATCGGTGGGCAAGACCTTCACCGCCGCGCTCATCCTGCTGCTGGCCGAGGACGGCAAACTGAGCCTCGACGATCCCGTCTCGCGCCACCTGCCGGAATCTCCGAAAGCCTGGGACGGCATCACGATCCGGCACCTGCTCACGCATACGGGCGGGCTGGGCGAGCCTTACCAGAAGATCGACCTGCGCAAGGACTATACGGACGCGGAACTGATCGCCATCGAAGCTTCGTTGCCGCTGCTGTTCGCGCCGGGCGAGCGCTTCAGCTACAGCAACGCGGGCTACCACCTGCTCGGCTTCATCGCCACGCGGGTCGGCGGCAAGCACTGGAGCGAGCAGCTCCGCGAGCGGATCTTCGCCCCGCTGGGCATGGGCGCGCGCGTGATCGACGAGGCGGAGATCGTGCCGCACCGCGCGGCGGGCTACGAGTGGGTGGACGGCAGGCTGCGCAACCAGTCCTGGGTCTCGCCCAGCCTGAACGCGACCGCGGACGGCGCCCTCTACCTGACTGCGCGCGACCTCGCCCTGTGGGACCTGGCCCTGCGCGGCAAGCGCATCCTCGATGCAAGGCTGCAGGCGGCCAGCTGGTCGCCGCCGCGCCTGGCGGACGGCAGCGCCTCGCCCTACGGCTACGGCTGGTTCGTGGGCGAGCAGAACGGGCGCCGCACCATCCTGCATGGCGGCGCCTGGCAGGGCTTCAAGGCACTCATGACGCGCTATGTCGACGACGACATGACGGTCATCGTGCTTGCCAACAGCGCCATTGCGCGTGTCGGCAAGATCGGCGACATGGTGGCAGCCCACTATGTGCCGGCGCTGGCGCCGGTGCGCGCCAAGGCCATTCCCGACCGCGAACCGATGTTCGCCGCCCAGGCTAGAGAGGCCATGGCGCGACTGGCTGCAAGGCAGGCTCCGGCGAAGTTGTCCGCGAACGAAGCGGAACGCTTCACGCCCCGCTGGATCGGCATCCTGGCTGACGAGATCGCGAATGCCGGCCCGCTTGGCGCAGTCGAGCTGCTCGAACGCAGCCAGGAAGGGAGCACGCAGACCTCGCGCTACCGCTTCCTCTATCGCGACGTGCCGATGCTCGTCACGGTGACGCGCGCGTCCGACGGAACGATCGAACGGCTCGGTGTCGGGCTCGAATAGCCCTCCGTCCATACAAGCCCCCTGCCGAAACGATGTAGGATGAGATTTTCGGCATGGATGAAATCGATTGATGAAACCCGAGATCGCGGTATTGGGCAGCGTATGGACCGAGGAGGTCCTGCGCGCACTGGATGGACACTACACCTGCCACTTCCCGGCGCGCATGGCGCCTGATGAGCGCGCGGCCTACGAGCGCGACGTCGCGCCGCGCATCCGCGCCGTGCTGACCACCGGCACCGTGGGCCTGGATGCGGCCGGCGCCGCAGTGTATCCGGGCCTGGAGATCGTCTCGGTCCACGGGGTCGGTGTCGATGCCGTCGATCTCGACGCCATGGCGGCCCGCCGCATCGTCGTCACCAACACGCCCGACGTGCTGACCGAGGACGTGGCCGATCTCGCGGCCGCGCTGCTGCTCGCCGTCTCGCGCCGGCTGCCGCTGCTGGACCGCTATGTGCGGGCCGGGCACTGGGAGGAAAAGCGTCCCCTGCAGCCGGCACGCAGCCTGCGCGGCAAGGTGGCGGGCATCTACGGCTACGGACGCATCGGCCAGGCGCTGGCAACGCGCCTGCGCGCCTTCGGCATGGAGATCCGCTACTTCCAGCGCAGCGCCGGTCCCGAACCGCAGCTGCGCTGCGACTCGCTGCGCGAACTCGCCGCGGCCAGCGACTTCCTGGTCCTGTGCGCTCCCGGCGGCGCGGCCACCCGCCATGCCGTGGATGCGGCGGTGCTGGACGCCCTCGGCCCCGAAGGCACGCTCGTGAACATCGCGCGCGGTTCGGTGGTGGATGAGGCCGCCCTGGTCGAAGCCCTGGCCAGCGGCCGCCTTGGCGCGGCGGCGCTGGATGTGTTCGCGGACGAGCCGCGCGTGCCCAAGGCACTGCGCGGCATGGACAATGTGGTCCTCACGCCCCACGTCGGCAGCTTCACGGTGGAGACCCGCCGCGCCATGGCCAGCCTGGCGGTCGGCAACCTCGATGCGCATTTCGCGGGCCGGCCCGCCCTGACGCCGGTGGGCTAAAGTAGTGCGAGGCCCGCCGGCGCCTGCTGGCGCGTGAAGGTCGGCCCGTCGGTGGTGGGCCGGCCGCCTTGCCACACGAGCCGGTCGATGCACATGCGCCGCCCGGTCATGGCCGTGTCCCAGGCGTGGTAGACGATCCAGTCCTGGCTGCCGTCGGGCGAGGTGGTGAAGGAATTGTGGCCGGGACCGATGACGTTCGGCGCTCTGGACCGCATCAGGAGCGCTTCCTCGCTGCCTTCCGGGCGCGTGAAGGGCCCCAGCGGATGGTCGGCGACCACGTAGCTGACGCCATAGTTTTCCTTCTCCCAGGCGCCGCCGCTGTAGAAGCAGTAGTACCTGCCGCCATGGACCAGCACGAAGGCGCCTTCCACGGTGTGCCAATCGTAGACCGCGTCGTACATCGCGCGCTGCTTCTTGAACAGGTGCCAGTCGGCGTGCGGGCGCGCCACCGTGCGCGGCCTGCCTTCCAGGCGGTCCATCGCCAGCAGGCGGTCGACCACGATGCCGGTGCCGATGCGGTGGTCGTCCTCGAACTCCAGGAAATCGACGCAGTAGTAGAGGTACCACTGGCCGTCCGCATCGCGAAAAGGATGGGCGTCGATCGAGAACGGCTGGTCCGGCACCAGGAGCACGCCGCAATCCTTGAAGGGACCCACGGGATTGTCGGCCACCGCCACCCTGAGCTTGTGGTGCTTGCCTTCCACGTCGCCGCGCGAGTAGTACAGCCAGAACCTGCCCTCGCTGTAAGCCACTTCGGGCGCCCAGAAGTGATCAAGCCCCGGTTCCATCAGCGCGTAGCCGGCCGGATGCCAGTCGACCAGGTCGTTCGACACCAGCACCGGGAAGCGCCCGCCGCCGGGGCCGTCGGGTGCGGTGCCGTAGGCGAAATACCGCCCCTCGTGCTTGAGCACGAAGGGGTCGGCCATGATCTCCGGATAGACCGGGTTGCAGTAAGTCTTCTGCATCGCTTCCTCACATCTGGTAGCGCAGGCTGATGCCGTAGGTGGTCGGGTTGTAGCGGATGTCGCGCGGGCGGATCGGGTCGCCCAGGTAGCTTTCGTAGCGTTCCTTCGTCAGGTTGATCGCGTCGAAGTTCAGCGACAGCTGCGGGGTGAGCGCGTAGCCCACGCTCAGGTCGACATAGGTCGCCGCCTTGACATAGCGGTTCTGGCCGAAGCGCGGTTCGGCGATCTGCTCGACGTACTTGCCGCGGCGGGTGGCCGCCAGGCGGCCGGTCCAGCGATCGCGCTCATACAGGAGCGTGAAGTTGTAGCTCTGGCGCGCGACCCCGACCAGCTCCGTCGTGGTGTACTCGCCGCTGTTGAGTGCGGTGCGGGTCTGGTTCTCGCCGTCGATCCAGGTGTAGTTGAACTGCGCGCCCAGGCCGCTCCAGGCGCCCGGCAGGAAGTCGAAGAACTTCTGGATGCCGAACTCGGCGCCCTTGAGCTTGCCCTTGCCGGAATTCTGCGGACGGGTCACGCGGTAGTTGACGCCGTTGATCGTCTCCTGCTGCTCGAAGTTCTGCAGGTAGCCATCGATATCGCGGTGGAACAGCGCGATCTGCGCGTAGCCGTTGTCCTTGAAGTAGTACTCGAGCGTCGCGTCGCTGTTGATCGACTCGGTCGGCGACAGCTGCGGATTGCCCGCCGTGCCGGTGCCGGGGGCGTTGACGGTCGGCGGGATCAGGGACAGGGCCGGGTTCAGCTGCGAGAACTCCGGACGCGTGATGGTCTTGCCGACGCTCAGGTGCGACTGGATGCGATCGGTCCAGTTGACCACTGCCGACACGTTCGGCAGGAAGTTGGTCTCGTCGCTGTCCTCGCTGAGCGGCGTGACGACGTCACCCACGCGCTGGTTGCCCTCGAGCTTGCGGTCGACCTTCACCAGGCGCCCACCGATATTGCCGGTCATGCCGATGCCGCCCAGCGCCGCCTTCCAGCGTGCGCCCAGGTGCAGGGTATAGGTGCGCTCGCGCTGCTCGAAGAGGCGCATCGGATCGTCCGGCACCCGTCCCGCCGGCTGGCCGTAGAAGGCGCGCACCCGGTCGGCCTGGTAGATCAGGAAGTCGCGCGAGGGCGTCACCCATGGGCCGCCAAGGCGGTCCAGGCCCGGCACCAGGGTCTGGAATTCCGGCCCGAAGGCCGCGACCGGCGTGGGGCGCACCGACCCGCGCGGCAGGTCGCTGGCGCGTTCGGCGCTGTGGTAGCTGACGTCGCGGTCCGACACGCGGATGCCGCCGGTGAAGGCGGTGATGAAGCCGTCGCCACCGAGGCGGTAGACGGCGTCGGTGCGGAACTGCGCCTGCTCGCCGCGCGATTCGCCCCAGTTCTGCACCATGCCGCGCAGGACGAACTGGTTCGGGTCGCGCAGCGGATTGCCGCTGGTCGGGGTGGTGACGCTGTTGTAGCCGCCGTGGCCGTCGCGTCCATAGGTGTAGACGTGGGCGCTGGCGCCGGGAATCTGCTGGTCGACGATGACGGTGTCGTTGATGAAGTCCGAGCGCGTGAAGGCCAGGTTGCTGTCGACCGAGAGCGGGCCTTCGCGGTACTTCAGGGCGAAATTGAGGAAGTGAGTGTCGGTGCGCTCCTTGACGCCCCAGGTGCTGGTGGCCGTGTAGGGGTCCCAGTCATAGGGGCCATCGAACTGCGCGGCCTGCGCGTAGGCCGACTGGATCGGGCAGATGCTGCCGTTCGGGGTGCGGCAGTAGTCGCCTTCGGGCGCCAGCACCACGTTGGTCAGGCGCGGGGTCCAGGTGGCGATGTTGAGGATGTAGTTGACCTGGCTCTTGCCGCGATAGCTCGTGCCGAGATACTGGGTCGTGAATTCGGTATTCGGGTTCACCTTCCACTGGAAGGCCGCATGGATGCTGCCGCGCTCGCGGTCGCCCGCATTGTAGATGCCGCCGATGTTCGGCAGTTCGCCGAGGCGGTCGCCGGGGTTCAGGGGCGCGATCGGCTGGTCGTCGTTCAGGCGCGTGGCCGTGCCGTCCGGGCTGACCGAGAAGATGCGGTCGGGACGGTCGACCCACTGCACCGGGAAGGCCCAGTGTTCCTTGTTGTAGGCGACGTCGACCAGGAAGCCCATCTCGCCCTTGCCGGTGTTCCAGCGATTGCTCATCAGGAGGCCGCCCCCGGGGTTGTTCTTCTCCCTGGTCGCTTCGCTGCCTTCGACGGAGCTGCGGCGGTTCTCCAGGAAGCCGGTGACGGTGTAGCCCTTGAAGTCGAAGGGTGCGCGCAGGCGCACGTTGACGTTGCCGGCGATGCCGCCCTCGAACTGGTTGGCGGTGGCCGACTTGTAGACGTCCAGGCCCGCGATCGACTGGACCGGCAGGTCCTGGTAGGACAGGCGGCGGCCGGTGCCGGTGAAGATCTCGTTGCCGTCGATGGTGGTGGCGACGTCGGGCAGGCCGCGGATAATGACGGTGTTGGTTTCGCCGCGGTCGCGGCCCACCTGGACGCCGGCGATGCGTTGCAGGGCGTCGCCGGCGGCGCGGTCGGGGAACTTGCCGATGTCGTCGGCATTGATCGAGTCCACCACCTGCTCGGCGTCGCGCTTGATCTGCTCGGCGGAGCGGATGCTGCTGCGGATGCCCGTCACCTGCACGGTGGCCACGGCGCCGCCCGCGGGCGCCGGGGCGGCCTGGGCGTCAGGCCCGGCCGCCGCGCGCGCCGCATCCTCGGCGGTGGGCTGGGACTGCGGATCAAGCTGCTGGGCTGCGCTTTGCGCGGCGGCGAAGCCGATATGGGCGCACAGCAGCATGGCTGCGGCGCAGACCGGCCGGACTGTCAAGGTCGTCATCGAGTGTCTCCTGAAAGCTGTGGTCGGCCTGCGGCCCTTCAAGGGCCGGGCCTGCCGATATTGGAATTCGTATTAGTCATAATTTATGACCAATATGACAAAAGCTATCTGAAATCGCGCTGTGGTGGCGCACTCAAGGACAGGGTGAAAACCGGTCAGGAAGCGCCCGGCGCAGCCACGGAATCGCGCTCCACCAGAGGGCAATCCATCTTCATGCTGGTGCGCCGGACCACGCCGCCATTGACCTGGGCAATCAAACTTTCCGCCGCCCAGCGCCCCATTTCGTAGTTCGGCAACAACACCGTGCTCAGCGGTGGCTGGGTGTAGCGGGCAATGTCCTGGTCGTCATAGCCGACCACCGAGACTTCGGCAGGGACGGACATGCCCAGCTCGCGCACGGCCTCCAGGGCGCCGACCGCCATCAGGTCGTTGGCGCAGAACAGGGCCGTGGGCGGCTCAGGCAGGCGCAGCAGGGCCAGCGCATGCTCGTGGCCGCTGCTGACCTGCCAGTCGCCCTCGCGCACCAGCCGGGAGTCGAAAGGAATGTCGCGCGTGGACAGGGCCTGGCGGTAGCCCTTCAAGCGCTCGGCCGCGGCCTCGATCCAGCCCTCGCCGTTGACGAGGCCGACGCGCCGGTGCCCAAGCTCCAGCAGGTGCATGGTGGCGGCAAAACCGCCCAGCACTTCGCTGGGCACCACCGAGGAATACAGGCGGTCGCGCGTATGGCAATTCAGGAGGACGGTCGGCACGGTGGCCAGCAGCGCCGGCACCGTGACCGCGCGCGTGAAGATGGTGGCATACACGACGCCGAGCAGGGCCGGATTGCCCAGCACCCGCCCCAGCACGGCGTTCTCGTATTCCGGATCACTGCGGGTGGCGAACACGCTCAGCAGGCAATCGTGCTCCCAGGCGGCGTCGCGCGCGCCGTCGATGGTCAGCATCGCGTGCGGGCTGGTCGAGAGTTCGTCGGTGAGATAGACGATCAGGTTGCGCTGCTGGGCGCCTTCCACTCCATGGCCATGACGCTGCACCGGATAGCCGATCTCGCGTGCGATGCGCAGCACGCGCTTGCGGGTCTCGCCCGACACCTTGGCCCCGCTCATCTGGTTGATCACCAGGGACACGGTCGATTGCGACACCCCGGCCAGCTTGGCGATGTCGGTCATGGTCGGCCGCCGCGGGCGGCCGCCCCCTCCCCCGGCGCTCACTGCGCCAGCGGCACCCGCGGCATCGCGGCGCCGTTCGCATCGAAGAGGTGGCCATGGGCCGGGTCGAAGCCCAGGCGCACGCGGGTCCCGGCCGTGGGACCCGCAGCGGCCCCTTCGGTGCGGCACTTCACCGCGATCATGTCCGGCACGCCCTCGGCCCTGGCATGCACGATGGCTGCGTCACCGAGGTATTCGACCAGGGCGACGGTCGCGGGAATGCCGCCGCTCTCCCAGTCGCCGAGCAGGCGCAGGTGCTCGGGCCTCACCCCCAGCGTCACCGGGCCGCCCGGCGCGGCGCGTGAGGCATCGGCAGCGACGTCCACGTGCACGCCGCCGGCCAGGCGCACGTGGGCGACGACGTCCTGCTCGCCCGCCAGCGCGCCCGGCAGGAAGTTCATGCGCGGCGAACCGAGGAAGCCCGCCACGAAGGTGTTCGCGGGCCGCTCGTACAACGCCACCGGCGTGCCGACCTGCTCGATGCGGCCGCCGTTGAGCACCACGATCTTCTGGCCGAGGGTCATGGCCTCGACCTGGTCGTGGGTCACGTAGATCATCGTGGCCTGCAGGTCGTGGTGCAGGCGCGCCAGTTCGACCCGGGTCTGGCCGCGCAGAGCGGCGTCCAGGTTCGAGAGCGGTTCGTCGAAGAGGAACACCTGGGGCTTGCGCACAATCGCCCGGCCGATCGCCACGCGCTGCCGCTGGCCGCCCGACAGGGCCTTGGGGCGGCGCTCGAGCAGGTGGCCGATCTGCAGGATCTCGGCGGCGCGCGCCACCCGCTCGGCGATCTCCGCGCGCGGCACGCCGGCCAGCCTGAGGGCGAATCCCATGTTCTCGGCCACCGTCATGTGCGGGTACAGCGCATAGCTCTGGAAGACCATGGCGATGCCGCGCCGGGCCGGCTCGACGTCGTTGCACACCGCGCCGCCGATCTCCACCGTGCCGGAGCTCACGTCCTCCAGGCCGGCGACGATGCGCAGCAAGGTCGACTTGCCGCAGCCCGAAGGGCCGACCAGCACCACGAACTCGCCATCCGCGATGTCGAGGTCGATGCCCTTCAGGACGGGGTTGTCCTCGTACTGCTTGGTGATGCCTGTCAGGCGCACAGATGCCATGGGGTCTCCGCGGGGTTCAATCGATTCATCCTTTCAGTCCGGTCGCGGCCAGGAAGCCGTGGGTCACGCGGCGCTGGAACACGACATAGGCCAGCGCCACCGGCAGCGCGCCGATCAGGGCCGCCGCCATCAGCTGGGCATAGCGCACGCCGAAGGCGTCGTAGGTCTGGGTCAGGCCGATGGGGATGGTCATCATGTCGTTGGACGTCACGATGATGAAGGGCCACAGGAAGTTGTTCCATGCGCCGATGAAGGTGACGATGGCCATCGCCCAGACGATGTTGCCGGACACCGGCAGGTAGACGCTCCACAGGATGCGCAAGGGTCCGGCGCCATCCATGACGGCGGCCTCGCGGAAGTCCGCGGGGATCGCGTCGAAGAACTGCTTGAACACGTAGATGACCACGGGCGCCACCACCTGGGGCAGGACGATGCCGGCATAGCTGTTGATCAGGCCGAGCTGGTTCATCATGCGAAACAGCGGCACCAGCAGGGCCTCGAAGGGCACGAGGAAGGCCAGCATGGTGATGGCGAACACCAGGGTGCGGCCGCGGAAGCGCAGCTGGGAAAAGGCGTAGGCCGCCATCAGACTCAGGGCCATGGTCACGACGGTGACGAGGAAGGCGACCAGGGCGCTGTTGAACAGCCAGCGTCCCACATTGCCGGCGGCCAGCACCTTGGTGAAGGCCGCCAGGGTCCAGTCCTGGGGCAGCCAGTGGAAGACGGCGGACACGGTTTCGTGCTCGGGACGCAGGGCCGTGCTCATCGCCCACAGCAGGGGCGCGACCCACATGGCGGCGAGCAGCAGCGCGGCGAGTGCGCCAACGATGGTCCAGCCGAGCCCTGCCCGCCTGTTCATGCATCCCTCCGCGACAGCCAGCCGACAAAAGCCGCCTGGGCCAGCGAGAGCGCGATCACGATGGCCACAAAAGCCATGGCGATCGCCGCCGCATAGCCGGCGTCGCTCTGGGTAAAGGCGGTTTCGTACATATAGTGCAGGGTCACGCGGGTGGTATTGAAGGGGCCGCCCGTGGTCATGATGTAGGTCTGGCCGAAGATCTTCATCGAGGCGATCAGCTGCAGCACCAGGGCCATGCCCGCCACCGGGCGCAGCGCGGGCCAGGTAATCGTGCGGAACAGGGTGAAGCCACGCGCCCCATCGAGCGCCGCCGCTTCGTAGAGCTCGGCCGGGATGTTGCGCAGGCCGGCCAGGAACATCAGCATGTTGAAGCCGACCGTCCACCAGATGGTGCCGATCGCCACCATCGGCATGGCCCAGGTCAGGTCGGCGAACCAGGCGCGCTGCATGCCGAGCACGTGGTTCACCACGCCGGAGGACGGCTGCAGCATCCAGTCGGCGATCAGGGTCATCACCGAGATCGGCAGCACGTAGGGCAGGAAAAAAGCGCCCTGCAGCCAGCTGCTCGCGCGGGTGAAGTGGTTCACCAGCAGGGCCATCACCAGCCCCAGCACCGTCAGCGGCACCACGGTGAGCAGGGCGAAATAGAAGGTGTTGCCGACCGCGGCCCAGAAGGACGGGTCCTGCACCAGGGTGACATAGTTGTCCAGGCCGACGAAGGCATTGGTGCGGGTCAGGCTGCTCTCCGTCAGGCTCATGTAGAAGGTGTCGAGCGCCGGCAGGAAGAAGAACAGGACGAAGGTGACGGCAAAGGGCGCCAGCAGCAGGGCTGCCGGCAGCGTGTCGCCTCGTTTCACGGTTGGTCGGTTGGCAGGCATGGGCTCGGCCTCAGTAGCGCGGCGGGCGCTTGCGGATCAGGCGCGCGGCCTCGGTCTCGAACATGCGCAGGGCCTGGCCAGGCGACAGCTGCGAGGACAGCGCCGCCGGCAGGTATTTCGAGGCCATGGCTTCCAGGGGCCCCGCCGCGCCCATATACCAGGCGTCCGGGTCGTAGATGACGTGGCGCGGCACCTCGGCATAGGCGGCGTTCGGCTGCAGCGCGCGCGCCGCCGGGGACTCGGCCACCGGCCGGTAGGCCAGCACGTGGCCGCCCTCGGCCCAGCCGAGCGAATTCTTGCTCACAAACGCAATGAAGCGCATCACGGCGCGCGCCTTTTGCTGCGACATCGGACGGCCCTCGTTGGCGGGAATCGCGAAGGCGTGGGAATCGGCCCAGACGCTGTCGTTGCCGAACATGCGCGGCAGCGGCACGATGCCATACTCGAAGCCGAGCGTGCCCTGCCTGGTGGCGCGCACCATTTCGGGAACTTCCCACACACCGTTGATCATGAAGCCGGCATTCCCGCCCATGAACTGGCTGGTCGACGCCGCGTAATCCAGGCCCGGCTGGGCATAGCCGGCCTTGAACCAGTTGCTGATGCGCGCCAGCGAATCGACGCCGGCCGGACCATAGGCAAAGCGCCCGTTCTCGATCAGTGGCGCGTTGCGCTGGGCCAGCATCGTGATCCACAGGCGCCAGATGGCATAGGAGCTCTGGCTGCTCTCCATCGTCATGCCCGGTCGGCCGGTGGCCTGCCGCACTGCGCGGAAGGCATGGGTGAGCGCATCGAAGCCCTCGATGGGCTTGAGCACCCCGGCGGCGTCCAGCAGGCCGGCCCTGCCCACCAGGGTCTTGTTGTAGTACAGGACCAGCGGGTGCAGGTCGAGGGGAATCGCGTAGGTCTTGCCGGCGTGCTGGGACTTCTGCCATTGGCGCGGATAGAAATCGCCCGGCGCCAGGCCCGCATCCTGCAGTTCGTGCGGCGCGATCGGACGCAGCACGCCGCCGCCGGCCAGGTTGGTCATGCG
Organism: Massilia agri; assembly: GCF_024753255.1. Taxonomy (GTDB): domain Bacteria; phylum Pseudomonadota; class Gammaproteobacteria; order Burkholderiales; family Burkholderiaceae_D; genus Telluria; species Telluria agri. The sequence goes on from NZ_JANUHA010000019.1 coordinate 37,990, forward strand.
CGACAGGTGCACGGTGGCGATGTCCGGGCCGGCGCCCACGACCGACGAAGTGATCAGCTTGGTGTAAAAGGGTTCGCCCCACTTCAGCGTGGTGCTGACGACCCGCACCTCGCGCTGGCTGGCGTTGAAGCGCCGCACCAGATCGGACATGCGCGCGCCGTCACCGCCGCTGAGCAGCGTCCACATGCGGACCTCGACCTGCGCGCGCGCGGCCGTCGGCGCCGATAAGAGCAACGCGAGCACCGCGCCGGCGAGGCGCCACGCCAATGGGGTCAATCCTGTCTCCTGGCCTGTGTTGGAATCTTATGAATTAATACTAGCAAATAATTATTATCCGGGGCCGTCCTGCTGAACTGGTCTCGGCATGGGCCGGAAATGTTGCAACGCGGTAGAATCGTCGTTTTGCCTGTGGTGCGGGATATGTGGATCGGTGTGCTGTGCGGCCTGCTGGCCGGGGCCCTGTGGGGCATGGTGTTCGTGGTACCCGAGCTGCTGGGCGCCTTTTCGCCGCTGGAAATGGCCGTGGGACGCTATGTGGCCTACGGCGCCTTCGCCTTCGGCCTGCTGCTGCCGCGCCTGAAGCTGCTTCTCTCCACCCTGGCCCCGGGCGATTACGCCGCCCTGCTGCGCCACGCCCTGGCCGGGAACATCGTCTACTACATGCTGCTGGCGGTCGGCGTGAAGTATGCGGGCGTGGCGCCGACCTCGCTCATCATCGGCATGCTGCCGGTGCTCGTCACCCTGCTGGGCCGCAACGACCACGGCGCGGCGCCGCTGCGCCGCCTCGCCCTGCCCCTGCTGCTGGTGGCGGCCGGCATCGCCTGCATCAATATCGACACCTTCGCCCATGCCGGGCCAGGTGCGTCCCTCGCCGCCATCGGACTGGGCGTGCTGGCCGCGACGGGTGCGCTGCTGTGCTGGGGCTGGTATGCCCTGGACAATGCGCGCTACCTGAAGCGCAATCCGCAGTTTTCCAGCGCCCAGTGGTCGGCCCTGTATGGACTCGCCACCGGCGTCATCGCGCTGCTCATCGGCCTGCTCGCCTGGGGCGCCGGCGCCGCCTGGCGGCCTGCGCCTTCGCGTGACTGGCTGCTCTTCTGGGGCTGCAACATCGTGGTCGCACTGGGCGCCTCGATGATCGGCAACCAGCTGTGGAACGTGGCCAGCCGGCGCGTGCCGGTGACGCTGTCCGGCCAGCTGATCCTGTTCGAGACCCTGTTCGCGCTGCTCTACGGCTTCGTCTACCGCGGCATGGGCCCGCGTCCCCTCGAACTGGCGGCGATCGCCCTCCTCGTCGCAGGGGTCACCTGGTCGGTGCGCGCCCACGCGGACGACCCGCCCGCGTCAATCCTGTCGCCCGAGGCGCATGAGGCCGAGCTGGCTGAAGGTGACGGCATGCCCGGCGCCGCCCATCGCCACCAGGCCTAGTTTCGCCGCGCCGCCGAGGCTGTGGGTCCAGGTGCCGCCGCGCACCCAGTCCTTGCCGTCCTGGCTCGACCAGGCGGTGTAGCGCTCTTCCTTCCCGTCGCGGCGGATGTCGATCCTGAGCCAGGTCCATTCGCCCGGCGTGCCCACCACCGTGTTGCCGTAGCGCGGATAGCCCTTGCCGACCGGGGCCAGTTCCTTGCCGAATTCCACCTGGCGCAGGCCATTGTGGGCCAGCTCCACCAGCTTCAGGTAGTTGTCGTCGTCGCGCATGATGACGAGACCGGCCTGCACCGGGCTCGCGCAGCAGTCGAGCGGCGCGTCCAGGCGCAGGCGCGCCTCGATGCGCAGGTCGCCGGGCGGCAGCGGAGTCGCCAGCACCGCGGCGCTGTCGGTGTCCTCATGCAGGTCGGTTCCTTGCGTCGCCATGCGCAGGCCCGGCTGGCCGGCGGCCCAGCTGCCCGCGGCCTGTGGCCGCACCCAGGTCCAGCGCGGGTCCAGCTTGTCGCCGTCGAAGCGATCGGTCCAGATGGGCGTCGTGGCGGGGGCCTTCTTCGCGATCGCCGGCGCCGCCGGCAGCGGGCCCGGCCTGGTGGCCGGCCGCGGCTGCGGCGTGTCGGACGGCCCCTGGTCGCGGTTGACGACGGGCCAGCCCTCGACCCAGTCGATGCGGTCCAGCAGCAGCGGGCGGCGGGTCAGCTTGTCCTCGACGCTGAAGTAGCCCTTGTTACGGTCCACCGCGTGGTAGAAAGTCCACCACTGGCCGGCCGGGTCCTGGAACACGGTGTTGTGGCCGGCCCCGATCCAGCGGTTGCCGTTCTGCTGCAGCACCGGCGTCCCGCCGACCCGGCTGGCCGCCATGTCGTTGCCCTGGCGGTCGAGGAAAGGCCCTTCCGGGCTGCGCGCCCGGCCAACGTAGAGGGCGTAGCCGGTCAGCGGCCCGCGGCAGCAGTCGGTGCTGGAGGCGAACAGGTACCAGTAGTCGCCGTGGCGCACCACTTCCGCGCCTTCGTAGCGGTTGGCGGCCGCGATGCGCACGGCGTCGCCCTCGACCTTCAGGCCGTCGCGCGACAGGCGCTGCACGTAGATGCCGCCGCCATAGCTGCCGTAGTAGAGGAAGCGGTCGCCCTGGCCGTCTTCGATGACGTCCGGGTCGAAGGTCCACTGGAAGTTGCAGCCCGCCCCCGCGCGGCGCGGCGCCACCACCAGGTCGCGGGCCGGGGTCCAGGGGCCGGAGGGCGAGGCGCTGGTGGCCACCGCGATCCCGCTGTCGGCCTCGCAACCCTTCTCGGGACTGTGGGCGTCGGCCACGTCGGTGACGGTGAAGTAGAGATAGTAGCTGCCGTTCTGGTAGACCGGCTCCGGCGCCCACAGGCCGGCCTTGGAGCCGGCCAGCCCGGTGGGGCGCTTGTCGAAGGCGTCGCGCACGAAGTACCAGTTGACCAGGTCCACGGAGCGGTAGACCGGCATCATGCGGAACTTCCAGCCCTTGCCCTCGCGCTCCTTGTAGCTCACCGGGTCCATGGTGCAGTACATGTACCAGACGGTCGGCGACGTGGTGCGGTCGCGCAGCAGCGAGGGATCGGCGCAACTCTCGGCCAGGCTGCCGTCGGCCAGGCGCAGCGGCAGCGGATTGGTGTAGCCCGGCTCCCTGGCGGAAGCGCTTGCGGCCGCCGCGGCCAGCAGCGCCGCGGCCAGGCAGGATCGTGAAGGACGGGACATGCGGTCTCCTTGTCGGCGCCGTCGCGGCGCATCTTGTTGTCCGAAAAATATGTCAAACCCGGCCGTCGCGGCGCACGTGAGCGTTCATGCCCCCGTCATCTGATGCTGGCACCCTTGCCAGGCGGACGGCTACCCTCGTGTTGACGGATCGACCAGATTGTCAAGGAAGTCGTTGTAGCAAAGTCGTATTTGCGTTCATTTATTTCACAATACTATTTCCTTTGATCACCACCTGCTAGACTGCCCGCTCGCGCATCCACCGCCGCAATCAACATTGCCATATAAAAAATAGAAGGGATGCCGCCCCTTGCGGGGCATGCAACAAAAATAAAACAAGGGAGTTGTTTTACATGAAAGCAAAGCAGGTCCGTCCAGCGCAAACGCTGCTGGCCGTCACAGTATCGGGTCTGTGCATGAATATCGTGCACGCGCAGGAAGAAAACACGCAGGACAACGCCGTCCCCGAAGTCGTCGTCACCGCCCAGCGCACCACCTCCCTGGCTTCGCGCACCCCGGTCGCCATGAGCGTCGTGAGCGGCGAGCAGTTGCGCGAGCTCGGCCTCGACAATCCCGCCGCGCTCGGCGCACGCCTGCCGAACGTGCACATCGACCAGGCCTTCTCGGGCCTGCGCGTGACCATCCGGGGCATCAGCAACAACGACACCACCGACAAGGGCGATCCCTCGGCCGCCTTCATGCTGGACGGCGTCTACATCGCGCGCCCGGCCGGCCAGACCGCCAACTTCCTCGACGTCGACCGCATCGAAGTGCTGCGCGGGCCGCAAGGCACCCTGTACGGCCGCAACACCACGGCCGGCCTGGTCAATGTGATCTCGAACGCGCCGACGGGGCAGTTCGAGGGCCGCGTCGCCGTGGAGGCCGGCACACACGGCAACCGCAAGGCCGAGGGTGTGGTCAACGTCCCCGTGAACGATGCGCTGGCCCTGCGCGCCGCCGTCGGCACGCGCCGCCAGGATCCCTTCCTGAACAACGGCCAGGGCACGGGCCTGCGTCCCGGCATGGACCGCGACGACCGCGATGCGCGCCTCTCGGCGAAACTGGCGATCGGCCGCGACGCGTCCCTGCTGCTGCGCTACGACCACAGCGAAGTCAGCGACAACAACGACCGCATCGTCCCCGACACCAACTTCTATACCGGCGTCTCCAGCGGCAAGCCGCAGTGGCGCCCGGGCTCGACCGGCGAGCGCCTGACCATGGGCTTCCGGCCGGTGAACATCGCCCCAGTGCAGGGTGCGCAGGAGCGCCGCACGCGCGGGCTCACCGCCGACCTGGGCTGGAACCTGGGCCCCGCCACCGTCTACTACCTCGGTTCGCGCCGCGAACTCGACCAGCAGATGGTGAACAACTACTACTACCGGATCTCGCTCGCGCCTCCGATCGCGCTCGGCGTGATCAACACCTACGACGGCGCCAACACCCAGGATTCGCACGAGCTGCGCATCGCCACCAACGGCAATGGCCCGGTCAGCGCCCAGGCGGGCCTCTACCACTTCGAAGAAGAATCGGACACCAGCTATGCCTTCCAGGGCCTGCGCCCGGTCGGCCTGCCGCCCTATTATTCCTTCCCGCTGGTGACCAATGCGCGCAGCCGTGCCGCCTTCGGCCAGCTGACCTGGCGCATGCGCGACGACGTGCGCCTGACCGCGGGCGCGCGCCGCACCCTCGACCACAAATGGCGCGTCGGCACGACCGATTTCCAGCAGGGCCCCGTGTTCAATACCGCCACCGACCGCCGCCTGCCGAACGCGGCCGACATGTCCACCGCGCGCACCACCTGGCGCCTCGGGCTGGAAGGCGACGTGGCCCCGCACACCCTGGCCTACCTGAGCCTGGCCACCGGCTACAAGGCCGGCGCCTTCAACGACGGCTGCATCGCCGGCAGCAGCGCGCTCGGCATCCCCTGCCCGGCCGCGGTCGCCGTCTCGCCCGACTTCCTCTACTACCAGCCGGAACAACTGCGCGCCTGGGAAGGCGGGCTGAAGTCGCGCCTGCTCGACGGGCGCCTGACGGTCAATGCCGCCGTCTTCCACTACGACTACACCAACCTCCAGCTGACCGGCAATGCCATCGTCGCCGGCGCGCCGCGCCTGCTCACCACCAATGCCGGCCAGGCGCGCACGCGCGGCGTGGAAGTCGACGGCGAGCTGCGCATGGGCAAGGGCGGACGCCTGAGCTACGGCCTGACCCTGCTGGATGCGCGCTACGTCAGCTACATGGCGAGCGCGAGCGCTTCCTGGGCCGGCCACAAGCTCGACCGGGCGCCCAGCCACGTCTACACCCTCGGCTACCAGCACCGCCTGCCGCTCGCCGGCGGCCAGCTCGCGGGCGGCGTGTTCGCGCGTGCCAGCGGCGGGTACACGATCTCGGTGCCGAGCCAGCTGCTGGTCTACCGCGTGCCCTCGTACACGAGTACCGACGCGACCCTGTCCTGGCAAGCGGATGGGGCGCGCTGGAGCGTGCTGGCGCGCGTGCGCAATCTCGAAGACAAGGTGCGGCCGGCTATCGTCGACAGCTTCGGCATGACCACGCCGACCGCGCCGCGCACGGCCGACCTGCGCCTGGATGTCCGTTTCTGAAGGTCCGCACGCAGCGCCGCTCGCCCCTCATATGATCGACACCATGATGTTCATCCCGCTCCCCTTCCGCCGCGGCGCCTCGTTCGCCATGCAGTTCTGCATCGTGGCGCTGCTCGCCATCGTGCTGCCGTCCTTCGCCTTTGCGCAGGTGGGGCCGCTGCAGCTGAGCCGGTCGGTCCCGGTGGTCGATGCCTGGCCGGCCGTGACCATCCTGCGCGACCCGGACAACCGTCTCGACGCGGCGGCCGTCGCCGCGCGCGCCGGGGGGTTCGAGCGCCCGCGCACCGCGTATGCGACCCTGGGCATGCAGCCGGGCACCACCTGGGTGCGCATCCCGGTCGAGGTCGCGCCCGACGCGTCCGGTGGCTGGGTGATGCAGATCGACTTCGCCCTGCTCGACGAGGTCGACGTCCACCTGGACTCGGGTGCGGGACTGCGCCACGTCGCCAGCCTGGGCCGCATGCAGCAGCCGAGCGGCGAGAACCTGCGCAGCCGGGTACCGGGCACCGTGCTGCGATTCGCGCCGGGACAGGCTTACACAGTGCTGCTGCGGGTGCGCTCGGTGGGCCCCAAGATCCTGCCGATCAGCTTCATGCAGCCGCGCGCCGTGCTTCCGGTCGCCCTGGAGGAACAGATCATCCAGGGCCTCCTGCTGGGCCTGCGCATCACCCTCTTCCTGTACGCGATCGGCCAGTGGCTCAGCCTGCGCGAGCCGCTGTTCGGCAAGTATGCGCTGCTGGCGGCGGGCGTGACGGTCTACTCGGCGGCCTGGTTCGGCACCGCCGGCCAGTACCTGTGGCCCGGTCATGCCTGGCTGCTCGAGCACGGCGCCGGCCTCGCCTCGATCATCGCCTCCTGCGGCGCCTACCTGTTCGTGGAGCAGTCGCTGGCCCGCCCCGGCCGGGACCGCATCTTCAGCATCATGATGAAGACCCTCGCGGCGCTGTGCCTGCTGACGGCGCTGGGCTTCGCCACAGGAGTGATCGGCCACCAGAAGCTGGTGCTGATCGTCGGCACCCTGGGCATCCTGCCGATGCTGCTCGGCCTGCCCGGCGCCTTGCGCCGGGCCCGCTCCGGCGACGTGGTCGGAACCTACTTCCTGCTCGGCTGGGCGGTGGCCTTCGCCTGCGCGCTGGTGACGGCCCAGCTCATCAACGGCAAGCTGCCGGCGAACTTCTGGACCATGCATGCCCTGGTCTTCGGCAGCACCTTCGACATGCTGGTCTTCATGCGCATCCTCGGCCTGCGCACCAAGGCCATGCAGACCGCCATGCTGCAGGCCGAGGCCAGCACCCGCATGAAGTCGGAATTCCTGGCCAATATGAGCCACGAGATCCGCACCCCGATGAACGCCATCATCGGCATGAGCCGCCTGGCATTGACGCGCGAACCATCGCCGGCCCAGCGCAACTACCTCGGCAAGATCCTGGGCGCAAGCGAGCACCTGATGGGCATCATCAACGACATCCTGGATTTCTCCCGCATCGAAGCGGGCAAGCTGGCGCTCGAATCGGTGCCCTTCCAGCTCGACGAGCTGCTCGGCCAGCTATCGAGCCTGCTCGACGTGAAGAGCGCGGCCAAGGGCATCGAGCTGGTGTTCCGGGTCGGCCCCGGCGTGCCGCAAGGCCTGGTGGGCGACCCGCTGCGCCTGGGCCAGGTCCTGATCAACCTGACCGGCAACGCCGTCAAGTTCACCGAAGACGGCGAGATCGTCGTGGCGGTCGAGGTGCGCAAGACGGTCCAGGACCGCGTGCTGCTGGCGTTTTCCGTCAGCGACACCGGCATCGGCATGAGCCAGGAACAGGTCAGGCGCCTGTTCCAGTCCTTCACCCAGGCCGACAGCTCGACCACCCGCAAGTACGGCGGCACGGGCCTGGGCCTGTCGATCTCGCGCCAGCTGGTCGAGCTGATGGGCGGCGAGATCGCGGTGACGAGCACGCCGGGCGTGGGCAGCCGCTTCAGCTTCACGGTGGCGCTCGGCGTGGCGGGCGGCGAAGCCGGCATCCCGGGCGGCGGCGCGCTGCGCAAGGCCCGGCTGGAAGCCATGCGCGTCCTGGTCGTCGACGACAGCGCCAGCGCGCGCCTCGCCCTGGCCGAGATGCTCGGCGCCCTCGGCCTGCGCGCCGACACCGCGGCCTCGGGCGAGGAGTGCCTGGACCTGCTGGCCCGCGCCGAGGAGAATGGGGAACCCTACCAGCTGGTCCTGATGGACTACCTGATGCCGGGCCTGGACGGGGTCGGGACCATCCGCCGCATGCGCCAACGCGCCCGGGCGCCAGGAGCCGGCGGCCCGGCCGCTCTGCCCGTCATCCTGATGATCTCCGCCTGCAGCCGCGATGCGGTGATGGAGGAGCGTGGAGACCTGCCGGTCGACGCCTTTCTCCACAAGCCGGTCGGCCCGGCCCTGCTCCACCACAGCCTGCTGCAGGCCCTGCATCCACAGGCCGCGGGCGGCAAGTCGCCGGAGCCCTATCCGGTCGCGATCGACGAGCTGCCGCGCCTGGACGGCGCCCGCATCCTGCTGGTCGAGGACAATGCCAACAACCGCGAGGTCGCGGTGGACTTCATGGCGGCCGCCCGCATGCAGGTCGACGTCGCGTTCAATGGCGTCGAGGCGGTGCGCATGGCATCGGCGGGCGACTATGACCTGGTGCTGATGGACATCCAGATGCCGGAGATGGACGGCTTGTCCGCCACCCGCGAACTCCGCAACGACCCGCGCCTGCGCACCCTGCCGGTCGTCGCCATGACGGCGCATGCGCTGCCCAGCGACCGGGCCCTGAGTCGCCAGGCGGGCATGAACGACCACGTGACCAAGCCGATCGACCCCGATCTCCTGTTCTGCACCCTGCTCAAGTGGATCGACCCGGCGCGCCTGGCAGGCCGTCCGCTTCCACCCGGCGCCATCACGCAGGCCGCCGCGCCGCAATGCGCACGTGGCGACGATGCCGCCGCCCAGATACCGCTGCCGGCGGTGCCCGGCATCGACTGGCATGCGGCCCTCGAGAACGTCGACGGCCAGCGCCATCGCCTGCAGAAGCGCGCCGGCAGCTTCGTGCGCGAGTACGCGCCGGCTCCGCGGCAGCTGCGCGAGGCCTTGGGCGCCGGGGACCAGGTCCGCCTGCAGACCCTGGCGCACAACCTCAAGACCAGCGCAGCCTATGTGGGGGCGTTCGAGCTGGCCGGCGCCGCCGCGCGCCTCGAACACGGCTTGCGCGAAGGCCGGCTGGAACGGGTCGGGGTGGACGTCGCGGCGGTGGCCGCGGCCCTCGATTCCGTGCTCGCCGGCCTGGGGCGCCTGGCATCGAGCGTCCTTCCCGGACAGGCCGATCCGGCCGCGGTGGCGGCGGTGATCGCGCGCCTGGATCATTTCCTGCGCAGCGACGATGCGCGCGCCGAGGATGCCCTGGCCCAGCTGGAAAGCCTTCTCGCCGCCGGCGCCCATGGCGGCACGCCTCCCCCGTCCTGCGCCGAGCCCCTGTCTGCCGTCCGGCGTGCGGTGGGCGAGATCGAGTACGGCGCGGCGCTCGCGCCGCTGGCGGCCCTGCGCGAACGCCTGGCGCTCGGCCAGGAGGCTGGCGCATGAAGCCCGCGGAAGCACAGAAGGTCCTGATCGCCGACGACGACGCCGTCAACCGCGAGGTGCTGGGCGAACTCCTCAAGCCCGAGTACACCGTCCTGCTGGCGAAGAACGGCGCGCAGGCGCTGGAACGGGCCGCCCGCCACCAGCCCGACCTGATCCTGCTCGACGTGATGATGCCGGACATGGACGGCTACGAGGTGCTGCGGCGCCTGCGGGCCGACCCGCAGCTCGCCCACATCGCGGTGATCTTCATCTCGGGCCTGGACCGGCCCGAGGACGAAGCGGCCGGCCTCAAGATGGGCGCGGCCGACTACATCGTCAAGCCCTTCAACCAGACCGTGGTGATGGCGCGCGTGGCCCTGCACCTGCAGGTGGTGCGTCAGCGCAGGATGCTGGAACGGCTCGCCAACGTCGACGGCCTGACCGAGCTGGCCAACCGGCGCCGCTTCGACGAGGTCTACGAACTCGAATGGCAACGCGCCCGGCGCAATGGCCGGCCCTTGTCGCTGGCCCTGCTCGACGTCGACGCATTCAAGCAGTACAACGACCGCTACGGCCACCCGGCCGGCGACCGGGCCCTGCGCGCGGTGGCGCGGCTGGCCGCAAGCGGCATGCGCAGGCCGAGCGACCTGGCGGCCCGCTACGGTGGCGAAGAGCTGGCGCTCCTGATGCCGGAGACCGATGCGCACGAAGCGAAGCTGGTGCTCGACGGCATCCGCGAGGAGCTGGCGCGGCTGGCCATCCCGCACGAGACGTCAAGCGTCGCGCCGGTGCTGACGGTGAGCGTCGGCGGCGCTACCCTGGCGCCCTGGGCACGGGAGCAGTCGGCCGAACTGTTCGAGGCGGCGGACACCCAGCTGTATCGCGCCAAGCGGGCAGGTCGAAATCGCATTGTCTGGCGGATCCCGGCCGGGCAGCCTTAAACGACAGCGGCGCTGAACGACTCGGGCCGGCGCGCAAGCAGATGAGACAGCCGCTGGAGGCCGGCCCGCAAGCGTGCGCGGTCCTTGATGCTGCCCAGGGAGATCCGGACCGCGTTCACGGACTCGCCGCCGCTTGCGAAGGCCTCCGCCGGCGTGACCGCGATGCCCTCGCTGTCGGCCGCGCGTGCAAGCTGCGCGGAGCTCCAGTACGCCGGCAATTCGAGCCAGACGTGCAGGCCGTCCCCAAGGCCGCTGTAGCGCCCCGCCAGGATATCCCGCGCCATCCGGTGGCGCAGGCGCGCCTCCTTGCGTACGCCAGCCAGCAAGCCTTCCGCCGAACCGTCGAGTATCCACTGGGTGGCCAGTGCGGCGCTCAAGGGAGCGGCCATCAGCGCAAACGACCTGAGCGCGACCAGGAAACGTTCGCGTTCCCGCGGGTCGCGCAGGAGCACGAAGGCGACCCGCAGGCCGGGCGTCAGGCATTTCGACAGGGTCGAGATGTAGACCACCTGTTCCGGGGCAAACGTGGCGATGGGCGGTGGCGGGGCGTCGGCCAGCAGCCAGTAGGGATCGTCCTCGACGATGCGTACATCGCAGCGCTTCGCGATGCCGGCGAGCTCCCTGCGCCGGCGTTCCGGCATGGTGATGGCGGTCGGGTTCTGCAATGTCGGGTTGAGGTAGACCAGCCTCGGCTTGTGCTGGCGGCACGCTTCCTCGAGCATCGCAGGCAGCATCCCGTGCCTGTCCGCCTCCACCGCTACGATGCGCCGGCCGAGCTGGGTCGCCGCGGCGCGCAGGCCGGGATACGTCGTCGGTTCGGCCAGGATCACATCGCCTGGCTCCGTCAGCGCAAGGATCAGCGCGGCGATCGCCGCCTGCGCGCCGGGACAGACCACCACTTGCGCCGGATCCAGCTGTCCGAACATCGGTTCGAGCCACGTGGCGCCAGCCTGGCGATCGGAGTCGCTCCCTCCGCCCAGGTGGTAGGTCATCAGCAATTCATTGTCTGCCCTCATCAAGACCTGGGACAGGCCCTGTTTCAGCATGTCCTCGAAGTCCACGCCATCCGGCGGTGGCGGGGTATTCATGCTCAGGTCGAGGGTGGCGGTCAGTTCGACCTTCGGCGCCGCGACATAGGTGCCGCGCGCGCCGCGGCCCTCCAGCAGCTGGCGGCGCCTGGCTTCGTCGTAGGCGCGTGTGACCGTCGTCAGGTCGACGTCCAGCCGTGCCGCCAGCTGGCGCTGCGGCGGCAGACGGTCCCCCGGCTTCAGGGACCCGTCCGCCACCGCCGCCTGCAAGGCATCCGCAATCTGCAGGAAACGCGGCCCGCCCTGCCTGGCCAGGCGCGGCATCCAGACTGGCAAGCCCTCATCTTGTATGGTTCTCAACTGGGACATTTTGTCTCAATGTATGGAAATTGCTTTTCAGTAGAATGCCTCAGAACCTACAACAACACCATACAAGCACGGCGTCATCAAGCTGCCAAGGACGCGTTTTGAGGCGGTGTGCCTCACAAAAGATCAGTAATAGCCTGGAAATACCCGACATGACGGACTGGTTCCCTATAGTTTTCTTCACGTTCAAGATCGTTGCCCTGGGCATCGGCATGTTCTTCGCCATCAAGTGGCATTACGATCAGGGGGAGAAAAACGAGGACAGGAAGAAGGAGAAGCGCGCGGTGCTGCGCGCGAGCGGCATGGTGGCGGCCGGCTTCGTGCTGTTGCTGCTGGGCCTGGGCTTCATCACCTATGTCTTCGCCACGAAGCTCGGTCTGGACCTGCGGCTCCCATGAGGGGACTAGCCACGGCAGACCAGGCCTTAGCGCGTAGCTTCGCAGCCGCGCTTGATGCAAGCCGTCGCGTGGTAGCCGGCAGCACGGCACAGGCGCAGCACACCATGGTGTCAGGTCTGACATTCAGACACAGTCTCTACAGTAGAAGAGCAGCGAGTACGCAATAACGGCTGAGCTCGTGTCCGAATGTCAGACCTGACACCGAGGTTACGTGCTGTTGCTGCTGGGCCTGGGCTTCATCACCTATGTCTTCGCCACGAAGCTCGGTCTGGACCTGCGGCTCCCATGAGGGGACCAGCCGCGGCCGACCAGGCTGAAGCGCCTGGCCTCGCAGCCGCGCTTGATGCAGGCCGTCGCGTGGTAGCCGGCAGCACGGCACAGGCGCAGCACACCATGGTGTCAGGTCTGACATCCGGACACAGTCTCTACAGTAGAAGAGCAGCGAGTAAGCAATAACGGCTGAGCTCGTGTCCGAATGTCAGACCTGACACCGAGGGTATAAGGATTTGCGGGCGCTCGCTCAGGACTAGCCACGGCAGACCAGGCCGAAGCGCGTAGCCTCGCAGCCGCGCTTGATGCAGGCCGTTGCGTGGTAGCCGGCAGCACGGCACAGGCGCAGGGTTTCGGCCAGGGCGCCGGTGGCGGCCGGCTGTGAGGGACCCGGATCCTGTGGCGTCGCCGGGCGCGCCAGGCTTTCCTGGCGGCTGCGCTGGGCGTCGGCCAGGGCCCGCGCCAGCACGCGCTCCGAAGGCGCCTTCGGCTTGGCCGTTTTCTTGGCGACGGGCTTGTCGCGTTTCGCGGGGGCGGCGGCCACCCGGCGCTGCGGCGCGGGTTTCGCCGCAGGCTTCTTTTTCACAGGGGGCGGTGGGGCGGCTTCTGCCTTGTCGGGGAGCGCGGCAACGGCACCGGCCGCGGCTGCTGTCGCCGCTGTCGCGGCGAGGGCTGCGTCTACCGGCGGTTCGGAGGGCGGCTTCTCGGGAGCGGCGACGGAAGCAGGCGCCTCGGGCGGCAGCAGCTTGAGCGGTGGCGGCTCGTACGACTCAGCCTGGGCGACGGGAACGGCCGTCGCGGGTGGGCCGACAGGCGCGGGAGTGTGGTCCGCGACGATCGCCAGGGTCGATTCCACCTTCGTCTCGCGCACCATCCAGGCGGCGGTCCCGGCCACGGCGACCATGCCGGCCAGGGCCAGGCTCCATCCCAGCGCCTTGCGGCCCCAACGTTCGGTCCAGGGCATGGTCTCGGCTTCCACGGGAACGGTCCAGTCCGGCTGGCGGCTCGAGAACGAGGCGATCTCCGGCGGGATGCCGAGCGAAGGCTCCGGCCTGCCCGGCGGCGGCCCGGGATTCGGGGGAGGCGGCTCCGGGATGGCCCGAGGCTGCGGCGACTCGGAAAACCCGGGCGGGGCTGCCGGCGCACGGCTGCGCCACACCCCTGCGCGGGCGCGTGTCTCGCGGTCCGCGGGCGGCGCCGGCGCGGCTGTGGCAGCGGGCGCGCGGCGGCGAACGGGTGGCGGCGACATGCTGGACTGGCTGTCGCCGAAGTCTTCCAACAACTGCTTCTTCATGGGCTGGGGCCTGCTTTCTAACAGGTCGAGTGTAGCCCAAACGCAGCGCTTGTGCGTGCTGCGGTGCGGCGGGTGCGCCACATGCGGCGCCCCCTGCCCGCATCAAGCCTTGGCGGGACGGTGCGTGATCACGCGGTAGATATACCAGGCAAGGAGAATGCCGAAGATACCCTTCGAGACAGGGTCGACATACTTGCCCACCTGCTCGAAATTACTCTCCAGCACGAAGCCTGCGCCGGTCAGCGCACCGGTCCAGGCCAGCGAACCGATCGTCGAGTACAGCAGGAACTGACCCAGCGACATGCAAGCCAGGCCGGCAGGAACCGAAATCAGGGTGCGGATCGCCGGGATCAGGCGCCCGAACAGCACCACCGAACGGCCATGGCGGTCGAAGGCCGAGATCGCCTTGTCGATGTCTTCGGCGGTGACCGTCATCCAGCGCGCGTGGCGGTCGGCAAACTTCTTCAGCCGCTCCTTGCCGTAGATCTTCGCGCCGTAGTACCAGGGCAAGGCGCCCGCGATCGAGCCGGCCGTGCCGGCGATCAGGACCCCGGCCAGGTTCAGGTCGCCGCGCGCGACGACGAAGCCGGCGAACGGCATGATCAGCTCGGATGGGATGGGCGGGAAGATGTTCTCCACGGCCATCAGGACGAAGACGCCCAGGTAGCCGCTGGATTCGAGGAAGTCGGTGATGAACTTGAACATGGCAATGCGCTCGCTGTCGGAAGTCGGGATGACGATACCATCTTGCCAACATCCGCCGCGCCCGCTTGGAGCCGCCCTGGGGATGGCGGGCGCGGCGGGTTTTCGCTACCATGCGGGATTGTCATGGAGGAAAGCAATTGCTGAAACTGAGCCTGGATGCACTCGAGATCGTCGACACCATCGCCCGCAAGGGCTCCTTCGCGGGTGCGGCTAAGGAACTGTTCCGCGTCCCCTCCACGATTTCATATACCGTCTCCAAGCTCGAGGAAGACCTGGGCGTGCGCCTGTTCGACCGCTTCGGTCCGCGCGTGGCGCTCACCGAGGCCGGCAAGGAACTGCTGAAGGAAGGCCGCTACCTCCTGAAGGCCGCCGGCGACCTCGAGTCGCGCGTGCGGCGCGTCGCCTCCGGCTGGGAAACCGAGATCGCCATCGGCATGGATTCGATGCTGGCGCCGAGCGGCCTGCAGGAAGACATCGCCGCCTTCTACGCCGTGGCCGACCAGACCCGGCTGCGGCTGGTGCGCGAAGTCCTGTCCGGCACCTGGGACGCCCTGCTCGACCGCCGCGTCGACCTGCTCATCGGCGCGGCCGGCGAAGGCCCCTCGGGCGGCGGCTATACGGCAGAACCGATCGGCAGCAGCCGCTTCGTGTTCGCGGTGGCCCCCGCGCACCCGCTGGCCTCCATCGACCGCGCGCTCGACAAGGCCGACCTGCTGCCCTACCGCGCCGTGGCCGTGTCGGACTCGGCGCGCCAGCTGGGGCCGCGCACCGTGGGCCTGCTGTTCGGCCAGGACATGCTGGCGGTGCCGGACATGGAGACCAAGTACACCTTCCAGCTGCGCGGCATCGGCTTCGGCTTCCTGCCGGAAGCCTGGGCGCGTCCCGCCATCGAGGCCGGCCTGCTGGTCGAGAAGGAGGTGGTCGAACCGAAGCCGGACGAAACCTTCTACCTCGCCTGGCGCAGCGGCGAGGAAGGCGCGGCGCTGGCCTGGTGGCTGAAGCGTGTGCGGGAGCACGCGCCTTTCGAGCGCATGATGGCGCGCCACTGCCACGAGGCCGAGGGACTTCAGGCGGGCCGCGCGAAGTAGACGAAGGTGCTCTTCGGATAAAGGTGTCGGTAGATCGGCCGCGCCAGCGTCTTGAGCGCCGACTTGGGCTCCATCCAGCCCGAACTGCTGTTGTAGAGCTTGCGCAGCGAAGGCCGCAGCGGCACCAGCCCGGCCTCGCGGCCCAGGGCGCTCAGGGACGCATGGGTGAAGGCGTTGATGTGCTCGAAGGGCGCGATGGCCATGATGTCGCCGTCGTCCAGGCGCGAGAAATCCCCGCTGCCGACCAGCTTGCGGATCGATCTTTCGGAGTTCGGCACGCTGACCTTGATCAGGCCGCCGGGTGTCAACGCCCGTCCCAGGCGCTGCAGCATCTCGCCGGGCTCGAGCAGGTGCTCGAAGACCTGCTCGGTATTGATGAAATGAAATTCGCCATCCGGCAGCCGGCTGGCATCGACGACCGGGATGCCGACCGACTTCGCATAATCGATCCGCACCTGCGACAGCTCGGCCCCGCACACGTTCACGCCGAAGGCGCCGGCCATCTTCGCCCATTCGGCCCAGCCGAAGCCGAAGTCCAGGGCCCGGATGCTGCTGGGGCGCATGCGGAAATGGTCGAGCATGAACTCGACCTGCCCGGCCAGGTAGCGGTAGTCGTCCAGTCCCCAGCGCGAGACCACCGCCTCGCGCTCGGTGGCGGGCAGCCAGCGGTCGTAGATTTCCTGGAGCAGTTCCTCGGTCGGCACCTGGGCCTGGTAAGCGAGGCCGCAATGCTCGCACTGGGCCAGCTCATAGTCGTAGCCGGAGAAATCGCGTTCGACCCTGCGCTCGTAGTGTTCGCGCATGTAGCGGCTGATGCCCGGACTGTCGAGCGGCTCCTTGTGCAGGGTGCGGGCGCTGCTCCGGTGACAGCCGGGGCAGTGCTCGCGGCGGCGCAGCACCGGAGCTGGTAGGGGTGCAGTTGAAGCGGACGATTCAGGCATGCCGGCCTCCCGGGCGTCGGAGTCGTTGACAATCATCTTTCTTGCGAGGCAGATGGTATGCCAAACGCGCTCCGCGCGCTCGTCCGTGGCCAAGCGTGCGCGGAGTCAGCCCGCGGTGGTCTCGATCCGGATCGTACCGGACAGCGTCTTGTGCACCGGGCACTTGATGGCGATGTCGAGCAGGCGCGCACGCTCATCAGAATCGAGCTGTCCGGCAAACTCGATGTGGCGCTGGAACACATAGGCGCCATCCTTCTGGCCGTGCTCGATACGCGCCCGCACGTCCTCCAGCCGCATGCTCTTGCGGCGCGCATACATGGTGACCGTCAGCGCGGTGCAGGCCGCCAGCGCGGCGGCCAACAGGTCGTGCGGTTCGGGGCCGCTGTCTTCTCCGCCGATGCTCGCCGTGGCATCGCTCAGGAGCTCATGCTTGCCGATGCTCAGGATCTGCTGCAGCGGGCCATTGCCCTTGTGGACGGTCACTTCCATGTTCTTCTCCCTGTTGGCGGCGCGGGCCACCCCGCGCCGGTTTCTTCTATTGACTCGATCTTACTGCGGCAGGTCGAAGACCAGGATTTCGGCCGCTTCCGCCTTTTCCAGGCGCACGGCTTCCTCGCCGCTGACCTTCAGTGCGTCGCCGCCGGCCAGCTGCACACCATTGACGAGCGCGCTGCCGCGGATCACGTGGACATAGGCCAGGCGCCCTGCCGCCAGCTCGTGGGTCAGCGCGTCGTCGCCGTTCATGATCGTGGCGTAGATGGAGGCATCCTGGCGCATCGAGACCGAGCCGTCGCGGCCGTCGTTCGAGGCGATCAGGCGCAGCCGGCCTTGTTTCGAGGCGGCGTCGAAGTGCTTTTCCTCGTAGCCGGGCGCTTCGTTCATGGTGTTCGGTTCGATCCAGATCTGCAGGAAGTGCACGCCCTCTTCCTTCGAGTGGTTGTACTCGCTGTGCACCACGCCGCTGCCCGCGCTCATGCGCTGCACGTCGCCGTAGCGCAGCACCGAACCGTTGCCCATGCTGTCCTTGTGCTCCAGCGCGCCCTCCAGCACATAGGAGATGATTTCCATATTGCGGTGGCCGTGCGAGTCGAAGCCGCGGCCCGGGGAGACCCGGTCTTCATTGATCACGCGCAGCGGGCCGAAGCCCATGTGCTTCGGGTCGTGATAGTGGCCGAAAGAGAAGCTGTGCTGGGATTTGAGCCAGCCGAAGCTTGCGGCGCCGCGTTCGTTTGCTTTACGTACGTTCAACATGGTGTTCTCCTTTTCTATGATGGATCATCGAAGCTCTCGATTACCGCCGGCGCCTGGCGCCTTGCTGTTCTTCGATGCGATGGAGCCATTATGCGCGCCGCCGCGGCGATTGAAAAACGGGTAGTTTTCCGCCCTATCATCGAAATTTTCGAACGCCCGTTCCGGCATCCGGCGTGCGCCGTCCATCGCTGCGGGCATGGTCTAATCGTCCAATCCGAATCCAATGGAGCCAACGATGCAGCAAGCGAGCGACGCCAGCCAGCTCGACGAAGCCACCCTGGCCTTCGTCCGCCGCGTATTCCAGAGCGCCCGCAGCGGCGACACCCCGCTTATCGCCGAACTGCTGGTCCAGGGCCTGCCGCCAAACCTGCGCAACGAGCGCGGCGACAGCCTCCTGATGCTGGCCAGCTACCACGGCCATGCCGACACGGCCCGCATCCTGCTGGCGCACGGGGCCGACCCGGAACTCATGAACGACGCCGGCCAGACGCCCCTGCTCGGCGCCGCCTTCAAGGGCGACGTCGCGGTGGCGACGGTCTTGCTGGACGGCGGCGCCCTGCCTGACAGCGCCGGGCCGAACGGCAAGACGGCCCTCATGTTCGCCGCCATGTTCAACCGCGAGGACATCGCCAGGCTCCTGCTCGAGCGCGGCGCCGACCCGGAACTGCGCGACGCCGACGGCCTCAGTCCGCTCTCCGCCGCCATGCGCATGGGCGCCGCCGACACCGCCGCCCTGCTGTCGAAGGTGCCGTCGTGAGCCGGAAATCCGGAGCGTTAGCCCGGCCGTACGATTGCCTGTGGCAACATTGCAAACTATTTCTGGTTCTGGCGTAATACATGTACGGAACGCAAGGCGTTCCATCATGGAAGGCAAGCATGGAACGACCACGCATTCCGCTGGACGAAGCGCAGCGCCTCGCGGCGCTGCATGCCACCAATCTCCTGGGCTCCGGCTCGGAAGAATCATTCGACCGCATCACCCGCACCGCCGCGCGTCTGCTCGACGTGCCCATCGCCCTGGTCTCCCTGATCGACCGCGACCGCCAATGGTTCAAGTCGCGCACCGGGATGGTCGCCTCCGAAACACCGCGCGACATCTCCTTTTGCGGGCACGCGATCCTGGCCGACGAGCCGCTGGTGGTGCCGGACGCGTCCCGCGACGCCCGCTTCGAGGACAATCCCCTGGTGACCGGCTCGCCCCACCTGCGCTTCTATGCGGGCGTGCAGCTGTACTCGATCGACCGCAAGAAGATCGGCACCCTGTGCGTGATCGACCGCCGCCCGCGCGAGATCGGCCCCGCCGAGCTGGACGCCCTGCGCGACCTGGCGCGCACGGTCGAGCAGCTGATCTACTCGCGCCAGCTGGCCATGGCGGCACAGTCGCTCAGCGAAGAGCTGCGCGCCGAGCGGGCCAGCCATGGCGCACACGGCGCAGCCGCCGGCACGGCGGGCCAGCTGGAGTGGCTGGTGGCGCACGACGTGCTGACCGGGCTGCCGAACCGCCAGGAGATGGTGCGCGCCATCCAGGCCAGCATCGCGCGCTGCCGCGAGCATGGGCGGCCGGCCCTGGTGGCATGCCTGAACATCGACCGCTTCAAGCGTTTCAACGAGCTGCTGGGCCACCGCGTGGCCGACGAGATCCTGGTGAACATCGCCAGGAGCGTCCAGGCCCTGCTGCGCGAGGGCGACCTGCTGGCGCGCTCGGGCAGCGACGAATTCCTGATCCTGCTGCATGCCAGGAGCGACCATCCGGAGCCGGAACGGGCCCTGGAGCGCATCATGGCGGTGGCCAATCGCGCCATCCCCGCGCCGGGCGGCGAGATCGCGCTCACCTTCAGCATCGGCACCGCGCTCATGCCGAAGGACGGCGACGACGCCGACGCCCTGCTCAACAACGCGGTGACGGCGATGCGCTACGCCAAGAAACAGGGGCGCGGGGAGATCCAGCCCTATTCCTCCACCCTGCGCACCGAGACCAGCCGCCGCCTGACCCTGGAGAGCCACCTGCGGCGGGCGCTGGCCCAGGACGAGCTGTTCGTCGAGTACCAGCCCAAGGTCGACCTGAGGAGCGGCGGCCTGGCCGGCTTCGAGGCGCTGGTGCGCTGGCGCCATCCCGAATTCGGCGTGATTCCTCCCGACGAGTTCATCCCCATCGCCGAGGAGACCGGCCTGATCGTCCCGATCAGCGACTGGGTGTTGGGCACGGCGGTCGCCCAGCTGGGCGAGTGGCGTGCGGCCAGCCTGGACGTGGCGCCGGTGGCCGTGAACCTGTCGGCGCGCCAGTTCCTGCAATCGGACGTGATCGCCTCCGTCACCACGCTGCTCGAGGCCTCGGGCGTGCCGCCGGAACTGCTGGAACTGGAGCTGACCGAAAGCGTGTCGATGGCCGACCCGGAGCGCAGCGTGGTCGTGATGCGCGGCCTGGGCGACCTCGGCGTGACCCTGAGCATCGACGACTTCGGCACCGGCTACTCGAGCTTCGGCTACCTCAAGCGCCTGCCGCTCGACAAGCTCAAGATCGACAAGTCCTTCGTGCAGGACATGGGCCACAGCGCCGAGTCGCTCGCCATCGTGCAGGCCATCGTGGCCATGGCCCACCGCCTCCAGCTATCCGTGATCGCGGAAGGCGGCGAGACCGCGGAACAGGTCGCGGCCCTGCGCAAGGCCGACTGCGACCAGCTGCAGGGCTACTACTACTCCAGGCCCTTGTCCGCCGCGGCCTGCACGGACTTCATCCTCGCCAGGGCTCAGGCGCCCGCCGCCTGAGGCGCCAGACCCGCGCCGCTACGCTCGACCTGGCGCCGGAACACGGTGAGCCCGACCAGCATCAGGCCGATCGGCACCAGGGTCAGGTAGAAGGCGAGCTGGCCGTCGAAGCGGCCGAACACATAGCCCGTCACCATCGAGCCCGTGGTGCCGCCAAGGGCCGAGAAGATCACCAGGAGACCCGTCATCGGCGCATGCTGGTGGCGCGGCAGGGAGCTGAGCATCACCGAGTTGATGCCGGGGTAGATCGGCGCCATGAACAGGCCGATCAGCGGGAAGACGAAGGCCGCGAGCGGCGCGCTGCTCCATCCCACGTTCGGGTCGTGGGCGATGCCGTGGCTGAGCGGGAGCGCCATCAGGATGGTCGCGCCCATGCCGAGCACGCAGGCGATCATGACCGGGAACCAGTTCAGGCGCCGCATGATCACCCCGGCCGACAGGCGGCCGACCGCCAGGCAGAAGGCGTAGATGCTGGTGACCTGCACGCTCATCGCGGCCGGCAGCTTCAGGATTTCGTTGTTGAAGGTCGGCAGCCAGGTGCCGACGCTCTGCTCGACCAGCACGTAGAGGAAGGCGGTCAGCACGAACACGCAGACCAGCGGGCGCAGGAAGAGGCGCAGCATCTCGAAGAAGTCCTGCACCGGGCCCTGGCTGGCCACGGGGGCCGCGCCGCTTTCGTCGAAGCGGGTCGACAGGACCAGCAGGAAGGTCAGCGCGCACATGGCGGACAGCAGCCAGTACACGTTCAGCCAGCTGGTGGACGCGGGGCTGGCGGAATCGATAAAGGCGCCGAAGATCCAGTAGGCGCTCAGCACCCCGACCATGAAGAAGCCTTCCAGCAGGTTCATGTAGCCGGCGTGCTGCTTGCGGTCGTCCGCGACCAGGCCCACGGTCGAATACACCGACACCTTCACCAGCGCGAAGGACACGCCCACGCACAGGAAGAGCAGCTTGGCGGTGGCGAAGCCCGGCAGCAGCGGCATGGCCAGCGTGGCGACGGCGACGATGCCGAGCGCCACCAGCATGGCGCGCTTGTAGCCGATGCGCGGCATGCTCGACGCGAGCAGGAAGGACACGATGGCGATCGGCAGGTCCTTGAAGCCTTCGAGCAGGCTGGCCGAGGACTTGTCGACGCCGTAGTTGTTGATGACCTGCATGATCACCGTCCCGACGCTGTTGAGCAGGATGGCGAACATGAAGTAGATGAGGAAGAGCGCCAGCAAGATGCGGCGCTTGCCGGAAGCCTGGCTGCCTGGATTAGTCACGCTGTCTCCTGTATTGGTGTATTTGTGCGTGTATTTAGTAACTAGAGTAACGCGTCAATAATCCCCGAGCCTGAATTCGCGCATCGAGGGAATCACGTAATCCGCGCGCCTCAGGACCTCCGGGCTGCCGACACCCACCGCCACCATCCCGGCGTCCTTGATGGAAGCCACACCGGCCACCGCGTCCTCGACACCGAGGCAGTCCCGCGGCGCCAGGCCAAGCTGGGCGGCCGCGGTGAGGAAGATCTCCGGATGCGGCTTGCTGTTGGCGATGCGCGCGGCGTCGACCACGGTGTCGAAGCGCTCGCGGATGCCGAGGCGGTCGAGCACCGTGAAGGCGTTCTTGCTGACCGATGCGAGACCGGTCTTCAGGCCCGCCGCCCGCACCGCCTCGAGCGCCTCGAGGGCGCCGGGCAGCAGGTCCTGCGGCGTCATGGTGGCGATCAGCTCCTGGTAGTGGCGGTTCTTGGCATCGGCCAGCGCCAGCTTTTCCTCCTGCGTGTAGCTGCGGCTGCCGCGCGCCAGGATCAGTGCGAGGGATCCCATGCGGTCGACGCCCTTGAGCTCCTCGTTGAAGGCTTCGTCGAAAGGGATGCCCTGCGACTCGGCCAGGCGCTTCCAGGCCAGGTAGTGGTAGTGGGCGGTGTCGGTGATGACACCGTCGAGGTCGAAGATCACAGCCTGGTACTTCATTGCGTCGCTCCCGGGTTGGCAGCCTGCCTGATCGGCGCGGCCTGCGTCAGTTCAATGGTCTCGCCGTGGTGAAGGAAGGCGATCCGCTCGCCTTCCACCAGGCGGTAGCGCGTGCCGCCGGCTTCGGCCGTCACTTCGAGCAGGGCGCCGTGCACGTGCACGCGAAAGGCGTAGCGGCTCCACTTGGCCGGGATGGTCGGGGCGAAGCGCAGGCCGCTGCCGTTCAGGCGCATGCCGGCGAAACCGTAGGCCACGCCCAGCCAGGTGCCGGCCATGGCGGCGGTGTGCACGCCGTACTCGGTATTCGCGTGGGTGTTGTCCAGGTCCAGGCGCGCGGTCTCCATGAAGTAGGCATAGGCCTTGTCGGCATAGCCCACTTCGGCCGCGACGATGCTGAAGATGCAGGACGAGAGCGAGGAGTCGTGGGTGGTCACCTTCTCGTAGAAATCGAAGTCGCGGCGCTTGTCCGCCAGTTCGAATTCGTCGGACAGCAGCAGCAGGGCCAGCACCACGTCGGCCTGCTTGCACACCTGGTGGCGGTAGATCACCAGGGGATGGTAGTGCAGCAGCAGCGGGTACTTGTCGGCCGGGGTAGCCGCGAAGTCCCAGGGCTTCTTGGACAGGAAGCTGTCGTCCTGGGCGTGGATGCCCAGTTCCGCGTCGTAGGGCAGGTGCATGGCCGCGCAGGCCGCACGCCAGGCGGCGATCTCGCCCTCCTCCAGGCCAATGGCCCCCGCCAGGCGCCGCCATTCGTCCGGGCGCTCGGCCCGCAGGCGGTCGGCGATCTCGCAGGCGAAGGCCATGTGCATGCGCGCCATGGCGTTCGTGTAGTAGTTGTTGTTGACCACCGCCGTGTATTCGTCCGGCCCGGTCACGGCATTGATGCAGAAACGCCCTTCCCGGTCGTAGCTGCCGATGCCGGTCCAGATGCGCGCGGTCTCCAGCACGATCTCGGCGCCGTACTGGGCGATGAAGTCGAAGTCCCCGGTCGCCAGCAGGTAGAGGCGGATCGAATAGGCGACGTCGGCGTTGATGTGGTACTGGGCGGTGCCGGCCGGGTAATAGGCCGAGCATTCTTCACCCGCGATGGTGCGCCAGGGGTAGAGCGCGCCGCGCTCGTGCGACATCTGGCGCGCCCGCTGGCGCGCCTTCGGCAGGCCGCCGTAACGGTATTGCAGCAGTGCGCGCGCGATCTCGGGTTTCGAGAACAGGAAGAAGGGGAAGACGTAGATTTCCGTGTCCCAGAAATAGTGGCCTTCATAGCCTTCGCCGGTGACGCCCTTGGCCGCGATATTCGTGCGCCCGTCGCGCCCCACCGACTGCAGCAGGTGGAACTGGTTGAAGCGCACGCCCTGCTGCAGGGCGTCGTCCCCCGCGATCTCGACGTCGGCCTTGGCCCAGAAGTCGCCCAGGTAGGCCGATTGGGCCGCCGCCAGCGCTGTGAAACCATCCGCCAGGCCGGCTTTCATCTCGGCGCGCGCCTGCGCCGCAACCTGTTCGGCGGCGACGTCGCGCGAGCTGACGTAGGCGATGTACTTGTGCAGGGTGAGCGCTTCGCCTGCACGCAGGGGCGCTTCGAAGGCCATGCCCGCATCGAGACGCGATGCGAGGATGCCGTCGACGCCGGAGGCGGCGCACGCGATCCCGCTCGCGAGCAGGAAGCCGCTGTTGCGGGTGCGTTGGCTCAAGACCAGGCCGTGTTCAAAGGCTTCAAGCCCGACCGGCAGCAGCGAGGGGCCGCTGATCGCCGAGCCCACGCGCGGGTCGTCGCCGGCCTGGATATTGCTGACCTCCCCGTCGAGCAGGGCCTCGAGGCGCACAATCCCATCGAAGTTCAGCGCCGTCACCCGGTATTCGATGGCGGCCAGGTGCTTGCGTCCGAAGCACACGAGGCGGCGGCTGTCGATGCGCAGGCGCTTGCCCTCGTCCAGTTCCCACTCGACCCGGCGCTCCAGCACCCCCGCGCGAAAGTCCAGGCTGCGCTCGTAGGACACGATGCGCCCGCTGCCGCTGTTCACGCGCCGGCCATCGACGAAGAGGGCGATCTTCTTCGCGTTCGGCACGTTCAGCATGAATTCGTTGGTGCGCGCCAGGCCGTAGGCGTTCTCGGGATAGTGGATCGTCTCGGTATCGTGGAAGCCGTTCAGGTAAGTGCCTTCCAGGGTGCTGCCCGGCTGGCCCGGCATGTCCTCGTGGGTGCCGCGCATGCCGATGTAGCCGTTGCCAAGGGAGAACAGGGTCTCGTGCAGGAAGCTGCGGGCCGGATCGAGACCGCGCTCGTGGATACGCCAGGGATCGGTCGGCAAGGCCATGTTATCGATGTCATTCATGCGTTCGGTTTCCTCGTCATGGCCGCCCTGCTTCGAGCGCGGCCGGCTCCGGTTGGGGGGTTGTCAGGTATGCCGGACGATCAGCGTCGTCGGCAGCATTTCGGATTGCACGGACTGGCCTTCGAGCATGGCCAGCATTTTCTTCGCCAGCAGCACTCCGCCGTCGCGCAGGTACTGGTGCACGCTCGTGAGCGGGGGCACGAAGCTTGCGGCGCCCGGCGTGTCGTCGTAGCCGATGACGGAGATGTCGTCCGGCACCCGCAGGCTTGCCTCGGTGAGTGCGCGGATCGCGCCCATGGCCAGCAGGTCGCTGGCGGCGAACAGGCCGTCGCAGGCCAGGCCAGGCTTCTTCTTCAGGAGCGTCGAGACGCATTCGAAGCCAGCTTCGAAGGTAAACGCCTTGGGACGGAGGATGTGCACGGTGGCGCGACCCGACAAGGCCTCGATGAAACCGGCGCAGCGCTCCTGCACCTCGGCGTGGTCGACGTCGCCCAGGAAGATCAGCTTGCGCCGGCCCTGCTCCAGGAAGCGTTCGGCCGCGCTGGCGCCGCCCTTGCGGTTGTGGCTGCCGACCACGACGTAGTCGGCCCCATCCTCGGGCGCCCCCCACACGACCAGCGGCAGATTGGTCTGTTGCAGCGCCTTCACCGCTTCGCCATGCGAGCCCTGGCCCAGCAGGATCAGGCCATCGGCCCCCTGCACCGGCGCCGTGTCAAGCAGTTGCTTGGAGGTCAGCACCACGCTGTAGCCCGAGGTCGTGAGTTCCTGGGTGATGCCGCCCAGCAGTTCCAGCGGATAGGGATCGGACATGGGCCGGCCCTTCACCGGGGTCATCTCGACCACCACCGCCACCGAGTAGGAACGGCGCATGCGCAGGTTGCGGGCGCTGATGTTGAAGCGGTAGCCCTGCTCGCTGGCGAGCTGGCGGATCTTCTCGCGGGTCTTCTCGGTCACGAGCGGACTGTCGCGCAGCGCGCGCGAGACCGTGATGGTGGACACGCCGGCGAGTTTCGCCAGGTCTTCCATCGTCGGTCCCGGATCGCCGGGCGCCTTGCCGTGCTTCGCTTGTGCCATGAATACCGCGTCGTAAAAGTGTTGCGTGAATGAGACTGCTTCTGAACAGTAAGCATTATGACAGGTTTTTCCGCGCTGTCGAGACCAAATGACATCGATAACAATTCCGTTGACATCGATAACATTCGATGATTCAATGGCCACACTTTCCTTGTTGAGCATTTACATCGACAGGGTTCGTGCGGGGAGGAGACGCCCCGCCAGTAGCCGCATTCCACAACAACAGAGAGCCTACTCATGAACCAGTCCGCACCATCGCGCAGCGCCTCGCCGCAACTATCCGCCATCGCCCTCGCCGTCCTCGCCCTGTCCCTGCACTGCCAGGTGGCGGCGCAGGAAACCACCGCCGCCCCGGCCGCTACCGTACAGGCCGATCCCGCCGGCCCGGCCGGCGTGCAACAGGAAATCCAGCAGGTTGTCGTCACCGGCACCGCCTCCAGCAGCGGCACCCGCAAGATCGACGCCGCCTTCAGCATCACCACCGCCACCGAAGAACAGCTCAAGATGGCGGCGCCGAGCAGCACCGCCGACATCATGAAGCTGGTACCGGGCGCCTATGCCGAGCCGACCGGCGGCCAGTCCGGCGCCAACATCCAGGTGCGCGGCTTCCCCTCGGGCAGCGATTCGCCCTTCGTCTCGGTGCAGATGAACGGCAATCCGATCTATCCGGTGCCGGTGCTGTCCTTCTTCGAGGGTTCGTCCTCCTTCCGCCTGGACGACACCATCGAGCGCGTGGAAGTGCTGCGCGGCGGCCCGAGCACCATCTATTCCGTCGGCCAGCCGGGCGCGACCATGAACTTCATCATGAAGAAAGGCACCGACACGCCGGAAGGCAGCCTGCGCTTCACGGTCGGCACCGGCAACCTGCGCCGCTTCGACGGCGTCTACAGCGGCAAGATCGCCGAGAACTGGTACGGCATGGTCGGCGGCTTCTACCGCGTGACCGACGGCATCCGCAAGTCCGGTTTCCCGGCGGACGACGGCGGCCAGCTGTCGGCCTCGATCACCCGCAAGCTGGAGGGTGGCGAACTGACGATCTATGCCCGCGGCACCGACGACAAGAACGCCTTCTATACCGGCTTGCCCCTGATCTCGGCGAACGAGGGCCGCTCGATCAGCGCCTTCCCCGGCTTCGACCCGCTCACCGGCACCTTGATGAGCAACGAGATGCGCCATTTCACCGTCGAGGCCGCCCCGGGTCGCACCCTGGACTACGACCTCGGCGACGGCCGCGGCCTGAAATCGACCCTGTTCGGCGTCGACTTCCAGCAAAACCTGAACGGCTGGCAGGTGTCGAACAAGTTCAACCATTTCAATGGCGACCTCAACACAATCGCCATGTTCACCGGTAACAACCCGCTGAGCGCGGCCGACTACCTGCAGGCGGCCATCGCTTCGGCCAATGCCAATCCGGAAGCCCTGGCTGCCGCCGGCGGCGTGCGGGCGACGAGCGGCACCATGAGCTGGGTGAAAGGCGGCGCCGTCTCCCCGAACCAGCAGGTCGTGCAGGCCGGCCTCTGGGCGGTCGAGAAGAAGCTGCGCTCCTCTACCAACGAGTTCCGCGTCAGCCGCGATATCGGCGCCCACACCGTCACCGCCGGCGCCTACCTCGCCAACTACTCCTCGCGCGACCGCTGGTTCCTCGGCAACAGCCACCTGATGAGCGCCACCCCGCAGGCCAGCCTGATCAATGTGCGCCTGGACAATGGCGTCGTCGTGGCCAACAACGGCAAGGACGGCAATGTCTTCTATGCGCCGGTCGCCTCCTATGACGGCGACAACACGGCGCTGTACATCGCCGACGAATGGCGCATCAGCGACCGCATCAAGCTCGACGCCGGCGTGCGCCGCGAGAAGCAGCGCCTGAACGCCTCGATCTCGAACCTCGGGACGGTCGACCCGGACGGCAATCCGCTGACCCTCTACAACAACGGCACCTCGGTGCCGACCGGCAGCTACACGGGCCTCGAGCGCGACGACTCCGTCAATTCCTTCACCGTGGGCGGCCTGATGAAGCTCACCAAGGACAGCAGCGTCTTCGTGCGCGCCAACCAGGGTCACACCTTCATCTACTTCGACGACATGCGCAACGCCGGCACCCAGGAAGTGCTGAACGACCGCTCGCGCGTGCCGACGCCCAAGGTCAAGCAGTTCGAAGTCGGCTACAAGACGGCCAATCCGCTCTACAGCGCCTACGTGAACGCCTTCTTCACCGACTTCACCGGCATCTCCTTCCAGCAGATCACCACCACCGGCGTGCTGTACTCGGTGAGCGGCTCCAAGGGCAAGGGCGTGGAGTTCGAACTGGCGCTGCGTCCGCTGGCCGGCCTGCAGCTGCAGCTCTCGGGCAACTGGCAGGATTCCGAGTACAAGGACAATCCGGCGATCGACGGCAACACCGTGCAGCGCCAGCCGAAGTTCCAGTACCGCTTCTCGCCGAGCTACCGCATTCCGGTGGGCGATTACGCCATGCGCCTGTACGGCACCTACTCGCGCATCGGCAGCCGCTGGGCAGACCAGGCCAACCAGCAATACCTGCCAGCCTACGAGACGCTGGACCTGGGTGTGCTGGCGGAACTGGGCAACAACCTCGAGCTGCGCATCAGCGCGACCAATGTCACGGACGAACTGGGCCTGACCGAGGGCAATTCGCGCCTTACGAGCGGCAACGGCACCGGTCCGATCAATGCGCGCCCCCTGTTCGGGCGCGCGGTGGAGGCTTCGCTGACCTACCGTTTCTGACGCGTTTCGTTTCGACACGCGGCTTCAGTTTTCCATGTCACCTCTCTTGGCGGGACTTCGGTCCCGCTTTTTTTGCTTTGTTGAATCGTGCGCATGCGCAAGCAAAAATATAATTAACGCTTGTGCAACCTTGGCGAGACACCATGAAAGCTTTGCC
The DNA here is from genome assembly GCF_024753255.1 of Massilia agri. Taxonomy (GTDB): domain Bacteria; phylum Pseudomonadota; class Gammaproteobacteria; order Burkholderiales; family Burkholderiaceae_D; genus Telluria; species Telluria agri. The sequence continues at coordinate 66,608 of NZ_JANUHA010000019.1, forward strand.
GCTCACCCTCCTCCTGTCCGGCGCCCTGTTGGCCGCCCCCGCGCATGCCAGCGATGCGATCCTGAAGTGCCGCACACTGGCCGACGGCCCTGCCCGGCTGGCCTGCTATGACGCGATCGACGTGAAGGCGCCGGCGCCCCTGGCGCGCAGCAAGGAAGAGGCATTCGGCCTGGGCCCGGCGATGACGGCCCCGGCGAAACGCAAGGAAGAAGCGAAGTCCGTCACCAGCACCATCGAAGGCCGCTTCGACGGTTGGGGACCGGGCGCCCAGATCAAACTCGCCAACGGCCAGGTCTGGCGCGTGGTCGACGGCAGCGAGGTGGCGCTGCCGGTTGCCAGCAACCCGAAGGTCAGCATCGAGCGCGGCATGCTCGGCGCCTTCTACCTGCAAGTAGAAGGCAGCAACAATACCGCCCGGGTCAGCCGGGTCAAGTAAGAGGTTCTTGGCGAAGGGACCGGCGCATGTAGCGGGCTGTTCCCGGATAGCCGGCCAGGGCCGCGCGCGCCTGGGGACATGCGACCTCGGCCTCACGATAGCCGAGCGCAGCCCAGAAGGGCGCCGTGTCCTGCACCGACACCAGGCTCGACGTAGGGAGGCCCAGCGAACGGCCGTGTTCCAGGAGATGCGCCACCAGCCTGCGTGCGAGCCCACGCCCATGGGCGCGCGGCGCGACCGCCAGGTCGTGCAGGTAGAGCGTGTCCGCCTCAAGCGCCGGTGCGAAGGGCGCATCCAGCGGCGTGACCACACCCAGCCGGCTCGGATAGGCGAACAGGTAGCCGCACACACCCTCGGCATCCACGGCGACGGCACAGCTGCCGGGCGCCGCGCGCATGCGCGACAGGACAATCGCGGCCGGTTCCTGCATCGACACCGGGTAGCAGGCCGCCTGCACATGCAATACCGCGTCGAGGTCGGCCGGGCGCATGGGGCGCAGTTCGCAAGAGTATTCGTGCTGCATGAAACGACGGGCAAAAGTCCGCCATCGTAGCATGAGGCCGCCTGCTGCCGTCGTTCGTCGCGCGCTTTCGTCGTTCGTCGCCTCGCGGTTTCCGGTGCGCCGCGCCTTCCCTACACTGTCCTTATTGCTTTATATTAATGAGCTGGAGGATGTATGTGGCGCAGGCTGATCGATTGGTACGACGACGTGGAGCGTGAACGGCTTGCCGTGCAGGACGACCCCGCGCTGCTGGAAGCGCGGTGGCGCTTCAGCCCCCGCCGCTACCTGGTGTGCAAGCTGATGTCGATGACGCCGACCGAGCGCCAGGAGATGCGCGCGTTCTGCGAGGTCTACCAGGGACGGCGGCTCTGGCTGGCCCTCGCCAAGTTCGCGGCCGGGTTCTCCCTGGCCGGCGTGCTCCTGCATCTCCTGGTCGACAAGTTCAGCTGGCTCGGCGCCATCGGGATCGCCAACCTCGTCGGATTCAGCCTGCTCCTGGGCGCCATCGCGGCCTGGTTCAACATGAGCTATGTGGTCGCCACCCGGCGCCGGGTGGTCCTGTACGCCGTCGCAGGGGTCGTCGTGGGCGGCCTCGCGAGCGCCCTGGTAAGCATCGTCCTCCAGGCGGCGCCGATCTCGGAAGTACTGGAACGCCTGCCGCGCATGTTCTTCGCGGCGGCAATCGGTTGCGCCACGGGCGTTGCGCCCATCCTGATCGTCGGCCGCATCCGCCGCCGCAAGCAGGAAGCCATGACGCGCAAGCTCCAGCGCGACGCCGAAGCCGAACGCCTGGCGCGCGAGCTGAGCGAATCGAAGCTGCGCATGCTGCGCGCCCAGATCGAGCCGCACTTCCTCTTCAATACCCTGGGCGCGGTGCAACAGCTGGCGGCCGACGGCGCGCCGCGGGCCGCCGCCCTCACCGCCGACCTGATCGACTTCCTGCGCGCCAGCTTCAGCGATATGCGGCGCGAGCAGGTCACCCTTGCCAACGAATTCGCCACCATCGCCGCCTACCTGCGCGTGATGCAGGCGCGCATGGGCAAGCGCCTGGACTTCTCCCTCGACCTGCCCGACGCCCTGGCGCCGCTGCAGGTGCCGAGCATGCTGGTGCTGACCCTGGTCGAGAACGCGATCAAGCACGGGATCGAACCCTCGCTGCGCGGCGGCGCCATCCTGGTCAGCGCGCTCGAAGAAGATGGCAGGGCCGTGATCCGGGTGCGCGACACCGGCGTGGGCATGAGCGCCACGCCGGGCGATGGGGCCGGCCTCGACAATGTGCGCCGGCGCCTCGCCCTGGCCTACGGCGACGATGCCGCACTGGCGCTGTACGACGCCGATCCCGGCGTGGCCGCGCAAGTCGTGCTGCCATTGGCGCGCGCGACCTGGCAGGAGGCCGCATGACGACCGTCCTGATCGCCGAAGACGAACCGCTGATGCGCGAGCGCCTGGTGGGCATGTTGGCGGCAAGCTGGCCGGAAGCGCGCATCGTGCTGGAGGCCGAGAACGGTAACGACGCCTGGGACGGCTACCTGGAACACGAGCCGGAGGTGGTCTTCCTCGACATCCGCATGCCCGGCCTGTCCGGCCTCGAAGTGGCCGAACGCATCGGCGACGGCGCCCACGTGGTCTTCGTCACCGCCTACGACCAGTATGCCGTCGACGCTTTTGACGCCGGCGCCGTCGACTACCTGCTCAAACCCGTGCAGGCCGACCGCCTCGAGCGCGCCCTGGCCCGGATCCGCGCCAAGCTGAGCCAGTCGCCCGCCGACCTCGGCGACCTGTTGCGGCACCTGAAAACGAGCCTGCCCGGCGCGCGCAGCGAAAAGCTCAAGTGGCTGAAAGCGACGGTCGGCCGCCAGATCCGCCTGATCGACGTCGAGGAGGTGCTGTTCTTCCAGTCCGATACCAAGTACACCCGCGTGGTGCTGCCGGATTCGGAAGCGCTGGTGCGCACTCCCTTGAAGGACCTGCTGGGCGGCCTCGACCGCGACCGCTTCTGGCAGATCCACCGCGGCACCCTGGTGAACGTCGGCGCAATCGCCGCGGTTGAGCGCATCGACGCCGAGCGCATGCAGGTCCTGCTGCGCGGCTGCGAGGAAAAGCTGCCCGTCAGCCGTACGTTCACGCATCTGTTCCGGGATTGACGGCCATGGCAGGCTGAGCCCGGGCTCTTCGACGTGTGCGGCTTGACGGCGCCGGCCGCATCGGCCAAGATAACTGAATGACAACGTCTGCTTTGTCCACAAGGCTTGCACGGCGGCGCCAGCGGCATCCGGCCATCCGCCGTTCCAGCCCTGGCTCCCCGCGCGAATGCGCAGGCGTCCCACTTACCGACAGGACGACCGCATGACCCCGATTGAATCCGCCAGGCCCCCGCACGCCCCCGAATACATCCTCAACGCCGCCTGCCGCGCCGGCATCGGCATCGTCGCCGCCGTGGCCACCTTCCTCGCCGAGCGCGACTGCTACATCTGCGCGCTGGAACAGTTCGACGACGACTCCACCGAGCGCTTCTTCATGCGCGCCGTGTTCCGCCGCCAGGCCGGTTCCCCATCCATCGAGGAGCTCCACGAACAGTTCGGCAGCGGCGTCGCCACCCGCCTGGACATGCAGTGGAAGATCCACGACGCGGCCGAGCCGGTCAAGACCGTCCTCATGGTCTCGAGGGACGACCACTGCCTCGACGACCTGCTCTACCGCCGCCGCAACGGCGAACTGAACATGTCGATCACGGCCGTCGTGTCGAACCACCTCGACCTGCGCCCCATGGTCGAGCGCGAAGGCATCCGCTTCATCTTCCTGCCGGTGACGAAAGAGAACAAGGCCCAGCAGGAAGCGCGCCTGCTCGAAGTGGTCGAGGAAACCCGCGCCGAGCTGGTGATCCTGGCGCGCTACATGCAGATCCTCTCGGACGAGCTGGCGCGTCGCCTGGCCGGGCGCTGCATCAACATCCACCACTCCTTCCTGCCCGGCTTCAAGGGCGCCAAGCCCTATCACCAGGCCTTCGATCGCGGGGTCAAGCTGATCGGCGCCACCGCCCATTATGTGACGCCGGACCTGGACGAAGGCCCGATCATCGAACAGATGGTCACCCGCGTCGACCACAACTTCAAGCCCGAGCAGCTGGTGCGCGTGGGCCGCGACAACGAGTGCATGGCGCTGGCCGCGGCGGTGAAGTTCCACATCGAGCGCCGCGTCTTCGTCCACGGGAACAAGACCATCGTGTTCCGGGGCAGCTGAGGCTCAGCGCTCGGCCTCCCTTTCCGTCCGCTGCTGCAGCAGCCAGAGCCGGGCGTACTGCCCCTTGCGCCGCAGCAGCTCCTCGTGCCTGCCCTGCTCGACGATGCGTCCGCGGTCCATCACCACGATGCTGTCCGCGGCCACGATGGTGGACAGCCGGTGCGCGATGATCAGGGTGGTGCGGCCCTGCGCCAGCCGGTCCAGTTCCTGCGTGATGGCGTGTTCGGAGACGGCGTCGAGCGCCGACGTGGCCTCGTCGAAGATCAGGATACCCGGGTTTTTCAAAACGGCGCGGGCGATCGCGATGCGCTGCTTTTCGCCGCCCGACAGGTTCACGCCGCGCTCGCCGACCTGGGTGTCGTAGCCCTCGGGCAGCGATTCGATCAGCTCGTGCAGGTGGGCGGCGCGGCAGGCCCGGATCACGTCCTCGCGGGTGCTGCCGACGCGGCCATAGGCGATATTGTTCCCGATCGTGTCGTTGAACAGCGCCGTCTCCTGCGGCACCACGCCGATGGCCTGGCGCACGCTGCCGGCCGCCACCGCGCGAATGTCCTGGTCGTCGACGAGGATGCGGCCGCTCGCGGGGTCGTAGTAGCGCAGCAGCAGGCGCGCCAGGGTCGACTTGCCCGAGCCGCTGCGCCCGACCACGGCGAGCGTCGTGCCGGGCGCGATACGCAGGCTGACGTCCACCAGCACGGGACGCGCCGCCTCGTAGTGGAAATTCACGTGCTCGAACACGACCTCGCCGGGACCATCGGCTAGCCGCGGCGCACCTGGCGCATCGACGATCTCGGGCTGCTCGCGCAGCAGCTCGAACAGGCGCTCCGTGTTCACCCAGGCGTCACGCCCCTCGCGGTACACGAAACCCAGGGCATTCAGGGGCAGGCAGACCTGCAGCGCAAAGGCATTGATCAGGACGAGGTCGCCCACGCTCATCTGGCGCTGCATGACGGCCTGGCCGGCCAGCAGCATGATGGCCGCCACGCCCAGGGCGATGACCGCGCTCTGCCCCACGTGCAGGGTGAACAGCGCGCGCTGGTTGGCCGCGCCCGCCGCCCGCCAGTCCTTCAGGATGGCGCCGAAGCGCTCAGCCTCGAGCGCCTCGTTGTTGAAGAACTTGACCGTGTCGTAGTTGATCAGGCTGTCGGCCAGGCGCCCCTTGGCGCTGGAGTCGAGCTTGTTCACGCGGCGCTGGTAGACCACGCGGCGCGCCGTGAACACCAGGGTGAAGCCAGCGTACAGCAGGAAGGTGAGCAGGATGACGGCGGCGAAGCCGGCCGGGTAGCGGCTGAGCATGATGCCCAGCACGAGCGCGATCTCGACCAGGGTGGGCACGATGGTGAACAGGCCCACGCCCAGCAGGAAGGCGATGCCGCCGGTGCCGCGGTCGATATCGGGCAGCAGGCTGCCGAGCTTGCGCCGCGCGTGGAAACGCGGGCCGAGGGCATGCAGGTGGACGAAGGTCTTGCGCGCGTAGGCCGAGACGGCTTCCAGGGTCACGCGCACAAACAGCAGGTCGCGCCATTCGTTGAACAGGGTCGAGGAAAAGCGCAGCAGCGCGTAGCCGACCAGCAGGTAGAGCGGCAGCCTGGCCGGCAGTTCGGCGCCGGATAGCGCGTCGATGATCCGCTTGAGCAGCAGCGGCACCGCCACCGTGGCCAGCTTGGCCACCAGCAGCAGCGCGACCGCGGCAGCGATGCGCCAGCGGTAGCGCTTGATCACCTGCCACAACTCGGCGCTGATGCGCCCGTCCGCCCCGCTGTCGTGTGCGCCCGCCATCGCCTTTTCCCGCATGAGAATAAGGCTTGGACCGGTGCGCAGGGCGCGGCGTTCGCCGGGCGTCCTCCGCATCCTCAGGACAGGTTCAGAATTCTTCCCACTCCTGCTCGGCTGCTTTTACGGCGGCGACCGGCTTGCGCACGGGCGCCGGCCTGGTCGCGCCGGTGCGTGCCGGCGGCGCCAGGCGAGGCGCCGGCGCCGTGCTGGCGGGGGCCGGGGCAGCCGCCTCGGCGCCGGTGCGGAACACCGATACCGCCTCGGCCAGGCGTGCGGCCTGTTCCTGCATCGAGTCGGCCGCTGCCGCCGCTTCCTCGACCAGGGCGGCGTTCTGCTGCGTTACCTGGTCCATCTGCACCACTGCGGAATTGATCTGCTCGATGCCCGCCGTCTGCTCGGCGCTGGCGGCGCTGATCTCGCTCATGATGTCGGTCACGCGGCGCACGCTGTCGACGATCTCCTGCATCGTGCTGCCCGCCTCGGCCACGAGCCTGCTGCCGGCGCCGGCGGCCTCGGTCGATTCCACGATCAGGGCCTTGATTTCCTTGGCAGCGCTTGCCGAACGCTGGGCCAGGTTGCGCACTTCGCTGGCCACGACGGCGAAGCCGCGGCCCTGCTCGCCCGCCCGCGCCGCTTCCACGGCGGCATTCAAGGCCAGGATATTGGTCTGGAAGGCGATCCCGTCGATCACGCCGATGATGTCGGCGATCTTGCCGGCCGAGGCATCGATGCGGCCCATGGTGCCGACCACTTCGCCGATCACCTGGCCGCCGCGTTCGGCCACCATCGATGCCGCCGCGGCCAGGGTATTCGCCTGGCGCGCATTGTCGGCGTTCTGCTTCACGGTCGAGGTCAGCTCTTCCATCGACGAAGCGGTTTCTTCCAGCGAGCTGGCCTGTTCTTCGGTGCGGGTCGACAGGTCGAGGCTGCCGCTGGCGACTTCGCGCGAGGCGGTGGCAATGGTGTCGGTGCCGGTCCGCACCACGGTCACGGTACGCACCAGCGATTCGTTCATCGTTTTCAGGGCGTTCAGCAGCTGGCCGGTTTCGTCCGTCGTCGTCACCTCGATGCGGCTGGTGAGGTCGCCGGCCGCGACGGTGTTGGCCACCTCCAGGGCACGCGCCACCGGGCGGGTGATCGAGCGGGTAATCCAGTAGCCGATCGCCCCGGCCGCAGCCAGGGAAGCCAGGGCAAGCGCCACCATCCAGACGCGCATCGAACGGTCCAGCGCCACCGCCTCGTCGGCCGTCTTGATGCTGAATTCCTTCTGCATGGCGAGCTGGTCGTTCACAGCCCCCTTCAGCTCGGCGAGGGCGGGACGCAGCACGCTCATCAGGAAGGCGTGGGACTGTTCCTGGTCACCCGCCTCGATCAGCTTCAGGAGCTGGTCGCCACCCGCGACGTACTTGTCGTTGGCCGCCACCATGCGGTCCAGCAGGGCCAGGGCGTTCGGGAACAGCAGGGTCTGGCGCAGGTGTGCGAATTCTTCCAGTATCTCCTTGCGCGAGGACGCCAGCTCGGCACGCTGCTTCTCGCGGTCGGCAGGATCGGCATTGAGCATCATGTTGCGGATCGCAATGGCTTGATCGTTGACTTCGGCCAGCACCGCAGTGGTGGCGATGATGTTCGGCACGCGGCGCTCGGCAACGTCGACGCTGCCCGCGCTGACCTTGGCAAGCATCTGGATGCCGATGGCCTGGCTGCCGACCAGCAGGACGGCGACAATGCCGAAGCCCAAAGCAAGGCGCTTGGCGATCTTCAAGTTTGCAAGTTTCATTTTTATAAAGAATGTTTCGGTGGACGCATTGTTGGAAGCATTTGCGCACGAACTTGCCATACGGCAATGTGCTTGCTACGAAGAGATTACGGCTGTCAAACGAGGAACCCGATGGAGAAATGTAAATTCCCCAAAAAATAGATGTGTGAAACAACACGGTCCCGGCCTCGCGGAGCTTCCAGCGAGTTACATTTCGTGAGCCTTCGACATGCCTCTTGATGAAACAATACAGCTGCTCTCACCCTCATTTCCCGATCCGTGCCCCGTCCTCCTGTCTCCGGCCACCTTGCCATCGATCTCCTGCGCGCCGAGTTCACCGACCGTTTGCTCGAAACCGCCCACCTGGAAGCCCAGCTGCCCCGCACCCGCAGGCAGCTGGCTTTCACCCTGCTGTTCTGCAGCCTGTATTTCCTGTGTTTCTTCGCCACCGACGTGGCGGCGCTCGGCATCGTCCCCGACACCGCCCTGCTGCTCGGCGCGCGCCTGCTGGTCGCCGCATGCGCGTGGTCCTGCGCCTGGCTCGTGTGGCGCCGCCGGCCGGGAGTCAAGGCGAGCCGACTGGCCGCGACCGTGGCTGAAAGCGTCGCGCTCGGCTGCTTCATGGTGATCGCGCTGCACCGGCCAGGCGAATTCCACTGGCACGCGATGTCGCTGGCCATCATGCTGCTGGTGATCTACCTGTTCATCCCCAATCGCCTCGCCACGGCCCTGGCGATCGCGGCCGCGGCCACCGCCGTCTTCCTCGGCCTGACCCTGGCCTACGCCGGCATGGACTTCGCCGACCTGCTCACCATGTGCATGCTGCTCGCGCTGGTGAACACCTTCGGCGCGCTGGCGGCGCGGCGCTACCAGCTCGCCACCCGCGAGGAATACCGGGCCCGCCTGGTGCTGGAAGACGCGGCCGAGCGCGACTGGCTCACCGGCTGCCATAACCGCCGCTGCCTCCATGACGTGCTGCTCGACACGGCGCAGGCCCGTGGCCATGCCGGCCAGCCCCTGAGCGTGATCCTGTGCGACATCGATCACTTCAAGCGGATCAACGACAGCCACGGCCATGGCGCGGGCGACGCCGTCCTGGTCGACTTTTCGAAGCTCCTGCAGGCGGTGGCGCGCGAGGGCGTCGACAGCGTGATCCGCTACGGCGGCGAGGAATTCCTGCTGGTCCTGCCCGGGACGAGCCTGTCCGCGGGCGTGCAACTCGCCGAATGGCTGCGGCAGCGCTGCGCCGCCATGCCGGTGCAGGGCCATGCCGATGGCGCCACGATCTACACCACGGCCAGCTTCGGGGTGGCGAGCTGCGCGGATGGCGACACGCCGCTGTTGGAACTGATCGATGCGGCCGACAAACTGATGTACACGGCCAAGCGCAACGGCCGCGACCGCGTCGAGTCGCTGCTGCTGGCCGCGCCCCTGCCGAAGGCCGCCTGAATCCGGCCGTCCGTGCCTGGTATCGCCAGCCGATACCTGGCCGTCAAGGAATCGCTACCGCGCCGCCAGTGCTTGCCTCCACGACGGTCCATGGCGATGATGCCAGCACTTTCAACAAGGAGAACACCATGAAACGCATCGTCCTCGCCACCCTGCTCGGTCTCGCCTGCATCGGCTCTCACGCCGCGGGCCAGTCGAATCCTTCCCAGGCCAGCGCCAACCTGTCCGGCGTCGTCGTGGTGGGCTCGGTCCTGAGCGTGGCCGCCACCGGCAGCGTGGTCGTGGCCAGCGCGAAGACCGTCGCCGACGGCCTGGAAGTCGTGCTCGAGAACGTCGTGGACGGCAGCCGCGCGACGGTACGCCTGTCGGGCAAGGCGGCGGGCGGCCTGTCGCTGGCGGCCGGCACCACGCTGGAAGTCGTGACGGCGTCCACCGGCCACGTGCTGGTCTTGTCGGGCAAGGCGATCGCCTTCCTGCCGAACGAAGCGGGCAAGGCCCTGCTGCACTCGTCGAAGGCAATCTGATGCGCGCACTCGCCCTCGGCCTGGTTGGCATCGTGCTGGCCGCGCCGCTGATCGCGCGTGCCGGCCAGCCCTGCGAGAACAAACCCCTCGCCCCGCACGAGATCGTGCTGTCCATGGACCTGGCCCAGCGCACGGTGGCCGCGCTGGACGCCAGCGGCGCCCAGGTCGCCCTGGTCGCGCGCGCCGGCCAGGACCTGAGCAAGTACGGCCTGCGCTATTCCCACATGGGCATCGTCGTGCGCGACCATCCGGCCGGTCGCTGGACCGTCGTGCACGCGCTCAACGATTGCGGCACCGCCGTGTCAGGGCTCTACAACGAGGGCATGGGGAACTTCTTCCTCACCGACCTGTACCGGCTCGAGGCCCAGCTCGTGATCCCGGGGCCGGAAGCGCAGGCGAAGCTGGCCAGGCTGGTGGCGACGCGCACGCCGCTACGCCTGCACGAGCCGCGCTACAACATGCTGTCCTACGTGTATTCGACGCAGTACCAGAACTCCAACCAGTGGGTGCTGGAGACCATCGCCGCGGCGCTGGCCCCGAGCGGCCAGGTCGAGACCCGCGCCGAGGCCCAGTCCTGGCTGCGCTCGCGCGGCTTCCAGCCGCCGACGGTCGACATCCCGGCCGCCGTGCGCCTGGGCGCCCGCATGTTCCGCGCCAACGTGGCCTTCGACGACCATCCTTTCGACCGGCGCATGGCGGGCAAGATCGATACCGTCACGACGGATGCGGTGGTGCGCCTGATGCGCATGGTCGATCCCGATGCGAAGACGCGGATCGTCGACTGAGGGCCAGGCCCCCAGTCCCTTCGCCTTACTTGCCGATCACCACCGGCTCGCCAAAGCCCAGTTCCTTCATGCGCGGCAGCTGGGTCTTCGCATCGCCCACGACCAGCCAGACCATCTTCGACGGATCGAGGTACTTCTCCGACAGCGCCTGCACCTCCGGCAGCGTCATGGCCTTGACGATCGCCTCGCGGTCCTTGACGTAGCTCGGGCTCCAGCCGTATTTGCTGATGTTGTCGAGCATGCCCAGCTTCGCCGTGGCCGTCTCGAAAGCACGGGCGTTGCTCTTGACCAGGAAGTTCTTCGTCGTCTCCAGGTCGGCCGCCGAGAAGGTCGGCGCATAGTCCTGCAGCACCTGCTTGACCAGCTGGGTCGACTCCAGGGTGACGTTGCTGCGCACGCCGCTGGCGATCGTGAACGGGCCGGCGCTCTGGCTGCCCGAGAAGCTCGAGTTGATGCCGTAGGTGTAGCCCTTGCCTTCACGCAGCTGCTGGGTCAGGCGCGAGGCGAAGCCGCCGCCGCCCAGGATGTAGTTGGCCACCGTCGCCGGGTAGTAATCGGCGTCGGTCGCGGCGAGTGCGCGGTAGCCGATGCGCAGCACCGACTGTTTCGCGTCGGGCACGTCCACGAAGTAGACTTTGCCGGCCGCACCAATGCTGGCCGGCGTCGCTGCCGGCAGGCTGACCGGCTTGGCCTTCCAGTCGCGTCCCAGGTCGGCCAGCGCGCGCGTGACCGAGGCTTTCGGCAGGGCGCCGACCACGTGCATGCGCGCGACGGACGGTGACAGGTTCGCGCGGTACCAGGCTTTCAGGTCCTCGATCGTGATCGCGTTCACCGTCGCGGCCGTGCCGAGGATGTTGCGCGAGCGGAGATCGTCTTTCGCGTAGATCAGCTTGTTGAAATTGATCGCGGCCAGCGCGTTCGGATCGGCATCCTGCTGGCGGATCTGGCTCAGCACGCTCTGCTTGATGAGGGCGAATTCGTTCTCGTCCCAGCGCGGCTGCAGGAGGATTTCTTCGACCAGGTCCAGGGTGGCGTCGAAGTTGCGGGCCAGGGTCGTGACGCTGATGCGCACGTCCTCGCTGCGCGCCGACACATTGATCGCCGCACCCAGCTGCTGGATCGCTTCTTCCAGCTCTTCCGGCGTCTTCTTCGCCGTGCCCTGGGTCAGCATGCGCGCCATCAGGTTGGCCACGCCCACCTTGTCCGGATTGTCGAGCAGCAGGCCGCCGTCGATGGCGATGTCGAACTGCACCAGCGGCACTTCCCGGTTCTCGATGCCGACCACGCGCAGGCCATTGGCCAGCTTCGCGTCCCAGACCGCCGGCACCTTCACCGCCGGGGTGGCGCCGTAAGGCGGTTCCTTGCTGCGGTCGATCTTCGACGGGGTGCGGGTGTAGTCGGCGTTCTGGCTCGGGTCCACCGCGTTCTCGGCGCCCTGCACCACCTTCTCTTCGACCACGTCGGCCTTGCTGGACCCGCTCAGGGCCAGGGCGAGCTTCGCCTTGGGGACGAAGCTGGTCGCCACAAAGGGCTTGCCCTTGATGTAGGTGTCGTAGACGCGGCGCACATCGCCCGGCGTGACGGCCAGGGTCTTGCGCACGCCTTCCTCGATGCGGCCCGGATTGCCGCTCAGGTAGTTGTACTCGGCCAGCAGCGCCGATTTGCCCAGCACGCTCGACACCGCGTTGTAGAAGCGGGTCTCGAGGCCGGCCTTGATGCGGTTCAGGTCGCGCTCGGAGATGCCTTCGCGTTCGAACTTGGCGAAGGCCTTGTCGACGGCGGCGGCGACGTCGTCCAGGGGTTTGCCCTCGAAGGCGCGCACGCGCAGCATGAACTGGCCGGCCAGTTCGGCGGTCTGGTTGCCCATCTGGACGCTGGGCGCCAGCTTGGCGTCTTCGACCAGCACCTGGTAGAACGGCGCGCGCTTGGTCTCGGACAGGTATTCGGCCAGCACCTCCAGGGCATAGGAATCCGGATGCAGGTCCTCGACCGTCGGCCAGGTCATGGTCAGCTCGGGCAGCTTGGCGAAGTTGTCCTCGTGGGCGAGCTTGACGGTCTGGGCGAGCTTGCCGGGGCGCTTGGCCAGCGGGGCGATCGCCTCGCCGCGCTTGATCTCGGCGAAGTATTTCTCGACCCATTTGCGGGCCTGGGACGGGTCGAAGTCGCCCGCGATCACCAGCGTCACGTTGTTCGGCACATACCACAGGCGGAAGAATTCCTTGACGTCGTCGAGGGTCGCGTTCTGCAGGTCTTCGAGCGAGCCGATCACCTGCCAGTTGTAGGGATGGTCCGCCGGGTACAGGGCCTTGTTGATGACGTAGCGGGTGTGGCCATAGGGCGCGTTGTCGACGCCCTGGCGCTTTTCATTCTTGACGACCTGCTTTTCCTTGGCCAGCACCGGGTCGGTGACCGTGTTGATGAACCAGCCCAGCTTGTCCGCCTCGGCCCAGATCATCTTCTCCAGCGCGTCCTTCGGCACCGTCTGCAGGTAGTTGGTGCGGTCCTGCGAAGTCGAGCCGTTGGCGCCCGAGCCGCCGATGCGCGCGGTCATCTTGTCGAGGCCGCCCTTGCCCAGGTTTTCCGATTCGAGGAACAGCAGGTGCTCGAACAGGTGGGCGAAGCCGGTGCGGCCGACCTTTTCGCGGGCCGAACCGACGTGGGCGGTGAGGTTGACGGCGACCACGGGGTCGGAGCGGTCGATGTGGAAGATCACGTCCAGGCCATTGGGCAGCGTGAATTTCTGGTACTCCACCTTGAGCCCGGCTTTCGCCGCCGCCTCGGCGGGCCTGGCGGCGTGGGCCGCGGTGGGAATGGTCGACGCGAGGCAGGCGGCCAGCAGGACGGCCGGGGGAAGAGTCTTCATGCAATCAGGTCCTTACAAGGGAACGGAAGGTCGGCGCGGCGCGCCCCAAGGTTCTGGATGGTATTGCAATTTCCTGATTGCTACAACGTGCTCGCCCGCGCCGTGCATATATCGACAAGCCATTCGCTTGCACGCGCTCCGGATCGGTTCGTACGTGTGTGAACTAACCGAAGGCGCCTTGTCGTTCGGTTAAGGTGGCAGCTTCCCTACTGAAAGGACAGCCATGGACCAGTACCAGGAACACCCCCTCCGGCTGCGCATCAACGGACAGGACCGGGAATTCTCCGTCCAGTCCTGGGTGACGCTGCTCGACCTGCTGCGCGAGCGCGCGGAGCTCACCGGCACCAAGAAAGGCTGCGACCACGGCCAGTGCGGTGCCTGCACCGTCCTGCTCGACGGCAAGCGCGTCAACGCCTGCCTGACCCTGGCCGTCATGCACGACGGCCGCGAGGTCACCACGGTCGAGGGCCTGGCCGATGGTGAGCAGCTGCATCCGCTGCAGCAGGCCTTCATCGACTGCGACGCTTTCCAGTGCGGCTACTGTACCCCCGGCCAGCTGTGCTCGGCCGCGGGCCTGATCGCCGAGGGCGAAGCGAAGAGCATCGACGACGTGCGCGAACTCATGAGCGGCAACGTCTGCCGCTGCGGCGCCTATCCCCAGATCACCCAGGCCGTGGTGCAGGTGATGGGGCTCGACGGGGGCAAGCGCGCCGGCGAAGGAGAAAAACCCTTCACCACGGGAGCGGTGCTCGCATGAATCCATTCACGTTTACCCAGGCGCGCGACATCGACGCCGCACTCAGCCAACTTGCCTCCGGCGAAGCCCGTCCGATTGCCGGCGGCACCAACCTGATCGACCTGATGAAGGAAGGGGTCATGCGCCCGGGGCGACTGGTCGACATCAATGGCCTCGGCCTCGACCGCATCGAGGACGGACCGAATGGCGGCCTGCGCCTGGGCGCCCTGGCGCGCAATGCCGATACCGCCTACCACGAGACCGTGCGCAGCCGCTATCCGCTGCTGAGCGCCGCCATGCTGGCGGCCGCCTCGCCCCAACTGCGCAATATGGCCACCAACGGCGGCAACCTGCTGCAGCGCACCCGCTGCTATTACTTCTACGACGTCGGCACGCCCTGCAACAAGCGCGAGCCGGGTACGGGCTGCCCTGCGAAGGAAGGGCTGAACCGCCAGCTCGCCATCCTCGGCACCAGCGAGCATTGCATCGCCACCCACCCGTCGGACATGTGCGTGGCCCTGCGCGCCCTGGACGCCGTCGTGCATGTGCGCTCGACCAAGGGGGAGCGCGACATCCCCTTCGCCGATTTCCACCGCCTGCCGGGCGACCGTCCGGACCTCGACACGACCCTGGAGCCGGGCGAGCTGATCACCCACATCGACCTGCCGGACGCCGACCGTTTCAAGGCGCATTCCGCCTACATCAAGGTGCGCGACCGCCTGTCGTACGCCTTCGCCCTGGTCTCGGTGGCGGCCGCCCTCGACATGGATGGAAAGACCATCCGCGCGGCCCGCATCGCCATGGGCGGCGTGGCCCACAAGCCCTGGCGCGTCGAGGAAGCGGAAGGCGCGCTTGCCGGGAAACCGGCTGACGGGCATGCCTTCGGCGCCGCCGCCGACATCCTCCTGCGCGGCGCGCAGGGCTTTGGCCAGAACGACTTCAAGCTCACGCTGGCGCGCAACGCCATCGTCCAGGCCTTGACCACCGCCGCGCGCGGCACCGACTACGCAAAGGGAGAACAACGATGACCGACCTGATTCCAGAACTGCGCACGCCGACCGCGCCCGAGGGCACCGGCCGCGTCAAGGGCGGCATGCCGGTCTCGCGCGTGGACGGCCGCGCCAAGGTGACGGGAAGCGCCCGCTACGCCGCCGAGGAGCAGGCGCCCGGCCTGCGCTATGGCGTGGTGGTGAGCGGCACCATCGCGAGGGGCCGCATCACCGCGATCGACACGGACGAAGCCTTGACTGCGCCCGGCGTGATCGAGGTCCTGACCCACCTGAACCGGCCGAAGATCCGCTCCTGGGACCTGGCCTACAAGGACATGACGGCCCCGGGCGGCTCGCCTTTCCGGCCGCTGTTCAGCGACCGGATCTTCTACAGCGGCCAGCCGGTCGCCCTGGTGGTCGCCGAGACCTTCGAGGCGGCGCGCTACGCCGCCCAGCTGGTCAAAGTGAATTACGAGGAAGAGAAGCACGAGACCGACCTGCTGGCCACCCTCGACCAGGCCTACAAGCCACGGCCGATGAAGGCCGGTTTCACGCCGCCCAGTTCCAAGGGCGACGCCGACAAGGCGTTCGAGGAGGCGCCGATCAAGATCGAGTCGCAGTTCTACCACGGGGTCGAGCACCATAACCCGATGGAGATGTTCGCCACCACCGTGATCCGCGGGGAGGACGGCCACCTGACCATCTACGACAAGACCCAGAGCTCGCAGAACAACCGCTGGTATGTGTCGCGCGCCTTCGGCCTGTCCAAGGACAAGGTCACCGTACGCAACCCCTTCGTGGGCGGCGCCTTCGGCTCCGGCCTGCGTCCCCAGTATCAACTGACCCTTGCCGTGATGGCGGCCCTGCAGCTGAAAAGCTCGGTGCGCGTGGTGCTCACGCGCCAGCAGATGTTCAGCTTCGGCCACCGGCCCGAGACCTGGCAGAAGGTGTCGCTCGCCGCCGACAAGGACGGCAAGCTGCAGGCGATCAAGCATGAAGCCATCCACGAGACCTCGCGCCTGGAAGACTACGTCGAGGTGGTCGTGAACTGGTCAGGGCAGCTCTACGCCTGCGACAACATCAAGCTGGGCTACAAGCTGGTGGCCCATGACCGCCACTCGCCGATCGACATGCGCGCTCCGGGCGCCGCCCACGGCGTGCATGCCCTGGAGGTGGCGATGGACGAACTGGCCTACAAGCTGAAGATGGACCCGCTGCAGTTCCGCCGGCTGAATTACGCGAGCGTGAATCCGCTCGACGACAAGCCCTATTCGACCAAGGAGCTGCACCAGTGCTACGACAAGGGCGCCGCCCGTTTCGGCTGGGACAAGCGTCCGCTCGAGCCGCGCTCGATGGTCGACGGCGAGGAGCTGGTCGGCTGGGGCATGGCGACCGGCATCTGGGACTCGCTGGTGATGGTGGCGCGCGTCAGCGCGGTGCTGCATGCGGACGGCCGCCTGGTGGTGAGCAGCGCGGCCTCGGACATCGGCACCGGCACCTATACCGTCATGTCGATGATCGCCGCCGAGTGCATGGGCCTGCCGCTGGAAAGAGTGACTTTCCAGCTGGGCGACTCGACCCTGCCGATGGCGCCGATCGAGGGCGGTTCCTCGCACGTGACCACGGTGGGCGGCGGCGTGCATGGCGCTTGCGAGAAGCTGCAGAAGACCCTCATCAAGATTGCGAAGGCGATGCCCGGCTCGCCGCTGGCCAAAGCAAAGCCGAAGGACATCGAGTTCATCGATGGCGCCATGCAGCTGCGCAATCGCCCCGACGTGTCGCTGCGCCTGTCCGAGGTGCTGGCGGCGAAAGGGGTCGACCGTCTCGAAGAGAAGTTCTTCATGACCCCGCAGATGGCCAAGCAGCGCAAGTTCACCCGGGCGGTGCACTCGGCCGTGTTCTGCGAGGTGCGCGTCAACGAAAAGCTCGGCATGGTGCGGGTCACGCGCGTGGTCAGCGCGGTGGCGGCCGGCCGCATCATCAGCGGCAAGACGGCGGCCAGCCAGGTCAGCGGCGCCGTCGTCTGGGGCATCAGCCAGGCCCTGCACGAGGAGAGCTTCACCGACCACAGGTTTGGGCGCTTCATGAACCACAACTACGCCGAGTACCACGTGGCCGTGAATGCCGACATCCACGACATCGACGTGATCTTCGCCCAGGAGGACGACCGCATCGTCAGCAAGCAGCTCGGCGCCAAGGGCGTGGGCGAGATCGGCATCGTGGGCGTGTCGGCGGCGATCAGCAACGCGATCTTCCACGCGACGGGCAAGCGCCTGCGCAGCACGCCGATCACGCCGGACAAGGTGCTGCTGGGCGATCGCGAAATTCCGGTCGAGGAGCCGCCGCAGGCGAAGTGAGCGGCAAACCGGCATCACGACAAAC